>NZ_RYFF01000031.1 GCF_004138165.1 Candidatus Chloroploca sp. Khr17
TTGATCGTGCCCGTCGCGATCGAAGAAGGCTTGCGCTTTGCCATCCGTGAGGGTGGCCGCACGGTCGGCTCTGGTGTTGTCACCAAGATCATAGCATAAGAATCTATTGCAGGTTGCAGCCTGGTGTGCGTAGCTCGATAAGCATGCGTTTTGCACCCGGCTGCAATCTTCAATCTGCAATAGGAAACGACATGACAGTGGTTAAAGATTCAAAGGAACAGCAGGAAAACGTCATTGTGCGCAGGCTGCGTGAAACACGCAGTGAGTTGCGCAAGGTTGTGTGGCCGACACGTGAAGAGACGATTCGGTTGACAATCGTGGTTTTGACGATTTCAACGATTATTGGAGCAATCCTGGCTGTTGGCGACACGATCTTCTTGTTCCTCTACACCACCCTGGTAAGTCTGGTTTCGTAAGTTTTAGAAGAGCTAACCATTGTGGGGGTTCGGTGTGTCTGAGGAAACTCCATCAAAAACAACCGAAAAAGAGGCCGAAGATCGGCGTTGGTACGTGATTCATACGTACTCGGGATATGAAAATAAGGTCAAACAGAATCTGGAGCATCGCATCGAATCGATGGAGATGGGTAACCAGATTTTTCGTGTGATCGTACCAACCGAAGAAGAGATTGAGATCAAGAATGGGCAACGCCGGACGGTCAATAAAAAGATCTATCCCGGTTATGTGCTCGTGCAAATGCATTTGACTGATGACTCCTGGTATGTTGTACGCAATACCCCCGGTGTGACCAGCTTTGTTGGTCACGGTAATAAACCAACTCCGCTTGAGGACGATGAGGTCAAGACGATTCTCAAGCAGATGGAGGGTGAAGCACCCAAGGTGCGCGTTAGCTATCAGAAGGGTCAGGCTGTCAAAATTATTGATGGCCCCTTCACTGATTTTGAAGGTGTGGTTGACGCCATCGATCACGAGCGCGGACGTGTGCGAGTTCTGGTCTCGTTCTTTGGACGTGAAGCTCCGGTTGAGCTTGACTTTCTCCAGGTTACGCGCCTGGTTGATTGATCGATCTGTCGTTGTGAAGGCCGCTGGACGGACTTCATTAGATACTGTACACCTCGTCGCCCGCATGTGAGTTGGGACGATGAGGGAGGGGGCGATCCGCCTCCACACAGAGGAGAGCTACTGTGGCAAAGAAACTGGTTGGTGTCGTCAAATTGCAACTTCCCGCAGGGAAAGCAACACCGGCCCCGCCTGTTGGCCCTGCATTGGGTCAATATGGCATCAATATTATGGGGTTTGTGAAGGAGTACAACGAGAAGACGGCTGCCCAGGCCGGTAGTATCGTGCCGGTTGAAGTTTCCATCTTTAGTGATCGCTCCTTTACCGCCAAATTGCTGACCCCACCGGCAGCTGACCTGTTGCGCAAAGCCGCAGGTGCGCAGAAGGGTTCGGGAACTCCGAATCGTACCAGTGTAGGCCAGGTTTCACGGGTTCAACTCCGCCAGATCGCCGAACAGAAGCTGCCGGATATGAATGCGCTGGATTTGGAAGCGGCCGAGAAGATTCTTGCTGGTACGGCACGCAGTATGGGTATTAAGATTGTTGACTAGGTGCAACGCGCACCAGGCTGTAACGTGGGAGGGCTTGCAAAGCCCGCCTGTACCACCAGGAGTGATGAAGATGGCAAAACAAGGTAAAAAGTATCGTGAAGTAGCTGCGCGGGTCGAGCCAGATCGCCTCTATACGCTTGAAGAGGCTTTCGCGCTGGTCAAAGAGACGAGCTACGTCAAGTTTGACCCCACGGTCGAAGTGCATCTTCGCCTTGGGATTGATCCTCGCCATGCTGATCAGAATATTCGCACCACCGTTGCGCTGCCACACGGGACTGGCAAGATGGTGAGTGTGCTGGTCTTTTGCCAGAATGATGCTGTGCAAGCGGCGCTTGATGCAGGGGCTAATTTTGCGGGCAATGATGAATTGATTGCACGTGTTGACAAAGAGAACTTCTTTGATTTCGATGTTGCCATCGCAACCCCAGATATGATGGGCAAGGTTGGTCGCATCGGTCGGAAGCTTGGCCCACGTGGCTTGATGCCCAACCCCAAGAGCGGCACGATCGTGCCTGCCGAGGATCTGCCCAAGACGATCCGCGAGGTGCGTGGTGGCCGCGTCGAGTTCCGTAACGATAAGACCGGTATTTTGCATGTGGCAATTGGCAAGCTTAGCTTTACGCCCGAACAGTTGCACGAGAACTTTGTGGCGCTGATGGATGCGGTCAAAGGGGCGAAACCTTCCGGAGCCAAAGGAACGTTTGTGCGCAGTGTGACCCTGGCGAGCACGATGGGTCCCGGTGTTCCGGTCAATCCATTGCTGGCGCAGGGTGCAGCGCTGAATTAACGACTCATTGTTCATATACCTACCCTAGACAGTCTGGTGGCATTTGTCCTTAATGGCCTGCGGGCCGCCGACCGAGGTAGATCTGAGGCATGATCTGGGCAGCCCGAGGCTGTCCTTCATCTGGGCACGGTGTGCTCTGCCTCTGGTCGCCATGTCTAGGACATTGGCGGCCTTTTTTGTTTGTTCTGCGTATGAGAGGGGGTGAATACTGTGCCAACGCAACGCAAGTTTGATCTTGTGGCTGAATTAAGCGAGAAGATGAAGCGTTCGCAACTGGCGGTTGTGACCGATTACCGCGGGTTCAATGTCGCTGATTTGTCAACGCTGCGTGCGAAACTCCGCGAAAACAGTGCCGAATTGGTCGTCGCCAAGAATACACTGCTGCGCATCGCTGCACGCAATACCGGCAAGGAAGGTCTTGAGCCAAACCTTGAGGGGCCAACCGCAGTTGTGTTTGCCTATGACGATGTGGCGAAGGTTGCCAAAGTGCTGCTTGATGCTAGCAGGGTGACTGCACGCCCGCTTAAGGTAAAGGGTGGTCTGCTGGGCTTCAGTCCGATTCAGGCCGATGGGCTTGATGCGGTGACGAAACTGCCTTCGCGTGAGCAAGCGCTCGCAAGTATTGTCGGTGGCGTCGCGGCACCAGTCTCTGGTGTGGTTGGGGTGCTGAATGCAGCTATTTCCAATATCGCGTATGTCGTGCAGGCCCGCATTGACCAGCTGCAGCCAGCCGGTGAATAAACGTACCTCGTGTTTTGCTGGCAGGCATTGCTAGCGCAACTTTGCAATGGATAAAGGAGTAGATACATCATGTCGAGTGAGAAGATTGCCGCGATTGTCGAGTCGATCGAAACGCTGAATGTGCTTGAGTTGGTTGAGCTCAAGAAGACGATGGAAGAGAAGTGGGGCGTGACGGCTGCTGCGCCGATGATGATGGGCGCAATGCCGATGGTTGCCGCTGCTGGCGGTGATGCCGTCGCCGCCGCTCCGGTGGAAGAGCAGACCGAGTTCGATGTGATCCTTCAGGAAGTTGGGGCCAATAAGATCCAGGTGATCAAGGTGGTACGTGAGTTGACCAGCCTCGGGCTCAAGGAGGCCAAGGATCTGGTCGAGGCGGCGCCCAAGCCAGTCAAAGAGGCCGTCTCGAAGGAAGAGGCCGATGCCGCCAAGGCGAAGCTTACCGAGGTTGGCGCAACTGCGGCGATCAAGTAGGTTTGGTATAAACGGGCCACGGCACCGCCGTGGCCCTACGATGCGAATTCTGCTACCAACAGATGTGTTTCCGCCCGATGGCCGTGGGGGGGCTGCCTGGAGTAGCCACGCCCTGGCGCGTGGGTTGCTGGACAGGGGCCATCAGGTGACAGCGCTGGTGCCTATCCGTGGTCAGCGGGGTGTGGTTCACACTGATGCACTTGGGGTACCTGCCGTGCGGGTCGGATATGCTGCCCCATCGATCCCTGTTGTTCAGAACTATTTCCGGCACGAGCGCTTCTGGCCCATGCTGGCCGAAGTCATTGTCGCCGAGGCGCGCCGTGGGTCGCTACCACAGGTGTTGCATGCCCAGCATGTGCAAACTGCGCCCGCCGCCGTGCTCGCGGGCGAACAACTGGGGGTTCCAGTGGTCGTCACGGTGCGCGACCACTGGCCCTGGCACTATTTTGCCACTGGTCTCCACGGTGATCAGGTTCCCTATGGTCGCGCCGGCTGGCCCGGGCTGGCCACCGAACTGCCGGCACGCCTTGGGCCATTGCGTGGGGGTCTGGCCCTAGCAGGGCTTCCATATATGCTGGCGCATCAGCGACGACGGGCACAGTATCTCGCCCGTGCCGATGCCGTGATCGCGGTGAGTAGCTATATTGCCGAACGCCTGACCGGGATGGTACAACCTGAACGCTTGCATGTCTTGCCTAATATGCTTGATATGGCGGCAAATGAAACAATTGCAACTGCCCCGCCAGAAACGAAGTGGCAAGGTGAACTACTGCTCTTTGTGGGCAAGCTCGAAGCCAACAAAGGGGCGGGGTTGCTTCCGGCGATCTTTCGTGAACTGCGCGCACCTGGCATGCCCAACGTACCACCTTTCACGCTCGTGATTGCAGGTGATGGGGTACTGCGTGACCATCTGACGGCTGAACTAGGCACCCTGGGCATTCAGGTGCAGTTACTCAACTGGGCCAGCCACGATGAGGTGTTGCGTCTGATGAAACGGAGCACGCTGTTGCTCTTTCCGTCGACCTGGGGCGAGCCGCTCAGTCGGGTCTTGTTGGAAGCCTCGGGCCTGGGCACGCCGATGCTGGCTATGCCAACTGGGGGTACGCCGGACATCATTCATGACGGCATCACAGGGGCAGTCGCCGTCACACCACGCATCTTTGCCCAGCGTATGGCCGAGCTTTTGGTTGACCCCGTTGCCCGGAACAGACTCGGCGAAGGTGCGCGTGCTTTTGCGGGCACCCATTTTGCGTACGAGGCGGTGTTGCCGCGCTACGAGAACCTGTATCAGGCCGTGTCCCGTTGAGGATAAGGTATTGGGTCTAGCAGCCTACTTCAAAAGCCAACATGGTACGAGAGTGATGGCATAGCAAAGGGCAAGAAGACTTGAAAGAGACCGCCGATGCGCAAGAGATTTTCAGCCAAGAGCGAGCCTTCGATGGCGGTTGACCAGGTCGGCAGGGGAAAGGCAACCATCGCGACAACGATGATGGCAGCAGCCAGGATCGCCTGGATGAGTCCGAGAACGCCACCAAGCAAGTGATCAAGCCAGCCAAGAAAGAGCAGGCCAACAAACATGCGGAGTACCGAGGCAAGGAGGCTTGCCAGGCTACTCACGAGCAGCAGAACACCAACAAAGCCGAGAACCCCTGCAACGAGCGGGTCGGCGATAAATGAGGTGAGCCAAGCGGCAACCTCGGGGCCGTAGCGCCCGGCCATCGCAATGCCGACGACGAGACCGACAAGCGAGAGAACCTGCCTGATCAAGCCCCAATAGACTCCAAGCAGAACAAAAACGCCACTTCCAAGCAGAATTGCATAATCAAGTGTATTCATAGGTAGATCCCGTGATTATCTGTGCTGTATTACGAAATAGAAGACAGGAAACAGAAGATAGGAAAAATCGATCAGAATGTAACGAATCCCACAGGGCTCAGGGTTTTCAAGCATCAAATCAGGGAATGCCGACATCAGTCGGCACGCTGCTATGCCCAATGTCATTTTTAATTAGTAGTCTGTCAACGAAGTTTGCTGATACTTCGCGCCCTGGGTGCGCGGGCGGCCCGCCCGCTGGTGCTCGCGAAGCGGGCGGGCCGCCCGCGTACCCAGGAAGGTCGGAAAACTTTGTTGACAGACTATTAATAGCCGCAAGCGCAAGGGTTGTTTATAAAACGAGACGAGCGGCAAAATTGTTATGGCCGGATCACACGAGAGAGCATGAGAGCAAGGTCGCTGGCACGACGAGCACGGAGTCCGAGGCGGTGCCAGGGCTTGAGCAGATACAGATCGGCGATATGGTCAAGGTGCAATTGAAAGATCGTGCGGAGCAAGAGGTGCCCTGGCCGCGCTGCAGGGGGGACATGCTGCTGAGCCCAGGCGCGCAAAACATCAAGGCTTGCCTGCGCTTCTTGCAGCGTTTCGCGCAGGGTCGCAGGCGCGGCTTTGCGGGCCACGAGCACATAGAGTTGCTGACGTAACCGAAAAAACTGGAGTAACTCGGCCGCCAATTGCCATTCGGCGGCTTCGGCAGCGAGATCAGGGTGAGCCACTGGCGCAAGGCTGGCCCAGGCTTGCTGGCCTTGTTGCAACTGGCTTGTGGTGGCGAGCATTGCTTCAAGGCGTTGCTCGGCGGGGCGCTGCGGCTCGGTGAGCATATCAAGGGCATCCATTGGCGGGGCATTGACCGGATCAAGTGCTGGGATGAGGTTCATGCGCATCACATGGTCACTTGCGGGGTCGCGGGCGAGCACTGGTTGCCAGGCGGCTTCGAGGGCGTCATAGGCCTCAATGAGGTGCTTGGCGGACTCAGCCGAAGAGGTGCGCGCCGTGGCGTAGGTCTCGCGGAGGGCAACGGGATCGCTATCGGGGGTCCAGGCAAGCCGGGCGAAGAGATAGGCATTGAGCGGAGTCCAGGCAAAGGGACGATCACCAGTGAGCAAGGCATGCACCGAACTCACCCCGTTGGCACGGTAGGCTTGCAGGTCAGCGGCGATGATCCTAGTGAGCGGGGGCGGGCTTGCTTTAAAAAGAAGGCCATCGAGATAATATTCAAAGACAGCCTGATGGGCAAAGAGCGGACGATTGCCGGTCAGGTGCGCAGTGACAACCTGGTTGACCGGGGCATCAATGGCGGCGGCGTAGCTGCGCAGGCGTGGCGCGGTGAGCAACTGGACGGCGGGATGGGGCGAGGCAGATGTTGGGGGGGCCTCGGTATCGTGATAGGCCAAATAGCTCACCATGGCCTGGGGTTGGTGGATACGAACTGCTTCAGCCAAAACATTCGTCGCAAGCAGGGCCTGATCAGAAGGCGTGAGCCGGGCACAGGCTGGACAGTGGCACCACCCCCCGTCACGCAGATCATCAGGCCAGAGATGGTAGACTTCGGCTTCGGGATAAGCGCGGGCGAAAGCCTCGGCGGACTGTTGCACATAGGCAAGCGCCTGGGGGCTTGAGACACAGAAATTGTAGTCGGGGGTACGACGCGTGCCATCATAGCGAAAGAGCTCGGGGGCCTTGCGAAAGAAACGGCGGGGCAAAAGATCGCGCAAGTGATGGCCGCCAATTTCGAGGCGCAGCGCACGATCTTGGATCAACGGCAGCAGTTGGCGACGGCAGGCACGCCAAGTCGCAAGGCGACAGGCTCCGAAAGCGGGTTCGTGGATCGTGGTATGGATAAAGAGCGTATTGAGGCGATTCCGGGCCGCCCAGATGATCCATGCTTCGGCCTGAGCCAGGAAGAGATCGTGACCAATGATCAGACTGCGATGGGCAAAAGCGGGACGATCAGCAACAGCTAGGCCGGGGAGACAGACAGTAGAGAGAGCGGGAACATGGGTACCGCCCGGATCAGGCGTCAGCCAGCGGCAACCGAGAGCCTCGAGCAGATCGTAGACCGCGTAGAGCAAGCCGCGAGGTCCATCGCCACGCAGGCGGAGGCCTTGGGCATCGGTAGTACGGACAAAACCATCGCCAGAGGGGCCATGATCGAGCAGAATACGCGGGCCATGGGGGGCCGAGGTCAGTGGCAGCGCGGGGGCACCAAACTGCCCAAGGAAGGTCTGCAATTCTGTCGCCGCGAGACGAGCCGTACGATGGTCACTGGTCAAGTGAAGAGACCAACTGGCATCGAGGCAAAGATCAAGCATAGTTTCTTCCTAGCGAGCAAGCGAGCGCCAGCAGCACCTCAGCGACGGCTGAGCAGCACACCCACCACAATCAAGATAGCACCAAAACCCTGGAGATAGGTTGGGGTTTCGCCGAGGACAGGCCAAGCGACGAGGGTTGCGACGAGGGGAATGGCGCAGCCATAGATGGCGGTTCGATTACTGCCTGCAACGCGCACACTATTATTCCAGAGCACATAGGCGACCACGATACCGAGCACCATTGAATACGCGAGGCCAGCCCAGACATTGAGGCTAACGGTTGCCCAATTGGTGCGTAGCATATCAGGCAAGGCGGCCAGAACCAAACCTGGCAGACCGGCAACCATTGTCCAGGTTGTAATTGCCAGGGGCGACAAACTTCCACCAAGGGTACGGACACCGAGGGTATAGATCGTCCAGGCGATCGCACAGCCAATCAAGAGCAGATCGCCAACGATGCTCTCGCTACGAAATTGGAGGCCTTGCGCAACAAGGATAAGAGCGACACCACTGATCGCCAGCAAGATCCCAATGACCCCGATGCGGCGCACGCGCTCGATGCCAAGCAGCGCACCAAAGCCAGCGACGAGGGCAGGAGTCGTCGCAATAATCAGCGACGCATTCGCGGCGGTCGTCAACTTGAGGCCATAGGTAAACCCAACCTGATAGATCGTATTACCGGCAATACCGACCCAGGTAAGTTTCCAGAGCAACCCTCTGGGGAGAGACTGGGGGCCTTCGCGGAGGCGCAGGATCAGCCAAAGCAGGATGGCAGCACCAGAAAAGCGCAGGGCCGCAAAGGGAAGCGGGGGGATCTCTTGCAGAACAATTTTCACAACGGTAAAGTTAATGCCCCAGATCAAGACCACCAGCAGCATGGTGAGATCGGTGATGGGGAGACCAAGACGAGTAGCGGGTTGTTCAACCCTGGTGGAGACTGCCATAAGATCCTGGTATGCGTAGACATTGATCACAAGATTGTTATTATACAACTGATTGCACCTCAGGCAACAACAGCCAGCTATGCTGGCTGTTGTTGCCTGAGGTGCAATTAAGTTAAATCTTGGGGTAGCCTACAAGGAGCGACGTTGACCGTTATGTGCGCTGCGATGAGGTGTATACGCGAGTTCCTGCTCTTCACGCTCGTCTAATGACATGCGATCGGTGGTGGGTGTCTGGCTCTCGAGGGTTTCGTACGCTTCCCAGAGTTCAAGAACCAGGCTATCGGGTAGCTTCCAGCCTCGCCGCAGGTGGCTAAGAATACGCTCGCGCTGACTGGCGGTGAGCATGGCGATGTACCTCCTCGTGTTCGTCGCAGCAACAGGCGACTGGCACGTTATACTTGCATGGTAAAAGCAACCTTGTTTAACGCAGTGCGCTATTTTGTCCCTACAGGAATAGTGTAGCTTAAGGAGTTACAAGGAGTTACAAGGGATTACCAGGAGTTACCAGGAGTTACATTTCACCGAGCAGCCCTGAGCCTGCCAGCAATTGCGGGCAAACCTCAGGGCTGCTCGGTGAAAACTGCGCTGGCCACCGGCGCATAACAAAGGGAAGGTAGACGCGACTGGAGGGTTCGGCGAGGTTGGAGGTGCAACAGGAAGGAGGGTAGGCGGAGTAGTCGTGGCACGCGATCCCATTGGATCGGTGAAGAGCACACGGGTTGTGAGTTTGAAGGTAAGCTGGTTAGAGGCGTGATTATCCTGCATATTTGTGCGGAGGCGGTAGGTTGCGCTGACAAGAACCGAGCTATTGGCAGGGAGGGTACCGCCCTGGCCGAGGCTAGCAACTAACTGGTCATCTGAGCGCTCTTGCAAAACGCCGCTCCCCTGGTGGAGACAACCTGGATCGGGATGGGATAACGATTCGCATCGCCCCCATCCTGAAAGAGCGTGACATACTCAACGGCTTCGGTCAACTGATTCTTCGAGCCACTGATACGGAGATCGGCATAGGAACGAGTTTTGCCATTGATACGATTTTCGCTACCCGACATCTCGATGATATTGTCGCCGCGCTGGTTGGCAGCCCAAAGGGCATAGCCATCGGTACAGCGTGGAGCATTGGCTTGGACAGGCATTGGTGATGGCAAGGTAAGGCTGAGAACGAACAAGGTCATGAAGGCGACAAGAACGGGACGAAGAAAGTGGTTTTGTTGGTTACGCATATGATTGCTTTAAGCATTTAGAATCGCGGTGACGCTTCCAATGAACAGAGCAGGTTCAGGCAGGAAAAATAGAGCGCAGGGGCGACAATGAGCCGCCTTTGCCTCCAGATCGGCGTCGCTGATGAATATTCAATCTTACATCGGGTCTATGGGAGTGCCGACTTCAGTCGGCTGAGCCGCAAGCCGACTGAAGTCGGCACTACATGATTTCATTCTTGCAAAGGATTGGGTTCAGCGCTCAATTTGCACCGAGCGGCATGTACCGGTATCATGGCCGACATGATGCGCATTGGAATTTTTGGGGGCGGGCAACTCGCCCGGATGCTAACACAGGCAGCGATTACGCTGGGGCTCGAGACGGTCATTTTCGAGCGCTTCGCCGACAGCCCGGCCGGGCGCCTTACGCGGCGCGAGGTGGTGGGAGCGTGGGATGAGGCCGAGGCGTTGGCTCGCTTTGCCGAGCAGTGCGATCTGGTGACGCTAGAGAACGAGTTTGTTGACGCGACGATTCTTGCCACGCTGGAAGACCGAGGTTTGCCGGTTTTTCCCACCGCAGCGACCGTTGCCGTAGTGCAAGACAAACTGACGCAGAAAGAGCGGATTGCGTCGGCGGGGCTCAGTGTGCCTGCTTTTCAGGGGGTAGGATCACCCGACGAAGTGTTGCAGGCCGGCAAGATCCTGGGGTGGCCAATGGTCTTGAAAGCGCGGCGGAATGGCTATGATGGTTATGGCAACGCAACCCTGCGCACCGCCGAAGATGTCGGGCCAGCGTGGGAACGGCTGAGCAAAGGCGGGAACGCCTTGCTCGTCGAGGCGTGGGTGCCGTTTGTGCGGGAGCTGGCCGTGATGGTGGTGCGTGGGCGTACGGGGGAGACAAAGGCGTACCCAGTTGTCGAGACGGTGCAACGTGATCATATCTGCCATGTGGTGCGTGTGCCTGCACCGCTTAGCCCAACCGAAGCGGATGCAGCGACGGAACTGGCCGTGAATGCGGTACGTGCGGTTGATGGAATAGGCATTTTTGGCGTCGAACTCTTTGCGTTGCCTAATGGTCAGATGCAATACAATGAGATGGCGCCACGACCACACAATTCGGGGCATTATACGATCGAGGCATGTGTTTGTTCACAGTTTGAGAATCATATACGGGCGGTACTTGGGTGGCCGCTAGGCGATGTGCGCCTCCGTGAGCCAGCGGCAGTGATGATCAACCTGCTTGGTCAACGGAATGGAACAGTTAAACCTGAAGCACTTGAAGCGGCGCTGGCGATCCCAGGGGCGCATGTGCATCTCTATGGCAAACGTGAGGCGCGGATCGGGCGCAAGATGGGCCACGTCACGGCATATGGGGCAACGCTGGCTGAAGCAGAGGCCCGTGCACGACAGGCCGCAGATCTGGTGGCAATCTAATGACAAACCTGGTTGGCATTGTAATGGGAAGCGATAGCGACCTGCCGACGATGCAGGCTGCCATTGACATTTGTGCCGAATTTGGGGTAGCGACCGAAGTGCGCATCCTATCGGCCCACCGCACACCTCGTGATATGCTTGAGTATGGCGTGACCGCACACGAGCGAGGCGTGCGGGTGATTATTGCGGGTGCCGGCGGTGCTGCTCACTTGCCAGGCATGCTCGCTGCTTGCACGCCCCTGCCTGTGATTGGTGTACCTGTGCAAACGAAAGCACTCAGCGGGCTCGACTCGCTGCTCTCGATTGTGCAAATGCCAGCCGGTGTACCGGTAGCGACGGTTGCCATTGGTGGCGGACAGAATGCAGGCTTGCTGGCCGTACAAATACTTGCAACAAGCGATCCAGCTTTGATGACACGGATGAGTGCATACAAAGAAGCGCTCGCCGCAACTTCCCGTGCAAAAAATGAGCGCCTGGAGCAAGGGTAGGGTTCACTCTTTCTAAAGAAGGGCTTATGCGTAACTTACTTGTGACCGGAGGGGCAGGCTTTATCGGGTCGAATTTTGTTCACTATATGCTAGAAAAGTATAGTGACTATCGGATCATTGTTTTTGATAAACTCACCTATGCCGGACGGCTAGAAAACCTGGCACGGGCTGAAGCATTTGGCTCACGGTACGCTTTTGTACAGGGTGATATTTGCGATCTGGCAGCGGTACGTCAGGTGGTGCAGCAGCATGCGATCGACACGATCATCAATTTTGCGGCTGAGACCCATGTTGATCGCTCGATCATGACCCCGGATGCCGTCATTGCCACGAACGTAAATGGAACGTGGGCGCTGCTGGAAGTAGCGCGTGAGCAGCAACTTGAGCGGTTTCACCAGATCAGTACCGACGAAGTCTATGGGGCCATCCCGGTACCACAACGGTCGAAAGAGGGTGATCCACTCGAACCGCGGAGTCCCTATTCAGCGAGCAAAGCCGGAGCTGAGCATCTGGTCTATGCCTATTTCGTAACATACGGCTTGGCGGTCACGACGACCCGCGGCTCGAATAACATCGGCCCGTTCCACTACCCCGAGAAAGCGGTGCCGCTCTTTACCACCAATGCGCTTGACAACCTGCCGCTGCCGATTTACGGCGACGGCCTGCAGGTACGCGACTATCAGTATGTGTTTGATCATTGCGAAGGCATTGATTTGGTGCTACACAAAGGTGAACTGGGCGAATTCTACAATGTTGGTACCGAAGTCGAGACGTCGAACATCGCGATGGCCCACAAGATCCTCGCGATGCTGGGCAAACCAAACAGCCTGATTACCCACGTGACCGACCGGGCAGGGCATGATCGACGTTATGCGCTCGATTGCAGCAAACTGCGTGCCCTGGGTTGGCAATCGCGCCACACCTTTGATGAGGCCCTTGAATTGACCGTGCGCTGGTATGTCGAGAACGAAGCCTGGTGGCGACCGATCAAATCTGGGGAATACCTGGAATACTATCGCAAGCAGTACGATGAACGCCAGGGATAGAGCTATAGCAACCCTAAATCATTTATAAATGGGTTGTATGCTTGCTCGCGGCGTAGCCGCGAGCAAGCATACAACCGCTTTTACAAACCCGTTAGGGTTGCTATATGTGTGCCTACCCCTGCCAGCAATGCTGGCAGGGATAGGCAGAATGTAAGGGTCATCAAGGGTTTAACCAGTTTGTAATTGACTTTCTTTTGGATCAACTGCTATACTGATCGCGTCGCACCCCCTCAATCTGCTTCTGGCTCCTCCGAAGGGTGACATCCACTTCGCTTTCTGATGCGGCAAAAGGCATTTCCAGCTTCTAGCCTCAGTGAGGAGGTGGCATGAGCAACATTGCTGTGCAGCTCTTTGGCCGTTTGCATGTGCGTTACGACAATATTGAAGTAACGGGCCTAGAGGTGCGCAAGGTACAGGAATTGCTGTGTTACTTGCTGATCCATCGCCGACGATCCCATGCACGCGAAGGGTTAGCGAGTATTCTCTGGAGCAATACGAGCACCGCGCAATCACGGGCAAATTTGCGGCGCACGCTCTGGCAATTGCAACATCTGCCGGCAGAGCCAATCGCTGCCGAGCTTTTGGCGATCGAGGCTGACTGGATTCAGATCAAACCTGATCTTCCACTCTGGCTGGATGTTGCTGAGATCGAGGCTATCTTTGAGCAAACGAAGGGGCAGCCTGGCGAAACATTGAGTCACGCAAGGGCAAGCGCGGCCGCGCAGGCTGTGGATCTCTATCGAGGGGATCTCTTTGACGGCTGTTACCAGGATTGGTGCCTAGTCGAGCGTGAGCGGCTGCAACAGATGTATCTAGCGCTGCTCGATAAACTGATGGGTTACTGTGAGGCCCACGGTGAATACGAGCGGGGGCTAGCATATGGCGCAGCTTTTCAGCAGTACGACAACGTAAACGAGCAGTGCTATCGGCGGATGATGCGCCTATACTGGCGTGCCGGTGATCGGAGCGGCGCGTTGCGCCAGTACGAGCGGTGCGCCACGATGCTAGCCGAAGAGTTCGAGACTACCCCAGGCCCCCTGATGCAAGCTCTGGTTGGGCGTCTGAAAGCCAACCATCCCGTTGACGAGTTAGCACACGCAACCGATCACGCCCATGCTGGCGAGCAAATCAGTCTCAGTGAACTCGCGCTGCACTTACGGCAGCTCCAGGTGTCCGTGGATCGTCACGGGCAGGCGGTACGTCATGCGTTGCACATGGTTGAACAGGCCTTGCGGCGTGGGCGATCGTCGTAAGCATCACACCCTCCCCAAAAAGATACCCAACCAGGCAAAACCGAAACCGAGGATGGGTTGGCCGCAGAGGTTGAGCATCGCGCTACGCTGGTTGCCCTGGCGCCAGAGCTGAATCGTCTCGAAGATAAAAGACGAAAAGGTGGTATAAGTGGCACAGAAGCCTACCCCGGCAAGGGCCTGAAGCGAAGTGAGCGGCCAAGCGGGATGGGTAGCAATGAGCCCGGCAAGGATACCGAGCAACAGGCTCCCGCTGAGATTGACGACAAAGGTACCTATGGGAAAGGTACTGCCGTAGCGAGCCTGGATCACACGTACCAAATGGTAGCGACTCAGCGCCCCGACGATTGCCCCCAGACTGAGTAAGAGATAGCTCATGAGCGAAGCCTAGCGATCACGAGACGATGGATCGCACGGGCCAAGGCGATCCCTGCAAGGACGGCCACGATGCCACCGACGAGCGAACCAAGTTGATAGGCTGCGGCAATGGGCAGCGCCCCCGCCTGGATCAGTCGTACCAACTCGACGCTCACCGAAGAGAAGGTGGTCAGGCCACCGAGAAAACCGACGGTCACCAGCACCTGCAATTCGCGGCGCACGCTGATCAATTCCAGAAAGAGCGTCTGGGCCACACCGATAAAGAAACAGCCAATCACGTTGACGAGCAGGGTTCCGAGAGGCAAGCCGACAGGCTGCAAGGACGCAACCAGACTGGTGATCGTAAAGCGTGTACTGGCCCCAAGCACCGCACCGAGCGCAATGGCAAATTCAGTGGACGGCAAAAGCATCCCTGCCGAACGAGGCCAGCTAAAAAAGGATTTCATGCGCGAATCACTGCTCGGCTTCGTGCTGGCCTTGCTCAAGCGCCCGCAGCACATCGGCGCGCCCGATGATGCCAACGACGTGGCCTTGCTGGTCAATCACCGGTAGACGCTTGATCTTGTAGCTAATCATCAACTGGATGGCCTCGGTCGTTGGCGTATCGGCGGTGACGGTAATCACCGGACTCGTCATCACATCAGCAGCCGTGCGGCCTTTGAGATCGAGTTCAAGCCCTTCGGGGCGATTGCCGCCACTCAGCAGCGTCGCCAGGCGTTGCAGCGCACTACCCGGCACAGGTCGCGTTGCCCGACGCAGAACATCCCCGTCGGTGATGATGCCAATGACCTGTTTGTTATAGTTTACGACCACAATACGGCGCTTGCGCGTAGCGAGCAACTGGTCAAGCATTTCGGCAAGTGAAGTTGTCTCGCGCACCACGGGAATCGGGGCAATCGAAAGGCTCCCTACGGTTGAAAGTTCGCCATTAGGGCGGCGCAACTGCTGTTCGGGGCGCTGACGCAGCCCTTCGGTGACCGTCTTGAGCAGATCATAGCGACTGACCATGCCAACAAGCTTGCCCGCCGCATTTACCACCGGAATGCGCTTCATATTATGTTTCGCCATCACCTCAGCGGCATGCGCAAGCGAGGTCGTCAAGGTGAGAGTGACCGGGTCGAGCGTCATCACATCGGCGGCGCGTTGGGGCTGTTGGGCAAGGGCAGCAACCTGAGCGGCACGTTCATCAAGGGGAAAGAGCTTCTGGAGGCGCAGGGGCAGCGTGGTACCACCGCGGGTCAGCAGATCGCCATCGGTAATGATCCCGATCACGCGCAGATCATCGTCGACAACCGGCAGGGCGCGCAAGGCGCGATCAATCAAGAGGCTCACGATCTCACTGACCGGCGCATCGGGGCCAACCCAGGCAACATCACGACTCATCACATCGGCAACGGTGAGGTGACGTGGAAAGGGGCCACCCTCGCGATAGCTATGCTGGATCACCTGGATCGGGCTGACCGCGATCAAGCCCTCAGTCACTAGTTCGCGCAAGGTTGGCAGCACCAACTCAACGCGATCGGTTCGATCAATAAAAGTAATCATCACAGGAAGCTGGCCGGGCGCATCCACAATAAGATCAGAGCGCATCATGCCATTGACCCCATACCCACCAATGCCACGAAACACGGTGGCACCTGGGCATCCCGCCGCACGGAGTGCATCGAGAACCCACTGCGCCAGTGACTGCCCATGCCGACTATCGCCCTCGCCGATATAGATCCAGACCTGCTGCGTTGCTGCGGTATCCATATGTGACTCCACCTTGATCGCCAAGCATTCGTCGCTCGCCTGAATGTGCCGTATAGCGTAACCCTAACGGGTGTGGAAAGGTGGTTGGATGACTGCTCGCGGCTACGCCGCGAGCAGTCATCCAACTTTTTCACGCTTGCCAGGATACCATAGATTTTGTACAATCGAACCTAGCTATATCTATGCAAAGGCACGTATGAACGAGCAAGAACCAGTCTTACGCGACGAGTTTGACATTCACCCAACCGCCTACATTTTCCCCAACACCTTTCTTGCCGGAACCATTACCATAGGGGCTGAGAGCAGTGTCTGGCCGATGAGCGTGCTGCGCGCCGATACGGTGCCGATCACCATCGGGGCCTACTCGAATGTCCAGGATGGCTGCATCATTCACGGCGACCCGGGCTTTCCGGCCATCATTGGTAATTGGGTGACGCTCGGGCATGGCGCGATTGTGCATGGCGCACTGATCGAGGACGAAGTCTTGATTGGCATCGGGGCGGTGGTTTTGAATGGGGCGCGCATCGGGCGCGGCTCGATGATCGGGGCACGCGCACTCGTAACTGAGGGCATGGAGGTTCCGCCCGGTTCGCTGGTGCTCGGTATTCCAGGGCGCATCCGCCCCCTCAGCCCCGAGCAGGCGGTACGCATTCGTACGCCTGCCGAGCATTATGTGGCACGCAAAGAGTTATATCGGCGTCGCATGACGTGAGGCCATTTCAGATTGGAGATTTTGGATTGCCGATTGCCGCGCATGGTGTTCCAACACGCTCGGGCAGCAAGACCTAATGCGGATTGCGCAATTGCAACTGGTATAAGACCGCAAGGCGTCCAACTTTTTGCCTGATTATGGCGCAACAACTTCGGTACGACCAGTCACCGGGGTCGGGCTGGTCAGCGCACGCAAGATCGGGCAGAGTTCGGCGATGTCGCGTTCGAGCGTCGCCACTTCTTCAGGCGTAAGCGAGCCAGTGACCCGTAGCAGGTAGGCCAGGTCGGTGGGGGCAACCGGGACATGGTCGTTCACCGCAAGCGTACCCCGGTAATCGAGTTGGCCGGTGACCTCGATCTCAAGCTGTTCGAGATGCAACCCACGGTCAGCGGCGATAACCAGGGCCGAATGGGCCAGACAACTCGCCAGGGCGCCCAGCAGCAATTCGGGGGCGGTCGGCCCAAGCCCGTGACCGCCAAGGACACCCCCGGCGTCGGTCATGACGATGTGCTCGCGCATCTGGATCGGGCGGGCACCCGTGCCAGCGGCGACCTTGACCGTAGCCCGTAGGGGGGCCGGGGCCGCGGCGGGACTGCGCAGTTGTTCGCGATAGGCCTCGACCAGATCACGTTTGCGTTCAAGATACTCGGGCAAGTTCCATGTCGGAGGCATACTACGTCTTCCTTTCTTGGGCAAGGTTTCAGGCTGCTTTACCATTCAGAGGCGTGCATCCCGTCCTGATGCGCTCGGCCTCTTTCCTATTTTCTATCGTCGAAAGCCTTGACTTAGAGGCACTACTTTTCAAATAAGCTCACGCGAAGACGCGAAGGGTTAAGCTCACCTACGCAAAAACCTTTGCGCCTTTGCGTTAAAATAGCCGCCTTATTTGCAAGGTATTGGTCTTAGAGGCTGTCTGAAAAGTCGACAGGCTGCTCCGGAGTGCCGGCTTTAGCCAGCTAAAGCCGGCACTCCACGTGGTGGCGAACGAGGCTGACACCCTTTTCAGACAGCCTCTTACACTCTACTGGCCAAGGCGAAGCGAGGGCACAACATCGAGATCCCAGCCACTCTGGAGGCCGGCGTGAAAACGGTAAAAGGCAGCGGCGGCGACCATGGCCGCATTGTCGGTGCAGAGGGCGACTGACGGGGCAAAGACCGGCACGCTGGCGCGCCGGGACAACTCTTCGCGCAGGCGCACATTGGCGGCAACGCCTCCGGCGACCAGAATGGCCGTGGCGTTATACCGACTGGCCGCTTCAACGGTCTTGGCGGTGAGCACATCAACGACCGACTCCTGGAAGGCGTAGGCCATCTGGCCGACAAAACGTGGATCAAGCGCGGCCTTGGGCGCAGGCGCAACCGAGGCAGGTGGCTCGGCGGGCTCACGTGGCCGTTCCAGCGAGCGCTTGCCGCGCAAGATCTGCGGTTGGGGGCGACCGGTCGGCGTGGAAGGCGGCTGTTGGTCAGGCGAAGCGGACGGCTTTTCGGAGGATGGGCGGGGCAACAGGGCGTCCCGCTCGCGTCGTTCCTGGACACGATGAAGCACCGCCGTCTTCAGGCCGCTAAAGGAGAAGTCAAAACTATCGCGCAACCAGGCACGCGGCAGCGTCATCGCCGCCGTCGCGCCCTGAGCGGCCTGCTGAATAGCCGGGCCACCAGGGTAGCCAAGGTCAAGCATCCGGGCCACCTTATCAAAGGCCTCACCAGCGGCATCATCACGGGTCTGCCCCAAGAGCTCGTAGTCGCCGTGGTCGCGCAGCAGCGCGAGCAACGTATGCCCGCCACTGACCACCAGGGCTACCAGAGGAAATTCCGGCATAGGCAGATCGGTGCGGGCGTCCTCAAGCAACCAGTTCGCATAGATATGGGCTTCGAGATGATTGACCCCGACAAACGGCAGGTTACGCTGCCAGGCCATCGCCTTGGCCGCATTGAGGCCGGTTAGCAGCGCCCCACTGAGGCCCGGGCCATAGGTCGCAGCAACCGCATCGATGCCTTGCCAGCCGCCGGGGACAACCTCGAGGGCCCGTTCGACCACGGGCATCAAGCTCAGCATATGTTGACGCGAGGCAACCTCGGGCACCACACCGCCAAAACGCTGATGCATCGCCATTTGCGAGGCAACCACATTCGAGAGCATACGGCGCCCGCCCTGAACGACGGCAGCCGCAGTCTCATCACACGATGTTTCGAGCGCCAGGATGGTCTTTGGTTCAACTATCATTCGATCGGCAACTCGCTGCTACAGGCACCACACCGCAGATATACGGGGGGGCCAGCGGGTAAGGCTCAGGCCTCGACCGGAGGAAGAGGCGGCACATGATTGACCATACGAAGAATGACCCCAGCGGCATAGGCATCAAGACTGGTAAGGCTGCCCGGATCAATGCGCCAATGCCAGTGACTGCCCGGCGCAAGGCCAAAGCATTCACAGAGGACAAGCTGAATAGGGGTTGCGTGGGTCACAACAAGAATCCGCCCACCGGGATGATCGTGGAGCAACGCACGCCACGCGGCTGCGACGCGTGCATAGACCTCAGCAAGACTCTCGCCGCCTTCAGCGCGACCATTGATCCCGGCGCTCCAGCGGGCGCGGGCTTCATCGGGAAACTGTTGCAGCACCTCGCGATAGGTGAGGCCTTCCCAGTGACCATGGTGCGACTCGGCCCAATTCTGATCGAGGCGCACCGTCACACCACGCCGCCCGGCGAGGATTTCCTGGGCAGTCCGCTGAGTACGTTCGGCAGGACTCACCAGGGCGACATCAAACGGAATGCGGCGCAGGCGCAACGCAACAGCACGACTCTGGCGATGCCCGTAGGCAGTGAGGGGGCTATTGCTCCAACTCTGATAACGGCGCTCGAGATTGAATTGCGTCTGACCGTGACGCACAAACCAGATACTCGTTCGCAATAACCTTCCTCCGGTCACACTTCACACAGAACCTACACCCAATACGTCTCCAAGAAGACCTCACAGGTCTGCTCGTCCGCATTGGGACGCCCTCATCAAGACCTGTGAGGTCTCTGCTCGTCCTTCTTGCCAAGGTATTGAACCTAGACCTGTTGGGCAAGCACATCGGCGAGCACGATAATGGCGCGCTGATATTCTTCCAGGTCAAGATGTTCATCGGGGGTATGGTCAAGGCGCGAGTCGCCGGGACCATACGCCACAATTGGACAGCGCCAGGCCGGGCCAACGACATTCATATCGGCGGTACCGGTCTTGTGCAAGAAACCAGGCTTGCCGCCGTGCTGACGAATCGCCCGCACAAACGCCCCGGCGAGCGGGGTTGTACGCGGGCTACGAAAAGCGGGGCAGCCTCCTTCAAAACGCAGGTTCGCCGGGCCAGCGAACGACGCAACATGGCTGGCAAGCGCATCAGGCTCCACCCCTTCGGGCAAACGCAGACCGATGGAGGCCTCACACCAATCGGTCATGCCATCGCCGCCACTGGCGACGCGGCGCAACGAAGGAAGTAACTGCTCAAAGAGGCGCTCGCGTCCGGCATTGACGGTCGCGCAATAGGCTTCCAGCGCACGCCAGAAAGCAACCATCACCTCGGGAGCGGCGGGTTGCTCACCGGCGCTATGGGCCGCGTCTTGTTCAAGGTGGTAGTGAACAAGCAAACGCCCCTTATAGCCGAGGGTCACCCGATCCCAGCCACTCGGCTCGCCGATAATGCAACTCACGGGAGCATACTGCTCGCGGGCATAATGGGCCCCGCGAGAACTAGCAGACTCTTCTTCAGTGGCGCCGATCAAGACCAGGCGACAACGCAAGCGTCCGGTCAACTCGAGGTGGCGGGCAGCCTGCACAAAGGTAGCAAAAGGACCTTTCGCATCAACGGCACCGCGCCCATAGAGGCAGCCATCCTGAATGCGCACCGGGATCATCCCGGGCACCGTATCAATATGCCCAAGCAGCACCACGAGCGGACCAGTTGTGCCGAGGTGTCCGACGGCATTGCCAGCGGCATCAACAAACGCATACCAGCCAAACTCACGCATCCGGGCCGTCAAGAACGCGGCAGCTTCACCCTCTTGCCCCGAGAGCGACGGAATCCGCAGCAACGTTTCAAGAAACTCAACAGCATTCATCTGCATACGACGTCTCGCCTATCGGCACGATCTCTCCGTGACTTGCATTATACCGCAGGTAGGGGAGAGATAACGCTCAAGCATCTGGAAACACAGCCATCCGCCAGCAATTGCGACCCGCTTCTTTGGCCTGATAGAGGGCGTCATCGGCGAGGTCAACCTGCTGGCCAAATGAGGCGAAAGCAGGATGAAAAGGCGCAATGCCAAGGCTGGTTGTCACAGATATGACTACGTCTTCAAACACAAAGGGCGAAGAACTGACAACCTGCAAGAGCCGTTCGGCAAGCTGAGGGAGATCTTTTTGATCAGGGATCATCATGAGCGCAATAAATTCTTCGCCGCCATAGCGGGCCAGGATGTCACCAGGACGAAGCTTGGCACGAATGCGACGGGCAAATTCACAGATGACGAGATCGCCAACCGAGTGCCCATAGGTATCATTGACAAGCTTGAAGTGATCGAGGTCAAGCATAAAAATCGCCCCGCCAGTATCACCAGCTTTGGCCCGCAGAAAAAGCCTGATCCCATGCTCAAAAAAATAGCGGCGGTTATAGACTCCTGTGAGCGCATCGGTGGTTGCAAGGCGTTCTAGCTCGGCCTGAATTTTATGCCGCTCAGTGATATCGCGGATCGAGACGATATGCACTATCTCGCCATCCCATTCAATGAAACGGGCGGTGATTTCCACGGGGAAGACCGTGCCATCACGGCGACGATGCCAACGCAAAGGGATGCGGACAATCTCTTTGCTCGGCTGCACCTCGATTGTGCGCTGGTGCGTTGCTTCAGGCTCAGCGGAGAGATCGACATTGCGCATCTGTTTGAGTTCCTCTTGCGAAAAACCGTAGAGCGCCGCCGCCGCACTATTTGCCTCAAGGATCTTGCCGTCAGAACTACGCACGACAAAATTGGCATCAGACTCAAATTCGAAGAGATCACGGTATTTCTCACCCGCCCGCACCAGGGCAATCGTGCCGACATTAATCCGCTCTTCCATCCGCTTGATCAGGTTATACCTTTCACGATCAAACCGGTTGAACTCCTGGGTTAGCAAGCCAATTTCATCATTGAAATAGACTGGTATGTCGGTATTGGCGCTATCAAGTTTCCACTGACGCATACCTACCAGCACTGCCTGTAATGAGCGGGCCATGATCACAGAAAAAACCAGGGGAAATATTAGGATCAAGATTAAATTAGTCACCACCGTAGCAATAGTTATCGACCAGAGTTGATCATGTAACAAAAAACGAATATTTATATCATTCTGATTATGCACATACTGTTCAACGTAATTTGGCGAAACAAACCACACAAAAAGCGTTAAAATTGATATAATAATCATGAGCAAACTTGCTGACAGCGTAACCGTGAGTGAGGTTGGCTCGCGGAACAAGGTGAGACCGACGATCACGGCAAAGAGCAGGCTGAACATCAAGGTATGCGTGACCAGAACGTGGTAGACAGGCAACGGAGGCAAATCCCACGCAAAGGCCAGGCGCAAACCAACGACCAAGGCAAGAAGAACCAGCACGAGCATCTGGAGGCGCTCAACAGGCGTATAGACATGGCGCTGCCGCATTTGCACCAAGCGCACCAACACCCAGAGTAGACCAGCAACCAGGACGGCTTCCAGCCACCTCGGGCGCAAACTACCCGTAGATGTGCCTGATCGCCACACCTCTTGTAGCGCCAGGGCACCTTCTACCCCCAGATAGGCAAGAATCGCCACGGCTACGATTGAGCGTTCACGCGGCAATGGGGGTGATCGGTTATCAGCCGCCGTGGTGACAAACTGGATCCAGAAGGCAACGAGCAGGGCCACCACCACCGGTTGCAGCACGATGGCAGCGAAGCGTTGTGGAGCAAGCAAGGAGACCTCAACGAAGGAAAGGCCAGCAAAAAGAGTGGTGCTGAGACAAAACCCAGTTACATAGAGCAACTGGCGCGTTAACACACGGGGTTGGGTGCGGAACAGACGTAAGATCAGGTACGCCAAGGCCAGAATCGCTAGCGTAAACAGGTTAAGATAGCCAGACGAGGCCGGAGTGAGCAAGAGGGTTTCGGTCATTATTTACACAAAGCCTTGCGCGAAAAGATAATCAAAGTCGATTCGATTTGAATTACCTTTTACGTAAATACAAAGACTAGTATAACACAGCTCACACCTATACCGGTACAAAGGCTCCAGCATCTGCGCCCCTCTGCGGTGAACAAAACAAGCTTTTGGCGTTGACAGACTGCTCGTTAGTCTGTCAACGCAGTTTTCCGGTCTTTTGTAAGCCTGGGTGCGTGGGCGTCCCGCCCGCTTTTGCTCCCGAAGCGGGCGGGACGCCCGCGCACCCAGGAAAGGTGTGCACCGTATGGCAGCGCGGGCTTCCAGCCCGCGCTACTATGCCTCACCCCGCGCCGTAACGAAGCCTTGCGCTGCCGCCCATTGGCCGAGGTCGCGGCGGTTGATGGCGGTAGCCATGAGATCTGGGAAGAGGTCGGGCGTACAGGCAAATGCCGGAACGCCCAGGGCGGTCAGGGCCGAGGCATTGCGCTGATCATACGCTGGTGCGCCCTGGTCGCTGAGCGCAAGCAGGGCGATGAGTTGTACCCCCGAGGTGGTCAGGTTTGCGGCACGCTGCAGCATTTCGCTGCGGTTGCCGCCTTCGTAAAGATCGCTGATCAGCACGATGATCGTCTCTTGCGGGCGCTGCACCAGGCTCTGACAATAGGCGAGCGCCTGATTGATGTCGGTGCCGCCCCCGAGTTGCACGCCAAAGAGGAGTTCCACCGGGTCGTTGAGGTCGGTGGTGAGATCAACAACGGCGGTGTCGAAGACGACCATGCGCGTTGTGACGGCGGGCAGTGAGGCGAGCACGGCTCCAAAGACACTGCTGTAGACAACGGACGGGCCCATCGAGCCACTCTGGTCAACACAGAGGATGACATCGCGGAGTGAGCCGCGCTTGCGACCGTAGCCAATCAGTCGTTCGGGGATGATCGTGCGGTACGCCGGCTGATAGTGGCGCAGATTGCGGCGAAGCGTGCGTCCCCAGTCAATTTCGTTGTGGCGTGGGCGGAAATTCCGCGTTGCACGACTGAGGCTACCGACAATTGCCTGGCGCGTCGGGGCTTCGAGTTTGCGCGAGAGTTCCTCAACAACCTTGCGCACCACCTGTCGGGCCGTATCAATGACCCGGTCAGGCATGACGCTGCGCAGGCTGATCAACGTACTCACCAGATGGACATCGGGGGTGACGCTGTTGAGCAGTTCCGGTTCGAGCAGCATCTGGTGCAAATTGAGCCGCTCGATAGCGTCGCGTTGCATCACCTGGACAACCGACGATGGGAAATAGGTGCGAATGTCGCCGAGCCAGCGCGCCACCGAGGGCGACGAACTACTCAGACTCGCGCTGCGCTCGCGGTCGTACAAGGTCTCCAGTGCGCGATCCATCGCCAGGTCGTTGCCCTGCAGTGGGTAGCCAAGGCTCTCATTGGCACTCTCGCCAAGGATCAAGCGCCAACGACGTTGGCGTTCGGTTTCTGTGATAGGCATAGGTTTGTTGTAGAGCTGGTAGGGCTAACGCCCTACCAGCCGTATCTTTGCTGGTCAACAACGCCAGCTACGTTGGCGTTGTTGACCAGCAAAGGAACGATTCTGGGACTTGCGCTTCAATCTAGCTACCTCCGCGTCACGATCAGTTGCACCCGTGCGAGCGCTGCGGCGGCGCGGGTGTGGTCAAGCTGACTGGATGCTTCAAGCGGGCGTGCGCCGGGTGCCTGCTTGATACGCTCGCCAAGCAGGTGGCGTTCGTGTCGTGTGAAGGTAGCAAAGGTGCGCCGTAAAAGCGGGACGATGGTCTGGAAGGACTCGTCGGTGAGGGTGCCAAGCCAGGTATCAATGAGGTGCCAGAGTTGTTCGTCATGCACGATGAACATGCCACTACCCTGGAGCAAGCCCTCGATCCAGGCGGCAGCCGCCGTGGGTGGCTGGGCCGACGAAAGGGCCTGGCTCAAGAAACGCGCTGCTGCGTCGTTGCTCAAACGCTCGGCGTCGAGCAGCAGACGACATGCTTGCCCAGCGAGCAGGCCGTGTATGTGCGACGCATGCACGAGTTGGGCCAGGGCGGTGAGCCATTGCTCACGTTGCGCAGACTGTCCAAGCAGACCAATGGCTGCGTTGGTCGCCGCAATGCGCCGACTCATCGTGGCAGCGGCTTCGTCGTTGACATTGGTGCAGACATTGCTTAAGCCGATGCAGATCCGCGTGACCATGCCGTCAACAACGATAGCAATGAGACTCGTGTCAAGCTCGCGGACGCTGCCGTACCGCAGGCTGTTGACGAGGCTGCTGCGTGTCTGCCCATCTTCACTCGTCAGCGCATCCATCAGCTCTCCGGTGTCACCTGTGTGTGTGGCCCGCCGCTGGAGCAGATCCATCAGCGGGGAGATTGCGTCAGGCAGATCGGCAAATAAGGCTTTATTGACAATCGAAACAAGATCACTCAGCACATCACTCTTGCCAGCGCGGTCGAGCGTGCGTGCCGTTGCCGCCCCGCGTACTGTCGTGCCCCAGATGGCGGCTTCGATCAGGGCAACATCAAACGCTGGTTGCCATTGCAGCCACCAAGTCTCGCGGAAGGTTCCAGTGCTAGTCACTTCGCCCGGCTCGGCCCAGGCCAGGC
Organism: Candidatus Chloroploca sp. Khr17; assembly: GCF_004138165.1. Classification (GTDB taxonomy): domain Bacteria; phylum Chloroflexota; class Chloroflexia; order Chloroflexales; family Chloroflexaceae; genus Chloroploca. The sequence continues at coordinate 25,695 of NZ_RYFF01000031.1, forward strand.
CGAGCAAGTTCAACTGGCGCACCAGGGCGCTCTGTTCGCGGTGATTGGCTTTGCGCAGATCCAGTTCGACCAGGCGCCGCTCGGCAGTTGGTTTCATGCGGAGCCGCCGCTGTTGTTGGCGGAGATCTTGTTGCAAGGGGACGAGCGGGGTTTCGTCGGGGATGCTACCGATGCGTTCGCCGACGATCAGTTGTTGGTGAATGAGGCGCATCGGGGCGTCGCTGCCGGTGCAGAAGACCGCCCGCGCTGCTTCTTCAAGTTCGCTTAGCCCTGGCACGGGGTGTTCACGCAGCGCCGCCAGCGCTTCGGCGAGGCGCACCGCTTCGATGACATGCGCCGATGAGGCGTCGAGGTCGTGGTGCCGCAACAACCAGGCGACGCGGGTCATCCATTGGATCGTGACTGCCGTTGCATCGTGGGCCGCCTCACCCATCGCCCAGAGATGATCGTACCACCCTGGCGAGGCAATACCGGCACCATACCCACTGGCAAACGTGAGGCGTCCGTAGGTCCAGGGGGCGAGCGTTGCCGCGGTCTTGACTTTGGGCAACCCTTTGAGCAACATGTCATCAGCACGGGCACCGTCCAGTGAGACAAGGGCCGGTGCGTGCCATGCCCCACAGACGACCGCAATGCGCTGGAAGCCCTCGCGGTGGGCCTGGCGGAGGGTACGGCGCATCCAGGCTTCACGATAGGCCTCGTGCGGGTCGGTTGGCGTCGGCTGATCCTCGCGCAAAGCGCTCATCGCTTCGAGGACCGCGCTGAAGATCGCCGCATCATCGCGGCGCTGCTCGACCAACTCTTCCCACCAGCGTTCGCCATCGCTATAGCCTGCCGCGTGGGCAAGGGCCCCAAGAGGATCGTTGGCAGGAGCAAGGATTGGTGAAACATCAGCCAGACTGTGAGCCTCCCCGGTTTTTTCCAGTGCGAACTGATGGAACTGCGGCAGATCCATACAGCGCACAGGGATCTGGTGAAGCAGGGCATAGGTAATTGCCTGAAACTCGGGCGAAAAGCGGGCAAAGGGATAAAAGACGGCCTGATCGGGGCGCTCGGTGGCATAGATGAGCAGCGCGATGGGTGGCTCGAGCTCGGGATGGGCGAGCAGGGACAAGATCGCGTCGGCCTCGGGCGGCCCTTCGACCAGAACAAGATCGGGGGCAAGCGCCGTCAAGGCCCGGCGCACACTGCGTGCCGAACCAGGCCCGTGGTGGCGAATGCCAAAGATGTGGTGAGTTGCGGGTGCCATAGTGCCTCAGGCAAGTTCACGACAGGCGCGGTAGAGATCTTTCCAGCCTTCGCGTTCTTTGACAACAGTTTCGAGATATTCGAGCCAGGCGACGCGGTCTTGAACCGGATCTTTGATCACGGCGCCAACCAGCACGGCGGCCACATCGCCCGCTCGCAAGGCGCCATCACCAAAATGGGCTGCGAGCGCCATGCCGCTATTGACCACCGAAATCGCCTCGGCTGTGCTGAGCGTACCGCTCGGTGATTTGAGACTTGTCCGGCTATCGGCGGTCATCCCAGCGCGTAATTCACGGAAGATCGTCACAATCCGGCGGATCTCTTCGAGGGCTGGCGGTTCGCCGGGCAACTCTAGGGCACGCCCGAGGCTCGTCACGCGTTGTTGCACAATCTCGACTTCTTGTTCGAGGCTATCGGGGAGCGGCAGCACGACGGTATTGAAGCGGCGCTTGAGCGCACTCGAAAGCTCGTTGACGCCACGGTCGCGATCGTTGGCGGTCGCGATCAGATTGAAGCCCTTGACGGCCTGCACTTCACTGCCGAGTTCGGGAATAGGCAAGGTTTTTTCGGAGAGAATCGTAATCAACGAATCCTGCACCTCGGCAGGAATGCGGGTCAACTCTTCGACGCGGGCAATTTTGCCCTCTTGCATCGCCCGCATCAACGGGCTGGCGACGATTGCAGCGGCACTCGGGCCATCGGCGAGCAAGCGGGCATAGTTCCAGCCATAGCGGATCGACTCCTCGCTGGTGCCGGCGGTACCCTGGACAAGCATCGTCGAATCGCCGCTCACCGCTGCCGCCAGATGTTCCGCAACCCAACTCTTGGCGGTTCCGGGCAAGCCGATTAGCAACAGACCGCGATCAGTCGCAAGGGTGGCGATAGCCGTCTCGATCAGTCGGCGCGACCCGATATATTTGGGCGTAATCGTCGTCCCGTCGGGCAACTGCCCACCGAGCAAGTAGGTCGCCACGGCCCACGGCGAGAGACGCCAGCGTGGCGGGCGTTGGCGTTCATCGTGGGCGGCGAGCGCCTGCAATTCATCGGCATATTGCTGTTCAGCGTGTTCGCGAAGAAGAGTGGTCATGGTTGGTTTTCCTTGTTGTGCTGACGCACGAGAGAGATTCTGTTTGTGCGTTGTTGGCGGCAAAGCCGCCAACAACGCACAACATGTCCATGGGTGCGCAACCCTAAGAGACTGGGCCTGTGGCCCCTAGAAAACTTCCGCGATACGGCGACGCAGGTGCAATCGCTCGGTATATGTAGCGGCTACCTGTTGCCAACGGAAGTGTTCCGCCATCTTCAGTGGAATTATACGCGCCGCTTCATCAGCCAGTTCAGGCGGAACAGCTTCGACTAGCAGATCGAGGGTACGGTGAAGGCCGTCGTTCTTTTGCCCATCGGCTGGATTGATACGCGCCAACTCACAAGCAAAGTCATCGAGAATGGCTCGGCCAAGCTGATTGCTCCAGGGCGTGATGCGGGCTTCGAGCAGCAGGCGCGTGAGGCCATCGTGTGGTACTTTCTGATTGGCCTTGAGCATCGTGAAGACAAGGGCTTCACGCTCGGCTGTTGGAATCAAGGGTAAAAGAGGAAAAACGTTGATTGCCTCCGGGCTTTTCAACCCATATTCAACCAGGGCGCGTGCCCACGCTGCATCACGAAAGGCCAGCGTTGCCGTAATCCACGCTTTGAGCATCGGCTCGCGCCATTCTTTGGGCATCCGTGTTTCAAGCAGGGTGCTAGGCGAACGCGACCATGCTTGGCACCAGGCCGACGGTGGCGTGCGCGCAACGATGGCGATCAGCCACCAGGTACGCTCGCCAAGCCCAGGCGGCGGTTCGAGACTGATGCCGTCACGCTGCATCGGCTCGTCGCATGCTGCGGGCAGTTCGATGCTCAGTTTGGCGAACAAGCCGCCACTATACCGCAACAGCGCCAGCGCCCGCCCGGTCATCCGCTGCGCCAGGCGGGACTCTGGCAGGGTCGCCAGCAAGGTGGCAGCTAGCTCACGCACGCCTTTGCTCCGGTCATCAAGGGCCGCTTCGAGGAACGGCTCATCGGCACTACTCAAACCAACCTGCAGCGCCTCAAGCAACGCCTGGCGCTCGTCGGCCTTCTCTTGCGCCCAGGTCGCCTCGATGAGCGAACGGGCGAGCGCGGGGCGGTCGGGGCGCAAGATCTTCAAGAGCGCCAAGCGCTCGTCACGGGTAGCCACGTCCCACGCAGCCTGGAGCGATGCCACATCTTGCGCGGCCACCGCTGTCTCACTGACCGACGCAAAGGCCCACCCCGGATGGAAGTTGGCGAGCCAACGGCCCCGTTGACCAACCACCTTGATCAGAAGAGGTTGCAGATCGGGCGAGGTTCGGGCGCGTTCGAGCAATGCAGGCAGAAATGGTGGAGGAATCCGCACCCCGTGCGCAACGGCCCTGGTCAACCACTCACTCAACAGTGAATCTGGCTGACCCTCAAGCACCTGCGCCAACAGATGGGCCGCTTCTCGTCCACAGATTAGTTGGATCTCATCGGGAGCCGGCGCAACGGGTTCCAGTTCAAGCACAGGCGGCAGCGCACCAGTGCGCACATAGAGCGTCGCCGCCGCAGCGGCATCAAGGAGCACCGCCGCCGGATCATTTGCCCTCGGCAACCCGGACACCAGTTCAGCCAGCGCACCAGCAGGAGGTTGCGGCAACTGAGGACGGCGCACCGTCCCCATCAACGCCACCGTCACCAGATCATTCCAATAACGCTGCGGATCACCAATCATACCCACCTCTCTCAATAGTTTGTAACCTACGTTTTCTGCTCTCGGGCTTGGCTTCGACAAGCTCAGCCAACGGCGGATCATGGGCGTTGCGAACGGACGGAGGCTGAGCCTGTCGAAGCCCCCGTTGGTATCAAGAAACGTAGGTTACAAACCACGCAATGGTCTGTAACCTACGTATTCTGGCGTCCTCAGCCGTCCACGAATGAGGGCCACGAATAAACGAATACCGCACTGCAACGCCCATCTTCGTTTATTCGTGATCAGTATTCGTGGTCGGCAGTGCTACCGAAAAACTTCGTTCACATGCAAAAAAACCACCCCTCGGCCTGCACTCCCAGCGGCAGCAACATCTGCCCATCCCATTCGCCTACGAGCGTAAAAGGATGGCCACCTGTCAATGCCAGCAATTGCCAGATCTGAGTGAAGGTGCGGGGCAACGGCAACGTCTGGTCATCGGCGTCGCACAGATACCAACGCTCGTCGGCGGAGGCAAGGCGGCAGGGGCCAATGATCAATAGATAGCGTTCAAGCCAGGGGTTGGCGGCCAGTGCTGCCGCATAGATCCCAATGGCCGCATTGATTGACTTGGCAGGCAGCGGGCCTGGCTCTGTCGGCTGTTCCTCACGGGTTCGTACCAGCGCACGCAGCGGTACTGAACCCGGATAAAAGACAAGCTCACCGGCCAGGAGACTCCCCGGCACCAAGCTCTGGTCAAGGGGGTTGTAGGCCGTGCTAAAACTAAGCACCAGCGCGGGACGCTGTTCGGTCATCCCCCAGAGCCAGGTACGCTGCACGCGCAGGCGCTCTTCATCTTCAATGCGCCGCCCGAGTACCAGCCACTGATCGAAGACACCCTGAGCGCCCAGGAGGAGATCCGCCTGGCTCTGTGTAAAGCCAATAGTTGTGCGCACATCGGCCTGGAGATCGGGGGGCAGGTCATCGAGGTGCGCATAGGCACACGCAAGTAGGTGCAACAGACTCAACTGATCAAGCAGACGGGCTTCCCAACCGACGCCCGATCCCGGCAACAGGGCCACCTCGCGCAGGCGACGGGCCACCCCGGGGGCCTGCGCATCAACCATGCGGCTAGCAAAAGAGGCAAAGAGACCTGCGGCCCCCTCTTGCAAACTAGCCAAGCCCGTTCTAACGCGATCCTCAAGCCAGCGCTCAAGCTCGAGCATCCCCGAAGCAACACGCTTCTCACGCGCGGTTGGCGTACGCAAAGGTGGCTGGTCAAGCTCAGCCAGCGTGGCGGTAGGCGCAGCCTCGGCAGATACCTGGCGACGCGCGGCAGTACGGGTACGCTGTGCGAGCCACTCGACCACCCAATCGGGCGACTCGGTCACAGGCACCTGATCAACCTGATTTGCCAGCAACAACATCAGGGCAAGCGTATGTTTGCAGGGGAGCTTGCGGCTCGGACACGAGCAACGGAAGGCCAGCGTCTCAAGGTCAACCTGGACGCGATACGGACTGGCCCCACTGCCCTGGCACTCGCCCCAGAGGGCGCGGGTATTCGTGCCGCGTGTTGGCCAAAGCTTTGGCAACGCCAGTTTCCTGGCCGCCGTCAACGACGCCGCATCAGGGGCCATGGCTGCAATCTGATCGTCGTGCAAGGAAGCAAGCCTCCGGCTGGGGACTTAGAGGCCTACGGCCCCCAAGAAATTTCCGTTCGCTGAAAAAAGCCAGCGTAGCTGGCTTTTTTCAGCGAACGAAGCTGAATGTGGAGCTACGCCCTCTACTCCAGATAGTCACGCAAATGCTGTCCAATATCGGGGCTACGGAGGCGGCGGAGCGCCTCGGCCTCAATCTGACGTGCGCGTTCACGGGTCATGCCCAGGGCACGCCCAACCTCTTCGAGGGTGCGGCGGCGACCATCGAGCAGACCGTAACGGAGATCAATAATGCGGCGTTCGCGGTCATTGAGGTGGTTGAGAGCCGCCGAAAGATCGCGGCGCAAGAGCTGCGACGAAGCAAAATCGGTTGGCGAGGGCACATCATCATCGGTCAAAAAATCCCCGAGCGTATGGTCGCCCTCATCGCCAACGGGCGTTTCAAGCGAAACCGGGCGGCGGGCGGCCTCAAGCACACGCTGGATGCGCTCAATCGGCTGCCCAAGGGCCAACGCAATCTCTTCAGCAGTTGGCTGACGCTCAAGTGACTGCGCCAGGCGCTCGGTCGTACGTTTCACCTGACCAACCGACTCACTCATATGCACCGGCAAACGGATCGTACGGCCCTGTTCGGCAATTGCCCGGGTCACGGCCTGACGGATCCACCAGGTCGCATAGGTACTAAAGCGATTGCCCTTGCGGTAATCAAACTTCTCGACCGCCCGCATCAACCCGATATTGCCCTCTTGGATCAGATCGAGCAACGAAAGACCGCGTCCCACATACTTCTTGGCAATGCTCACCACCAGGCGCAGATTCGCCTGAATCAAATGACGGCGGGCATCATTGCCACACTGAATATCACGTTCGAGGAGGCAACGAAACTGGAAATCAGGCTCAGCGCCAGCCTCCAGATGAGTCTCGGCTGCATTGCCACGCTCAATCCGCTCGGCAAGTTCAACCTCTTCGCGTGCCGTCAACAGCGACACACGCCCAATCTCCTGGAGGTAATGTTGCACGGCATCGAGCGAGGGCTCGCCAACCCGCCCTCCATTCACTGCAGGAGATGGCTCATCAATATCGTTCAACGCCTCGGTCTCATGCTCCTGCTCCAACGTCTGCGGTTCGGCTAACTCCCAGATCGGGGTTGTTCGCTTGAGCATTGATCCGCGCTCCTAGCTAGGTTCTTAGGGTATGGCAGAGATGCCATGCATGACAGAAAAGCAACATCTGCCTCTCCAAGCTTCAGGCCCAACAGATCGAACCAGTCTCCGGTAATAGCGCCACATCGAACTATTCCAGGGGCCAGAAGTCATTTTTTGTTGCACGCAACAGTGCGGGGTCAACCGCGTATGGGTGAATTGATTTGGGGTTCAAAGCAACTATCTACGATGTTGAGTATAGTTGCGATACCATAACTTGTCAAGGGGGGTTTCACCATTTCTGGCGGAATTATCTTGCGAAAAGAGGAGGAAGGTCGGCATAAGCGATTGCGACGAGCGCGGCGACACGGGCATTCTGGGTAAGCAGCGCCACATTCGTCGCAATACTTTCGCCCTCGGTCTCGACAGCCATCGCCCGCAGCAAAAACGGTGTCACCTCAGGACCGCGGACACCGGCAACGTCAGCGGCAGCGAGGGCGCGTGCCACGGCTTCTTCGACCGTAGAGCGAGGCAACGCGATTGCCTCGGGTGGCGGCACACAGAGCAGCATGCCACCAGGCGCAGCCATCGTCGCCATCGTCCGCTGGGTATGCCAGATCGCCGCAACCTCGGCGGCATCATTGGCGCAAGCATTCAGGCGCAAGCCACTGCTAAAACTATAGAAGGCCGGAAATTCATTGGTTGCAAAGCCAATGACCGGCACACCCAGGGTTTCAAGATATTCAAGGGTTGCCGGCAGATCAAGGATCGCTTTGGCCCCAGCGCACACAACGAGCACCGGCGTCCGCGCCAATTCAGTCAAATCAGCCGACACATCCCACGACAGACTCGCCTGGCGATGCACGCCACCGATGCCGCCGGTCGCAAAGATGGCAATGCCAGCAGCAGCCGCGAGCGCCATTGTTGCAGCGACCGTCGTGGCCCCATCGGCGCGTTGCATCGCTGCCAGCGCCAGATCGCGCCGCGTCAACTTGCGGATCTGCTCGCCGCCAGTCGCAAAACGCTCCAACTCCTCAAGGGTGAGTCCGACTGTCGGCACGCCACGAACCACCCCGATCGTCGCGGGGATCGCACCAGTTGCCCGCACCTCAGCCTCGAGCGCCTGCGCCACCTCAAGATTCTGCGGATACGGCAACCCATGACTGATCAGCGTACTCTCGAGCGCCACGATCGCCCGACCCTCTTCGAGCGCCTCACTCACCTCATCAGCAACTCGTAACAACATAATGGCTCCTATCCTTGATGATTTGAAGCAACGGTGCAAAGGCGCAGTCGTGTGTCAACTAAATGGTGCGTAACGTACGTTTCCTGGCGTCCTCAGCCGTCCACGAATTGGGGCCACGAAGAAACGAATATGCGTCACAAAGCCGGTCTTCGTCTCTTCGTGAGGGTTCTTCGTGGTCGGCCGCGCGCGCCCGCTGGTAGGCCCGAAGCGGGCGGGCCGCCCGCGCTCCCAGGGCTCGCAGCCGTGTCATGCTGAGCACTCGTCAGACCTCACAGGTCTTCGACCGCTTTTGTTGCTTAGGAGCGCAGCGAAACATCTCTGCCGTCGGAACGCTTGACAAAACTCATTGACAGACGACCTCAATCCAACCCAAAGAGGACTACATATAGAGCTAGTATAACATTCCGCGTCGTATGGCTTGCAAAGCGGTGTATCATGGTAGTGTTGCTTGCAAAGTGGTCGTTTCATTAAAGGATTGCAAGGTGATGATGCTACCTACTGTTTCACGCATACGCACAGGCAGTGCGTTGCTACTGTTGTTGACGTTGATGCTGGCGCTTGTGGTGCCGCTGCAAGTGCAGGCGAATGTGCCAACGGTAACGCCCGGTGAGCGCATTCATTTTTACGCCGATGGCTTCAATCCGGGTGAACGGGTTGATTTCTGGGTGACTGGCCCTGATGGAAGAAGTCGCCCCCGTTTCCCGTCGGTAGAAGCCGATGATAACGGGGCCGTGCTCTGGTCATGGGATGTCCCCGCCGATGCCCCAGGTGGACGTTGGACCGCAGTGGCGCGCGGGATTCGTTCTAATCGCCAGGTGCCGACCGATTTCATGGTGGTTGTGCCCAACGCCCCTGCCCAGGTTGCCCAGGCTGAACCTGAGGCAGGTGCGCCAGGGACAACCTTCCGCTTTACGGTGACGGGCCTCACCCCTGGTGACCGTTTTGCGCCCTGGGTGCGTGGCCCGGATGGCCGCGACCGCAATATTGGCCCCGATAGCGAGTCACTGCGCGTCGAGGTTGATCGCGAGGGCCGTCTTGCCTGGACATGGACGGCCCCCGAGGGCACGCTCCCCGGGGCCTGGCGTTCGCTGGCCCGCGCTGAACGCGGTGGAACCGTGCTCGAGGTGCCCTTTGCCGTGACCGGCCAGGCCCCCCCAGCGCCGGTGCGCCAGGTGCAGCCGGTGGTCGGGGCACCAGGAACACGCTTTGAGGTGACGGTGGGCGGCCTGACACCCGGTGAAGTGGCCGGTAGTTGGCTCAATACGCCCGCGGGGGCCCGGGTTGACGGCACACCGTATATGATCGTGGCCCGTGATGGCACGGTGCAATGGACATGGACAGCCCCTGCGAATGCCCAGGCTGGACGCTGGCAGGCGATTACGCGTGGGGCCGATAGCCGCATTGAGGTTGTGCTTGACCTGACGATCACCGGCGCAAATCCTGAGCCAGCGCCGCGCCCTGACGGTGACGGCAGTGTCACTCCAGCGAGTGGCAAACCCTTCGACACCTTCACCTTCACCGCACGTGGCTTCAATCCCAACGAACAGATCGCCTACTGGCCCACCGATGCCGCCGGCGCCTCGGTACCAGTCCTCGAAAAACTGCGCGCCGACCGCGACGGCCAGGTGACGTGGACATGGCAAGCCCCCCGCTTGGTCACGACGGGCACCTGGATCATGACGGCCCGTGGCATGACGAGTCGGCGCGAAGTGCAGATCCCCTTTACCATCGAGGCCCCGTATGTGCCCTTTGCAACCGTAACCCCCGACATCGGCCCGCCAGGAACGATGTTCCAGTTCAAAGCGGTCGGCTTCAATGTCCACGAACAGCTCGACACTTGGGTGGAACGGCCCGATGGCGTCGTTCTGCACGGCACCCGCGACATCAAAGCAATCGGCGATAACAGCGCGAGCTGGGAATGGCGTGCGCCTGATGACGCCCCCGAGGGAACTTATATCATGGTCGCAATCGGACGCGAAACTGATCTGACTTTCAGAATTGAATTCCAGGTGCGGGCCGATCAGTAAGAGGCTGTCTGAAAAGGGTGCCAGCATCGTTCACCACCACGTGGTGTGTCCTTGGAGTGCCGGCTTATGGTTTTCCAGAAATTAATCCGCTCGACCAGACCTCACAGGTCTGCTAGACCTGTGAGGTCGCGCCCGTGTCGCGCACAGACGGTGCGCTGAGCTATCATGCGAGACGATCCCCGGTCGGGGCATCCGCCAGGGGTGCCCGTACCCTGGCGGGTGTCGCCGGGCCGGTCGGGGCGAGGTCTCACGCGGCGGATGGGTTTTAAAGAGCCTCCAAGAAAAGAAGGTGGAAGACTATGAACGCAGATGAAAGAGCCGTCGTTGAGGCAATTGATCAGCAAGGCTTGCTTGCGGCACTGAGCGAACTGGTGGCGATCCCGAGTCTGGGGGGAACTCCAGAGGAGCAAGTGGCGCAAGAGGCGGTCGCTGACTTGATGCGGCGTTGCGGCCTCGCGGTCGAACAGTGGAACCTCGATCTACCAGCGCTCTATGCGCATCCGGCGTGTAGCTGGGAATTGCCCCGCGAGCAGGCACTCGGGGTTGTCGGCAGCCTTGGCAACCCTGGGGCAGGGCGCGATCTGATCTTCAATGGACATGTTGATGTCGTGCCTGCTGGCGATCTAGCAAACTGGAGCTATCCACCCTGGCAGGCAACACTCACCGACGGGCTGATTTATGGGCGGGGCACCACCGATATGAAGGGCGGGCTCTGCTGTGCCATCTTTGCCGCCAAAGCGCTCCGCGATGCAGGCCTTGCCTTGCAGGGTCGCCTGGTGATCCAGAGCGTCATCGGCGAAGAGGATGGCGGACTGGGCACCCTGGCCGCCATCCTCCACGGCCCCCAAGCGGATGGGGCGATCGTGATGGAGCCGACCGAGTTGAAGCTTGCGCCGCTCCAGGCCGGTGCGCACAATTTCCGGTTGACCGTCTATGGTCAGGCGGCCCACGGCTGTGTCCGTGAAGAAGGCGTGAGTGCCATCGAGAAGTTTTTTCCGCTACACCAGGCGATCCTGCAACTCGAACGCGAACGCAACCAACGCTTCCGCCATCCGCTCTATGCGCGCTACACAACCCCGTACCCAATCTGCATTGGTACCGTCCACGCAGGCACCTGGGCCTCTTCGGAAGCCGAGAGTCTGGTTGCCGAGGGGCGTTATGGCATTGCCATCGGCGAAGATCCGCTGGTCGCCCGGCGCGAGCTCGAAGCAACCATTGCCGCAGTGGTTGCCGCTGATCCGTGGTTACGCGACCACCCGCCGCTGCTCGAGTGGTGGGGCGGTACCTTTGACCCCGCCGCAACACCGCAGGATCACCCGCTGGTGCAGACCGTCGCCGCCAGTTATACCGATGCCACTGGCAACCCGACGCGCTTCGAAGGGATGACCTACGGGGCCGATATGCGCCTGCTCGCCAACACCGCCGGCATCCCGACCGTGCTCTTTGGCCCCGGCGATATACGCATCGCCCACCGCCCCGATGAATATGTCACGCTCGACGACCTCCTCAGTTGCACCCGCACCCTTGCCCTCACCGCCCTACGTTTTATCGGCAGCGCCTGAGCAACCCTCCCTTGCCCATTGGAACAGGCACCGCGTACATGGGCAGCGCCTGAGCAACCCTCCCTTGCCCATTGGAACAGGCACCGCGTACGCGGTGCCTGTTCCGATTGGCAAAAATCCCCTCCATGGCATAGAATTGCTCTGGCTTCCCAAGCCATGTATTGGATCAGTGTCCTGAAAAAGAGAGAGGTCGATGAAGACACACCATCCGAGCACTCGTTGCTCATCGCGACGCCGTGGTCTGTTCGCTCTGTCGGGTCTGCTCGTGGTTGTTGTTACCCTGATGGGGTTCGGGGTTGCCGCCCCGGTGCGTGCCGTTAGTCCATCACAGGTTGGTTCCGAAAATGTGTTGCCCGCCTTTGTGCGTGGCGAGATCATTCGGGCCACATATGACGGTGACAGCGATGATCTGCTCACGGCCGGACTTGGTCAGGTCGGGTTACAAGGGGCGGCGCCAGTGGCGGCTGATCCACTCAATCCGACCGCTGCCGAATTGCGCCGGTTGGCGATCTACACCAACTACCGGGCGATTGTTGATGTCACCCCCGGCTCGGGCTATGGCACCCTCTATGGGCCTGCTGTTGGCCCCGGGGCCACCGAGAGTGGCAAAATTACCGGCAAAGAGTACCTGGCCTATGCCGATGACGGCACCGGTGCCCAGAATGTGACGATGATGGTGCAAATCCCAGCGACCTTCGACCCCCAGAATGCCTGTCTCGTGACGGCACCTTCGTCGGGTTCACGTGGGGTCTACGGGGCCATTGGCGCATCGGGTGAGTGGGCCTTGAAGCGAGGGTGTGCCGTCGCCTATACCGATAAAGGCACCGGCATGGGCTATCACGATCTGACCGCCGGCACAGTCAATCTGCTCACGGGCGAGCGAAGCACCGTGGCCGCAGCAGGACTGGATGCCAATTTTGTGGCGACCTTCGAGCAGGATTGGGTGACGGCCAACCCCAACCGGATCGCGGTTAAGCATGCTCACTCGCAGCAAAACCCCGAAGCTGACTGGGGCTTGCACGTCTTGCAATCAATCGAGTTCGCTTTCTACATTCTCAATCTACCCGAGAATTACGGCACCGATAATGGTGGTACCAACCAGCGTGCCCTCGTGTCCGACAATACGCTCGTCATTGCGGCTGGCGTCTCGAATGGCGGTGGGGCCTCGCTACGTGCCGCTGAACTGGATGACCAGGGCTGGATCGACGGAGTTGCCGTCTCTGAGCCGAATGTCAACCCAACGCAACGGCGCGACTTGGCAATCGAGGCGGGCGACGAGCTCTGGGCATTGCCAAATCACAGCCGAGGTCTGATCGATTATTACACCTTCTTAAACATCTATGCACCGTGTGCCGTGCGTGACGCATCACTAGCGACAGCGCCCTTTAATATTGTGGCCCCGGCTCTCGGTGATGCGCGCTGTGCCAGCCTGGCGACCCGCGGCCTGCTGAACGGGGGCACCGTAGCGGAACAGGCTGCCGATGCGCTAACCCGCATTCGTGCCTATGGCATGCTCACAGAGCAACTGATGCTGCTTCCTTCGCACCATGCGTTCACCGTCTTCGAGAGCATTGCGTTGCTCTACACCTACAGCTATGGCCAATTCAGCGTCAGTGACAATATCTGTGGCTTCAGCTACGCAGCCGCCGACGGCACCTTTGCCCCGACGGCACCCGATGCGACCTTGATGGCGAATATTTTTAGTACCGGCAACGGCATTCCCCCGACCGGGGCCATTGCGATCATCAATGATCGTTCGTTGGGCGGGCCACTGGTCAGCCGCGCCTCGATCGGGCCAGGTGGCGAAACCGATCAGAACCTCGCCGGGGCGCTCTGTCTGCGTCGGTTGGCAACGGGGGTCGACGAAGATGGCAATGCGCTGACCGGAGACGAGTTGGCGCAGAGTGAACGCGTACGTGCGGGAGCCGCCGCAGTACGTGCGAACGGCAATCTTCAGGGCAAGCCAACGGTTATCGTCCATGGGCGGGCCGACTCGGTGATCCCGGTCAATTATGCCGGACGCGCCTACTTTGGGCTCAATCAACTGGTTGAAGGCGAGGCAAGCAAGCTGCACTACTACGAAATCTTGAACGCGCAGCACTTCGATGCCTTCAACGGGTTTGCTGGCTTCAATACGCGGTACGTCCCGATCCACCACTACGCCCTCGAGGCGCTGGATCTGATCTATGCCCACCTGACGACCGGGGCGGCGCTCCCACCGAGCCAGGTCATCCCCGCCATCCCACGCGAGCCAGGCGAGGCTGCGGGCACAGCCGTACCGATCACTGAGGCAAACGTGCCGCCCGCACTGCAGGAACCGCAGCGCACCAACCGCATCGTCTTCCTCGAGCAAGACAAACTCGTACGCATCGGCGCAACGATTCGTAGCGTCTATCTCCCCTTGCTCGCTCAATAACAGGTCATCATGCCATACGAGGCGGACAGCCAAGCTGTCCGCCTCGTATGGCATAACCTCTACCAGGCCCCAAGCGCAAGACCAGTGAGGATCGCCAGCAGGGCACCGGCTACGGAAGAGATCAGATTAACCATATCGTTGTTGAGCCACTGCCAACCACGGAGGAACGTGGTGGGACGGCCATCGCGGGCCACACGGCGCTCGGTTTCACGACCATCGGGGTAGGCATAGATCGCCTGCACCGTTGCGCCCATCAGGCTATCAATGAGCGCACCACCCACGCCACCAATCAGCGAAGCGGGGATCACCCACCAGGTGGAAGCAGCAGGCGCACCCTCAATGACCAGCAGGACAAAGAAGATCGTCCCGATCAGCAAGGCACCGATGGCCGAGGCGCTCGTCCCAAAGACGGTAATGCCACCTGAGGTACCAGGGTCAACCGGGCGGCCATTGGTAATCAGGCGAGGCTTATGCGGGCTGAGCACACCAAGCTCGGTCGCCCAGGTATCAGCCGTGACCGTCGCCATAAAGCCAGCAAACGCGGCGAGCAACGTCACTGGCTGCCCGGTCAAAGCATAGGCTGCAGCACATAATGCACCAAGCCCACCGTTTGCAAAGGTTTGCCAGAGATCACGGCGACCGCCTTTGGCAAACTTCTCGGCTGCCTTACGCTCTTTGAGTGACTCTTTATAGTGCGAGAGGATCGTACTGGTCACAAAAAAGGCAATCAGGGTTAAGCCCCACGACCAGCCACCAAAGCCAAACGTCAACGTGCCAACGATAACCGCGCCAAGCCAGCCACTCTGCGTAAGAGAGCGACGCCAGTAGGCGAGCCCGCCAATCCCGACACTGAGAACCAGACCAAGGCCCAGCTGTGCTATGTCCATAACGTCTGCACTGCTCAATCCAGCCGCACAAGAGGGTTTAAAACAGTCTACGGATGAGACCTGCTTTGTGCGCGGCACACAAAACAGGGTGCCACCTGAGTGACACCCCGCGATTATACCAGACCTGAGCAATCAGGCTGCAACAGCCTGAGCTTTGAGTTCGGTCTCATTCATTTGCTTTTTAATCGATTTTAGAGCGGCATCAAGCTCAGCGATCAGCATATCGGCAACCTGCTGGGTCGGCACAAAGGCGGCCATGGGGCCAAGCATAGGAGCGAGGTTCAAACCCATGGTTGTCTTGATTTCAGTGCCATTGATGGCCGGCACAAGCTCCCACCGTGTTTCGACGGGTACGGGCGTGCGCACATTGAAGACAATCTCTTGGTTATCAGTCCACGTCAGATCGCCCTCGCAGCGGATCGTTCCAAAGATGCCACCGAGGCTCATATACGTTACCAGACGAGCTTTGCGTGCAACCTCATCACGGCTGAGCAATTCAACTTTTTGCACCCGGGGAAGAATTGTCGTGATGCTATTGGGGTCAGAGAGGGCCGCAAAAATCGCCTCGGGCGTCGTATTCTCAATGTGGGCGCGGCGATGTACCTTGATCATTATCTGTGTCCTCTCTTCTCGTGCGCGTCTGACGTATGTTTGTGCATTTGCACAATTAGCGTAAATTTTTTGTCCACCCTTTGCACAACCAGAGTATACAACCTTTTGCACACCTTGTCAATGGTTTTGCGAGGCAAAGCTGCGCAATCTCTAAACTATCAGGCATCACCGACTTACATTACTCAGCTTTTGCGCCTCATGGCAAGTATCCGTGAAATGGTATAATGACGAGGGCGATCCCCTTTACAGCGCGGTTAAGGAGACCAGACGTGACAAGCGCAAACAACCACCGGCGGGCAACACTCTTTGTAACCTGCATTGTTGATCAAGTCTATCCTTCGATTGGTCAAGCAACGGTAGCCCTCTTAGAGCAACAGGGGGTTGAAGTTCATGTGCCACCGCGGCTCACCTGTTGCGGTCAGATGGCCTTCAATGCAGGGTTTCGCGATGAAGCCTATGCAATTGCTGGGCGTACCATCGAAGTGTTACGGGGTCAGGGCGACGTTGTGTTACCGTCAGGTTCCTGTAGCGCCATGATCCGTCACCTCTACCCTGAGTTGTTTGACCATAGCCCCTATGCCGAGCCAGCCCGCGAACTGGCCGGGCGCACCTACGAACTAACTGAATACCTCGTTGATGTGCTCGGCATTACCGACGTAGGTGCCCACTTTGCGGGGCGCATTGCCTACCATCATGCCTGCCACGGTCTGCGTTTTATCGGGGTCAAGGCGCAAGCTGAAGCCTTGCTGAGCGGGGTTCGCGATGCTGAACTGATGCCGCTCGCTGGTTGCCAGGAATGCTGCGGCTTTGGAGGGCTCTTTGCGATCAAACAGGCCGCTATCTCTGAGGCGATGCTCGAGCGGAAACTCGCGGCGATCGCAGCAAGCGGGGCCGACCTAGTGGTCACTGGCGATGCTTCGTGTATGACCCAGATTGCCGGCGGTCTTTCCCGTGCTGGAAGTTCGATCCGTACACGCCATCTTGCCGAAGTCTTAGCAAATATGGTCGATGTGCGCTGAGGAGTCACGTGTATGAGCGAGACGGGCAGCGCCAGACCAGGTGAGGGCGATCTGCGCACAACAGCGCTGCTGCAGCTTACAGCAGCCATCGAGACGGCAACAACACTTGATGAGTTACTGATGCTCGGCCTCAATGAGTTCACTCACTTGCTTGAGGTGAGTGATGGTGGCGTCATCTTGCTTGATGAGGCCGGCACGACGGCGAGCCTGGTCATTACGATCCCGCTGCGCACCAGTCTGCCTCCTGCATTTCTCATCACCGAGACGACGTTTCTGTGGCGGGTGATAGCCAATCGCGAGGCTATGCAAGTTGGCGATGTGGCGCTCGCACTGGGAGCGGCTGATGCTGCCGCCGCAACACGCCAGATTCTGCCGTTGCTTAACGCCGAACAGATCCATTCGCTCCTCTTTTTGCCTCTGGTAGCTCAGGATCGGGTCATTGGTGTGCTTGTCTTTGGTAACCGTACAGTGCCACGTCAGTTTGATGAACACGAAGTTGCCCAGGCACGCCTGATGGCAGGGCAATTTGCCGCTGCCATTACGTCGTTCCGGATCGCCGAAGAAGCCCTCCGTCGTACCGCAGAACTCGCGACCCTCAATGAGATTGCCAATACCGTCACCTCTTCGCTCAATTCCCGCGAGATCTACCATCTGGTGATGGAGAAGATCAATACCTATTTCTGTGTTGATGCTGGCTCGCTCTTGATGCTTGATGAAGAGAGCAATGACCTCGTGTTTGTGATGACCCTGGAAGCCGGTGAAGAAAAACTCTTTGGCGTTCGGGTACCCTATGGTCAAGGCATTGTCTGGAGCGTTGCCTCGAGCCAGCATTATGCCGTGGTCAACGACGCGCAGGCTGATCCGCGCTTTTTCCGTGAAGTGAGTGATGCCCTCGGGTATACCGTCCAGACGATTCTCTGTGTGCCAATGGTGGTCAAGGGGCGCACCATCGGGGTCATCGAGCTGTTGAATAAGCTTGAAGGCCCTTTTACCGAGGAAGAGGCGACCCGCCTGATGCGCATGGCGGCGACCATTGGGATTGCGCTAGAAAATGCGCGCCTCTTTCAAACGGTGACGACAGTGCGCGATCGCTTCGAGGCGATTCTGAATTCAACGAACGATGGCATTTTGATGGTGGATATGCGTGGAATCATTATGACGGCCAATCCCAGAGCGGCACAACTGCTCGATAGACACCGCAACGAGTTGATTGGTCATACGCTCGATCAGGTGCGAAACGATCTGCACAGCCGCGCCGTCAGTGTCAGTCTCTCGTCACGTCTGCCCCACGAGGCCACTTCTGAAGTGCTCGAATTTGAACTGCCCGCCCTTCAGGGGCGCTTCCTTCGCCATTATATGTTGCCAGTGCGTGAAACGAGCGGTACCGAGATCGGGCAACTCGCCCTCTTTCAAGATATATCGCAAGAACGTGCCCTCGATCAGCTGCGCGATGATTATGTCGGCATGCTTGTCCATGACTTGCGCGCTCCCTTGACAGCGATCATCAATGGTATCCTCATGGTGCAACGCGGCCTCGGTGGACCAACGACCGAGCAGCAACAAGAGTTGCTGTCGATTGCTCACGAAGGAAGCCAGGCGATGCTGGCGATGATCAATACGCTGCTTGATATTTCGCGGATGGAACAGGGGCATATGAATCTGAATCGCGAGCCCCTCTCGCCCTATGCCGTCATTGACCAGGCTCTCGATCGCCTGCGAGTCTCGGCGCAGAGCCAGAATATCCAGTTGAAGCAGCACTTCGGGGCTGGCCTGCCCTTGCTCGAGGCCGACCGCGAGAAACTTGTCCGTGTCTTGCAGAATCTGCTTGATAATGCGATCAAATTTTCACCGTCAGGGGGCGAAGTTGTCCTTGGGGCTGGCGTTATGCCAACGGCAAGCCGCGAAGATCAGGGAACCCTGCCGCCCGATGTTCGTATGCCCGATCCGGGGCCTGGTGAACACCTGATCTTCTGGGTCCGCGATCAGGGTCCAGGCATTGCTGCCCAGTACCACGCCCGTATTTTTGATAAGTTTGGTCAGGCCCACCATGGGCAACGCATGCGCGGATCAGGCCTCGGGCTGACCTTCTGTAAATTGGCCGTTGAAGCCCACGGAGGCCAGATCTGGCTCCATAGCATCGAAGGCCATGGAAGTACTTTTGCCCTGGCTCTGCCGGTCAGTGCATGACAGGACGTACGTTATGCTCACACAATTTGATGTCGAGCGTGCTTTGCAACACTATGACCTCGGGGAGGTTCGTAGTGTCCGCCCGGCGAGCCACGGGGCGGTCAATGAGACGGCGTTCGTCGAGACGAGCATCGGGCGCTATGTGGTACGCCGCAATCAGCGCAAACAAGGGTTGAGCGCTGTTGATCTGCGCCATCGCTTGATGGCCTGGCTGCGTGCGCGCGGCTTTCCTGCCCCCCGGCTTATTCCGGCACGTAATGGCGATCAGGCCATTGATTTTGATGGGCGCTTCTTTGAAGTCCAGACCTTTATTGAAGGTGACGAGTTTAACCACGATCGCCCGGCTCACCTCGCTGGCACCGGGTCGATCCTGGCCCACTATCACAATGCCGTTGATGGCTTCCCTGATCCACCCCTCTCACAAGGGCCACGCTATAGCACGTCATCGCTGTCAGGGCTGATCGAGCGCATTATGCAGCGCGATATGATGGGCGATTTGACCGTCCAACTCAACTGGTATGACCGACGAGCCGCCGATCTCAAACGCTCACTCAGCGAGCAAAGCTATGAGGCTCTGCCGCACGTGCTGATTCACGGTGATGTCCATCGCGATAATCTGATCTTTCGTGGTGATACCGTCGCCGCCTTGATTGATTTCGATCAGGTGACGCTTGATGCGCGCCTCGTTGATCTCGCCGATGCGCTCGTTGATTTTGCCGTCGGGATGCCTCCCAAAGATTGGTATCCCTGGGGTGTCTATGCTGGTCCCCTTGATGCGCAGCGAGCAGCTCAGTTGCTCAATGGCTACGACCAGATCGCGCCCCTCTCATCCTATGAGCGCAAAGCGCTGCCGCTGATGATTGAGGTAATCTGGCTTCAAGGCAATCTGCGCCGTGTCCTGACCACCCACGATGCCGATCCCGATTATCATTGTGAGGTGCTGGGCCAGGGCCAACGCCTCGCCGAGTGGCTGCACGAACACCTCGAGGCAATGAACCTCGGCTAGGAGTAACCCCTGCCAACAAAACTCAAGCCAAAGGAGCGCGCTATGCTTGTCGCTCGCCGTCAGTTTACCGTCCAGGATTACCATCGGATGCGCGATGTTGGTATTTTTGCGGAAGATGATCGCGTTGAATTACTTGATGGAGAGGTCGTGCTTATGAGTCCGATCGGACCCCTGCACGCTGCCATTGTCCGTCGTCTGAATACAATCTTGAGTCAGGCTGCAGGCCATCAGTTTATGCTGAGTGTTCAAGATCCTATTCAGTTATCAGATTTGAGTGAACCACAACCGGATCTTGCGCTCCTGCACTATCGTGCTGATTATTATGCAGCCTCACATCCACAACCCGCTGAGATTGAACTGCTGATCGAAGTGTCAGATACCTCGCTTGACTATGATCGCGAACAAAAACTTCCACGGTATGCCGAGTCAGGCATCCGTGAAGTGTGGCTTGTTGATCTCTCTCATCAGCAGATTGAACAGTATATCGATCCTGCCAATGGATCGTATCGAACCAAACAGACATGGGTTCACGGCCAGACCTTGACGAGTCCGCATCTTGCCATGCTCAACGTCCGTGTTGATGATATTCTTGGGTAACGATGCCAGCAAGGAGAGGAAACAATGACTGAACGAGTCGAATATACGGATGAGGAATGGGCTACCGTTCTCGCGGCACCGGTGGCGGTGATTTCGGCAATTATTGGCTCGAGTCTCGGTGGGCCGGTGGGCATTATGAAAGAGGTCGCCGCCGCGGTGAAGAGTTTTGAGCAAGCCGCCGAAACGAAGCGCGATAATCCGTTGATTGTTGCCGTGCTCTTGAGCCTCAAAGAGCGTTTTGAGGCGTTTGGCGGCGGGCTTGATGATCCGGCACTCCAGCAGATGAATATTCTTGAACTGGGCCAGGATGTGGATCGTGCCGTGGAAGCCTGCCGCGTCGCCCGCGAGTTGCTTGAACAAAAGGCCCCCCCCGACCTGTCAGCCGAGTTGCGCGCCTGGTTGCTTGAAATCGGGGTCAACGTCGCTCACGCAGCCGTCGAAGGTGGCTTTTTTGGCCTCGGGGGTGAACGCGTCAATCAGGCCGAACGCGATATGCTCGCTCGCCTCGCCGAGGCCCTGGATGTGCCGTCACCACTATGATCTTTAGTTATCCTGGTGCGCTGCATATCCATACGACGTATTCTGATGGCACCGGTACCCTCCCTGAGATCGTCGCCGCAGCCTGGGATGCCGGTCTGCGCTGGATCATTGTCACCGACCACGATACGCTTGCCGGGCGCTCGTATGCCGGTTGGCACGATGGCGTGCTGGTGATTGTTGACCACGAGATTACGCCTGACCGCAATCATTTTCTCGCCCTGGGGGTTGACCAGGTTATCAACCATCAGTTGCCGCCCCAACAGTTCATTGACCAGACCTATGCAAGCGGTGGGTTTGGCATTATTGCGCATCCCGATGAGCAGGTCGTCAATCGCTTCAAAGATTGTTATCGCTGGGACGATTGGACGATAGATGGCCCACGCGACCGGGCCGGGCAAGCGGTCGGGCTCGAGTTGTGGAATCTGATGAGCGATTGGGGGGAACACCTGACGCCGGGCAATCAACTTCTCCATTTTTGCGTGCCCGGCCTCGGTCTCAGCGGGCCTTCGCCCGCCACGCTCGCCTGGTGGGATCGGCTCAATATGACCGGGCGGCGTACATTTGGCGTCGGTGGGGTTGATGCCCACGCCTTTCGCCGGAAGATCGGCTGGTATGAGATCGAAATCTTCCCCTATCGGTGGCTCTTCCAGACCCTGACCAACTATTTGCAGCTCACCGAACCATTGAGCAACGACGCCACCGAGGCGACCCAACAGGTCTATGCCGCCCTGCGCCAAGGCCAGAGTTACTTTATCAACCGGCGTGAAGCCGAGCTGCCCGCGTTGCATTTTGTGGCCCGGCGCAATAGTCACGCGTATCGCATCGGCGACACCGCCTCGCTCGCCCAGGGGCCATTGCACATCGAGGTGGACGTTCAGCGCAACGCCGACCTCCGCCTCATTGCCAATGGACACATGATCGCCCACGGGGTACGCCAACTGCGCCACACGATCGCAACCCCCGGCGTCTATCGCCTCGAAGCCTATATTGGCAGTAAAAGCTGGCTCTTTGCCAATCCGATCTATGTCGCATAAAGACCCGGCAGAGTTGCCACTCTACATTGATGGTGGTGCCTACCATCTGAGACCTCACAGGTCTTGAAGACCTGTGAGGTCTGACGGGCGCTCACAACGGTCTTTGCGCCTTTGCGTCAAAAAAACCGCCTTCTTTGACCGGTATTACCCCAACGCCTCCCCAACTTCGACGCCTGCGAGGCGCTCAAGCGCCTTGATCAACGCATGATTGCCCTCTTCACCCAGACCATCGGCTTGCAGGGTGCGGTAGAGTTGAAAGATCATGCCCGTGCCAAGCATCGGTACCCCGATTTGATCAGCCGCCTGGAGCACGAGGCGCAGATCTTTTTGCTGCAAATCAATCGTGAACCCAGGACGCCAGTCACGGTTGACGCACTGTGGCCCGCGATTCGTGAGCATCCAACTCCCTGCCGCCCCACCCGAAACGGCAGCAAGCGTGCGCTCGAGATCGACACCACTCGCCTGGGCAAAGACGAGGGCCTCGCTCACGGCGAGCATCGTCCCGACCACCAGAATCTGATTGACAAGCTTGACCGTCTGACCATCGCCGACGCGCCCAACATGGGTAATCGTCTTGCCCATCGCTTCAAAATAGGGCCGAGCGCGTTCAACATCCTCGGCGGCACCGCCAACCATGATACTCAGCGTGCCCTTGGCGGCACCCTCGCTGCCCCCGCTAACCGGTGCATCGAGGAACGCAATGCCGCGCGCCGCAAGCGCCTCGGCACAGACCCGCGCACCCTGCGGGCTGATTGTACTCATATCAATCACCAGGCTCCCAGGCTGCGCCGACGTCAACACATCGCCAAGCAAGAGAGCATGGACATCGGGCGTATCACTGACACACGAAATAATCACCTGGCACTGGGCCGCCAATTGCGCCGGGCTCGCCGCCAGGCTCGCGCCTTGGGCCAGCAACTCATCTGCACGCCCACTCGTCCGATTCCAGACCGTGAGCTCAAACCCTGCCTTCAACAGATTAGCGGCCATCCCGCGCCCCATAATGCCCAACCCGATAAAGCCAACGCGCTCTGTCATCTTCTTGCCTTTCTATGCTACCAATGACGCTTGCAGGAACCGTAACCCGCCTGAGACCTCACCGGTCTAGCAGCAATACTTTGCAAAGAAGACCTCACAGGTCTGCTCGTCGGCATTGGAACGCCATCAGCAAGACCTGTGAGGTCTCTTCTCATCCTTATTTGAAAAGTATTGGGTCTAGCAGACCTGTGCGGTTTGTGTCTGAGGAGTGCCGACTTTAGCCGGCTAAAGCCGACCCTCCTGTTTACAACCCAGATCGGACTGCTAGAGCCGACTAAAGCCGACACTTCTGTTTGCAACCCAGATCGGACTGGTATATTAGCTCAGATAGCAACGATCTGCAAAAGCTGGACGTTTGTCCAACCATGCTATCGACAAGACAAAACAACGTGTTCTCAGTTGTGCTTTCTTTACGCTATGAACTGTTTTTTTAGCTACTATATAGAAAACTTGACGCCCATGCAAAGAGGATGAAAGTTGAGCATAAAATCGCTCTTGGGAGAACACACCTATGCACATCGTTCTGATCAGCCCCTACAGTCGCATTGAGGCAATCGGGTTGCGCGTCCTATCGTCATGTCTCAAAGCGGCGGGGGCCACAACCAGCATGATCTTTCTCCCCAATCTCGAAGAAGCCATGGCCGGTGATCATTTCCACGTGCGCAACGTTGAGCCCGCGCTGGTGCAGCAGATGACGAGCATCTGCGCCAACGCGGATCTCGTTGCCATAAGCGTCATGACACCGAGTTTTCACAAGGCCCGTGTCTTAACGCAGGCAATCAAAACGAACCTGTCTATCCCGGTGATCTGGGGCGGAATTCATCCAACCGTGCGGCCCGATGAGTGCCTCCAATACGCCGATCTGGTCTGTATCGGTGAAGGGGAACAGGCCATCGTTGAACTGGTGCAAGCCCTCGCTGAAGGACGCTCGTATAAGACCATTCGTAACCTGGGGTACCTCGACCAGGACGGCCAACTCGTGCTCAATCCGCTGCGTCCACTGATCACCAATCTTGATGCACTGCCCTTTCCCGATTATGCCTTTGAAGACCATTATCTGCTGCACGAGGGGACGTTGACGCACGCAACAGAACGACTGATGGCCTACTATATGACCGACGTGGGGAGTTGGGCCGTCGGCCCGGTTTATGGGGTGTTGACGATGCGCGGGTGCCCGTATCATTGTACCTTTTGTGCCAATAATGCGCTGATGGACATCTATGAGCATTGGAGCCACCTGCGACGGCGGAGTCCCGCGAGTGTGATCGCCGAGATCCAGGCGGTACGCGAGCGTCTACCTCAGATCGAGGCCATCATTCTGCACGATGATACCTTTCTTGCCAATGCAACCGACTATATCGCTAAATTCAGCCGCCTCTATCGCGAAGCGGTCGGGTTACCGTTTCGTGCCTATACGACAGCGCAAACCGTCGATCCAGTCAAGTTGCAGTACCTCACCGAGGCGGGGTTGCGTTATGTCATCATGGGCATCCAGAGCGGATCTCGACGCATCCAGAAACTCTACGAGCGCAAGGTAACCAATGAACGGGTATTGCAAGCGGCCAGGGAGATCCACCGCTTTCAAGCCTGGGTACCGCGACCAAACTATGATCTCATCACCGATAATCCCTATGAAACGCTGGAAGATCGCTGGGCAACGCTGCAACTCATCAACCAGATCCCCCCGCCTTACCGTCTTGCGCTCCACGCGCTGACCTTTTATCCAGGCACCGACCTCTATCACCGGGCAATCGTTGACGGTTACATCACCCCCGATGACCAGCGTAGTTATGCCTACAATTTTCAGATCATCGCCTCAACCTACTATAACTTTGCCCTCTTTTGCCATAGTCTCAATCTGCCCCAACCCTTTTTGCGCGTGCTCGCCACCTATCTCGTTTTCCGCATCATGAGTCTCGAGCCGATGGATCGGTTGGCAGGGCGCTTGCTCGATGGGTTGCTGGCCTTACGGCTCTGGCGCAATACCAGGCTCTATGCCCGCCGCCATATGGCCTGGATCGAGAGCGAAGCGAGTGAAACCTAAGCCAGCACACCATTTCTCGGGCCTCTGGGCAGATCCGGTCAGGCAGCCAGCTTTATCGCGGCTGGAACCCTGGTTCCGCCAGCAGCACATTGCCCATAGCGAGTTTGCCTGGCCGCATATGACCAGAAGACGATCTGGTATCTGAGCGGGACTTCGTTTGACCACGGTCACCACACACGCCAGAAGGGGTAAACCGAGCTATGCAGATCTGTCTTGTGAGCCTCGACTACTGGCCCCACCGCAGTTCGGGCCTGACGATCTATGCCGAGGATCTTGCGCGGGGATTGTGCGAACGCGGCCACACGGTCAGTGTGATCGCAGCGCACCGCAACGGTACGCCGCGTATAGCAACAAGCAACGGGGTCACCGTCTACCGGGTTGCACTCGGCTTCACCGACTGGATCGGGTATAGCCTCTGGGCGGCCCGGGCAGTCACCCAACTCCGCCGTACAAAAAGCTTTGACATCGTCCATTTTCTCGATGTTCACTTTGCTTATGCCTACAATGGGCCATACGTCGCCTCGCTCTGGCAATCATTTCGCCAGCGCCTACACGCGGATGGGGGACATCCGTACGCCAGTAGTCGGCACAACTATCTGATCAGGCGCACGTACTATGCCGTGGCGCAGCGCGTGATGGAACCAATCAGCCTGCGGCGAGCCCGGTGCCTGCTCGCTGCATGTGCCTCGACCGCCCAGGAATTCATCGAACACTATGGTGTTGCGCCAACGCGGATCAGCCACGTCGTGCAGGGTACAAACCTGACAGCACTGCGCCCCGTCCCAACCAACGCACTCCGCGAGCGCCTTGGCTTGAACGGCAAACGCATCATTCTTTTTGTCGGCTTTGCGACGGCCCGCAAAGGCCTCGAGCATCTGGCGCTCGCGTTACGCCAACTTCCGCCCGATGTTGTCTGGCTGATCGTCGGACAATGGGAACCCGGCTATCGCGCCAGAGTCATGGCGGCACTTGGCGAGGCCTACGAGCGCGCCATCGAAATCGGCCCGATTGCCGACGACGAACGCGCCGCCTACTACTCGCTCGCCGATGTCTATGTCTCGCCGTCGCTGCTCGAAGGTTTTGGCCTAACCCCAATCGAAGCCCAGGCGTGTGGCACACCAGCCATTGTCACCGACGCCTCCTCGGGCTATGAAGAAGTTGGGGCTTACGGGATCGTCGTGCCGGCGCGCAACCCTGGCGCTATGGCCGCCGCGCTGCGTCAGTTGCTCAACGACCCAGCCTTGCGCCAGCACCTCGGCAGGCAGGCCCGTACTCGCGTGCTTGCCAACTTCAGCTACCAGGCCATGGCCGCCCAGACCGAGGCAGTCTACCGTGCAAGCTAAAGCAACGTGCGCAACGCATCCTCCAGCGCAGCGCATACCTCATCCTGCTCCTCATCACGCATCCCAAGATAGAGCGGCAGACTCAACACATGGGCAGCCATATGCTCGGCGACAGGAAAACGAGAACCCAAAGCAAGTGCCTGATAACATGGTTGCCAATGCACCGGCAGCGGCCAACTCACCCGCGTCTCGATCCCTTGCGCAGCGAGGGCCGCCTGTACAACGTCACGGTTTGGCACCAACACCGAATAGAGAAACCATGTCGAGGTTGCACCGGGCAAGAGGCACGGCAACTGAATCGGCAGATGCGCCAGGCGCGCCTGGTAGCGTGCCGCCAGGCGTGCCCGCTCAGCCAGACGCGCCTCGAGTTGCGGGATTTGCGCGAGACCAATCGCAGCGTGCAGATCACTCAGACGGTAGTTGTTGCCAATCGCAAGATGGCAATACTTCTGCTGCGGATCTTCGCCCTGATTGCGCAGTAGCCGGAGACGCTCGGCCATGGCATGATCATCGGTAAAGATCATGCCACCCTCGATCGTGGTCAGGATCTTGACCATGTGAAAGCTCGTTATCGCAACATGCCCATACGCGACCGTCTGGCGCTGCTGGAAACACGCGCCGAATGACTCGGCCGCATCAACGACAAGCGCAAGACCATGCGCCTCGGCCAGGGTGGTAAGTACCTCATGATGAGCCGGAGCACCACCATAATCAAGCGCCAGCACAGCCCGCGTCGCCGGCGTAATGTGGCATACGACCTCGGCGGGATCAAGCGTCCAGGTCACCGGATCAACATCAGCGAGCACCAGCCGCGCCCCCTGATAGCTGACGGCATTGGGCGCAGCGATATAGGCCATCGCCGGCACAATCACCTCGTCGCCGGGGCCGATCCCGAGGGCGGCCAGGGCAAGATCGAGGGCCGCCGTCCCCGACGACACGGCAACAGCATACCGACGACCCGCCAGCGCAGCAAGTTGCTGCTCAAACGCAGCAACCCGTGGCCCCATCGTTAACCAGTTGGAATGAAGTGCAGCTACCGCCGAAGCAATTTCGGCCTCGCCAAAGGCTGGACGTGCCCACGGGATACGTACAGGTGTAGCCATACCGGTTGAAGGAGCGGACACGATTTTGTTAATAAAACTCGCTCAAAAGGCACAGCAATAGTATACACCACTTTTCCTACATATTTTCAAACCTCCAACCAGCGTAGCACAATCAGCACCGTCACCGCATAATCGTACCCTCGCAGCATATTATGGCTCGTGCCCGGTACCACCTCGATCTGCGCCTGACGACCCTCAAGGCCTTGTTGCACCATAACGAGTTGTGCGGGCGAAACAACGGTCAACGTAGGATCAGCGACAAGCATCAGCAGCGGTACATGAACCTGCGCAAATCGATCAAGCAGATCCCATGCCGCCGGTGGGCAAAAAAGACCCTCGACCTGCGCAACACGGCACTGCTCAAGGGCAATTGCTTTCCAATACACATCCTCATCACACCAGGTTGCATTATTGGCCCGCACGGTGACAAGCCCCTGCTCGACCGGGCCACCAACACCCGCCCCATAGGTAGACTTCCGCTCGCTGGCCCACGCGGGATCAAGACCCAACAATGGATCAACCAAGACAACCCGCCTCAGTAACTTGCCATAGACCGGGTGACTCGCGAGCGCCAGAGCCGTCGCCCCGCCCCACGAATGCCCAAGCAACGTCACCTCGGCGAGCCCAAGTTGCTGCATTGCCTCGCCAATCAGCCGCGCAATCGCATCAATGCTGTGCTCACGACTCACGTCGCTGAGACCGTGGCCGGGCATGTCAAACGAGATCGGGTGCAAACCAGCCTCACGTAACGCCCCGGCAACCTGCCAGAGGGTCGCCGCACTACTCGTAATGCCGTGCAACAGCACGGCTGGCGATCCCGTGCCACCCCAATCAAGGTAGCTCAGCCGCGTCGCCTCAACCGTGATCATCCGGTGAGCCGCATCGGAAGGAAACGGATGCATACACCCCCCTCATTTAGAGCCAGGAAATTGAACAATTATAGCCTAATTAGTCTGGGAACGATGTTTTCTTCTACCAACGGGGGCTTCGACAGGCTCAGCCTACGTCCGTGCGCAACGCCCATCACCTGCGGTTGGCTGAGCTTGTCGAAGCCAAGCCCTCTGCCAGCAAACTTAGTTGACACACTAGTTATTCAATCAGGAATGGCAAGAACGCGGTACAATGAGGACATGGACATTGCACCACCTCGGGGTAGACTGGCTCTTTGGACCCAGTCATTGCCCGCACGGTCTCTAGCATGTGCAACACTGCGGGCAAATGCATTGCCCAAGATAATCGGAGGACGACAACTGTCGGAGCTATGTTTGTGCGTGTAATCCTTGTTGCCTGGGTGATCCTGGCCCTGGCTGGTTGTGCCCTTGCACCAGGGTTGCCAGCACCCTACGATCTCGATGAGCCGTTTTTGAGCGCATGGCGCCGGGCCGGCGGCGAAACGCTTGGCCCCCCTCAGACTCCACCGCTCTGGATTGACGAATACCAGGTGCAACTCTTTGCCAACCACCGCATCACGGCCATTGATGCTCGCCGTGCGGTGGTCGAGGGGCTGGAAGAAGGTTGGAGCACCGGCTACCCCGCGCTGCTGCGCGACGCCCCGGCGGCAACCCAGCGCGCCTCGGTGTTGCTCGGCGAGGGAGCCGAGAGCCTCGCAGGGCCGCTTGCCCCGCTTAACGTGACTGTTCGGGCCCCTGGCTATAACGGGCCTGCCGAGTTGCATCTCTTTGATGCAGCTGTGCAACCCGCCGGTCAGGTGAGCCTGGAACTCGCCGAGGGCTATGCCCACGTCACGATCTACCCGCGTGGTGCCCCTGGTCCACAGTGGGCCGTTGTGTTGATTGATGGGCAGGTGGCCGGGGCACGCAGCACCCTCTTCACCCTCCATCCAACAACTGCATTGGAAACAGGCGATCCCGAGCTTGATGCGCTCTATCCACGGCTTCGTGGTTTTATGGAACGCGCCGTTGTAAGCTACGAGCTCAATGGGCGCGTCATTCGCGGCTATCGTTCGCCCGACAATCCGCTCATCTGGCTCCGCGATCACGTCTATCAGGGGCGCGGCTTCCGCTATTTCGAGACCGATGTCACCAGTGTGCTCGATGCCTTCCGCGAGGCCCAGTTGCCCGACGGCAGCCTGCCCGATGTGCTCGATTACCCCGAACGCATGGTCAAGGCCCATCGCAAAGAAGTTGAAAGCGACCTCGAATTTCTCTATGTTCAGGGCGTCTACGAAGCCTGGCAAATGACCGGTGACGACGAGTGGCTCCGTGGACATGTTGAGTCAATGCGGCGTGCGCTGAACTACATCACCAGCGATCCACTCCGCTGGGACGCCCAGCGCCAACTCGTGCGCCGGCCTTACACGATTGACATGTGGGACTTTGCCTATGGGCCAACAACGATCAGTCCTGATGGCAAGCCCGCCCCTCGCCACTGGATCGAGCCCGATACCATCTGGGGCACCTTCCACGGCGACAATACCGGCGTCGCCCACGCCATGCTCTTGATGGCCCGCATCGAAGAACACGTTGGCGACCCGGCTATGGCCTCAGTATGGCGTAGTGCAAGCAAGGGTTTGATGGATCGCCTAAACGAACTGAGTTGGAACGGGCGCTTTTTCACCCACTTCATCCCCGAAGATCCAACCTTTGCGCCGGCTGGCGTTGACCCTGCCGCCCAGTTGAGCCTCTCGAATGCCTATGCCCTCAACCGGCTCGGCGTGGACGGGTATCAAGGGCAGCGCATCATCGAAGAGTACTTCAACCGACGCGACTTTGCCCGGGCCTTTGCCGAATGGTACTCGATTGACCCACCCTTCCCAGCGGGCAGCTTTGGCATGGCGGGTGGCAAAGGCGAAAATCCCGGCGAATACACCAACGGCGGCATCAAACCCCTCGTTGGCGGCGAACTCGCCCGCGGTGCCTTTCGTCTCGGCTTTGCCGCCTACGGTCTCGACATTCTCCGTCGCTACGCCGACCTCACCGAGCTCACCGGATCAACCTATCTCTGGTATTATCCCGACGGGCGCCCAGGGATTCAAGGACCAGATACGATTTCTAACGACGGTTGGGGTGCCGGGGCGATGATCGGCGCCCTCTTGGAAGGTCTGGCCGGCTTTGACGACCAGGCCGAACGCTACCGCGACGTGATCCTCTCGCCGCGCTGGGCCAGTGACCCCTCGTTGACCCAGGTACGCGCTGTTGCCACCTACGCCGCCTCGCAACATTACCTCGCCTATCGCTGGCAGCGTGAAGATCGGGCCATCCATCTCGACATCACCGGGTCAAGCGAACGCATCTATGCACGTATCCTCATCCCGCCCGAACTTGCCGCCGCGACCCTCCAGGTCACACTCAACGGCGACATCGTACCCACCACCATCGAAGGTATCGCCCACGACCGCTACATCGCCGTCCCCCTCGACGCTGGCAATGCGCAACTTGCCATCACCTGGTGATGAAAATCCATGCTTGTGCGGGCGAAAACGACCAGCGAAGCTAGTCGTTTTCGCCCGCACAAGCGAGATTATTGGGGTTCTGTGGTCTCCACCACATACTCACAGCAATTTGCCAAGCGGCCCAAGATCAATATTAAGATCTTCATCCGTCAAACCGAAGACTTCTTTCAACTCTTTCATGCGCTCGTCGAGACGCATAAAGGTCAGGCCAAGCCGTTCAATCGCCGCGTCGTCAAGCGTACCATCCTCGACGCGATGCAAGGCCTGGCGTTCCATCAATTGACGCAGCAACTCAACGACCGTCAGAACCAGTTGCGCCAGACCACTTTCGACCTTGTCGGGATCCAAGGTTATCCGGCCTGAATGCGCCTGGCGTGTTGCACCAAGCTCAGCCACGAGTCCGGTACGATCTTCAGGGGCACAGAGTATCTTATTTAGATCATCAATTTCCTGGATTTCCAGGTCACAATGTGCGGTTGAATGCTTTATATCTGCATGTTCTTGTAGACTCATACTTTTTTTTCCTTTATCATCCGCGGCAATCCGCAATCCAAAATCTGCAATCTGCAATGGTATCAGTCAGCGAGTTGTCGTACAAAACTATACACCGGCCACGGGCCTGTGGCCAGAAAAGCAAGCTCAGGCGATGCTTCGCGCATCGTGGCAAGGCGACGTCGTGCCTCGTCCATACTTTCACGGTCAAGCAGATAGGCGGCTTTTAACAGAGTACGCGGCGAGATCAGAAATTTCTGTTCAACCTGAACGGCGAGGGCCGCAAGGTCAGCCGTTACGTCCGTCACCATCTTCGTCAACTCAGCCCGCTCTTGCTCTTCACGCTTCGTTTCACGGAGGCGCTCGAGCATATAGGAACGTCCATCGGTGGCTGCTGGCGTGGCCCGGGGCGCTTCAGGTTCGGGCGGCGCCTCACGGCGCATCACCCGCAGCGCCAGTTCCACTTTGCCCGCCAGCCGCACGAGATCCTCTTGATAGATCGGTGCGCCCGCCGCGAGGCGCTCACGAATGCGCGTGACCGAACCGATGGTGCCAAAGCGTACCGGCAAGACGGTGCGCTTTGCCATCAAGGCCTCGATCACCGTCTCGTGTCGCAGCAGATCTTCGCGGGTCACTGGCAACTCGGCACGCTCGATCGGGCTGACAATGGCGAGCAAATCTCCCTCGCGCACGGTCTCAAGCTGGCCTTGCGCAAGACCGAGGATGTCAGGCAAAGCCACCTCAGGCACGCCTGCAATCGCATAGAGATAGTACCGATCCACGCGCAGCACCTTCCCACCAACTTACGCCTCAAGTTCACGCTGCCGCTCAACCAGTTGATACCAGGCCGCATTGCGCATCTTATCAGCCGTGTCAACCGAACAAATCAGCGCTTTAAGCCCGACATAGACCAGATCAACATCAGCGATC
Organism: Candidatus Chloroploca sp. Khr17; assembly: GCF_004138165.1. GTDB lineage: Bacteria > Chloroflexota > Chloroflexia > Chloroflexales > Chloroflexaceae > Chloroploca. The sequence continues at coordinate 57,963 of NZ_RYFF01000031.1, forward strand.
GACAGCGTGAGCTCACCCCACAAGAAGACACCCTTATCGAGGGCACGATCAAGCAGATCGATGATGGCAATTTCGCGCCCTTCGAAATCGTCACCCATCAACAACCTCCTGCACATCCTCGGTGGGTTCGACAAAACTGTACGCCGGCCACGGACCAGTTAGCTCAAGCCGCAAACCACGCGGCCCATACGTTGTACACACCTGCTCGACCGCCGCCGTAAAAGCTGCATACTCTGCTTCGGCCACAAGATAGGCCCCATTCAAAACCATCGGCTCATTGGCCGTATTGCTCTGGGTTGCCGGTGGTTTATGGCGGTCGCTCGCCCGTACCAGTGCCGCAAGCGTCTGATGGATCGCCTGAGCATCATTGTACATCAGATCATCAACGACTTCATGCGTCGCCCGTTGCAGGCGCTTGCTCAACATATACCGCACACCTTCAGAAGCTGCGTTGAACGTATTGGCAAGCTCACGTAGCTTGGGCACCTCTTGTTGCGCCCAGGTCGTCAGGACAGCACGATCATAGAAGAGCTTCACGCCCCATTCGAGGCAGCCTTCAATGCGGTCAAGCGCCGCACGGAACGTCTCACCATACTCGGTGAGGGCCTGGCGCAGACGGTCTTCACCAACATAGATCGTGCAAAACTTCAACGGCACAACTGTATAGTACTGCATCAATTGAACGAGTACCCGCTGATGCGCTACTGCCCGCGCTTCGAGCCATTCGATATCCTGCACCCGTTCACGCAAGCGATCAACCTCATACTCGGTCAACGGCACCGCGCTCACCATCACCTGCTGATCGGCATGGACAAACGACTGCACCTCATAGGCCGGCTCGATGCCCTCAATGAGCAAGGGCTCATCCGACAGGTTCGCATGGGGCCGCACCACCGCATAGGCATAGTACGCCAGCAGATTGTCGGCAAAAATAGCCGGATCAAAGGGGGGTAAAACCATCATTCCACCGCCTCCTGACGCACCACCCGCACCACCAACGTCGCCTCGATGGCCTCACGACTGAGCCGACAAAGTGCTTGCGGATCACTGCCAGCCTGAGACGTTGCCACCTCGGTCAAGAAGCGATAGGCATTCGTCAGCGTATCCATCTGGCTGCTCGCAGCCGGGTCGTCCTGGTTATAATCGGGATGGGTGCGGGCGGCCAACCGACGAAAATTCTGTTTGATCGTCGCCGCCGAGACCGCCTCGTCCAGCTCAAGCACCTGGCGTGCCGCCGCAACCTCAGCGAAATCAAGCATCGCCACCTCAACCGTCGCAAAGCTATAAGGGGCGAGCGAGTCGATGCAGCGAATATGCAACTGACCACCAAATTGTTGATCAAGTTGATCGAGGCGCTGATCAAAGACCATGCGCTTGCGCGTATCAACAAGCAACGCCAAGTTCGCCACCATGGTCTCATCCATCAATGGATTGACCACCACATCTTCGGCAGCCACCCGCAGATGTTCCAGCACATGGGCACTGAGTCCCGCCCGCCGCTGTTGCACCAAGCCATGCACCAACTGGCCAAGGAGAATCCGCCCCGCCTCGCTCTGTTCAGCGGGCAACTGAGCCACCTGTTCCTTCACCGCTCCAACCTCGGGCGAAGCAGCAAGTTCAGCCAGCACCTTGTTGAGATTCCAGAGCACCACCACCTCGAGCTGCTCTTTCTGATCGAGCTGCGTCAGGTGTTCGCGCAACAACGCCTTGCTCTGACGCAGCAATTGTACCAGGCGGCGCTCATTGGGGAGGGTCGTCCCAAACTTAACGGGGAGCAAAGGATACTCACGCAGCACCGCATCAACCACGCGCTGGTGCGCAGTAAGGTAGCGCATAGCGTCGGCGCGGTCGAGGCCACCAAAATCGCTCCGGGGCACCTGGCTCGTCACCACGGCCAACCCGCCGTCTTGAACTGTATAGACATCACTCCCAGGTTCGACGCCTTCAACCTCAAAGATCAGCGCCTCTTCAACTGGAATGATGGCGTACAGGTACTGCGAGATCGCGTCGTGCTGCGTCGAAGTGGCGTCGGTTGACGCAGAGTTCAGCGAAGTCATACAACTCTTCCCTTTCCATTCGCTCGGCAGATCCGGCGCGTGCATCAAGATACTCGCGGATTGCCAACAGAGCCGCCCGATGACACAGACCCTCGAGATCCGCGCCGACGGCACCTTCATAATCCCGTGCCATCGCGTCGAGATCAACATCATTGCCCAGCGGCATCCGACGGGTCAGAACCGCGATAATAGCCTGGCGGGCGGCAAGATCGGGCCGGGGCATTTCAACGAGAAAATCAAAGCGCCCGGGGCGTTGCAGGGCCGCATCAACCCGATCAATCCGATTGGTCGCCGCCAGCACAACCACACCCTTGAGCGACTCGATCCCATCGAGTTCCGTCAGCAACTGACTAACCACGCGCTCGGTCACATCATTATTGCTGCCACCGCGGGGCGGGGCAATGGCATCAATCTCATCAAAAAAGATAATGCACGGGGCGGCCTGGCGTGCCTTGCGGAAAATCTCACGCACCCCACGCTCTGACTCACCAACCCAGCGATTGAGCAACTCAGGCCCTTTGACCGAAATGAAATTGGCCTCGCTCTGGCTTGCCAGGGCTTTGGCGAGCAACGTCTTGCCCGTACCCGGCGGACCGTGCAAGAGAATCCCCTTGGGGGCACGTACACCGAGTGTATCAAACGCCCGACTATGGCGCAACGGCCATTCGACCGCCTCAACCAACAGCCTGCGCACGTCTTCCAGGCCACCGACATCTTCCCAATTGACATCGGGAATCTCGGTGAAGACCTCGCGGATCGCCGATGGTTCAATCTCAGCCATCGCCGTATCGAAATCATCGCGGGTCACCTCAAGGGCCATCAGTTTATCATAGGGGATCTGGGCCTGGCTAAAGTCAATATCGGGCAAGAGCCGCCGCAGCGCACTCATCGCCGCCTCGCGGCACAACGCCTGCAGATCGGCCCCGACATAGCCGTGGGTGATCGAGGCGATCTGAGTCATGTTGATATCATTCGCCAGTGGCATCCCGCGGGTATGGATCTCGAGAATTTCGAGGCGACCATCCTTATCAGGCACATTGATCGAAATCTCGCGGTCAAACCGTCCGGGGCGACGCAACGCGGGATCGATGCTGTTCGGCAAATTGGTCGCAGCAATCACAATCACATTGCCCCGCGACTCGAGGCCGTCCATCAACGCTAGCAACTGCGCAACCACCCGGCGCTCAACCTGGCGATCGCCACTCAAATCTTCCCGCTTGGGTGCAATCGCATCAATTTCATCAATAAAAATAATAGAAGGAGTGTGCTTGCGCGCATCATCGAAAATACCACGTAGATTGGCTTCTGAAGCACCATACAGCTTATCAATAATCTCGGGGCCATTGATCGTCACAAAATGGGCACTCGTCTCATTCGCGACCGCACGGGCAATCAGCGTCTTGCCGCTTCCTGGAGGGCCATAGAGCAAGACGCCCTTGGGCGCATCAATACCAAGGCGCTCGAAGATCTCGGGGTAACGTAGTGGCAACTCGATCATTTCACGGATGCGCCGGATCTCACGGCGCAAGCCACCGATATCCTCATACGTCAACGCACCGCGTTCACGGCCCTCGCTGGCCTTGGAAATGCGCACCTGGGTGGCAGGGCTTATCACCACCGGCCCATTTGGCGTCGTCTCCTCAACCGTAAAGGTCTGCGAGCGCGTACCAAACAGATTGATCCGCACGCGATCGCCAGGTACCACCGGAATCCCATCGAGTTGTTTCGCTAGATAACGGGCCTGCGCCGACGTAACCTGGCGCTCATTCTCGGCCGAGGCCAGCACAATCATCCGTGCAGGCTGGGCAGTCACGCGACTCACGCTCACGCGCTCATCAATACCCACCCCGGCATTGAGCCGAAGAATTCCATCGAGTTGAACAAGCCCCATCCCACGCTGTTCGGTATAGGCAGGCATCGCACGAGCTACCGTAGCTCGTTTGCCTTCGATCTTTACCACATCGCCAATCCCTAAACCCACCCGATCGAGATCCTGCGGGTCGAGACGCACAAGACCCCGACCCACATCTTTGGCAAGGGCTTCGGCAACGCGGAGTTGAACCATTGCTTCTTCAGGCATGATCGTCACCGTTCCTCAACCAGGCTACTGCCTGACCGATACCTGCGCCTCAAGACGTTCAATACGCTCTTGAAGAGCTTTATTCTCATCTGTAAGCTCACGTGCTTTGGTGGTCAAATAAGGATCATTTTCCCACCAGTTGATCCCCATCTCCATTGCTTTATCCACTGAGGCAACAAGCAGGCGAATCTTAATCGAGAGCAATTCGACACCAACGAGTGAAATCGTAATATCACCGGCGATAACGATGCCCCGATCAAGCACACGCTCAAGAATGTCAGCCAGATTGGTTGACTGCACCGAGTGCTGCAACTGATTAGCGGCCATAACTTCCTATCCTCTCGCAGGCAACCTGAAACAAAGCCCGCCTCTACTTCAGGGCACCTGACTGAGTAGCACGCTGCAACGAAGCCCGTCATCTCACAACGAGCACCGACAGGCTCATTGCAGCGCACGTTTATTGTACTTTGCCCTCAACTTGCCCACGATAATAGCGCTGGGTACGCTCATAGCTCATCAGATTGCCCTTCTCATCGAGCACCACCTCGTAGGTCGCGAGAATGTCGCTCGACTCGGGAATGCGTTTGAGCTCAATCATATCAACGACGATGTGCCAGCCATCTTCTCTATGTGCCAGGCTCGAAACCGTCCCTGCCTGCAAACCCGTCAGGCCAATCAGTTGATCCCTGGCCCGCATTGCAATCTCACCTACGTTCATTGGCATCGAAAGCCTCCTTGCTTCGCTCACAACCATGGAACTCAGAACGACCAATCACTGCTGCGCCTTCGAGGCATTGTACTCGCGGATCTCTTTGATCCGCGCGAGCAAATAATCCTCGGCTTCCATATATTCATCCTCGGTAATTTCACCAAGGTCGAGTTTCAATTCCATTTCCATCAACTGCCCACGAACCTTGCCTTCGTCATAGATCTCGCCTTCAGCCTGCTCGAGCAGTTTCTCGGCGATCCAGATGGTGCCATTGATGGGGGCTGTCACCGGCAACAGCAGCAGGTCAGTCAAGATACCCACGCCTAGCTCCTCTCTGGTTCCACCACCCCTCTGGCGGGAGGTTTGATCCTAACTATCCCAACGGACAACAATATTGACAAAGTTATAGGGCGGCGCACTACCCACGTATTTGAACATCATGCGCTTGCCCATCTCTTGATCCAACTCCTGGACGATCTGATCAACCTCGTTCTCGCGCTCTTTCCTGACCAGGAACGCCGCATTGAGCACCATCCGCTCGGTGATGACCATGTTATTCCGGGTTTCCAGCACCAGCGGCTCGATGTTCTGCAGAATATAGTGCGCGTCTTCTTCACGTTTGCGTTTCATCGCTGACTCGACCAGTTCGCCAAGCTTGATCCGCTGGTAGTAGGTCTCTTCAGGTGACTTGCCCACCAGGCTATCGCGCAACTGGCGAATAGCAGGACTTGCCTCCACAATCTCACGATAGACGACTTCTTCATACCAGAAGGCTTTCAAGCCCAGTTCAACACACCCATCCATTTTGCGCATCAATTGATCAAGCTCGTCGTAACGACGCTTGAGCATCTGCTCAACAACCGCCTCGGCATTCGGCGCAACAATGCCAAACCGTACCGGAAGAATGGTGTGCGTATTCATCACCTCTTCCAGCACCGTCGTATGCGCAAGCATATTGCGGCGGGTGCTATCGTACTCAACAATTGGCGAACTACTCACCACGGCAGCAAGATCCTTATACACAAGCGCATGCACCAGGGCATCCTGGCCCCCGATGCCACGTGATTGAAAGGTCAGCGGCGTCGAACTGCGAATGATGCAGTAGAGGTATTCGCCAATTTCGATGTTTGGAGCGGGCATGAGACTTTCTCCTCCGCAAGTTAAGATGGTTAACCTTTACGCACCAGATTCATATCGAGATTCAACCGTCGCTTCGACCAGAAGCTCGTGTTCAGCCAGCGCAGTAACAAGGTGCGCAGTCACCTGCTGCCCCCACGCAACGAGCGCTTCGACCGAGAGATCAGGTGCCAGGTCGATATAGAGCCGATTAATCGCGGCAAACGCTGGTGCCACCTGCGGTTCAAGCTGAGGGAAGATTTCACGTTCGAGCACACGTAACAATTCACGGGCGGCATGGTCATGGCCGGCGCGCACAAAGGGAGCGATTTCCATCGCCAGCACAAGGTGGCTCTCGAGATCGCCCCCGAGCAAGATCTGACCAACGACCCGCTCACTACGATTGCCACTAGCAACATCTTGCTCGAGCAAGTTGCGTAGCTGCGCCCGCCCAGCTAGGCTACGGCCAGCATTGGCAACGTTGCGCCGATTGAGGTGCAAGAGCGCCTGATCAAAGCCGGTTTCAAGCGTCAACTGATTGGTAAAGAGCTCACGGGGCGCACTGATCACCAACCGTTCAAGCAGTTCGCTCAAAAGCATCTCGAGGCGACTCGCCTGTGGAAGACCATCACCAGAACTAGTTGGTTTGAAGGCCAGCTTGGTACACAACGACCGCGATGCATGCGTGGTCATATTTTCGGCCAACGGATGCGCATGCTCGTGGGCAAGCAACCCCTGCACAGCCAGCAGATCATCCCAATAGCCGGCCAGTTCCATCGCCTGCTGATTGACAAAGACAGTGCAGCGCTCTGGATGGGCCAGATCATAGAGATTGATCACTGGCCGACTTGCAAGCATCGTCGTGCCACCAGGCACCGACGCCAACGTGAGATCGAGTTGCCGCGTCAACGGGCTGAGATCTTGTAACACAAACAGTTGCACCCGCCGATGAGGCCACGTCACGTGCTGCATATAGCGCCGGATGACCATCTCTTCGGCCTGGACAATCGGGCTGACCCCTTCGTCAATATCTGAGACGACCCGTAACTCGGTCGACCCGATCCAGTGCATCTGAACGTGTTTGACGCCGCGACCCATCGTTACGCTGCTTTCATCAACCGCAGTTCGAGAATGCCATTGTTGTAGCTCTGCTTGAGCGATGCAGCCTCCACCGCCGCCGAGAGCAAAATCTCTTTGGCATAACGGCGCTCACCATTGGTCTCGATACTCACAATATCGTCCTTGAGTTCAACCTGAATCTGGGCCTCGCTGACCCCGGGCAACTCGGCGACAATCACGATCTCTTCGCTCTCATCAAAGACATCCACCAGCGGCTCACGCACATCCGCCACCTCGGGTCCAGCCTCGGTCTTGCGAATATTGCCAAAGCGCTGCACCCGCGGCGAACCATCACTCGCCGTGCGGATACTCACGCCATAAACACCACGGCCCTTTTCGCCGAGCCCCTTCACCTCAAACTCACCACTCTGATTAATCTCGAGCTTATCGTTGGAAGCCAGATCCGAGACCGCATCGAGTAGATCACCAAGACCCTTAAAGAGTCCACCGAGACCCAGATCAAGGTTGATCTGTGGTTGTTTCTTGTCACTCACAGCTCTTCTCCTTTATTAATATTCAAGTACAATCGCATGCCATTCAGTCGAAAAATCATCATCAGATTCATCATCCTGAGCGGCACGCTTCCGATTTGGCCGCGACGCTTTGACCTCAGTTTCGGAGGTTGGAACTGGGGCAGTCGCTTCCATCAGCACTTCAAGCCGATCGAGCACCTCTTGCAAGCGTTCAGCCGTCTGGCGCTGATTTTCCGACCACATCGCCAGTTCACGCTCAAGCATCGCCCGCTTATGTTCGAGGCGCGCCTGTTCCGCCAAGATCTTTTCACGCGTCGGCGGTACCGAACGCCCCCCCGAGCCACGCGACGTCATCACATCACGCATACCACGGATCTTCCGGGTCTTCATAGTCAGCGCCCTTTCGCTCTAAAGTCCTGTCGGTTCAGGCATCGCACGAGTCGCATGATGTTCAATCAACTGGAGCAACATCTTGCGCTGATTCATCCGGCGGGCCCGGTTCTTGATACTAAAATCCATCTTGGACTCAAGAATATCAAGACAGATCTGGGCAAAGCGCGGATCGCCACCGGAAGGCAACAGACCCTGCAACGCCGTCACCCGGGCAATCATAATGCACGCCCGCAGCGTAGGTGCCTGGTCATATTCACCCGAAGAACGGAATTCGCGCACAAGATCAACCACACGAGCGGCCTCATCGAGGGGCAAGCCCGAATTAGACTGCGTAATCGTGACCTCGGTCTCGCGATCATAATAATCGAGATCAATCGTGATCAAGCGATCACTGAGCGCATCGGGCAACTCGTGAACCCCGGCATACTCCTGGGGATTACTGGTAAAGATCGCCCGAAACTCGGGATGCACCTTGAGATACGAATTGCGTCCGGTTGACGTCGGCAAGACAAGCAGGCGCTCTTCGAGCACCGCAAGCAACACATTATTGGCCTCGGGGCGCGAGCGGGTAAACTCATCATAAACGAGCGTAAAGCCCTCGCGACAAGCGGTCGTGAGGCGATTATCAACCCACTGCTGCACCGCATCTTCTTCATACTTCACGACCGAATGGATATAGCGATCCACCACACGGCGGTAGCGATAGCCATTCTGCTCACCAACGAGGTCAGAAGACGTAAACTGCTCATCACCAACAATCAACATCACCGGGCGCTGAAACTGTGCCGCAATATGCAACGCCAGCGTCGTTTTACCGGTACCGGCCGGGCCACGCAAATGGACGGGAAAGCCAGCGCTCAGATAGGCCGACGCCCGATCCATCACCTGCGAAGTCGTACTCGTCACCACAAAATCAACACTGGATTGCAGTGAAATAAAAGCCTTGGTTCGGTTACCAGTATTCGTAGCAGTGGACATTGCTCCTGTTTCTCCTTACCTGATCAGGGTCAAGTGCAGCGCCATGTGGGTGCTGCCAAATTACCGCATTGTCGGCGACCCCACGGCAGTGTGGGCACTTCCGAGTTCAAGATTAAGCGCAAGATACCAGCGCTGCCGCGCCGAGGTATAACTAGAGGGATCAGCATGCCAGACTTCAAACTGTTCCCAGACCCGACGCAAGCCCGAGGCCGAGCGCGTCCAGGCCCCCGGATCAAGCGCCACCTTCCCCGCAGCATCACGTGAGCCATAGAGTTGTTGCGCCAGGCCCCGTTCATACTCCAGGCCCGACTGAGTCGCCACGCCAAGCACGAGATAGGCCACCACATCGCCAAACGCGAGCGCCAGTGGCTCGGACAAACCGAGGCGATAGGCCGCCACAATTGACATGCAGGCCACCAGGCGAGCCAACGCCTCGGTTCCACCCCCAGAAGCGCCCTGGCGCAACACCACCAACGCATCAACATAGGCCAGCGGGGGGCGGCGTTGCCAATGCGACGGCGGCATCAAGGCCAGCGTAAACTCAGACGCATCAAAATCACCAACCTCATCAATCTCGGCCAGGGCTGCACCAACCAGCGACCAGAGTTTCTGCAACAGGTTATACGCAACCGAAAGGTCGGGTTGGATGATAATTTCTGGCGTCGCCCCATCGCGGAGCATCAGGCGGCACTCGATCTCTTGCAGCGCCTGCAACTGCGGTGGCAACGTCACCTCCACACTCCCGCTTGTCCGACCGGCCGAACGAATACGTCGCTGTCCAAAATACATAGGTCACTCTCTATGCTAGTTCGCAGTGCAGACCATCTAGCAGATGAGCCTCCCAAAAAAAAGTGCGGCGAACCGACCCTTCAACGCATCTCTTCATGTGCCCAACCAAACGTCCCAGGCGAGATGACGTAGCAAAGCGAACAAAAGCGGTGATCCGAGGGGCCACTGGTGTCACCCAGCGACCCCCCGTTACCGGCGTGGCGCCTGACCGCGCCTGGTACGACCAGAGATACACCTTGTTCGACAGCGCGACGTCGATCAAATGATCGAAGATGACCCGCCAGAGACTATGCTCTCAAGTCAAGGCTAAAGGCGAACAACGTTTCGGCTGCTATGGTGTATTGACCGAACATAACTAGTAGCGAAGGGAAGTTTACCGCCGAAGTTACCCTCGGCGTTTCTCCATATCCTGATTGAATTGCGCCCAAGCTTCCTTGGAGGCAAGATGATCAGCACGCACTTCCATCCTCGCCGCGTTTGCGTCAGCAATGAACGTTTGAGTCCGTTCACGCAGATCGGCCATGAAAGCATCGAGCCGCTGACGCTGATCCTGCGACATTGACTGTCGCTCGTTATCACAGGTCTTCAAAAAGTCAGCAACATCTTTGCGCAGATTACCAGTAAACTCATCAAGTTTCTGCTGCTGTTCTGCACTCATCGCCTTATGCGCGGCATCAAACCCACCAAGCATCTCGGCAACATCTTTTTCAAGTGCTGCATTGAATGCCTCTAACTCTTGCCGCTGCGCAGTTGCCATCTCCAGATGAGCTTGGCGCGTCGCAGCAAGTTGAGCCTCGGTCTCTTTCTGCAGGGCACCGACCGCCGCTACCCGACTGTCGTACGCCGCCCGCATTTCAGCGGTGAGACGGCTCATATCTTCGGATAGTGACATTGGAACCTCCGATTGCTTATCGAGCCAGCAAAAGTATGGTAGCCAGCATAACGGGGAGCGCGGCGTGCCACATATGGATGACCATGCTCCCCACTATTTATCTAACAGCCACACGCTACCCGACACAGAACAAGCCGTTAGGCAGTAGCAGCGGCGGTCAGGCCCACGGCCTCAGCATATTTCAGATAGGTGTCCACACCAGCGACGACCACACGAGCCTCAATCGCCAGCAGTTCAATACCAACCAGCGATACGCGAACCCATGCGTCAACGACGATGCCCTTGTCGAGAATGCGGTCAATAACTTCGGCAAGGCTGCTGGATGCGTTCATCTTCTCGATTGCCATGGTAGTACTCCTATATCAATGAAGAGACGAAAGAAGAAAGTACGAAAAAGCCCTAAGCAGTGGCGGCGGCGGTCAGGCCCACGGCCTCGGCATACTTCAGATAGGTATCCACACCGGCGACGACCACGCGAGCCTCAATTGCCAGCAACTCAATGCCGACAAGCGATACGCGAACCCATGCGTCAACAACAATACCCTTATCAAGGATACGGTCAATGACTTCGGCCAGGCTACTAGATGCGTTCATCTTCTCGATTGCCATGTTACATTCACCCCCTTTCGCGCTTAAACATTCCACGCACTCAGCATACTACGTCAGCGCGTGCTTGTGTGTTAGGTATGCGTTAGGGTATCAGCAATTTGTCGTCGTCACCGTTGGTCTCGACCATGCCGCCCAGGATGTAGCCATGACGCGGTACCGTGCGGATGTACTGCGGGTTATTGGGATCAAGCTCGATCTTGTGGCGAAGGTTCATGATGTGCCAGCGTACCAGGCCCCGGTCAGCCAGATCAACCGGATACCCAAAGACCTCTTGCAACAGCCGTGCACTCGAACAGACTTCAGCCTGATGGGTCAAAAAATACTGCAGCAGGTCAAATTCAGACGGGGTCAGAATGACCGCCCGCGAGCCAATGTTGGCAATCCGGGTATGCGCATCAAGGTGCAAATCCTCATAGGCGAGCACGCTCTGCTCTGGTTCATGAGCGAGCTGAGTTTGGCTAGTACGGCGGAGCAGGGCACGGATGCGGGCCTTCAATTCACCAAAATCAAAGGGCTTGACGAGATAATCATCCGCACCGCCATCGAGGCCACTGATACGATCCTCGATCGAACTGCGCCGCGAGAGGAAGAGGATAGGTACCGCCGCAAGATCGAGCTGGCGGCGCAAGGCAAGACACACCTGAACCCCATCCATCTGGGGCATCACGATATCAAGCACGATCAAATCAGGTTGATGACACTGCGCAAGCGCAAGGCCATCAACCCCATTGAAGGCTGTCATCACATCATAGCCTTCATCCATAAGGGTATGTTTCAGAGCCCAGACAAGATCAGGCTCGTCATCAATTATAAGAATTCGACTCGCCGTCATAACCTGCTTCCTGTTGCGCTATCAGTTCTGGTGGAGGGTTGCTTCAGCTACGGGTAACCGGACAAGAAAGGTTGTGCCCATTCCGGGCGTACTCTGCACCTCAATCACACCGCCACATTGCTGGATAATGCTATAGCTCACCGCCAGACCAAGGCCCGTGCCCTGGCCTGTCGTCCAGTGAGTAAAGAAGGGATCAAAAATACGAGAGAGGTGTTCAGGGATGATTCCCACCCCGGTATCACGCACGATAAACCTGACCCAATCGACTTCAGACGTTGCCTCGATCTGCAAGAGACCACCCCCGGGCATCGCCTGGCAGGCATTGAGGATCAAGTTGGTCACGACCTGTTGCAAGAGGGCAGCATTGCCAATAACTGGTGGCAGATCGGGTGGAATCGCATATCGAAACGCAATCCCCCGCATCCGCAACTGATACTCCATGATCAACAAGGTTGACTCAAGCACCCGTTTCACATCGGCGACTTCAACCTCAACTGCTTTGGGCCGCGCAAAGGTCAACAGGCTATCAATAATAATGGCGGCACGCCTCGTCGCATGATGGATCTGCTGGAGGCATTGCTGAAGCAGGGAAGGATTGCCGAGATGATCCTGAGCAAGTTGGGCATTTGCCGAGATAATGCCAAGCGGATTGCGCAATTCGTGCCCAATCCCACTCGCCATCACACCGAGCGACGCCATCTTGGCGGACTGAAACACCTGCGCCTGCAACTTGCGATGCTCGGTGAGATCGCGGCCAACGGCAACAACACCCGCCCCCACACCGGGTTCAAGCTCGATGGGTGAAAAGCGCCACGCAATGGGAATGGACTGATCACGATGATCGAGGATATCTATTTCACAAGTACGCACAGATTGACCAACCCCAGACATTTGAAGCAATTCACGCATTTGAGGTTGCTGGTCAGCAGAACAAAGTTCGGCGAGATTGCGACCGATCACAGCTTCGCGTGCATAGCCACTGATTTGCTCGGCTGCACGATTCCAGGTCACGATTTCACCATCGCCATCAGTTGCAATCACCAGATCGCTCGCCGACTCGACAATATTGGCGAGATGACGTTTTGCCTGCAAGACTTCTGCCGAAAGCTGGGCATGTTCATGGTAGAGCTGCACCGTATGGTCGTGCATGTCGACCCGATAGATCGCATTGGTCAAGATATCGGCAATGCGCTCGATCAACCGCGTCTCGTACACGGTGATTGGTTCCGCACTGCCAACCCACAGCACCCCAAGCGCCATCTCGTGGATATGCAACGGGAGGCCGAGCAAGCCTGCGGCAGGAGGGGTATTCAAGGCGACAAAATCAGGATGAGAGAACGGCACATTGCGCTGCACGACCTGACCCTGACGCAAGATCTGCAATGAAGACGCTGACGGATCGGTAAGCACCCCTCCCTGGTTTGCTGTCCAGATGCCACGTGCTGCGACAACGACAAGCCCCTGTTCATGGCGCAGCAATAAGGCAATGCCAACACTATTCAACTGCACATACATATAATCAAGGCAGAGTTTCAGCATATGTTGCCGCGACGTAGCGCGCCGCATTGTCCGCGAAAGCGTGGTTACCACCTCGTAGGTACGATCACGCCACGTCCGTTCAATCACCATTGAAAGGGCCTCGGCAACCGTCTGGACAAACGCAAGATCAGCCCGCGAAAAGGTGTGGCGGCGTTTGCTCAACAAGGTAATCGCACCAAACGTATGACCTTTGTAAGCTATCGGAAGGCACATACCACTGCGCATATTGTGCAAGCTAACGAGGATACCTCCCTCAAAACGATCCTCTGCCTGCAAATCATTGACCACTGTCGGCATCTGTTGATGCAGGGTATAGGCCAGCATGGGGTCTTCATCTAAGGCGGCATAGGTTCGCTGCTGAATCGTTTTTGAATCAGTCAGGTAGGCATGCACTTTGACGTGATCAGTGGCAGGCAACACCTCAACAATGCGACACCATGTCACATCAAGCGCCCGGGCCACATGGCGCACCGTCCACGTAAAGAGATCCGCCAGCGACTCGCTGCTCAAGGCGCGCCAGTTTAACTGCGCAATCGCCGCCTGACGCCGACCCTGCGGCACGTCACGCTGCGTCCGACGCGGAATGGTGCGAGCAAGGGCTTTGTGTTCTTGCTCAAGTAAGTTGCTGATCTGGCGACTAGCACTACAAAGCATCTGCTCTTGCGGCGGAGTCAAGGTGCGTGCATACTGATCAAGGACGAGGAGCGAACCAATGGAGGTTCCTTGGAGATTGAAGAGCGGAACGCCCGCGAGAAAACGGGCATATGGCGCACCCACAACGAGCGGATGCGCGAGAAAAACGGCATCAACTGTCAGATCAACGACCTGGAACACCCCGTACTGGTGCATGATCTCCAAGCTGAACGCATGGACACGAGGCAACCAGCGGGTTTGCACCCCACGCCGATATTTGAAAAACTCACGATCACCGCCCATCACCGCAATGATAACTATAGGTGCTTCACATGCTGTTGCTACAAGATGAAGCAGATCCTCTAGCAGAAGTTCAGTTATTGCCTGACCTGACATGGCCTTCCTTGCTCCTATAGGATCGTGCGCCTTCCAGACAAGAGCAAGTACGCTATAAAAAAGATAGCCCGAAGCGCAGGTTGGTGTGCATTTACTCGTGTGAGAAGGACGTTTTCAATGCCCGTGTGACCTCACAGGTCTGACAGACCTGTGAGCTCGCAGGCCCCTCTACCGTTCAGAGCCGTGCATCACTTCCTGATACGCTCGGCTCTTCCCCTAGACCCAATACTTTTCAAAGATACTGTTGGCAAACTCACCAGGAGCGCCTTGTGCTGCACGCCGACGAAATGAAACCCATGAACACGTTTGGGTTGAACCCATCACTCCGCTGGTCACGCCAGCCGCCTGACGGTCGCCAGGATCCGCTCGGGTCATCGTTGCGCGGGAAGCGCCGTCGCCGCATGGCGATGTTAGGCTCCCGTGAGCACCTGGGTCAGGCGGTTCCGGGGTGGTGGTGGGCGCACGCCCGCCAGCCAGCGGGCCGTACGGCGCAGATTCACCCCAACACCAA
>NZ_RYFF01000159.1 GCF_004138165.1 Candidatus Chloroploca sp. Khr17
TGAGATTGGCGGGGCCAGCCTGACCATCAGCGCACTCAGTCTGGGTGGGCTCAATCCCGGCGATTTTAGCCTGGTGGGCTGGAATGGCAATGATCCGATCACCATCCCTGATGGCGGTGCGCCTGCGGTCCTTGGCGTGCGCTGCACGCCGAGTGCGCCGGGCCTGCGTACCGCCACGCTCAGCATGAGCACCAACGACCCGCAACAACCCACGGTCACTTTCGACGTGAGTTGCCAGGGCGTGCGTCCCCTGCAACCACCGCTGGCCTCGTTCGCCCTGGGGCAAGCCAGTACCGGGGCTAGCAGTGGGCCGCACGGGTTGGCGATCAGCCCCGATGGCCAGCACCTCTATCTGGCAGCGCAGACCGGCGATTTTTTGATCATGCTGCGGCGCAGCCCCGATGGGGCGTTGCAAGTCGGGGCGACCTACCAGCACAATGCAGCTCTGCCCGAGGGCACGCTGCGCCTGGACGGCCCGCGGTATGTGGCGGTCAGCCCTGATGGGCGCACTGTGTATGTGACGGCCAGTGCCAGCGATAGTGTGACCGCCTTTGCGCGTGATGCAACCACCGGGCTGCTGACCCTGCTTGATACGGTGCAGCAGGGTGATAGTTATGGCTGTCGCGTGCGCCCGCCACCCCAGCTTATCGAATGTGCCGGCACGATCAGCAGCCTCGATAATCCTCAGGGCGTCGTGGTCAGTCCCGACGGGCTGCATGTCATCGTGGCGAGTGCCACCGGCCATTTGACCGTGCTGAGCCGGGCAGCGAATGGCGGGTTGCGCGGCCTCTTCCCCGCCGGGGCGCGCTTTGTGATGAGCCTGAACCGCAGTGAGTTGGCCGGGGCACGTGGGCTCGCCATAAGCCCCGAGGGGAGCAATCTCTATGTCGCCGGCTATGCCAACAACCAGTTGGTCGGCATCACGCGCAACCTGGCCAACGGCCAACTCAGCTTTAACGAGGCCCTGAAGGATGGCGGGAGGATCGAAGGGCTAGACGGCATCTTTGGGGTGACGGTCAGCCCCGATGGTCAGTACGTCTATGCGGCCAGCCAGCGCGCCAATGCGGTGGCTGTCTTCCAGCGCAATCTGGCCGAGCAGGGCCGGCTGCGTTTCCAGCAAGCCTGGCAGCAGGGTGACAGCGTGCTCGATCCCCAAACCGGTCTCCTCCGCACGCTTGA
>NZ_RYFF01000004.1 GCF_004138165.1 Candidatus Chloroploca sp. Khr17
GCGCACCTTCGATCGTCCGCTGCCGGTATTCTGGTTTGTGTACGTTTGACACCATAAAAAAGTGACACCTGGTGAGGGGCTATACCCCTAGAAGCCCAGGGCTGTTGCAACGTCCGCCGGTAGCGGTGGGGTATGGAGCGGCTTCGCCGCTCCATGAGAGTTTTTGGTTCGTTGTGGCGGCTTCGCCGCCACAACGAACCAAAAACTGAGGTTTGGGGCGCAACCCCAACGACTTTACATCAGCCCTACACAAAGCCCGTATACGCATCAACCCAACGGAAGATGCGGTATACTATGATACATATCTGTGTGTTGCATAACCACAGGCCATGAGTTGAGGATGGTTATGTTTGAGATTGAAGTTGCTGTTGCCAAAGTTGCCCATCACGGCAGTGGTGAGAGTGGCGATACACTAGAGATGATCGAGCGCCCTGGCGGGGGGTTCTCGTTTGTGCTGGTTGATGGTCAAGGGACTGGCCGAGGGGCCAAAACGCTGAGCAATTTGCTCGCGACACGGGCAATCTCCCTCTTGAAAGATGGTGCCCGTGATGGGGCCGCTGCCCGCGCTGTCCACGATTACCTCTATACCTACCGGATGGGGCAAGTCGCCGCAACCTTGAATATTCTTTCGGTCGATTTTCAAAGTGGCAAGATTTTGATGTCCCGCAATAATCCTGCCCCTTTCTTTGTGATTGACCGGCGCGGCTTGCATTCGTATAGTGAACCTTCAACGCCGATTGGCTTGCAGCCAATGACCAAGCCGATTATCTCTGAGTTGCCCGTTGCACCATATACCTACGTCGTTGTCTTTACCGATGGCTTGCTGCGGGCGGGTGAACGCTCGGGCGAAGATGTCGAGATTGGCAATTTCCTCTCGGGGTGGCCGGCTGAACTCGGGCGGAGTGCGCAAGAATTGACTGATACGCTGCTGCGCCGGGCGCTTGAGCTCGATGTCGGTGAGCCGAGTGATGATATGAGCATTGTCACGCTCGCGGTGTTGCCTGCTGCCACAACTCATAGTGTGCGGCGCCTCCGCACGGTCGTTCCCTTTGAGGCACCAACGTGGCCGACCCCCGATCCACGTGGCCTCGACAGCGATGAGTTGTAAGGTATGCGTCCTCCTGTTCCACCACGACCAGCCTATCAAACAGCACGTGAGCGTGTTGCAGTCCGCCGTGGGGTGACCCAGCGCCCTCCACGCCGCCAGCGACACGGGTGTCTCTCGTTGCCAGTTCTTACGCTCGCCGTGCTCGTGGTTGTCAGTGGCCTGCTGGTGCTGGGTGTTGGCCGCTGGGTTACGGGGGCGTTGGGCGGGCTCGAAGGCGATGATCCACGGCGTGCCCAGACAGCCCTGGCCGGCGATGTGCTTCAGTTACCCGCTGACCTGCGCCAACCGTTCAATGTGCTGCTCATTGGCGTTGATCGCCGTGATGATCCCGAAGATGGGGTGCGCTCGGATACGCTGATCCTGACCCACGTCAATCCGGTCGATGGGTGGGCCGGCATGCTCGCGATCCCCCGCGATTCGATGGTGACGATCCCGAACCTTGGTGTGCAAAAGGTCAATACGGCCTATACCTATGGCTTCAACAATGCCACAACGCTCTATGGTGAGGGCACTCGGCCTGAGGATGGGGGCGGGGCGCTCGCGGCGGAAACGGTGGAGGCGTTTCTCAATCTGAGCGTTGACTATATTGCGCAGATCGATTTTCAGGGCTTTGAGTATCTGGTCAAAACGCTTGGTGGCGTGACGATTGATGTCGAGCGGCCACTCCTCGATCCGGCCTATCCAACTGAGGATTATGGCTACGAACGGCTCTTCATTCCTGCCGGGTTACAGATAATGGATGGGCCGACGGCGCTCAAGTATGCCCGTTCACGCCACAGTTCAAGCGATTTCGACCGTTCGGCCCGCCAGCAACAGGTCTTGCGTGCGTTCCTCGCCGAGCTGCGTGGTCGCAATCTGCTTGCCCAGGCCGCCCTGTTGCCCGATCTCGTCCGTGACCTCGAAGCGAGTGTCACGACGACGCTGCCCATCAGCGATCCGGCCACCATCCGCGGTCTGGCTGCCTTCGCACAGGGGCTCGATGGCGGGCGGATCATCAGTTTGAGTATCAACCCGAGTGATGTTACGGTCGTCGCTGAGGATGGCTCGAATATTTACTGGGACCCGGCAGGCGTTGCAACCCAGGTCGCCCGCCTGCTCGCCGGGCCAACCGGTGGCGATGAACTCGCCCGTATCCAGGTGCTCAATGGGGCAGGCGTTCGCGGGCTAGCTGGACGGGTCACGGCGCGTCTGACAAGCCAGGGCTTTGATCTCAACCAGCCGACTGATGCGCCTGCCCCAAGTGCGCAGACAATGCTGATCGATTATACCGGTCGTCCCGAGTCGCTGCGGCGCCTTGCCGAAACCCTCGGGCTTGGGCCTGATCAGGTCTATGCAACACCCCCTGCCAGTGCGCCACCACCGCTCTTTCAAACCGATATTGTGCTGATCCTCGGGGAAGATTTTGTGGAATAGGTTGTCCCCGAGTTGACGCAAAGGCGCAAAGACGCAAAGGTTGGATGCAGCTCTGTCTAACGAGTGTGTAACGTACGTTTTCTGCTCTGCTGCCAAAGGGAGTGCCGGCTTCAGCCGGCTAATGGTCTTCCAGAAATTAATCCGATAGAGCCCACGAAGGTGGGCTTCGCTTCCCATAGCCGAGGGCTTCAGCCCCACGGCATCGGGTTCATAGCGGATCATTTACTGAAAGACCATAAGCCGGCACTCCAGCATACCAGGAAATGTACGTTACACACCCCTAACGCTGAGGCGCATGCAGGATCATCGCCCGCGGCCCGTTGAGGGTGAGGCTCGCGCCAGTGGTGATGGTCACACCGTTACCTCCATAACGGGGGTCTTCGCTGTCCAACAAGAGTTCCCAATTGCCGCGCGGCAGGGCTTCCAGCGTCTGTGGCTTGTCACCGAGGCAGATAATGATCAAGAGATCAGTGCCGTTGGGAGCCCAGCGATGCATAATCAGTGTTGTCAAACCAAAGGGCGTGACGCTATAGGCGTCGCGCCGACGCAAACGGAGTGCCGGATGGCTGTGGCGCAGCGCCAGCAGATCCTGATAGAGGGTCAGGACTTCAGTATGAGGCGACACTGCACGTTCATGCCAGCGGAGCTGTGAGGCCGCAAAGGTTGTCGGATCTTGCGGATCGGGAATCGTTGTGCCACTAAAGGCGGTAAAGGCGGCAAACTCCTTGCGGCGACCTTCCGTCACCATGTGACCCAACTCGGGATGATGATCGGTAAAAAAGAGAAACGGCGTCGAGGCTGCCCACTCCTGGCCCATCCAGAGCAACGGCGTTTGGGGGGCCACCAGCAGCAGCGTCGAAGCAGCCCGATAGGCGGCCAGGCTCACCGTATGGTTGAGCCGCTCACCCAGGGCGCGGTTGCCCACCTGGTCGTGATTCTGGATGCAGTAGACAAAGCTCGGTGGGGTCAGATCACGGGCCGGTGCCCCCCGTGGATGCCCCAGATGGGGCGAGACCTGGCCCTGGTAAAACCAACCCTGCGCCATCGTCGCGGCTAGATCGGTCGCGTTCCCCGTATAATCGCCGTAGTAACCATCCTGCTCACCAGTCAAGGCCACCCGCACTTGATGATGAAAATCATCCGACCAGACCGCATCAAGGTTCCAGCCAGTCGACCGGATCAACGCAGGATCGTTGCCCTCATGCTCGGCAATGAGCAAAAAGTGGCGCTCAGCAGGCAATGATGCACGAACCCGCGCCGACATCTCGGCCATCAAGTGGGTCGGGCTATCATCAATGATCGCGTGGGTTGCATCAAGACGCAGGCCATCAAGGTGAAACTCGTGCGCCCAGTAGAGCACATTGTTCACAAAAAAATCACGCACCGGCTGCGTTCCCGGGCCATCAACATTCACCGCATCCCCCCACGGGGTCTGGTGGCGATCAGTGAAATAGTCACGGCTAAACTCGCGCAGATAGTTGCCATCTGGCCCAAAATGGTTATAGACCACATCAAGCAAGACAGCCAACCCCCGACGGTGCGCCGCATCAACAAGCCGCCGCAGGCCCTCGGGACCGCCATACGCCCGTGACGGCGCATAGAGATTGACGCCATCGTAGCCCCAGTTGTGGGTGCCGGGGAAATCGGCCACGGGCATCAACTCAAGCGCCGTAACCCCGAGCGCTTTGAGCACATCGAGTTTGTCAATCAAGGCGTCAAAGGTACCCTGGGGCGTGGCCGTACCAACGTGCAACTCGTAGATCACCAGATCTTCGAGCGGCAAGCCGCGCCAGTCCGCATCACTCCAAACAAACGCAGCGGGATCAACCACCTCTGACCAACCATGAACCCCCTCGGGCTGGAAGCGCGAGGCCGGATCAGGCCGTGGATCGCCGCCATCAACCCGATAGGCATAACGCATCCCCGGACGGACGTCGGCGACATGGGCCGCAAAATAGCCGTCAGCCTCACGGGTGAGCCTGAACGTCTGCTTGCCCTCGGGGAACGCATCGATCATCACCGCAACCTCGCGTGCCGCTGGTGCCCAGACGCGAAACAGCGTACCCTCTGGATCGGGTGATGCTCCTATCGAAAGTTGCCAATGCATACAAACTCCTTTATCACAACAGAGGCACCAGGAGTACTGGTGCCTCTGCTATGAATTGCAGACATGGAAGAGATCCTGGTGCCGGTGGCGTAATATTACACCACTGGATTGAGAATGTGCGCCTGCACGGATGGGTCAAGCAGAGCACCAGAGGTAGCTGGCGTCAACGGAATGGCGGGGACAACCGAGCGCTCAAGGAGGACAAGGCCAGGCTGTCGTTCGAAGCCATGGCTGAGGTTGATCCTGAGCATCCCGGCATTCGTATTTTCGACCCAGGTAACAATGCGGCGAAAGCCCTGCCGCTGGGCATAGTCAATCGTCAACAACTTCATCACGCGGGCCAGACCCTTGCCACGATACGCAGGCAATGTCCCGGTCAATTCCTGATAGAGCGTATCGGGGGTATCGGCGCGACCTTGGAGAAAACTGAGGCCAACATACTGGTCGCCATCGCGAATGACAAAGAAGGCATCAAAGAGTGCCTGGGGTGCTTCAATCGCAAAGGCCGCGAACTCCTCACGCGTCGTAAAGATTTTTTCAGGGATTGGCACCTCGCGGGTTAAAGCAGCGTGGAGCGCATAGATCTTATCGAGCCAGTCGGGATCTTCGGCCCGACACTCGTCTAGGGTCATAATCCGCAGGCCATGATCGGCCTTCATCCGTTCAAGACGCCGGGCGAGATCGACCGGTGCGGTGTGTGCAACCTCAAGCACAAAGGGGTTGCTGCGCATCTGCTCGGTGAAGCCATGCCGCTCAAAAGCTGCGCTCAATTCAGAGGCTTGTTCAGGTACAAAAATCCAGAGCGCACGCCCGCCAAGTTCCGCCAGGTCTGCCTCCATCTGACGAAGGAGGGCTGTGCCGATACCACGGCGACGCAGGGCGTGATGCACCCGAATCACAAGCCAGTAGGTCCCAGGGTTTTGCAGCCAGGTCACGGGGAAGAAGTGGCCGACGCCGATGGTGGCGCCGCTTGCATCCTGGGCGAGGTAGCGCCACGAATGGGCACCGCTGCGCTCACAGGCGCGGTCGAAGGCGTGCAGATCATCAAGGCTCGGGGCCTCGTTGTCAAAGGGCTGTTCAACACCTGCCAGCCGATAGAGATCGGCAAACGCTTCATAGTCGGCAGGGGTCATCGTTGCACGCCGAATGGTCAAGCCAGGTAACATAGAAGGCCTTTCTCGCTTTGACTGGGCGCGCCAACCGGCAAGCGGGTGAGGGTCGCACTCCCTTCCGCACATCAGTTGACACATCACGGCGACCAGTTCACAGGATAGGTGTGATGTCCACCAATACAGTAGCATGCATACGCACGTCTGGCAAGAGGGTTTTCATCCTGCACCAATATCAGTGCGATAGTATTTGCCGTCAAACTTGATTCGTTCAGCATACTCATACGCACGGTTGCGCGCTCGGGCCAGGGTGGTGCCTACACCGGTGACGCCAAGCACGCGCCCGCCATTGGTGCAAAGCCCGCGCCCACCCAGGGTCGTGCCGGCGTGAAAGATGATGACTTGGTCGTCGTCGATTGCTTCGACCCCGCTGATCTGGTCACCCTTGCGTGGTTTGCCAGGGTAGCCCTGAGCACAGAGCACAACACAGACAGCGTAGCCCCGTCGGCGCTTCAGTTTCTCGGGGTTGAGCCCGCCCACGGCACAATCGTAGAGTACCTCAAGAAAATCGCCTTCAAGCAGCGGCAGGATCGCCTGGGCTTCGGGATCACCAAAACGTGCGTTGAACTCAAGCACCTTTGGACCGGCATCGGTCAGGATCAGGCCACCATAGAGCACGCCGCGGAAGGGGGTTTCACGGGCAGCCAGTTCGTTCACCACCGGCTGCAAGCATTGCTGCACGATCTGATCGAGCAGCGCTGGTGGCACATCATCAACGGGGGCCACCACACCCATCCCCCCCGTATTTGGGCCTGTGTCGCCCTCACCAAAACGCTTGTAGTCACGGGCTGACGGCAGGGGCAAGAGCCGCTGCCCATCACAGAGGGCCATTACCGATACTTCCCGCCCAAACAGGCGCTCTTCGAGCAATAAATGGCTGCCCGCCGGTGTTGCGGCGAGGTGATGGATCGCATCAATTGTTTCGCCAATCGTTTCAGGCACGACGACACCCTTGCCCAGGGCAAGCCCATCAGCCTTGACAACCCAACTTCGCCCGCTCGCGAAGACAAAAGCCTCGGCATCAACAGGGTTGGTAAAGACGTGCGCCGCCGCCGTTGGCACACCGGCTGCCGCCATAATCTCTTTGGCAAACGCCTTGCTACTCTCGATGCGTGCCGCTGCAGCCGTTGGCCCAAAGGCCGGAATGCCCGCAGCAAGGAAACGATCAACAATACCATCGGCAAGCGGATTATCTGGGCCGACAACGAGCAGATCAATGCCTTCGCGTTCGGCAAGATCAACGAGTGCCCCAATGTCGGTCAGTGGAAAGGGGACATTTTTGCCATAGACGCCTGTGCCAGCATTGCCAGGAACACACAGCAGCGTGCGCAGATGTGGTGACTGGGCAATCTTCCAGGCCAGAGCATGTTCGCGCCCCCCCGAACCAATGAGCAAAACCTTCATAGCACAACCTGAGCCCTATAGACGTGAGCCTGACCCAAGTATAACATACTGGCGCTGTTGGATCGTGGCAACGGTCTGATACCAATGTTCGCGTAGTTCGGGCGGCCAGCCAGGTACGCGATGGCCCAGGTCGCGAATGGTCGTCGCATCACCGATCCACGCAAGCGCCTCGATGGCTTTGCGTCGTAAGTAGAGGTCATGGTCGGCACGGTCGGGTCGCCGCGCTGCCACGGTAAAGTTGCCTAGCGCCAGTGGCGGAACAGGCTCGGCAGCAGCAAGGGTCTGGATCAGTTGTTTGAGCGTAGGCCCCTGGCTGCCATCAACCAGCGGCACATGGCGTTCGGCAATGCCAACCCCGATCCAGGCCAGCGATTGCAAGGCTTTCGCTTTGATCACCTCCCCCGGATTGGTGACAAGCAACCGAATCAACCAGTCAACAACCTCGCTGTCGGTTGCCCGTAGACGCCCCGCAAGATAGGCCAGTTGCTGTGCGGCACTGTCGGCAACTGTCGGGTTGTACCGGATCAAGACCCTGAGCAGTCTGATCACATCCTGTGGGTGAAAGAGGGTTAGCGCATCAGCCGCAGCCCACATCGTATCCTGCCAATCTTCGCTGATGACCTGCTCGGCGGTGTCGTCAGGGCTCAGAATAACCCGCAGCAAATGTCGCGCATCAAGCATCCGATACAGGCGGGTATCAATCATGTCGCCCAGCGCAAAGGCCGCCAGCGCCCGTTCCGGGGCCGAGGGCGATGTATGCAGCAAGGTGTGCAATTCTGTGCGACCGGCACTCCCCCGCCGCCAGATCGCCATAAAACGGAGCAAGGTCTGGTCGTCGCGCAACTCGCGCAACGTCGGGGGGCTGACGCCTGCCCCAGGCAAGGCATTGTTGAGCGATCCTGCTACGATTGGCAACCCGGCTGAACGTGGCGCCGCCGGTGCGCCCGCCACGTCGGGCGTTGCCTCGGCCTCATCAGCGAGCGCAGCAAGATAGATGGTGCGCAAGGCGCGTGCGGCGGCAATGCGCACATTCGTGTACTCGTAGCGCGGCCCCGAGGCACTCGGGCGGACCCGTTCAATCACAAGACGATGCAACTCGTGACGTACCTGGGGGTACTGCAAGCGTCCCAGCGCCACCACCAGTTGCTCGCGTCGCTCGGCTGACGGCTCACGCGTGCTGCGTAACCTGAGCACACACGCATCCAGCAACTCAGCGCGCAAGGTCGGATCAAGCCGCGCCTCTTGCTGCGGCACGAGCGCTTCGAGGCAACGTGCCGCCATAAGCGCATGGCCGTCACTGCCCTCACGAATGGCCGAGGCAAGCAACCTGAAGAGTGACGTCGGATCGTTGAGCATCCCGACTAGGGCGTAGATGACCTCTTCCCACCAGAGCATAAGCTCTTGGTTGGCACACATCGCGATGATATCAGCCAGGCGTTCCTGGCGATCCGCACGGCTCGCCAGGGCGACAGCGGCACAGTAGGCTTGCAGGTGACTATTGACAAAGCGGGCAGCACTGTTGCCGACGCCGGTCAACAGACGTGCCGCCCGCAACAGGTCGTACAATTCTTCGAGGCTATAGTCGCGCTGATGGCGCACCTGTGCCAGCGTGCGAAAGATTGTTGCCAGACTCAGGTGCTCGCGATGCTCCCAGCAACTCTGCCAGGCCAGGGCGATCAGGCTCGTGCGGGCAGCGGCCCCCAGGCTAAACCGCCGATCAAGGGTGCCAAGCATGCGATCGAGATAGCTCTGTACCAGTTGATTGCGGGTAAAGCCATCGGGTGTGGCACTCGTCAGTTGCTCGATCAGCAAGGTCAAGAGACTCGGATCACTGGCGAGATTGAGGAGCCGTTTCTCGCGGATCTGGCGATAGAGGAGGTCGGCGGTCGGCGCATCACGCCCCTGCAGGTAGCCAAGGATCTGGCGTTCGCCAAGCGGCTGGATCACCAGCACAGACGCCCTGCTGAGATGGGGGCCAGGATAGCTGTCTTGCGCCGAGGTAACGATAAAGTGTTCGTTGGGCAGCCGTTGGGCCAGGCGCGTCAGTTCGCGGGCGGCTTCGCTGCGCGCTCGTTCGGGGAGCGTATCAAGGTCGTCGAGCAGCAGGACAAACCGTGGTGGGCCTTCGGGTTCGCGGGCCGTGTGAGCGTGACGCATCGTTGTCCCGAGAAACTCGCCGAGGGCAGGCGCGATCACACTCGCCTGCTCGACAATCTGTCGTTCCAGCCGCTGCTGACCGCGCTGCTGATCATAGCCAATCAGCGAAATGAAGATGCCGGGGGGCCGCGTGACATCCTGGGTCACCGCCTCGGCCAGTTGGTAGGCCAGACGGCGCAAGACCGTCGTTTGCCCAGAGTGAGGCGGCCCAATCAACGCGACGAGATTTGTGCCTTGTGACCGGATGGGCCGCCGTTGTGAGCTCAGATGCAAGCCCAGGGCCTGATCAAGTGTCTCGATCGCCCCAATTGCTGCTGGCGCATCTTCGGGTCGCACACGCAACAAATGCCAATCTTGCCCAGCAGCAACCTGCATCACCGCAACGTCAATATAGGCTTCGCCACGCCAACGCGCAAACTCAGGCTCACGCAAAATAGCCGCCACATACTCCAATTGCGCATTGGGCAGAAAGATCTGTCCGGTGGCATAGCGCATATAGAGCACCGGCGTGCTCCACCCGGTTGCCTCGGGGTTGAAGATACGGCGGCGGGCACTATTGACGGCAAGATCAACGATGCCATCACGCAGCAAGGCGTCACTCAGGTGATGGGTAAAACTCCGGGCCAGCACCACCTCGATCAAGCGTTGCATCGCAAGCACAGCAGGAACCCCGCTCTCGATCAACAGACGGGTTGCCAGGCTATGCAATGCCCCCGCAACGGCACTATTGCAGGCGACCATCAAGACCAGTGAAAGCCGATGGCTCACGGGCAAGGCGCGGAGCAGGCTCACCAGCGCATTGCTATCATAAAGCAAGGCACGGCGGTTCTGAGGATCTTCAAGCACGAGCCGGGTGCCCAGTTCAGGATGAAACAGACCGTGCCCATAATAGAGCAGCACATCGTACCCCGTCTCAGCAGCGGGAGCCTCGGCATCGAGGGTTCCACGGAGCAACGCCGTGCGCAGCGCTTCAGGCGTCGCCAAGGGCAAGACATCGCAACGCAACTGACCAGCGGCCATCGCGGCACTAAAGCGCGTCTCAAAATCACGCTGCTCGGCCTCACGATCAAGCTCGGCGAGCTGCCAGCGGGCGAGATCGACGGGTGACGCAAGTACCATCAGCATCCGAATGGGGCGACGGGCCAGGGGGCGACCTTCGTCCAGTTCCGCACTTTCGACATACCGCGAAAAGAGAATGCGTGGATCAACCGCCAGCGGACGTGGAGGTTCCAGGCCGCTGCTATCATCAAAATGCATCAACTCCCAGGGGAGTGCGTGCAACGCGGGGGCTGCCGGATCGAGGGCCAGACGGAGCCGAAGCTGGTCGTTCCGCGCATTGATGGCCGCCCAGGTCTGTTGAAACATCAGCGCCAGCGGCCCACTGAAAAGTTGATGAAAAAGGCGCAGACCGGTCGCAACGAGGGTTTGTGGATCGGATGCATCAGCCACCGTCGCGGGTTCAAGCGTCAGCGTTGTACGCTCACGCCGACCACTAGCAAGCCAGAGATCGATGGAATAGCGTTGCGGCACACCATCGGGATGGCGTTGCACACGGATAAACATATCCTCAATTGCCATGGGCAACTGTCCTTGTGACTAGCATATGTTCGACATGGTTCTTCCCACCTGCTTTGGCCTTGTAGAGCGCGAGATCGGCCAGTTTGACCACATTCGCCAGGGTCTTTTCATCGCCAGTATAAGTTGCAATGCCGATACTAATCGTCACATACGCACTGGCCTCGCTCGCCTTATGGGGAATGCGCAGGGCCTCGACATTTGCGCAGAGCAAGGCACCGATTTGGAGGGCACCTTCGACGCCAGTGTAGGGCAAGAGAATGCCAAACTCCTCACCGCCATACCGGGCCACCAGATCACCAGGGCGTTTCAAGACCTGCTTGAGCACCTGGGCCACCTGTTTCAGACACTCATCGCCTGCGGGATGACCATAGGTATCATTATACGCCTTAAAATTGTCGATATCACAGATCGCAATCGAGAGAGGCACCTTATTGCGTTTGCTATGCAAATATTCGCGCTTGACCTGCTCATCGAAATACCGGCGGTTATGGATACGCGTCAACCCATCGAGATCCGAGAGTTCTTCCAGGATCTTGATACTATGGCCTAATTTTGAGCCAAAGACCATAATCAGGCTGCTTCCTACGACACCAAAAAAGAGATGACTGAGGAGCAGCGCCCACGGCATCGTGAAGGCCACCGGAAACGAGACACTGATCCCGCCACGGATATCACCAACCTGGTAGCCCTGTTTTTCGTGGCACTGCAAACAACTCTCCTGCGTGATCAGGGGGGCCATATACTGAAAGAAGAGCGTGTCGCCATTTTGCGCATAGCCTGTATACTCGGTCTTGACACGCTCTTCAAAGATTCGCAGCGCTTCGGCTTCCCAGGCTTCGGGGGCATTCGCCGGACGAATCGGGTTCAAACTGGTAATATGCAGATTGATATTGTCTTGTTGATTCGCAAGTTCGGCAATCAAGCGGGTCATATAGGCTGGATTGATCAGGGTCAACATCATGCCATCAGTCGTCATCAGATCACGATGGGCAACCTCAAGGTAAGGGTTCGGTTCTACCTGATCTGAGACCGGCATATAGACCCCGCCATGCTGTGAATTCCACGCTCGGGTAGTGACAATCAAGTCAAAGATAACCCGGCCATTTTGTAGATAAATGTCGTGCTGCTTTTGGCGTACCTGGACAATATTCCAGGCAGCCGAGAGGCTGATGAGAACGAGCCACCCGATGACTCCGGCAATGATGTACGGTCTGGCTTTGCTTGTCATAGCGCTGCTCCGTGTGTGCGTGAACGTATGGCTCTGTCCCTGCTACGCAGGGAGGGGAGTTGGAGGCCCTGAGGCCTCAGGAATCTTTCATTCGCTGGAAAAAAGCCAGCGTAGCTGGCTTTTTTCCAGCGAATGAAGCCGGGGTTGAGTGAACCTATTTGTTGGTATCTAGTTAAAATAAGGATAACAACAACGGATTACCACGCTATTACCAGCGCAGGGTGGGTGAAGGAGGTTAGCGCGTGGCAGGCGCCTCCGGCGCAAGCAGGCCCAGTGCGTGGGCCGTCATCACAGCTTCACGGCGACTATGCACGCCAAGTTTGTCGTAGATGGTCGTGGTATGCTTCCGTACAGTATTGGGCGCAATCACAAGGTGCCGGGCAATTTCTTTATCAGACCAGCGCAAGGCGAGCAGACCGAGGATTTCGGCTTCGCGGGTTGTGAGCAACTCGGGGAGACTGCCCCGGGCCAGCACCGGGCTTGCAGGTCTCGTTTCGTCTGGATGGGAGCCATTGGTGGTAAGGAGTTGCTGCAGATAGGGCCGCGCAAGGCTCTGCTCGCGCAGGGCATCGAGGAGAGGCCTGAGGCATGAGCCAAGATCGAGCAGCGTGCGGACAAAGCCAGCGGCGGATGCACGCTGCAGAGCTTGATCGAGCAGGGTCAGGGCCTGCTCGGTCTGGCCCTGGGCATGGCGCACGACGGCTTGCATCGCAAGACCACTGATCTGCAAGCGCGTCTGGGGCACCTGGGCAACCTGAGCCAACCATGACGCCAGGAGCAGATCGGCCTGCCTCAGGTTCACCAGATCACCCGCAGCCACCAATGCCTGAACCTTGCTCAGGCAGGGAATGCTGATCGAAAGCATAAATCCGGGATGCAAATGATCGACATCGATCCCTGCGGCACTGCACAGCGCAGAAGGCACATCACCCCGCGCCAGTGCCACCTGAACCGCACAACTCAGCGCCTGATGGCGCAAAAAGACCCCACCGACTTCATTGGCAAAGACGAGGGCTTCCTGCGCAAAGACTTCAGCTTCGGCGAGCGAGCCACGGGCCAGCGCAATCAGGGCCAACCCGATCACCCCATTGCTATACCCAGGGTAAGACACTTTGTATTTGCGCCTGGCGAGCATCTGAAACTGAGCCTGTGCCGCGGCAAGATCGTTCCGTTCGTAGGCCACCATGCCCAGGCTATACGCCGCATAGCCGAGCCAGAAATCACTTGACTGGTTGGTGACCACAAAATCATATAACTGTTGCGCATAGTCCTGCTGCGCAGCTAGATCGCCGATCAGATGGGCCATCCAGCAGAGCCCGGTCGCACGACAGAGAGGCTGTTGCGGGCGCAAAGCGGCGAGCGTAGCGGGCAGATCGGCCTCCAGCAACGCGACCCCCTCAGCAAAGCGGTCGGCACCTGCATAGGCAAGACCGAGTGCGAGCAGCACCTGTGTACCAAGGGCAGGTGTTGGGCCAAGCTTGAGCGCTACCTCGAACGAACGGATGGCCTCGGTAGCGTCACCCTCCCACAGGGCAAGGATCCCACGTAAGGCAGCAAGATCAGCCTGAAATCGCTCCGTCGAAGACAACGGATCGTGCGTGCCAGGTGGGGCAAGCAATTGATCAATCTGCGCCAGATGCCGCTGGAGTTGCCACATATCGCGTTTAAAGACCGCGAGGCGAGCCGCGATCAGGATCAAGCCTGGACGACGATCGATCACGTGTGATGGCAGGCGTTGCAACCAGTAGTCTGGAGAGGTTGGCAACACATCCTGGCCCATCGTCGGCATCAACAACTGTTCAATCAGCCTGGCGGCCCCATCCTCATTGCCAGCAGCGAGCAAATGACGCAGAGCCTCTTCATTCAACCCGTGGGCATAAAACCAATCGGCAGCACGCTGGTTCAGCAGTGCAAGCTGTGTCTCATCAAACTCAGACTGCGCATAGCGCACGAGGAGATCGCGAAAGAGATGATGAAACCGGTACCACTGGTGGGCCTCATCAAGCGGGATCACAAAGAGATTGGTGCACAGCAACGTCTGAAGACGACCTTCGGCAGCATAGATCGCCTCAGGTTTCCCAAGCAAGGCCGCACACAAACTGGCACAAAAACGCTCAGGGATAGCCAGAACCAGCAAGGTTTGCTGGATCTCGGCAGGTTGCCGCACCAGCACCTCATCGGCCAGATATTCGGCGATCTGGCGTGTGGCAAGGGCAAAAGACTGTGCCGGTGCCATCGAGTCGCGCCAGGCCAGGGCTGCCATCTGTACCGCAAGCGCCCAGCCTTCGGTCTGTTCTTGTAACGCATCAACATAGGTTGATGGTGGTGGCGAACCCTGCAGGTTGGTCAGCAACGCCCTCGTCTCGGCAGGCGTAAAGCGCAACGCATCGGCGCGAAGCTCAACAAGTTGCTGCTCAGCACGCAGACGTGCCAGTGACAGCGGCGGATCAGTGCGCGAGATCACCACCAGACGGCACAAGGCGGGCAGATGGCGCACAAAATAGGCCACGGCCTGATGGATTGGCTCAGACGTAAGCATGTGGTAATCATCAAGCACCAGGGTTACTTGGTCGGTGAGCGCATTCAGATCGACCAGCAGTGCCTGCAAGAGCACATAGGGCGGCGGGAGTTTTGGTGCGGTAAAGAGATCGCGTATGGTCGTAAGGGGTTGCTCGATGGCCTCTTCGATCGCACCGGCAACCAGGGCCAGGAAACGCTCACTCGCTTGATCATATTCATCGAGGGTTACCCAGGCAAACCGTGAACGAGCATGTCCATCCCGTTTTGCCTGCGCTTCCTGGTGGGCAAGCCACTGGGCCACCAGGGTTGACTTGCCAAAACCCGTCGGAGCCACGACCAGCACCAACTTTGCATCAGGTAGGGCTTCCACAGATGGAAACAATCGTGTACGCTCAACCCACACCTCAAGTTTCTGCGGAGGGCGCAGTTTTGTGGGCACGACAAGCCCGAATGGATTGACAGCCAGCATTTTCGCTCCTCTGGCAGAGCATCATAGCCTACAATCTATTCTATTATACCTGAGTTTATGCTGGAACGGTCTATCCGTTAGCAGGTGAGACACCGAGAAAATACTGCACTTTGAGTGATGCAACTGAGGATCTGAGGTACTATAATAGGTATCGTCTCTAAGAATGCTGTATGTTGATGTTAGGTAACAAGCGATCTGCATGTAACTTCATGGCTCATCGTTTTTTGCCGTGCGTGCCGTAGACCTGTTCAAGAGAGAAACAAACGTGTATGACTAGTTCTTTAGGCGCAACCACATCAGGTGCCGAGGCAACAGGAAAAGCCTCGTGGTTTCCGATGTTGATCATCAGTCTGGCCCAGATCCAACTGGCCTTCAATGTGAGTGCCCTCCAGGTTTCAATTGGTGGTATTGTTGAGGATTTCAATACCTCGCCTAGCAGTGTCAGTACCGCCCTGGTGGTCTACTCACTCGCCGTAGCTGCCTTTGTGATGCTTGGGGCCAAGCTCGACAAGATGATTGGTTCGCGGTTGATGTTCCAGGGTGGCATCCTGGTGCATGGCGTGGCGATGGGCATGATGGCACTGAGTACGACGCCGGATCGGATGATCCAGATCCAGGGCCTAGCCGGACTGGTGGCGGCACTGATGGTGCCGTCGCTCGTCGTATTGATCGCGACCCACTATCAAGGCAAGCAGCAAGCCCAGGCGCTCGGGTTGCTCGGGGCCGCCCAGGCTTCGGCAGGTGTGCTCGCCTTTCTGATTGCCGGTGCGCTCGGCACATTCCTTAGCTGGAGGTACGCCTTCGGGCTGCTTGTCTTTGTGGCCGTGGCGATCTTTTTCCTCAGTTTTCGCCTCAAGCAGGTGCCACGGCAAACAGGCATGAAGATTGATTGGAATGGCGTGATCTTGATTGCCTCGGCAGTTACGCTGCTCAGCCTCGGTTTCAATTACCTCAATGCCTGGGGCATCCTTGTTGCTACTTCCAATGCGCCTTTCAATATCCTCGGTCTTTCGCCCGCCCCGATCATGATTGTGTTTGGCATTATACTCGGGCAACTCTTCTTTTCCTGGTCGTATCTGCGTGGCAAAAAGGGCAAGCCAACCCTGATTGCCCTGGAAGTACTCGATACCTCCGAAGAACGGTATACTACCTATGTGCTCTTGATCATTGGGGCGCTCGGACCGGCGATCAACTTCCTGATTCCGCTCTACATCCAGATTGTGCAGGGGCGAAGTAGCTTGCAAACGGCCGTCGCGGTGATTCCCTATTCGCTGGCAATCTTCTTTGGGACGGCGATGATCGTTCGCCTCTTTGATCGCCTGACCCCGCGCATGATCGCTCGCTATGCCTTCGTCACGATTGTGCTTGGCCTGATCATGCTTGCCTTTACGGTCTCGAATGATTGGGGCACGCCGATGGTCATTCTCAGCCTCGTCATTGTTGGTGTGGCCGAAGGTTCGCTGCTCACCCTGGTCTTCAATGTGCTCGTTTCCGCTTCGCCCAAAGAACTGGCTGGTGATGTTGGGGCCTTGCGCGGTACCGTCAATAATCTCTCGACGGCCCTGGGTACGGCGATGGTTGGTGCGCTTGCCGTCGGCATTCTCGGGGTGCTCATCGCCGGTCTCGCGGCGAATCATCCCTCCATTCCACCTGAGTTGCTCGATAAGGTGAATCTCGACAATGTTGATTTTGTCAGCAACGATCAACTTGAAGAGCTTCTGGCCGCAACCAGTGCGACCCCCGAAGAGGTTGCCGCAGCCGTTGCGATCAATGAGGATGCCCGTCTCCGTGCGCTCAAAGCGTCCTTCTTGGCCCTGGCAGGGGTTGCAATGCTCGCCATTGTACCCGCTGGCGGGTTGCCGAATGTCTTGCCTGGTGAAATGCCGGTTGATCAGCCGCAGAAAGGTGCCGCGAGCCGGAAGAAGAAGAAGACTGGTGCCGCTGCATAACAACAAAGGAGAGGTGTGATGACGATATCAAGTCAAGAGGCCCGTGCTTTTTCACGCGCACAAGGTGCCAGGTTTGTCGAGGAGTTGTTTGCCTTTTTGCGCATCCCTAGCCTTAGTGGCGATCCGGCCTATGCGCCTGATGTCCGCCGTGCTGCCGAGTGGCTGGCCGAGCATATGCAGGGCCTCGGTCTCGCCAATGTCCAGGTGATGGAGACAGCCGGGCATCCGGTGGTCTATGGCGAGTGGCTCGGAGCTGGCCCCGATAAGCCGACGGTGCTGGTCTATGGGCATTACGATGTGGTGCCTGCCGAGATGAGTGATGGCTGGCAGACGCCGCCCTTCGAGCCCGTCGAGCGCGATGGCCGCATCTATGCCCGTGGCGCAACCGACGATAAGGGCCAGCTCTTCATTCACGTCAAAGCACTCGAGGCGTATCTGAAGACGAGCGGGGCTGCCCCCATCAATGTGAAATTTTTGATCGAAGGCGAAGAAGAGGTCTCGTCACCGAATTTGCGACCCTTTATCGAGGCGCATCTCGATCTTCTCAAGGCTGATGTCTGTGTGATTAGTGACTCATCGATGCGCACCATTGATGAGCCAGCGATTACCCATAGCCTCCGCGGCATGACCTATCTGGAGATCGAGGTCTCTGGGCCGACCGACGATCTGCATAGTGGCTTCTGGGGCGGCGCAACCCATAATCCGGCGCTCGCCCTCGTCGAGATCCTTGGCAAACTCTACCATCCCGACAATACGATTGCGGTGCCTGGCTTTTATGATGATGTGGTGCCCATCACCGACGAAGAACGGGCGATGATCGCCAAAACCGATCTCTCTGAAGCGCAGTTCAAGCAATCAACCGGGGTTCCGGCGGTCTGGGGCGATCGCACCTATACCATCCGCGAGCGCGTCTCGGCGCGTCCAACCCTCGATATCAATGGGCTCTGGAGTGGCTGGAGCGGCCCTGGCCCCAAGACGATCATTCCGGCGAAAGCGTCGGCCAAGCTCAGTTCACGCCTGGTCGCCAATCAGAATCCACACAAGATCTATGCACAGATCAAAGCCTATATCGAGTCAATCACCCCGCCAACGGTCAAGGTGGCAGTCAAACTCTTGACCACGGGCGAGCCAGCGCTGATTGATTTCAATCTGCCTGCGATGCAGGCGGCTGCGCGTGCCTACGAAAAGGGGTGGGGCGCAACCCCGGTCTTTACCCGCGGCGGTGGCAGCATTCCCGTGGTAGCCGATTTTGTTACGCTCATGGGGATCCCGGTCGTGATGATGGGCTATGGTCTCGATGACGACGGCTTGCACGCTCCCAACGAAAGTTATAGTATTGAGATGTTCCAGCGTGGCATTGAAACAGCGCTTGTCTACCTGGAAGAATTGGCCGCACTCTAAAGGAGAAAGACCGTGCATACCGCATTTGCTGCCGAACTCGAAGAACGTCTTGTCCGCTATGCTCGCCTTGATACGCAGGCCGACGAAAGCTCGTCAACCACACCGAGTACCGCGAAACAGTACGACCTGCTCAACCTGCTCGTCGAAGAATTGCAGGCGATCGGGGCCGAAGAGGTCACGCTGACCCCATATGGGGCGGTGCTGGCAACCATCCCTGCAACGGTCGCTGATTCGGTACCAACAATTGCCTTTCTTGCGCACGTTGATACGGCCCCTGCCTTCAATGGCACCGGCGTCAAGCCGCTTATCCATCGCAACTACGATGGCAATCCGATCGTGTTGCCTGATGATCCCCACCAGGTGCTCGCGACTGATCATTTTCCCTATCTCGAAACGAAGATCGGGGACGATATTATTACGGCGAGTGGCACGACGCTGCTCGGTGCCGATGACAAGGCCGGCATCGCGATCATTATGACGATGGCGCATCATCTGCTTCAGGAACGAACCGTTCCACATGGGAAAATCCGGATCTGCTTTACGCCTGACGAAGAGATCGGGCGTGGCGTGCATCCCGATCTGCCCAAGGATCTACAGGCCGACGTGGCCTATACGCTTGATGGTGGCCCACTCGGCGAAGTGGTCTACGAGACCTTTTCAGCCGATAAGGCGACCGTTCACATTACCGGGGTCTCGATTCACCCCGGCAATGCCAAAGATGAACTGGTCAATGCGTTGCATCTGGCCGCGAAGGTTATTGATACGTTGCCCCAGGTGACGCTGACGCCCGAAACGACTGAGGGCCGCCAGGGTTTTATTCATGTCTATCAGATGACTGGCACGGCTGCCGCCGCCGAACTGCATTTCATTCTGCGCGACTTCGAGCGCGAAGGCTTGCAGGCCCACGGCGACCTGTTGCAACAGGTCTGCGCGACGATCCAGGCGACCGAGCCGCGCGCACAGATTACCTGTACCATTACGCCCCAGTATCGCAATATGCGCTATTGGCTCGAACACGATATGCGTCCGGTTGAGCTGGCGCTCGAAGCCTGCCAGCAACTTGGCATCGAGCCCTTCTCGCCCCCGACCCGCGGTGGTACCGATGGCTCGCGCCTCACTGAAATGGGTGTGCCGACGCCGAATCTCTTTACCGGGATGCAGAATATCCACGGCCCACTCGAGTGGATCAGTATCCAAGACATGGTTCACGCAACCGCTGTGTGTGTCAAACTCGCCCAACTCTGGAGCAAAGGCTAAACCGGTATGAAGATAACGCTTACAACTGGTACGGTGCTCAACGAAGCGGCTGAGCTGGCCATCCTGGCCTGCCTCGAAGCTGCACCCCTCCCCGAAGCAGTGGCCGATCTGCTCGAGGTGGCTGATTTCAGTGGCAAAACGAGTCAAACCAGGCTCCTCTATCCACGTGGGGCGGTTCTTCCCAAACGCCTGCTCTTACTCGGGCTTGGTCCGGCTGATAAACTCACCACCGAGACGCTGCGCCGGGCGGCGGCGACTGCGGTGCGTCAGGCCCGGGACTTGCAGGTTGCCAACGTAGCCTTTGGGCTCAATGATCAACTAGAGCTCGCGCCCGCCCTGATCGGTCAGGCCCTTGCCGAAGGGGCCGAGCTTGGGGCGTACCGGTATCTGCGCTACAAGACTGGCCTCAAGCCCGAGCAGACCTTTGCGGTCGAGGCGATGACGCTGGTGACGCCAGAGGCCACCGATGCGATGCAAGCCGGGGTTGCCGTCGGTCAAACCATTGCGGGTGGCGTTATGTTGGCCCGAAATCTTGTCAATACACCACCAGGTGTCTTGACTCCCGCCGCACTCGCCGACCAGGCTGTCGCCCTCGGAGAGCGCACCGGGGTCGCGGTCACCATCTTTGACAAAGCCCGTCTGACGGAAGAAGGCTTTGGCGGCCTGCTCGCCGTCGGTCAGGGTTCGGCCAATGAGCCACGGTTGATCGTGATGGAGTATGGCAAAGCAGCCGAAGGGCGGCCAACCATCTGTCTGGTTGGCAAAGGCCTCACCTTTGACAGTGGTGGCCTCTCGCTCAAACCGGCAGATGCTATGACCACCATGAAGTCTGATATGGGTGGCAGTGCGGCTGTCCTGGGGGCCATGCAGGTCATTGCAGAACTGCAACTCCCATTGCATGTCGTGGGTCTCGTGCCCTCGGCTGAGAATATGCCAAGCAGCACCTCGTACCGACCTGATGATGTGCTTACCACCTTGAGTGGAAAAACGATCGAGGTACTCAATACCGATGCCGAAGGACGGATCGTGCTGGCCGACGCGCTCTTCTATGCCCAGCGCTACAACCCCGCCGCGATCATCGAACTTTCGACGCTCACCGGGGCGATTGTGGTTGCCCTTGGTTCGCATGCAACGGGGATGATGGGAACAAATCAGGAACTTGCCGACGCGATCAAGCAAGCAGGGGAAACAACCGGCGAACGCGTCTGGCAATTGCCGCTCTGGGAAGAGTATCACGAGATGATCAAGAGCGAGATCGCCGATCTCAAAAACATCGGTGGTCGGCAGGCTGGCTCGATCACGGCCGGGGCCTTTCTTGCGGCCTTTGTTGGTGACTATCCGTTTGTTCACCTCGACATTGCTGGCACCGCCTATGCCGAAAAACCGGCACAACCTTATAATGTCGCAGGTGGCACAGGGGTAGGGGTACGCTTGCTCACCGAGTTCTTACGCCAGTATACCGATGGGGTTTAGCAGGGTGTAGCCTAAGTTTTCCGGTAGCGCCGCCGACCAGGAATTGGGGCCACGAATAAACGAATAGCGCATGGAGCAGCCCATATTCGTTTATTCGTTATCAGCATTCGTGGTCGGCTGAGGTCGACTAAAGTCGGCACTACCACTACGTAGGGCGCAAACTGTCAAGTGCCTACGAACCTTGTCTTAGGAGCAGAGCGCAACAGAGTGAAGGGTTTCTCGCGCTCCCACGGCAGCAAGGCTTCGTTCTACTCAGCATGACACGGCAAGTTTACGGATCAGATCATCGTTAGGAGGCATCAATGGCTGCAGAAACGG
This sequence comes from Candidatus Chloroploca sp. Khr17, assembly GCF_004138165.1. Taxonomy (GTDB): domain Bacteria; phylum Chloroflexota; class Chloroflexia; order Chloroflexales; family Chloroflexaceae; genus Chloroploca. Next base: position 21,552 of record NZ_RYFF01000004.1, read on the forward strand.
CCAAGTCAAAAGAACCAGGTGAGGGTGGATTTGTGCAGAAATTGCTGGATGGCATTGAAAAGGTGGGCAATAAAGTCCCCCATCCAGTCATTATGTTCCTCTATCTGATCGCGATTATTGCGGTCCTCTCGCAGATCCTCTATATGTTCGGGGTCAGCGTGACCGAAGAGATTGCGGTACCGGTGCCAATTGAGGTCTTGCGCGATGTGCGTGATGCGCTCGGTGGTTCGATCGTTGCCTATGATGTGTATACGGGGCAACCTGCCTACATTCCCGAATTCATTATTGAAGAGCAGACGATTCCTATCCAGAGCCTTCTGACGGTTCCTGGGTTACGTTTTGTCTTCTCGTCGTTTGTCGCCAACTTTGCCGGGTTTGGGGTCGTTGCGGTCACCCTGGTCGCGATGGCCGGCGTCGGTGTTGCCGAACAGGCTGGCATGATGGCGGCCCTGATCCGCAAGCTGGTCAAGGTGGCCCCACGCAATCTCATCGCCTTCATTCTGATCCTCGTCGGCGTGCTCTCGAGTGTCGCTTCTGATGCTGGGTACTTGATCCTCATCCCGCTTGGGGCAACGGCCTTCCTCACCCTGGGGCGTCACCCGCTAGCCGGGATGGCGGCAGCTTTCGCTGGCGTCAGCGCGATCTTCGCGGTCAATCTGCTCATTACGCCCGTTGATAGCATGATCACCGAGATTACCAATGAGGCCATTGGGCTTGCCGGCGGCACGCCGATTACGGTGACGGCCAACTACTTCTTCAGTGTGGCCTCAACCCTGATCTTGAGCGTTGTCGCGGTCATTGTCACCGAGCGCATCATCGAGCCGCGACTCGGCAAGTACGAGGGCGAAGGCTTGATCGGTGATAATGACCTTGATCCCGAGGCTGCCAAAGCTGAGGCACGGGGCTTGCAATATGCGCTCTATGGCTTTCTGATTGTTTTTGGTGGTGTGCTGTTGCTCTCGCTGCCACCCGGTGCCCCGCTGCGTCACCCCGTGACCGGCAATCTGATCGGTACTACGCCCTTTATGGATAGCCTCATTTTCATTATCTCGCTCATCTTTCTTATTTCAGGCATTGGCTATGGGCTCGGAGCGAAGACAATCAAGAGCAGCAATGATGTGATTAGTGCCGTTACCAAGACCTTTGCCGGTCTTTCGGGGCTAATCTTTATGCTGCTGATGATCAGTCAGTTCATCGCCTTCTTCAACTATACCAATCTGCCCCGCGTGATTGCGGTCGTGCTGGCCAATGCACTTGAACAAGCCAATATTGGGGCATTGCCCTTGCTTGTTGGCATGATTCTCGTCATTATCATGCTCAACTTTATCATCCCGGGTGTGGTGCCAAAGTGGGCCATCTTTGCCCCGATCTTTATTCCACTCTTTATTCGTCTTGAAGTAGCCCCACAGACCGTGCTGGCAGCCTATCGCATTGGTGACTCGCCGACCAATGTGCTCACCCCTTTGATGGTCTATCTGCCCTTCATTGTCACCGTGGCCCAGAAGTATCAGAAAGACGCCGGCCTTGGCACCGTAATCGCGTTGATGATCCCCTATACACTGGTCATCGCCATCACCTGGATCCTGCTCTTTATCATCTGGTTCTTGCTTGGCATTCCCCTTGGCCCAGGCTACCCTGTCAATGTGTAAGAGTTTTTGTCCGCGGGGCGCAGTCGTCAGTTTCGCTGGCTGCTGCGCCAGAGGATCATGACTGAATTTCAACTTGTCCTCATCATTGCCAGTCTTGCCGCTTTCTTCACCTATCTTGGTGCCCCGCTTGCCGAGGCGCTTGATGTTCCCCATCTGGTCATTAGTGCAACCCTTCAGTTTGCGGCAGGCGTGATTATGGCGCTCGTCGCCTTTAGTCTGATGCCGCCTGCAATTCGTCTCGGCCCACTGACATGGGTGCTCGGGGCGTTTTTTGTGGGCGGCCTGCTCTACGTTATGCTTGAATATGTCTCGGCCTGGGCGCTTAGCAAACCTGATCTTGCCCAGGATCATTCTGCTTCGCTCGGTCTCTATATTGGCATTCTCGTTGATCTGCTGATTGATGGCATTGTCATTGGCATCGGCTCAACGTTGACCATCAAGACTGGTCTGTTGCTCGCCCTCGGTATGTCAATCAGCACGGCACCGCTTGCGTTTGTCATTACGGCGACGGCCAAACGCGAGGGCGTTCCTCGTCAGCGCCGCCGGTTCCTCTCGTTTCTCTTTATTGCCGCCATCATTGGTGGGGCCATGATTGGCTATCTGGTCTTGCGCAATCAATCCCTCGAGGTACGACTGATCCTGGTGGCCCTCGCTTCCGGTTTTTTGATCACGACGATTACCCAGGGGATGATCCCCGAAGCGAATAAAGAGGGCGAACCAGGTTTTGCTGGGGTCTTATTTGTCGGTGGTATTTCGCTCTATGCGTTGATGACGCTCGGTTTGCAATAAGGAAAAGATATGCGTCTCTATGTGCTCTATGTCCTCTTGCTGGCTTCGGTGGTGATCGCTGCAATTGAGGCGACCCCGGGTCTTTCCGATCGCCTACGCCGGTTTCTCGTCATTGCGGTGGCTTTGCTGGTGATGTTGCCGTCGGTGATCTATTTGATCTTTGGTGGCGGGTAAAGCTATCACCCAGGCCAGCTACGCTGGCCTGGGTGATACCAGAAGGCTAGGGCTGGCACCCATTATGCGCTAAAGTGACAGCAGGGGATGTCGATGCGGGCCTGGTTGATACCAGAAGGGGAGGGTTGGCACCCTAACAACCCTTGCTTGTTGTCGCAAAATTCCTGGAGGCTGCGCCCCCAGATCTGTTATGAGCGCGAAGCACCAAATTGCTGCTGTACCAAGCGCCACATACCCCGTACCCGGCGATCAAGCCCAAGCAAGAATAAGCCCAACAACATCAAAGGAAGCGCCGGCCAAAGCAATTCGAAGATCGGCGCATCATGATGAAAATTGGGTAAATTTGCGACCAGCCAGATGCAGACGCCACCGGCAAAGCCCGCGATGCCGGCACGAATGCCAACCAGCAGACCCAGGGTCAATAGCGCGAGTGGCACACCCGCTGGATGCTCGGGAATGCGCCCCAGCAGCAGGGGTAGGCTCAAAAGCGCAACCCCAGCCACAACCAACAAGAGGGCAATGCGGCGCCGCCAACCCGTTGGTTGCTCAAAGAGCGGTGCCGCATACGGGTCGGCAGGTGGCGGAGGAACCAGTTGTTCGAGTTGATCAGGGTATGGATAGCCATCGGTTGCCTTGATCAGAGCGAGGGCCAGTCCCTGTGTGCGAGCCTCTTCCACAATTGCTTGCATGGCGGGAAGCCCAGCTACTTGATCTGGCAGGGCCGTCAGTTCACCCGAGGTGGCAGGCAAACACGAGGCGTAGGCAACAGGCACAGATTCGTACGCAACCGTCAGGCCAATGCATATCAACGTATGCACCCGATGACTACGTTGCGCATCAACCATCAATGCATCACGCAACGGCATCGCGCCAAGCGCACGCTGCATCCAATCGGTCAGCAGCCGATCAAGCTCACGGGCCTCAATGGCCGAGAGTGAACTGCCAAAGGTTCCCGACCGCAACGCATCACGTAGCTGCTGGGGCGTCCAATCGCGCAGCATCGTCAAGACCGTCGCACGATCATACGCGACGAGGAACATTGACGCCATCAACGAAGATCGTGGTCGCAACCTGCTTCTCACAATGCACACCAACTTGACAATAACGCAGGAAGATCGGCGATGATCACATCAGGCTTGATCGGGCCTGTTGTGGCTTCTTCGCGTCCACTGACCCCGGTCAACACCAGCACCGAGGGCATGCCTGCGGCGAGCGCACCGGCAATATCCGTATCAAGGCGATCACCAACGACCAGCGTCTGCTCAACCGCACTTCCAAGCATGGCAGCCCCGATTGCAAACATCGTCGGCTGCGGTTTACCGATCACCACCGGTGCCACGTCAGTCGCCGCAACAAGCGCCGCAGTCACCGCCCCTGCCCCCGGAATCAAGCCCTCTTCCGACGGAAATGTCTTATCCGGGTTGGTGGCGATATAGGTCGCCCCGCCCCGAATAAAGAGGGTCGCCTGACGCAGGGTCTCATAGGTGAGGGCGAAATCGGCCCCCTGCACCACGAGTTCAGGCAAGACGGTATCTTCCACAAAATAGCCGTCACCAAAAACCGCCTCGCGCAAACCCTCCATGCCCACCACAAACACCCGCGTCCCCAGAGGATAGGTCATACGCAAATAACGACCTGTCGCCACCGCCGAGGTAATGACGCGGTCGGGCGGCATAGTGATGCCCATCGCCGCAAGTTTATTGGCATACTGCGCCGGGGTCAGCGAGGCATTATTGGTAATGCAGCCATAGCTAAACGAGCGCTGATCGAGCCAATTCAGCAGTTCGTGTACCCCGGGCAGCACCTGCTTGCCCCGGTAGAGCACGCCGTCCATATCGAAGAGAACCGCACGGATCGAACGTAGGATATCCATATCACATCCGCTCTGGGGCTTGAATGCCAAGCAAGCTCAGACCATTGTGCAACGCCTGCGCAGTGGCGGCGACGAGGCTTAAACGGGCACCCCGCAACAGCGGTGTTTCCGCCTTGAGGACAGGGCACTGTTCAAAAAAGACGCCAAACTCACGCGCCGTGGTATAACACCAATCGGCTACGACAAACGGCGCATAGCGCGCCCCTGCCTCGCGTACAGCCTCGGGGAGCCGGGCCAGATGTTTAATCAGACGTACCTCAGAGGGATGTACCAGCAAGGCAAGCTCGCCGCTCGGCCCTTCACCGCCATCCTCACGTGCTCGCCGCAAGAGCGAACGACAACGGGCATAGCTATACTGCAAATACGTGGCGCTATTGCCCTCGGTTGCCAGCATCCGCTCCCAATCGAGCGTAATATTGCGCTTGGGATCTTGATAGAGATCATTATAGACCACAGCCCCGACGCCGACAGCTTCAGCCACAGCATCCTTTTCGGCCTCTGGCAGATCGGGGCTCTTGTGCTCAACCACCGCCCGTGCCCGGCGCACTGCATCATCGAGCAGCGCTTCGAGATAGACCATATTGCCCCGGCGCGTCGAGAGCGGCTGCCCTTGGGCATCAAAGACCGTGCCAAAGGCGATGTGAGTCAATTCCACTCCTGCCGCGTACCCCATCGCCCGGATCAACGCAAAGAGCTGACGCAAATGTAGGGCCTGCGGTTCACCAACGACATAGACAATCTTCTGGGGGCTAAACTCGCGCATACGAAAGACGATGGTCGCCACATCGCGCGTCATATAGAGAGTGCCGCTATCACTGCGCTGCAGCAAAAAGGTGGGCAGGTTCTGCAGGTTCTCGATCACCACCGCCCCACCTGCGTCACGATAAGCCACCCCGCAAGCAAGGGCTTCCTGGATCACCCCGGCCAGCATTGGCTCATAGAAACTCTCGCCATAGGCATGATCGATCTTGACGCCAAGCCGATCATAGTTGCGCTGGGCTGCTTCCATCGTGAGATCAACGCTCCACTGCCAGAGCTCACGGGCCTGCGGGTCGCCCTGTTCAAGGCGCAGTGACCATTGACGGGCAAGCTCGTCGAGAGTGAGATCATCTTTAGCGGCAGCGGCAAAACGGGCGTACTGGGCCTCGAGCGCCTCCAACGCGGCTTCGCCAACACCCTCGGGCTTACCTTCATGCTCAACCGATGCCAACACAACCCCAAACTGTTTGCCCCAATCCCCCAGATGATTATCGCCAATGACCTCGTACCCCAGGGCACGATAAAGATTGACAATCGCCTGCCCAATGATGGTCGAGCGGATATGCCCAACATGCATGCGTTTCGCAATATTCGGGGCCGAATAATCAACCACAACCCGCTGAGCGTGCCCATCGCGATGGGTGCCATAACACGTTCCTGTCGCAAGAATCTCGCTTACCACCGCAACAGCCAGGCGTTCAGGGTGCATGCTAAAGTTCAAAAATGGCCCGACAGCCTCCACCTTGCCAATGAGACTATTGTCGCCCACCCGGATCGCTGCCGCAAGATCGGCGGCTAATTGTGGAGCGACCAGACCCCGTTCTTTCGCCAGGCGAAAGGTCGGAAAGGCCAGATCCGCCGGAATATTGGGCCTAGGCGTCGTCAACTCGATCTGGCCCACTTCAGCCTGACCGGTTGCCGCAATCGCCTCGCGAACCTCAGTTGTAAAGCGTTCTAACGCATAATTCATGCTTGTCTCTCCAGTTGTACACACGGTGTCAGTATAAAGCCGCTCGCCATTTGGCGCAACCATTGCCGAGGCCGGGGGCGCAGCCGCAGACAGGGGCGTTCGGCCAACGGGCGGGCTATGGGCTGCTGCGCCCCTACGCCCGGCAACGCATCCATCCCAGCGTCGTGATCCACCACCGCGTTACGCACCCGTAGGGGCGCAGCAGCCCATGCGCCCCGCGTCAATCGCCACGCATCCTGTTTGCGGCTGCGCCCCCCGTCAACCACAACGACCTCTGTTTGCTGCTGCGCCCTGCCGTGGGTGCGGGATCGGCCCCGTCGCGATGATCCCCCCGTGCCCGTCCTGCCGTGGGCGTGGATCGGCTCCGTCGCCGCAATCGGCTGTCATCAGGCGCGGGTAACATCACCGGAGGGCCGGGGGCGCAGCAGCGATGGCAGGGGCGTTTGGGCAACGGGCGGGCTATGGACTGCCCCGCCGCGCCGTGCCCCCGCCGCCGCCGTACGGGCACGGCTTGCCCGTGCCCCCACCGCCCCGTACGGGCACGGCTTGCCCGTGCCCCCACCGCCCGGCACTTACTCATTGGTGGCAAATGGCAGGCAAATCCGAAAGCGACTCCCCTGCGCAGGCTCGCTCTCCACGCTTAACGCCCCGTGGTGCGCCTGCACGATGCCCTGCACCGCAGCCAGACCAAGGCCTCTGCCGGTGAACTTGGTACTAAAAAAGGGGTCAAAAATACGACGAAGGGCTCCTGCTTCGATCCCGCACCCGGTGTCGTGAACCTCTAGGTAGGCATAGCGGCCCGGCTCGGCGGCATTGATACTGGCTTGCCTTAGGATCGCTTCGGTTACATCCCACTGGCCTGTGCTTACGGTAATCACCCCATGCTGCACTACCTCAAGCGCTTCAATCGCGTTGGTCAGCAGACTCCGCAGCATCTGGCGTAGCTGGGTTTCATCGGCGTAGATCATGGGGAGATCAGGTTCGAGGCGGTAGTGGATCGCAATGGTATGTGGGAGCGTGAGGCTGATTAGTTCGCTCTGTTCGCGCACAATGAGGTTGAGGTCAACCGGGACAAGATGAAATGCCCCACGCCCTGCATACGCAAGCATCTGTGCGGTCAGTTCGGCGGCACGGCGTGCCCCCAACATAATTGCATTCAGGCTGTCGTGAACCTCACTCCCCGGCGGTGTGTCGAAACGGGCAAGCTCGGCGTAGCCCAGGATGGTCGAGAGGATATTGTTAAAATCGTGGGCAATGCCGCCCGCCAGGATGGCGAGACTCTCGAGCCGTTGCGCTTCCAGCAGCTTGCGCTGGATGAGTTCGCGTTGGGCTTCACTCTCCTTGCGTGCGCTGATGTCGAGCGTGACAATGGCCGCCCCCATTCCCGCAACGGGCAACGGTGCGGCGCTGATGCTTGTCCAGCGCAGCTTGCCATCCGTCCGGATGATGCCAATTTCGGCGTCACGCACGATCTCACCGTTGGCCGCACGGATCGTTGGAAAAGCGTCGAAGGGTATCGGAGTGCCATCCGGGTAAATATATTGAATCTGCCGGTAGCCCCCGGCCAGTATTTCGCTCACCTCCATCCCCAGAATCTGTCCAACGGTACGATTAAGCTGAATGGGCCGTCGTCTCGGGTCAACAATCGAGACGCCAACGGGCAAGATGTCAAAGAGTGTCCGCAACAGACTTTCGCGCTCGCGGAGTTCCTCTTCGTTCTTCCAGCGTCGCAAGGTACTGCCGATCAGCCCGGTTGCCAGTTGCAACAAGATGTGATCCTGTTCCTGCCAACGCTGGGCGGTCGTGCAATGGTAAAAGCCAAGGGCACCGGCAAGCTCTTCCCCGGTCTGCATCGCCAAAAAGAGAAACGAGGTGATGCCAAGCGGCTCCATCAACGTCGCTAACTCTGGTGCCTGGGTGCGTAGGCTCTCGATCGTGCCACTGACCGCTCTGCCCTGACGCGGATCAATCCGGAACTGCGCGGGGATTTTGTTCCAGGGCAGGCGGGGCAACGCTTGATGCGGGGGCAGCAAAAAGGCAGGGCGCGCTATCGTGATCGTTTGATCAAGGCAAAGGCCTAACGCGGGATCGCGCACGCCCCGTAGCAAGACAATGCGATCAACCTCAATGCCGTCAAGCAAGCATCCCAGGGCTTCACGCAGCACCTGCTCGCGCTCTGCCGACGTATTGACCAGTCGAATCAAGATCTGCGAGCATGCAAAGAGCGCAGCTTGATAGCGCCGATCCTGTTCGACCTTGAGCTGCGCCTGCTTCTGGCTCGTAATATCCATCTCGATGCCATCCCACAGCACATGGTGTGCATCAAGCCGCCGCGGTCGTTGGCGGATCCGACTCCACCGCTCGCCCCACGGGGTCATTTTCCACACCTCGATATCCACCGGGGCAAAGGCGGCGCGGGCCTGTTGCTCGGCCTCATACAGCCGCTGGCGATCTTCGGGAACCAGTAACTCGTAGAGAAGTTCTGGCTTGTTGAGCGCCTGCGCTGGCGTAGAGCCCGACAGTTGCGCAACACCGGCACTGACATAGGTGAAACGTCCGGGTCCATTGTCAACGACCAGTTTTTGATAGAGCATCACGCCCGGCAGGTTGTCGCCAATCGCCCCAAGCTGCGCTTCGCGCTCCTCCAGGTCATCGGTACGCTCGCTCACGAGGTACTCCAGGTCGCGATTCAGCACCTCGAGTCGCTTTTCAGCCTGTGTTCGTTCCTGATCGGCTCGATCAAAGGCGTGCGCCACCTGGTAAAAGAGGATCAGGTTGCCCATGATCACGATGATCAAGCCCAGGATCGCTCCGCTAAAACCTGTCCGCCAGGTGATCCAGGCCACGACCCACGCAATTAGCAAGAGGATAAAGCTCCCAGCCACAAGTCGTCGCAGGATCTGTCCACCCTGACTCTCACTGAAGCCCAAAGCCATAAACCCACGGTCAGGGGCCATCGTCAGCCCGGCGAGCGCCAGCAACAAGACAGCCACTGAACCATGCAACGACGTGCCACGCGCAAGTGGCCGCATGCTCATCCCATCGATGACGGGCAGAAAGCTCATAATGGCAATCAGCCCATACGCGGCTAGACCCAGGGCACAGAGTTGCGCCAGCCGAAGGTTGCGCTCGGTTGCGTTTTCGCGTAAAAACAGTGCTAACCCGACAAGCAGGATCGTCAAGATGACCATCGGCACAAACGCAAGCGGTGAGCCAGTCGAGCCCACCTCAAACACTGGCACTAGACCATCCCACAAGAAGGTGCTGAGATAGAGCACGCCAAGGACAACGGCACTGCCAATCATCACACCTGCCAGGAGGCGCGTCAGACGTCCTGGCACGACCAGCATCAAGGTTGCGATCAGCAACATCCCAGCATTCAACGGTCTCAGTGGGGGTAAGGCCGGGTGCAATTGTGCCAGCAGAGGAAGATCGGCGATCCAGCCTACTAGCGCGAGTAGGCTGATGCTGATCGCAAAGGCAACGGCGCCGATCTGGAGGTACCGAAGATACCGAAGGATGGGAGACATCATCATCGGGCTTATCTATAAGGGTAGTCTGCGCAATGCTTTCAGTGGTGTGTAACAAAAGTTTTCTGATAGTTCGCGCCCTGGGTACGCGGGCGTCCCGCCCACTTTTGCTCGCGAAGCTGGCGGGACGCCCGCGCACCCAGGAAGGTCAGCAAACGTACGTCACAAACCCTTCCGTTCAGCACCAAGCACTGCGCAGAGATCCAGTAATGTTTAGGCATCGTCAGCCTACATGCGCTCCTGCAAGCTATGAACAGTCCAGACATCGTCGGCCAGGGCACGGATAGCCTGCACAGCGGCAGCAGCCCCCGACAGGGTCGTTAGCATTGGTACCCCATAGGTGATCGCGGCACGCCTGATCGCAACTTCGTCAAAGAAACTCGCTTTGCCGAGGGGCGTATTGACAATCAGCGCAATCTCGTTGTTTTTGACATAGTCAACTGCGTTCGGTCGCCCTTCGTTCACCTTGTAAATCGAAGTTACCGTCAGGCCGTGCTCGCGCAGAGCCGCCGCCGTGCCTCCAGTCGCCAGGAGTTCAAAGCCCATCGCCGCAAGGTCGCGGGCAATCGGCAGCAACGAGGCTTTGTCGCGATCATTGACACTCAAAAAGGCCTTGCCACTGAGCGGAAGATCCTGACCACACCCCAGTTGCGCCTTGGCAAAAGCCTCGCCAAACGTGGCTCCGCTGCCCATAGCTTCCCCCGTCGAGCGCATCTCGGGGCCAAGCAGGGTGTCTACCCCAGGGAACCGTGCCCACGGCAAGACAACTTCTTTGACGTGGTATTTCTGGTTGTGTTCACCCGTGTCAAGCTTGTGACTGATCACCGGCTCGATCTCACCCGGTACCATGACGTGCAGGTGCTGATCATCAAGCCGCAGTTGCGCCCCGCCCGCACATTGCGCCGCAATCTGCGCCCACGGTGTCCCCGTCGCTTTGGCCACAAAGGGGATCGTGCGTGATGCCCGCGGATTCACTTCCAGCACATAGACAATGCCGTCTTTCATGGCATACTGGACATTCATTAAACCGACGACCCCAAGTGCCCGGGCTAGTTGAACCGTATAGGATTGCATCATGGCAACATGTTCCGGGGCCACCATATAGGTCGGGATGACACACGCACTGTCGCCACTATGCACCCCGGCAAGCTCGATCTGCTCCATAATGCCTGCAATCACAACTTCACTACCATCGGCGACACAATCTACATCCATTTCGAAGGCGTCTTCGAGGAAACGGTCGATCAGGACGGGATGCTCAGGTGAAGCGTCAACCGCTTCGCGCATGTAGCGTTCGAGCGTTGCATCGTCATAGACAATCGCCATTGCCCGCCCTCCCAGCACATACGAGGGCCGCACAACCACCGGGTAGCTGATGGTGCGGGCAACTTCCAAGGCTTCTTCGCCCGAGGTGGCACTGCCATGCGCAGGCGCCGGTATGTCGAGCCGCCCAAGCAGCGCCCCAAACCGATCGCGATCCTCGGCAAGGTCAATCGAGTCGGGCGCGGTTCCCCAAATGGGCACACCAGCAGCCTCGAGGGCCCGAGCCAGTTTCAATGGTGTTTGCCCACCAAATTGTACCAGCACACCATCTGGTTCTTCCAGATCAACAATGTTCAGCACATCTTCCAGCGTTAATGGCTCAAAATAGAGCCGATCAGCTGTATCATAATCGGTCGAGACTGTCTCCGGGTTACAGTTGACCATAATCGTCTCGTAGCCGATGCTCCGCAAGCCAAAGACGGCGTGGACACAGCAATAGTCAAATTCGATGCCTTGCCCAATGCGATTCGGCCCCGACCCGAGGATGATCACCTTTTTGCGTGTGCTTGGTTCAGCCTCGTCTTCGCTTTCATAGCTTGAATAGAGATAGGGCGTGAATGCGGGAAACTCGGCGGCACATGTGTCAACCCGGTGAAACGTAGGAAAAATCCCCACCTCCTTGCGTCGCGCTCGTACGGCAAGTTCAGCGTCCCAGAGATGCCGCAGCCTCGGCGCACGCAGCAAATAGGCAAGTTGTGCGTCACCGAAGCCCATCCGTTTCGCCTGACGCAGCAGGTCAGCCGGGACATTGCCGAGATCAAAGGCGCGCAGACGCCCTTCGAGGTTGACGATCTGCTCGAACTGTTCCAGGAACCAGGGGTCGATATGGGTCAGGGCATTGATTTGCGCGACATTCATGCCACTCTGCAGGGCGTAGCGCAGATAAAAGTAGCGCTCAGGATTGGGCGTGATCAGCCGCTCGCGCAAGCGCTCGGGGTTGATCTGGTCTTTGCCATCGGCCCCCCAACCCAGGCGTCCCTGCTCGAGCGAGCGCCAGGCTTTCTGAAAAGCCTCGGCAAAGGTGCGCCCGATCGCCATCACTTCCCCAACCGATTTCATACTTGTCGTCAGGGTCTGATCAGCCTGCGGGAATTTCTCAAAGGTCCAGCGCGGGATCTTCACCACCACATAGTCAAGCGTTGGTTCAAAACTCGCCGGGGTTTCCCGCGTAATATCATTCGGGAGTTCGTCGAGCGTATAGCCAATCGCGAGCTTGGCGGCAATTTTGGCAATCGGGAAGCCGGTCGCTTTCGAGGCAAGGGCCGATGAACGCGATACCCGCGGATTCATCTCGATCACATAGATGCGCCCGTCAGTCGGGCTCACCGCAAATTGCACATTCGAGCCACCCGTCTCGACGCCAACCGCACGCAACACCGCCAGCGCCTGATCACGCAGTTGCTGGTATTCACGGTCGGTCAGGGTCATCGCCGGGGCAACCGTCACCGAGTCACCCGTATGCACACCCATCGGGTCAATGTTCTCAATCGAGCAGATGATCACCCCGTTGTCCATCCGATCGCGCATCACCTCAAGCTCGAATTCCTTCCAACCGAGCACGCTCTCTTCGATCAAGACTTGATTGACAGGTGAAGCATCGAGGCCACGTTCAACAATCTCTTTGAACTCTTCGAGGTTGTAGGCAATGCCACCACCAGCCCCACCAAGGGTAAACGAAGGGCGAATGATCGCCGGAAAGCCCACCTGACCGATCAGCGCCATGGCTTCATCAACGCTATGCGCGGTGCCCGAGCGAGGCACCTGTAACCCGATCTCGATCATCTTGTCTTTGAAGCGCTGACGATCTTCGGCAATGCGTACCGCCTCGACCGAGGCCCCGATTAACTCAACGCCATAGCGCTCAAGCACGCCGGCCTCGTGCAGATCGACCGCCAGGTTGAGCGCCGTCTGACCACCAACCGTTGGCAAGAGCGCATCAGGACGCTCGCGGGCAATAATGCGTTCAACACTCGCCACGGTCAGCGGCTCAATATAGGTCGCATCGGCCAGCCCCGGATCGGTCATAATCGTCGCGGGATTTGAGTTGACCAGCACAACCCGATAGCCCTCTTCCCGCAAGGCTTTGCACGCCTGAGCACCCGAATAGTCGAACTCACAGGCCTGACCGATCACAATCGGCCCCGACCCGATAATCAAAATAGTGGTAAGATCGTTACGCTTGGGCATTCTCTGGTCTCGCTCCTCTCGCTGATCATAGGCACCCGCTCGTAAGCCCTGTCGAGGCCGATTATACCATTGCGTCTGCCTCGCTTGGCGCAAGCAGAACCAGGGCCGCGGCCCTGGTTCTGCTTGCAAACGCTCCTCATCGCAAAAAATGCCAGCAAAGCTGGCATTTTTTGCGCCCATCCATCAAGGTGCCCGTGGCTGTGGTGGCGGGGCCACCACTAATCTGATGCTCGTTTCAGCAAGCGGCACCAGCATCCGGTCATTTTGGTCAGCCAGCCGTACCGTGATCTCGCCTCCCGCTGGTGGCTCCGTAAAGAGCACCGGCCCACTAAAGACAAACCCGCTCCCCGGTACCTCGCGGACACTCAACTCGCCTTTGCCAAGTTCGTTGCCCGCCGCATCAGTGACCGTGTAGACCAGTCGACTCTGGAAGGGTGCCAGTGCTGTCGTGCCATCAAAAATGGCCGGGCTACCCACAACCGTATCGGTCACCGGTGAGGTGACCTTGATCACTTGCTGATCCCCCGCTGGCCCGATGCTCGTTGGCGTCGGCGGTTGCGCTCGTGGGTTGACCTGCAACTGCACAATCGCACTCGCGATGATCTGCCCGGCCCCGTCGCGATCATAGATCTCGACCGCAATCGCCCCGCCCTGCACCGGCTCGGTAAAGTTCAACGAGGCCGCAAAGGGGACATTGAACTGCCCCGCCTGCCCCGCGACCGGGAAACTCCCCTGCCCAAGCGTCTCACGGGTCAGGGTGCGTACCACATAGTAGAGCTCGCGGAATTGCGGATAGAGCGCCGCTCGCCCGGTAATGACGACTGGACTGCCAACAGTTGTCCCGGTTGGCGGGGTCTCAATCGTGATCGCCTGGCGCGTCGGCGGTGGAACGGGCGTCGCTGTGGGGGCTGGCGTCGCTGTAGGGGCTGGCGTCGCCGTTGGTGTCGGTGGGCCGGCCACATTGAGCGGCAGCGTCACACTCGTCATCACCTGACCGTTGTTGGGGTCAAGCTCAAGCACTTCGAGGTTGATCGCCCCACCGCCCGGCGGCAGGTTGAAGAAGATCTGGCTATTAAAACGACCACCACCCTCTTGCGAGCCGCTGACGCCAAACTGCCCGGTACCAAGTTGCTGTCCATTGACGTCACGTACCCGGAAGGTCAACTGACTGTTGGGTGGCAACTGAACCGTACGTCCAGCAATCGTCATCGGGCTGCCCACCGTTGTTCCCGCAGGCGGTGACTCGATAATGATCGCCTGCGCCTGCGGTGCGACATTCAGGTCGAGCCGTGCCGAAGCAATAATTTCGTTGGTGCTTGCATTCTGATCGGCAATTTCAACCGTGATCCGTCCGCCAGTCACTGGCAAATTAAACGTGACTGACGCATTGAAAATCGCTGGCCCACCCTCGGCCCCGAGCACCGGGAAGAAGCCATTGCCCAGATCGCGGCCAGCCGCATCAAAGACCCGGTAGAGCAGGTTGCCCTGGAAGGGGAAACGTGCCGTGCGCCCGGTTAAGGTGACAGGGCTGCCCACAGTTGTTCCAGGCGGTGGTGACTCGATCACGATCGCCTGAGGCGGCGCAACCACCATCGTCAGTTGCGTGCTTGCCACGGCCGGTGCCCCCGGTGCGCCTGGCTCAAGCACTTCGAGCGTCACTGCCCCACCCGCCAGGGGAGGATTGAAGCCAATGGAAGCGGTAAAATTGCCCTGTCCCTCGGCGGTAATACTCACCGGGAACACCCCATTGCCAATGATGGTGCCTGCGGCATCACGCATCACAAACGTCAGACTGTTGCCCGCCGGTGGCACCGTCGTGCGTCCCGCAATTGTTACCGGGCTGCCAACAGTTGTCCCTGGTGGCGGTGAGTCAATCATAATCGCCTGGGCCTGTGGCTCAGGGGTCGGTTCACCTTCCCCCGTCGAACCATTTGACGGACTCAGATTCACCGAAACCGAGGCAATCGCCATGGTCGAACCATCGGCCATACTAAATTCAAGCACCTCGATCCGCCCCGGCCCACCCTGCTCAAGGGTGTAGGGGATTTCACCAGCAAAGACCCCTGGCCCCCCCAGATCTTCTCCACGTGCCTGCGCCGTAAAGAAGCCCTCGGCCAGCAAACCTCCGCCCGGCCCAAAGAGGCGGTAGTTCAGATTGGCCTCAAAGGGCATGATCGTCACTTCACCAGTGACCACAATCGGGCTGGTCACCGTAGCATCTGTTGTCGGGCTCAGAATCGTGATCGTTCGTCGTGGCGGCGCGGGCGTCGTCTGCTCAGGGGTTGGTGTCGGTGTGCCTCCCCCAAACCCACAACCACTCAGCACCAACACAAGCCCCAGCATCACCATCGTCCATCGCCATTGCCACCAGTTCGCGCATCTGTTCACCTGGCACATCGTGGTACCTCACAATTGACAGGTCAACTGTGGCACACTGCGCACAGTTGACCTGTCCTTCAACGGTTGCCTTTACCAACGACCGACTTAACGCAAGTACTGCCGGAACCAACTTACTTGCTCCTGCGCCGCATACAGCTGATTCGCCTCATCACTGAGGCCATGACCCTCACCAATGAACTTGACCATCCGTGCCGGCACCTTGCGGTTGACCAGTTGCAGATGCAAATTCTCGTTCTGCACAATCGGCAGGAAATCATTTGTACCGTGGAAGGTCAGGACAGGTGTGCGGATACGGTTGACATTGTACGATGGCGAGTCGTTCTGATACTCTTGCGGGATATTAAAGGGTGGCAACCCCATCAGATGCGGCATCAGCGAGGCATACCCACGATTCCACTCGGTGATCGTATCAATCAGCGCACACTGTGGATTGGCCGCACTATAGAGCGTCGGGTAGCGGACAATGCTCTGCAAGGTAAAGTAGCCGCCGTACGAACAACCCGTAATGCCCACCTTGCCCTGGCTCGTCCAGCCGCGGCTGATCATCTCGCGCACAATCGCAGCTTGTTCGTCAATATCGGTCGCGCCAAAGTTGCTACCATCAACGAGACTATTAAAGACGGCAGGTGTATACCCAGGCCGCCCCGCCACTGGGGTCACCAGCAAGGCAAAGCCCATACTCGGTAGCAATGCATACGGATCTTCCACATTCGTCAACCACCGGTTGACCATCGCCACCCCAGGGCCGCCCTGTTGCCACACGATAATTGGCACATTGCGCGGCGGGAAGGCTGCTCCAGCCGGCTGAATCAGCACCCCAACCCGCGTCTGCCCACTCGCAAGCCGGAAACTGACCGGATCCTGGCGCAGATTCGCAAACTCGCGCAACTCTTCGCCCGTCCAGGTCAGGCGGGCCAGACCGCGGCCATCCCAACCCATCCGATAGATATCGGGCGGCTCGGTAAACGAGGTGTGCGTAAAGACGATCTGTCGGCTACGGTTCGTGGTAAAGACATTGTAATAAGCCCCCGCACGATTCGACAGGTTTCGTAGCTCGCCACTGCGCCGATTGTAGTAATAGACATGGCGATCCGTCCCACGGGCGGCACGGAAGAGAAGTTCGTCCTGCGAAACCATTTCACCGACGACACTCGCAAAGGCCGCGCTGCTAAAGAGGTTATTTTCAAACCGCCCCAGTTCACTGAGTTGGCGATCATAGAAGCGGTACGAAAGTCGCTCACTGAACTGCAATGCATAGATAGGGTGCGTGCGCCCACGGATCCGTGCCGGGTGCCAGGCCTCGACCAGCAATACCTGACCATCAGGCGACCAGTCGCTCGCAAAGAGCACCGGTGGCGCGGCAGCCCCTTTGTCGGGCTGCAAAAGCTGCACGGCACCACTCACCGTATCCATTACATACGTATTGTTATGCTGCAACACCGGATTGATCGACGGGGGCAAATTGCCGGTCACGTCACGGTAGACCTCTTCTGAGAGCAGAGCACCATCAAAGATAAAACGCTGATCCTCAAAATCGCCCAACCCGTAAATCGAAAACGCCAACTGGTTGCCATCGGGTGTCCAGACGGCACTTGCCAGCGCCGAGGCAATATCAATGGTCGTCACATACCGCGAACCCTCATCAACGGTATAGAGCAGCAGATCAAGCGAGGTTGGCGTGACCGCCACCGTCTCGGTTTCATCACCCTCTTGCATCATCCACATACGCTGCAACGCGACCGCATGCTGGCGCTGCGCCTGAGCAATGCGCCCCTGCATCGCCGCAGGTGCAACCGGACGATCCGTCACCATCGTACTTGCGGGTCGCGGGTGTCCAATGCGCACCCGTACTGGCTTGGAAAAATTCTCCTCGCCCTCTTCTTGCTCAGGAAAGAGTACCAGCAAGAAGCGGTTCAGGTCTGGTGAAATTGAGACAAGCCCCGTATTAACAGGCAAACTCAGCGGCATCACACTCAACTCAAGCGTAGACCGATTGATCCCCAGTTTCACAAACGCATCTTCAGGCTCAAAGGCACGCATGTCCAGCGCAACTGAACCCAGCGTCTCGTTGTCAAGCCAGGCAAAATCAGAAAACCCAAGCAAGGGGAGGGGGATAAATGGCCCGAAGATCTCTGGATCAATGACGATGGTCGATCCATCCTGAATGTTCAAAAAGCCGATCGTCTCATTCGATGTAAAGAGAATGGTCTGATCATCAGGGCTCACTGGACTTGACGGCAAGGTGTAGACAGTCTCACCCTGAAGTCGTGCGATACGTTCAACCTCTTCTTCACTCAACAGATCCGGCGGCCGTTTCTCATCGAAACGAACTGACACAACATTGTTGGGGCCTGTCTGGGCCTGGACAGGCCCCACACTGGCAGCCATTGCCACCATCAGCAGCACAAACACCCATGTCTGGAGACGCATATGCACTCCTTCTTGCACATCAGTCGGCATTGAAATGTGGTTATCATACCAGATTTTGTCGGAAAATGATATACTGAACAGACTCTAAGGTACCTTGCAACCTTGTCTAATCCATCCACAAGCAGCAGGATTGTCAGTTATGGAGTGTCGTGAGGCGCAGAGCTTGATCGATTCAGGTGTTCGACCTGGATCGACAAACCAACAGCGAAAACAACTTGGTTTTCATATCGCCCAGTGTCCTGAGTGTCGTGCCTATCTTGCACGTATCACGCCCCTAGTGCGCCCACGGGTCATGACCCCGCCCGCGCCCACCACCTTGGGTACATCAGTGGCTCACCGCGAAGCGCCGACAGTTCGCCCACTCGAAACCCCGACACCAACCGCATCACCCCTCAGCCCCGACGGATCGACAACCTACACAGACGTACCCGCCCCTCACACGAATGCGCCGACGACCCGCCCGCTCGAAAATCCCGTGCCGACACCCGACGTAAACCCAAACGAGCACGATGCCTCCGATCTCCTCACTGCGCTTCTCATGGATAGCCCTGAATCACCGCCACCGCTCAGGCGCCGTCGGGCAGGGTTGCCGCCAAACCGGCGCCCGCCACCCTGGCTTACCTATGTCGTCATAAGTCTTCTTGGTGCCTTCGCCTTGAGCATGGGCTTCCTGGCCGGACGAGTGACCCGTGCCGCCTATACGATTCGTGAGAATGTAACAGCCATGCAAGTGGACCCTGCGGCACCTCGTGCAGTCACGCCTCCCCTCGTTGTTCCTCCCGAGTCCTCGGGCTTCACAGCTCCAACGACCCTTGCCACCACAAACGCGGGTGCCACTGAACCGTTTTTTTCTTCACCAACGCCGACCCCTGCGGTTGACATTGCGGCAACCGAAATGGCGATTGCGACCGCCCTGGCACTGATGACCCCTTCGAGCCTCCCCATGCAAGCGACCGCAGTTCCCTATCTTGTGCCTTCGCTGGAACCTGATGCCGGGATTGTGATAGTGCCTTCACCAACAACTGATCCGTCACCGCCAGACTTGAGCCCGACCCCCATCAGGCTTCCAACCATTGATGGCACGGTGCCACTGCCTACCCTGATCCCAACAATCAATGTCGTGCCGGCCAGCACGCAGCCACAGCATATTTTGCTGCTTGGCAGCGACCGGCGTCCCGGTGAAGGGTGGCAGAATCGTTCTGATGCGATTATGATCGTACGGGTTGAGCCTGATACCCAGCGGATCGCCCTGCTCTCGCTCCCCCGCGATCTTATTGTGGAAATCCCGGGCTATGGCTGGGCACGCATCAATGCGATGACGGCCTACAGCGATCTTGAACCTGGGGCTGGTTCGGGTATCGAGCTTGCCCGCAAAACGGTCAGCAACCTCCTCGATCTCCCCATCGACTATGTCGTGCGCGCCGATTTCCAGGCTTTTATGACCGCGATTGATGCAATTGGCGGCATTGAGATCAATGTCGAAACGGAACTCTACGATCCAATGTACCCAACCATTGATTATGGTTATATGGTTGCCCATTTCTTGCCAGGGCCACAATGGATGGACGGGTATTCGGCTCTAATCTATAGCCGTATTCGGCATTCCGACAGTGACTATGCTCGCTCACGCCGCCAGCAAGAAGTTATTCGGGCGACCATGAGCCGGGTGCGCGACCAAAATATTATTGTCCAGGCCGAGATGCTTTCTGATTTGAGTACCGCTTTACGTGATCATCTTGTGACCGATTTTTCTCTTGAAGAGATGATCGGTCTGGCCTGGGCTTTTCGTAATTTTTCGCCTGAAGATGTTGAGCGCTATACCCTCGACGAAAACCTGACCACCGTCGGGCTTCCCGGCGATCAGTATGCCATCACTACCTCATCCTGGGCGCTGCAACTTGTCCGCAGCCAACTCGTTGGGCAGTGATGCTAGCGCCAGTATCTTGCAAAAAAGGCGCGAAGATGCAAAGCTTTGGGTGTTGATGTGTCAAAACTTAGAGCCTCTGCGCCTTTGCATCAATACGGGTCAACGCACGTACACCCCGAGCGCATCAGGGACGGCGCGTGGTGAACCGGGCCAGATCGGTTGCCCGCGCCAGGTCGCCTGCGTCGAGGTGTCGTCGTCACCACCAAGGGCATCTCGGCATCCCATCGCCCGCAGTGCCTGCGCTAGCTCGACCCCGGTGATTCCCCGACTGTTCGCCAAGACCACAAACGAGTGCCCGTTGGGCAGATCACCGACACAGACAGCCGTTTTCGGATAGGTGCCCTGATAGATCATGATCCGCCAGTCGAGTTGCACAAAATCTTCGTTCAACGGGTTAAACGGAAGCTCGCCGTCACCAGGTTCAATGCGCTCAGGATTGGCAATCTTGCCCTCCCAGAGGATCACCGGCCCCCCACCGACAGCCTGCCAACACGTGGCAAGTGCCTTCGCATCAAACAAACCAATCAGCGCCCGCTGGTCATAGGTGACGCACAGCACCCCTCGCCCTGCGTTGACCCGGTGGATCACCCCGTTGATCACGACACTCCCTTCATTGGACGTGCGGGCAGCCCCGTGAAAGCCAAAGGCCATCGCGGCGAGCAGTTCCAGCCCTTCGCGCTGCGCATACGGGGCATTGGCCATCGTCGCCACCGTGGCAAGGTGGTGTTGCCGATCCAACCAGATGGTGTCACCATGCTCATCACTGCCAGGTACCGCACCATCGGCCGTAATCAGTTCGAGATGCACCATCTCGTCAAGCCGCACAACAATGTAGGCCAGTTCGCCACCACCCACTGGTCGCCGGTACCATTCCACCCGCCCCTCAGCGACCTGCTCTTGCAGGCTGCTGTCACGGTTGAAGGCTTCAAGTTGCTCGTGCGCTGTCGGTTGCATTATCCCAACCACCGCGTCGGCGCGGCCCACCAGCGCGTCGGCCACGCGCGAACCCTGTTCGGTTGACGCAACCCCCCACCGTGAGAGGGTCGCTCGGCTGCCTGAAAAAGCTTGCACAACCATGACCAGCACGGCAAGTGGGACAAGCATCAGCGCAAGGTACTGTACACGACGAAGACTCATGGGTGTATTATAGAACAGACACGGATAAGCGGCCTTCCAGTTGAGCCTTGTGGTATTATAGCATGTATGTGCAATAAACACCCTCTCACCAGCCAAAGCCTTATCTTACTCGTCCTGCTGCTGCTGGTCGCGCCGTATCCTGTGGCGGCCCAGCGCAGCGACGGGCTAGATCGGCCCCTCACGACGGTCAATCAGTGTGGCCGTGGTGACGAGATCCATTTCACCCTCGCCGCCACCGGTGATACCTTCCCCCACGAGAATATTCAGGCCGTCGGTGAGATGCTAGGGTACGATGTGCTCTTTGATGCGGTGCGTCCCTTTTTACAGGCCGCCGATCTCGCCTACACCAATTTTGATGGTGCCATGTTGGCTGGCGCTGGCTATACCGGCTATCCCGCCTTTAACTATAATCCGGCCCTCGCTACAGCCCTCCGCAATGCCGGGATCGATCTCGTCTCGACTGCCAATAATCATATCCTCGATCGCGGACCCCAAGGCCTCGACGCGACCCTCGATGTGCTCGATGCCAATGGTCTTGCCCATCACGGGGCGGTACAGAGTACGGCGACTGAACGCCCGCCCTATCTGCCGCTGACCTTGACCCGTGATGGGGTGAGCATAACTATTGGTTTTATCGCGGCGACCTGGGGTACCAATGGTATTCCCGACCCGTTTCAACAGGTCAATTTACTCTATCAGGGCAATGCGTATGGTGAGCAAGGCGGGGTGCGCCAGAGTGTCCTTGATGCAGTGGCGCAGGCGGCCCGCGAAACAGATCTGGTGATCGTCGCTCCCCACTGGGGCTTCGAGTATCAGTTCTATCCCCACGAGAGCCAGATCGAAGCCGCCCGAAGTCTCGCTGCGGCTGGGGCCGATGTGATCCTCGGGGCCCAGCCCCATACGTTGCAACCAGTCGATCTGTTGGTCAATGGCGACCGTGCGACCCTGGTAATCTATTCGCTCGCCAATTTCCTGGCGTCACAGGGGGCCTTTCAAGCAGAGGCGTTTGCCGCTACGTCGGTCATCTTCTATGTCGGCCTCGCCCGCGCTAGCGATGGATCCGTCCGGGTTACCGGGTATCGGTATTTGCCAACGATCCATATCGAAGCCGATACGCGGCCGGCCCCTCTGCGCCCCGGTGAGGACGAGCGGGTGATGGACCATGTGCGCACCATTATGCGCGATCCCACCGGCACACGCCAGGTTCCTGCCTCGCCACCTGAACCAGGCATGCGCATTGAGGTCTGCCCAGAGGTGCGCCTGGCCGAAGCTCCCATGCATCCCATCGTCGGCGATTTCGCGCAGCATTATCAGACGCTTGGGGGCCTCGCACCCCGCTCACTGACCGATGCCATTGCCGTTCTGGGCTTGCCTATTGGTGACGTCACGCTTGAGCCAGGAGGTGATTGCGCCACAACTGTGCCCGTGTTCTACACCGAGCGCCAACGCCTCGAATGGCACGCCCAACAGCCCTGGCCCTATCGGGTCGTCGGTACGCAGCTTGGTACCGCAATCTTCCAGCGGCGCTATCCTGGTTTGCCGGTCGAGCGTCGCACTGATCTTGAGGCTCGTGATGCGTTTGCTGATCCCCGTTTTCGTGCTTTTTATCTGGAGTATGGCGGATTGAATATCTTTGGCTATCCAATTAGTGGTTCGCTCAATGAAGACCATCCGACGACCGGGGTTCCGACGACGGTTCAGTATTTTGAACGTGCCCGCTTTGAATTGGCAACCGGTGTCTCTCCCGATGCCCCACTCTCTGATCAAGTGCGCGCAGG
Organism: Candidatus Chloroploca sp. Khr17; assembly: GCF_004138165.1. Lineage (GTDB taxonomy): Bacteria > Chloroflexota > Chloroflexia > Chloroflexales > Chloroflexaceae > Chloroploca. The sequence goes on from NZ_RYFF01000004.1 coordinate 44,478, forward strand.
GCTGCTTGGGGCTGAACTTCGTGCCCTCGGTGGCGCTGCGCTGCTCTGCCCAAAGCTCGGTGAACTGTCCACCCCAGGAGCATTGAGTCAACCTGCCGCCTCTGCTTCACCGTTACCAGAGACGGCTGTGGTTCAACCAGGCTCTGATGGGCTTGTTGAAACCCTCGCTCAAGCAACCGCAGGTTCACCCGGTTGGTTTGCCTTTGTGGTGATTGCAGGACTCGTGATTGCGCTCATCGCCTTGATCGTCATGGCTATCAACGATTGGCAGAACTATCGTCGCCGCCTGAGTCGGCAGGGCTATCGCCATCGCCGCACAGCCCACGAACGGTTTGCCGCTTCAACACCACCGCCTGATCCAGCCCAACCTCTGGCTCAAGATGGCTCGCCAACCGTTGAAACTGGGACGACACGCCGTGTTCCTGTACGCCCATCTTCCTCGAAAGGCACGTCACCGCCCGCGCCGCCGCCTCACTCCAGGGCAGATGATGATGATGATCTCTTGAAGGAGTTGCTTGGACGGCAATAGTTTCTGGTAACATGACGAGCGTCTTTTGTAACACCATCTGGTATGCTAGAATTGGCCTGGCGTTGTGGCCTTGCCGTAGCGCCGGGGTAGTCGCATTGAATGCAACGGTCTAATCCTATGTTTGACACAGTACTGATTGCGAACCGCGGTGAAATTGCCATTCGTGTCATGCGTGCCTGCCGTGAACTTGGCATGCGCGCTGTTGCCGTCTATTCCGAGGCCGACCGTGATGCACCCCACGTGGCCTATGCCGATGCCGCCTATTTGCTTGGGCCTGCTCCTTCTTCTGAAAGCTATTTGAATATTCCACGCCTGATCGAGGTTGCACGCGAAGCCGGGGCCGGGGCCATCCATCCTGGTTATGGTTTTCTCGCCGAAAACCCCGATTTCGCCCGCGCTGTCGCCGAGGCGGGGATGGTTTTTGTTGGCCCACCCCCCGAGGCAATGGAACGCATGGGCGGCAAGACGGCCGCCCGCAGTGAGGCGACCGCCGCCGGGGTGCCCGTGGTGCCCGGTACGCTTGAACCCCTCGATGACCTCGCCGAGATTAGTCGCCTCGCCGATGAGTTCGGCTATCCCATCGCGATCAAGGCGGTTGGCGGTGGTGGTGGCCGTGGCCTGCGCGTTGTCCGCGCCGCGAGCGAGATTAGCGATGCCTTCGCGAGCGCGCGCCGTGAGGCGGAAACGTCGTTCAAGAATAGCGCACTCTATGTCGAAAAATATCTGCCTTCGCCCCGCCATATCGAAATCCAGATCCTCGCTGATACCCACGGCAATGTGGTACACCTCGGCGAACGTGATTGCTCGATCCAGCGCCGCCACCAAAAGCTGATCGAAGAGTCGCCCTCGCCCGCCCTCACCCCCGAGCTGCGCCTCGAGATGGGCCAGGCCGCTGTGCGCCTCGCCAAAGCCGTCAATTATTTCAGCGCTGGCACGCTCGAGTTTCTCTTCCAGGACGGCGAGTACTATTTCCTTGAAATGAATACCCGCATCCAGGTCGAACATACCGTCACTGAGATGGTCTATGGCGTCGATCTCGTCAAAGCTCAACTCCGCATTGCCCGCGGCGAGTCACTCTGGATGCGCCAGGAAGATCTGACGCCCCGTGGACACGCGATCGAGTGCCGCATCAATGCCGAAGATCCTCTCCATAATTTCCGCCCTGCCCTCGGTACTATCACGACGTATCACGAACCGTCAGGCCTCGGTGTGCGCGTGGATAGCGGCGTCCGTCCCAACTATACGATCCCTGAGTACTACGACTCGCTCCTGGCAAAACTCGTTGTCTGGGCTGAAACCCGCCCCGAGGCGATTAGCCGTGGTCTGCGTGCCCTCGCTGAGTATGAGCTTGGTGGCGTCGCGACAACCATCCCGTTCCATCGCGCTGCCCTTGGGCATCCGGTATTTGCTAGCGGTACCGATATCAGTGTCAATTTCATTGCCCAAAATCCTGAACTTGTTGAAACCGCCCGTGCCTTCAGTGCCTCACTTGAACCCGTTGAAGCCGAGGCTGCGGCTGAGCCACGTACCTTTACGGTTGAGGTTAATCATCGCCGCTTTGGGGTCAAGGTCTTTGGGGTCGGCGCACTCGCCGCTGCCCCGGCCCCCGGTGCGGCACCGACCCGCACTGGCAAACCCGTCGGCAAAGCCAAGAAGGCCACCGGAGGGCCAAAGGTTGATGGCGTGATCAGCCCAATCCAGGGCCGTGTCGCTGCGGTGCGCGCTGAGCCCGGTCAACAGGTCGAGGCTGGTCAGGTGCTCTTCATTATTGAAGCTATGAAGATGGAAAATGAGATCACGGCCCCTCACGCCGGGACAATCGCAGAAGTACGAGTGCAGGTCGGTGCGACGATTGAAACGAGTGGGGTGCTCGCAACCTACGGTGCCCACGCATAATCTGGCAGGTTCCTGAACGTATGTTTCACGAGCCTGTAACACTTCAGGTTGCGACCATTGACGATCTTCAGCCGCTGGCCGAACTGGTCGCCCAACTTCATCAGCATGAACTTCCCGGTTACCTGCACAGCCCTCTGGCTGTGCAGGTGCCGTTGTTTCGTTATCTGCTCGCCCACGAGTTTCAAGATGGGACGCGGGGGCGTTTTCTCTTTCGTGATGAACACGGTACCCCGGTAAGCACAGCCAGTATCCGGCTGCCTGACGATCCGATCTTTTCGCCGCTGCCCTCGAAGCTCTTTTCGACGGCCCTGCAGACGTTGGGCGTCGCTGATACGCTGCGTTTCTTCTGGACGATGGTGCGTGGTTCGCTCTTTGCTGATGCACCTTTGCAACAGGGTGAGAGCTTTATGTATAGTGTGGTGGTAAGCCAGACGATGCGCAACCGTGGCATTGGTACCGCAATGATGCACCAGATGGAAGCCTATGCCCGCGCTGAAGGCGCAACGTCAACGATGCTCCGTGTTATTATTGGCAATACGCAGGCGCGCCATTTTTACCTCAAGCTTGGCTATGAGGTCGTGAGCCGTACGCCCGCATGGGCCGACCATGTGATCTTGCCAAGTGAGTTGCTGCGCAAAGACGTAGCCAGTTGAAGGAACCTAACCCTATGCCCAAAGAGACGATTACAACCCGTGCCCTCGATTATAACCAGTGGTACCTTGATATTGTCCGTGAAGCCGATCTCGCTGAAGTGGCCGAAGTCGTGCGTGGCTGTATCGTCTTTAAGGCGACGGGGTACGCGATCTGGGAAATGATGCAACGTGAACTCGATAACCGGATCAAGGCTACCGGTCACGAGAATATCTATTTTCCATTGCTGATTCCCAAGAGTTTTATTATGAAGGAGGCCGAGCACGTTGATGGCTTTGCCCCCGAGGTCGCGGAAGTGACCCGCGCCGGCGGTGAAGAATTGGCCGAACCCTATGTGATTCGCCCGACGAGCGAGACGATCATTGGCTATTTCTATAGCAAATGGGTGCGCTCGTACCGCGATCTGCCGCTGCTCTATAATCAGTGGTGCAATGTGATGCGCTGGGAAATGCGCACCCGCCCTTTTTTACGTACCGCCGAGTTCCTCTGGCAAGAAGGCCATACCGCCCACGTTGATGAGGCCGAGGCCGAGGCCGAGACGCTCCGTATTCTCTTCGATGTCTATGCCGATTTCGCCGAACAGGTGATGGCGGTGCCCGTCATCCGTGGCCTCAAAACCGAAAAAGAGAAGTTCCCCGGGGCCCTGCGTTCGTATTGCATCGAGGCTATGATGCAGGATGGCCGCGCCCTGCAGTCCGGTACTTCCCATAACCTCGGCCAGAACTTTGCACGGGCCTTTGAGATTACCTTCACCGATCAGCATAATACGATCCAGCATTGCTGGACAACAAGCTGGGGCGTTTCGACCCGCCTCATCGGGGCGCTCATTATGACCCACTCCGACGACGAGGGCCTGGTCTTGCCGCCTCGCCTCGCCCCAATCCAGGTCGTGCTGGTGCCAATCTATAAGAATGAGGACGAACGGGCCAAGGTGATGGAAGCCGTTGACCGCCTGACCGCCGACTGGCAAGGTCGCCTCCGCTTTAAGGTTGACGACCGCAATAATTTCACCCCTGGCTATAAGTTCAATGAGTGGGAACTCAAGGGCGTACCGATCCGGGTTGAGGTTGGCCCAAAAGATGTCGAGAAGGGGAGTGTCGCGGTCGCACGACGCGATATGCCCGGCAAAGCCGGCAAGCAATTTGTGCCCCAGGCTGGTCTGACCGACTATCTGCTCACGCTGCTCGAAGCAATTCAGGTGGCGCTCTTCGAGCGAGCCCTCGCCTTCCGCAGTGACCGTACCGCAACGGTTACAACCTATGACGAGCTCAAAGCCCAGATTGAACGTGGGTTTGCCCTCGCCTACTGGGATGGCACCACCGAAGACGAGAAACGCATCCAGGACGAAACGCGGGCCACGATTCGCTGCATCCCTCTCGACCAGTCTGAAGCCCCAGGGATCTGTGTCTATACCGGGCGACCAACGTCACGTCAAGTCATCTTTGCTCGGGCATATTAAATTAACCCGTCGGGGCACGGCACCGCCGGTGGGGGCACGGCACCGCCGTGTCCCTACGATCCTGCCAAAACCCGATACCCCTCGCACGTTGCCACAACCGTTACCGTGCCAAAATGGGCCTGCATCACGCGCTCGTAGGGTAAAAAACGATTGGCAACAATCAGCAGTGTACCCCCTGGAACCAGCACGCTCCGTGCCTCACGCAGAAACGCCTCGGCCATCGCGGTGTCAATCGTTTTGCCCGTGTGAAAGGGTGGGTTGCTCAACACGAGATCGTAGCGTTGCCCCAACACCGCTTCGAGACCGTCGCTTGGATGTACCTGGATAACCCTCGATAGCCCGAGGCGTTCCACATTCTCACGGGCTGCCGCTAACGCCAGCAGATTCACGTCAGCGAGATCGACCTGTTTCGCCCCGAGTTGGGCCGCCGCAAGCCCGATCACTCCATAGCCGCAACCGACGTCAAGCACGCGCTTGCCATGACACCGCTGCCCAAGCTGGCTCAGCAAAAAGGCCGTCCCAGGGTCAAGGTGTTCTGCACTGAAGACCCCTGGCAAACTGACCAGTTCGCTGGCACCCCCTGGGAGATCGACCGTGAGCGGGATCCAACTCCCCGGCCTAATCCCTGGCAACGTCGTCCAGGCCGGTGGCGCGGCAAGAGGTTGGATACAACGTGTCTCAGCGACACGACACCCTTTCCCATAACCAAGGATGTGCATCTTCCCGGTCAAGGCCTGCGCATCGGCGATCAGCGAGCGCACCCCGCTCGCCTGCGCTCCGACGATATTCAGGATGCCCTCGCGCCGCAGGTAGGCTTGCGCTTCGAGCAGCCAGCGCCGCCCCAGGGCGCGACTCTTTGGGCTGAATAGAATGACCCGGTCGAACGCCTCAGTCACACCGGGGAGCGCATTGTTCGCACCACGTAGCTCACCCCCGCTGATCTGATTAGCTGCGAAGGTCAGCTGCGTCATCCGTAGCGCGATCAGATCGCTCTCGATGAGTACCAGGTGCCCTCGGGTGAGGTGACGGGCCAGCCCAACGCCAAGCGCACCATGACCTGCCCCTAGCAGCAAGACGCGTTCCGTCGCGGCTGGGCGAATCAGATTTGCCGCAAGGTTCGAGGCCTCAAGTAGCAAATGGGCCGCAGCAAGCCCTGGCTTGCTTACCACCTCGACCGTGAGGCCTGCCAGATCCGCCTGGAAGGAAAAAGTCGCATGGTAGTTAGCCGACATAACGGTATATAATCTGATCAACCTGAGCCGCATACCCCAACCCAAACAGGTTCAAGTGGTTGAGCAAATGATAGAGATTGTAGAGATCACGGCGTTCGGCATAGCCTGGTTCGAGCGGCCACGCCGCCTGATAGGCCGCATAAAAGCGCGGCCCAAAACCACCAAATAACATAGACACCCTCAAAACCCTCGCTCAGCACGAATATGGGCGAGCAGGGCGCGACAGCCTTTCTCCACAAGTTCATAAACATGCTCAAACGCACCACTATAGTATGGATCAGGCACTTCACCCCCAGAAATATCAGGGCTATCGGTAACATAGTCGAGCAATAGACGGGTTCGTTCGCGCGCTGCAGGGTGATTTTGTGTGATCGTGGCGATATTTTCACGATCCATCGCGACAATATAATCAAAGGTCGTGCTATCTTCCTTCTTCAGACGACGTGCGCGCTGATCGCCAACGTCAATGCCGTGCCGCTTCAAGACCGCACTCGTTGCATAATGCGGGGCTTCACCAGCATGCCATCCACCTGTTCCCGCCGAGTCAACCACAAAAGCCTCCTCTAACCCTGCTTCAACAACAAGGTGGCGAAAGAGCGCTTCAGCCATTGGCGAACGACAGATATTGCCCATACAAACAAATAACACACGCACAGGCTGCCCTGAACTCATCGCTGACTCCTGCAAGATATTTGACAACCGGGAATATCTCCCCTATAATTGTCCGTATTGTAAAACATAGTTGTGACATCCGCTCTGGTTTGACCCTCCAGTATAATACATCATCTTTCTACATGATGAGGACGGAGAGCCAGTCACCTGGTAGAGCCTGCATAAAGGCACTGGCGTGGAGCGTGCAAAGCTGTTAGCGACAGCTTCCTAGCGTATCCAGGCTCATCTCACGCGATATATATTTCGCGCCTGCCTACATCAGGATGGCGTTTTTTTTTGGTCATGGCGTGCGGAATGCACACAGCTGTGTAAATCTCTTCGAGGAGGCTTTGAAGCATGTCGGTGCAATCGGATCAGATTACATTGGAGGATCAGGAGGATCTTGACTGGACGTTGTTATTAGATGAGTATGATTATGCCCGTCCGCAGCGCGGTGAGTTGCGTGAGGGCATGGTAATGCAAATTGAAGATAACGGCGTGCTTGTTTCGATCGGGACGAAGCGTGAAGGTGTGATCCCTTCGCAAGACCTGCGCCAGATGGGCGATGAATTCCTGAGTACACTTCAGGTAGGCGAAACAATTCAGGTCTATGTCCAGGAACCTGAAAACCGAGATGGTGATCTTATCCTCTCCCTGACGATGGTTCAGGTGGCAAAAGACTGGGAATATGCCGAGCAACTCTTTAAAGACGGCGGCATTACCCGTTGCAAGGTGATCGGGTTTAATAAGGGTGGCCTTCTGGTGCAGTTTAATCGCATCCGTGGTTTTGTGCCTGCCTCGCAGGTTGCACAGTTGCACGGACGTACTGCTGCCGAGGAACGCCAGCAGGCGCTGCAAAAGATGGTCAATCAAGAGATTCCGCTCAAGGTGATTGAGGTTGACCGCGAGCGCAATCGTCTCGTGCTCTCCGAGCGTAGCGCAACGCAAGAGTGGCGCAAGGCGCAGAAGATCCGGCTCTTGACTGAACTCCAGCCAGGTGATGTGTTGAGCGGGCGCGTCAATCAGTTGACCAACTTCGGGGCCTTTATTGACCTCGGGGGGGCCGATGGGCTGGCTCATATTTCTGAGTTGAGCTGGCAGCGCGTCAACCATCCCCGCGAGGTGCTCCAGCCCGGCCAGGAAGTCAAGGTGGTTGTGGTCGAAATTGACCGTGACCGCGAGCGCATCGGGCTCTCGATCCGTCAACTCCAGGCCAATCCCTGGGATACGATTGATCAGCGCTATACGCTCGGTCAACTGGTCACTGGCCCCGTCACGAATGTTACCCCCTTTGGAGCGTTTGTGCAGGTCGAAGAGGCCGTCGAGGGGCTTATTCACGCGAGTGAACTCGATGTTGACCCCCAGACCCAGCCACGTGATGTGTTGCAGCCCGGCCAGGAAGTGACGGCAAAGGTGATTAGCCTTGATCGTCAGCGCCAGCGGATGGGTCTGTCACTCCGCCGCATCGCTGAAAATGATAAAGAAGGCGAAGAAGCCACTGAGCCTGAGCCAGTTGAGGCCCAACCTGCGGCAGACACCGAGGCTCCGACTGAGGTCAATGCGACCGCCGAAGCGGCGGCAACTGAATAGCTCTATGCGAGCCAGAACAGAAACGGGTGAGAAGCGATGAATTGATCGCTCCTCACCCGTTTCTGTTGTATCATAGAGTGCGGTTGTCTGTGTTGAGCAAAGGTACTACGATGCGCATCCTTTCTGCTGCTGATGTCCAGGCCGCTGTCTCGATGCCCGAGGCGATCAATGCCGTCGAGTCAGCTTTTGTGCGGCTTTCAGCTGGGCACGCCGAGGTGCCCATCCGTACCCATGTTGATGCGCCGGCATATCAGGCAACCAGCCTCTTTATGCCCGCACGACTTGATGATGCTACCTACGCTGCCCTCGGGATGAAAGTGGTCTCGATTTTCCCCCAGAATGCCGCTCGTGGCGAGCCGACAATTTATGCGCTGGTAACGTTGCTTGATCCCGCGACCGGGCGTCCGGTGGCCCTGCTTGATGGTACGTACCTCACAGCCCTGCGCACCGGGGCGGCGTCAGGCGTGGCAACCCGGCATCTGGCCCGTGCTGATGCGCACGTGCTCGCCCTCTTTGGGGCCGGTGCGCAGGCTCTCCCCCAGGCACTCGCCGTCTGGAATGAACGCCCCCTTGAGCGGATCTGGCTCGTCAATCGCCGTCGTGAACGCGGCGAAGAACTGGCAAGACGGATGCGTGAGGCTGGCATCACCTGTGAGCTCCAGCTTGCCTCAACTGTTGATGCGGCCCTTGCCGAGGCCGAGCTTGTGTGTACCGCGACCTCGGCGACCGATCCACTCTTTGCTGATACGGCCCTAGGCAAAGGCGTGCATATCAATGCCATAGGGGCCTATCGCCCGACAATGGCCGAAATTCCCCTCGCCACGGTGGCCCGCGCCCGGGTTGTGGTTGATCAGCATCAGGCCGCATGGGCCGAGGCCGGTGAACTGGTGCGTGCCCGTGATGCGGGTCTGATCACGTCTGAACATATTGTTGGTGAACTCGGCGCCGTGGCCGCCGGGATCGTGGTTGGACGTACGACTGACGAGGAGGTGACGCTCTTTAAGTCGGTTGGCAATGCCGTTCAGGATCTTGCGGTTGCTCACCTTGCTTGGCAGCGTGCCTGTGAATTGAACCTTGGCGTTGAAGTTGCGTTGATGGAATAAGGAGGAGTCTCTTGAGCAATATTTGTGTGGTGGGCACGGGCTATGTCGGGTTGACGACGGGAGTCTGTTTCGCTGACCTCGGCAATACTGTGAACTGTATCGAGATCGATCCCGCCAAGCTGGAATTGTTGCGGAGCGGGAAATCGCCGATTTATGAGCCGGGCCTTGAAGAATTGCAAGAACGCAATATGCGTGCCGGACGGCTCCGCTTTACCGATAATTACGCGCTTGGCCTCGCTGATGCCCGGTTGATCTTTATTACGGTTGGGACACCAATGGGCGACGATGGCGCAGCCGATCTCTCTTATGTCAAAGCGGCAGCCCTAGGCATTGGGCAGCATCTGACCCGCGATGCTATTATCATTGATAAAAGTACGGTGCCCGTTGGTACCGGTGATATGGTCTTTTCGATTATTGCTGAACATGCCGCCCCGGGCATTCACTTCTCGGTTGTCTCGAATCCCGAGTTTCTGCGCGAGGGCAGCGCCCTGACCGATTTCTTCAAGCCCGACCGGATTGTCCTTGGCTCAATGGATCAGAAGGCCGCCGAAGAGGTCGCCGAGTTGCATGCACCCCTTGGCGCACCGATCATTATCACTGATCTCCGTACCGCTGAGATGATTAAGTATGCGTCAAATGCATTTCTCGCAACCCGGATCTCGTTTATCAATGAAATCGCCCAGATCTGTGAACGTCTCGGGGCCGATGTCCGCGAAGTGGCCCGTGGCATGGGTGCCGATAAACGCATTGGGCCCCATTTCCTCGATGCCGGGATTGGCTATGGCGGTTCCTGTTTCCCGAAAGATGTTCTCGCACTGCACCATATGGCCGCTTCCGCTGGCTGCCATCCGCAGTTACTTCAGGCCGTGATGGAGATTAATCAGTCGGCGCGAGAACGGTTTGTCCAGAAGGTCGAGACGTTGCTTGGTGATCTCGACGGCAAGTATATCGGGGTGCTCGGCCTGTCGTTCAAGCCGAATACCGATGATATCCGCGAAGCTCCGAGCCTTGATATCATTCGGGCGCTCCAGGCGAAAGGTGCCCGCGTCAAGGCCTATGATCCGGTCGCGATGGAAAATGCTGGCGAAGTCATGCCCGAAGTCACCTTTTGCGCAACGGCCTATGATGTCGCCAAAGAGGCCGATGCGCTCCTGCTCGTGACCGAGTGGAATGAGTTCAAGCAGATCAACTGGGATAAGATCCGTAGTTTTATGCGCCAACCTATTGTCGTTGATGGGCGCAATCTCTATGATCCTCAGGAGATGGCAAGTCGCGGCTTTACGTACTGGGGCGTCGGTCGTGGTAGTCGTGATGATCTCGATCTGAATCCGAAAGATCACGGCCTGCTCACAACATAATGAGTAGTTTGTAAACGATGTTTCCTGGGGTTTGTCACCCTGAGAGGCTGCCTGGAAAGGGTGGCAGCATCGTTCTACATCACGTGGTATGCCCTTGGAGTGCTGGCTTTAGCCGGCTAAAGCCAGCACTCCAGAGCAACCCGTCGACTTTTCAGACAGCCTCTGAGCAGAACGAAGGGTTGCAGGCGTCCCGATAGTTTGTCACCCAGAGCGGAGCGAACGGTCTCGGGCGTCCCAACAGCAACGATGCTGAGCAAAGCATGACAAGGCTGCACGCAGATCAAGAAACTTAGGTTACACACTTGGCACAACCATGCGTCGCACGCCTGGCATCTAGATGGGCGCTAAACGCTCTTTGCGCCTTTGCGTCAAATCATCGAACGCCTGCCGATTGGGGGTGTGGGGCGCAGCCCCAGGCCTCTCGCTTGTGGAGCCTCTCTATGGAACTGCCCACCACCCTGGTACGCGAATTGCTTACGCGTGCGCTGGCCGAGGATCTTGGAAGTGGTGATCTGACGACGCAGGCCGTGATTCCTGCGACGGCACACGTGCAAGCAGCCTTTGTCTTCCGCGAGGCTGGCCTTGTCTGTGGCCTCGATATCGTTGCCACCACCTTTGCGCTCGTTGATCCCACACTCGTTGTTATGCCCCTAGTGAAAGACGGCGCACAGGTTGCCCCCGGTACGGTGGTGGCAACGGTGAGTGGATCAGCCCGCGGGGTACTGATCGGCGAGCGCGTCGCCCTCAATCTTTTTCAACGCATGAGTGGTATTGCAACCCTCGCAGCACGCTATGTCGCTGCAGTCGCTGGAACGAAAGCCCGGATTCTCGATACACGCAAGACAACACCCGGACTGCGCCTCCTCGAAAAGTACGCCGTGCGGCTTGGTGGCGCGATAAATCACCGCTTCGGACTGTATGATGGCGTGATGCTCAAAGATAATCACCTCGCCATCCTCGCCACTCAGGGCATTGGCATGGGGGCAGCGGTGCAGCAAGCGCGTGCAGCGGTTGGGCCAATGGTGCGCGTTGAGGTCGAAGTTGAAACTGTGGCTCAGGCTGGTGAAGCCGCCGAGGCGGGGGCGGATCTCATCATGCTTGATAATATGCCCCCCGAGGCGATGCGTGCCGCCGTCAGCCTCGTGCAAGGACGTGCCTTGCTTGAAGCTAGTGGAGGTGTTACGCTGGAACGAGTACGGGCAATTGCTGAGAGCGGGGTAGACTATATTAGTGTCGGTGCCCTAACCCACGCAGCGCGCGCCCTCGATATTGGGCTTGATATTGCTTGATACGTTTGACACACAGAGAGCGCTCCTGTAGAATAGCAGTATTACATAGACCTGAAAGTGATCCTGATCATAACTTGAGAGGTACGCTGAGGAATGTGCTCAGCGTAAGACTATTCCACAGTTTGTTCAGAGGCATGAGCGCCTATTCGATCATGATCTTGCATCAAAGCTGTGCCCGAGCAAAGTGCTTTCGGTGCGGTAGCACATAGCCCGCAAGATAGTGACGTTCGCGTTGTTGCATCATCAGGCTGAGCCCGTATGCGTGCAAAAGCCTGCATCGCCAGGCGTCTGCCAGCATTGCCTGATGCACAACCCGATCCTAACGCTCTATGAGAAGGCGAGGCAAGGATCATAGGGGGGCTGATGTCTCAAGATGCGGTACATCAGTGGACACATCGCGGCACCGCATTTTTCCCCAATGGTGATGTTCAACGCTGGTTTGCTCTATGTCACTTGCTGCATCATCAGTTGATGCACAGAGTCACGCAACCACGAGGACCGCCCTGATGGTCTGTTTGATCGGAAACAACTGTTGAAGCCGATAGATCGGGTAGCTCGTCAGGCCACTGGTGGTTGTTCTATTGTTGACACTACCAACGCCTCGTTTTCGCTGCAGGAGGAAGAAAAGTTCATGGATCGTAACAACAACACAGAAACAGCCGTACACGGAACTTCGACCAACCGCTTGGCCCTGCTGGGTTTTGCGCTGATTAGCGCGGTAGCCGCGTTGCTCTTCTGGGTGCTGGTCACGACGGCCAGTGCTCAGAGTCTTGCGAATGTCACGTTGAACTGGGTTTCGCCGGGGGCAAGTGCCACGGTGAGCACACCAGTGCCGTTTGAGGTCGGAGCGACCGGCCTTGCCGATGGTACCTTTACGTACGCCTGGACGATTGACGGAACAACGACCTTTACGGATAGCGCGACCGCAGCGGCTGGGGCGGCAACGTTTACCCAGACCTACACGTTCGGCGAGATTGGTCGGTTTGGCGTTGCGTCGCAACTGACCGATGGGACGTCCACGCTGGCTGCTGACTTCCGGCAGGTGCTGGTGACCGGTACCCTCGATATCAGCAGCACGGCTGTTTCGACAGGTATCCCGACGACGTTCGTCGTGACGATGCCCGAACTGCGCACCGCTGGTGCCAGCGAGGGTGCGGTCTACAATCTCGTGATTGCGTATGGCGACGCCATCAATAGCTTCGAGCGGCTTACGGTCGCCCCAGGCACCACCACGGTGACCACGACCCATCAGTATCTGATCGGTGGAACCTTCGCGGTTACCGCACGGGTTGAATTGATCGACACCTACAACAACTATGTCTACGAAGATGCCGATGTGTTGGCAACGGGCAGTGTCCAGACCGTTGTGACGCAGAAGATCTACCTGCCGATCATTGGCAAGAACGAGTAATAACGGTGCAGGTATCACGGTACCTGGTAACAGGCTAGGCACGTCACGCTGATTGGTTTACGGTAAACTGGTCAGATCTGTTTTGAGTGAGCCGGGCGCATGGCGCCAGCCATGCGCCCGACTCATTACGTTGTTTTCGCCCCTACCCAACGCAGGGAAGAGGCGTAATGAGGGGAGCTGGAGATGCCAGCGAAGCTGAAAACGCCCACGAAGGGCACAACGGTGGCCGAAGCCGCCACATCGAATGGGCTCACCGCCTTTGGTGAGGGACGGCGGCGCGTCTTGATCGAACACGTTACCCCCCAGGTTGATGCAGGGCATTATCCGATCAAACGGGTTGTCGGTGATCTCGTGACGGTCGAAGCCGATATCTTTGCCGATGGTCACGATGTGCTCGCCGCTGTGCTGCGCGTGCGCGGCCCCGCTGATCAGTCCTGGCACGAGATGCCGATGACGCTTCTCGGCAATGACCACTGGCGCGGTGTCTTTAGTGTCGAGACGATGGGAACCTATACCTATACCCTGGTTGCCTGGATTGATCGTTTTGCAACCTGGGAACATCAGTTACACAAACGCGTTGAGGCTGGGCAAGAGGTACAGGTCGATCTGTTGATCGGCGCTGCGCTGGTCGAAGAGGCAGCCACAGCTGCGCCTGATCCAGTCGCCGCAACGCTGCACAGTTTCGCCGCAGCCTTACGTGTAGGTGACGCCGAGGCTGCCTTTACCCCTGAACTGGCCCGCCTGATGAGCGTCCACCTGCCGCGCCAGTTTGCGACAACCTTTGAGCGCGAATTGCATGTCACGGTTGATCGCCCTCTGGCACGCTTTTCGGCATGGTATGAACTCTTTCCCCGTTCGGCTGCGCTTGAGCCAGGGAAGCATGGGACATTTATGGATGTGATTGCTCGCTTGCCCTATGTGGCCGAGCTGGGCTTTGATATCCTCTATCTGCCCCCGATTCACCCGATTGGACGCCAGTTCCGTAAGGGCAAAAATAATAGTGTCACGGCGCTGCCTAGTGAACCCGGTAGCCCCTGGGCGATCGGCGGCCCTGAAGGCGGCCATAAGGCGATCCATCCCGAATTGGGTACCCTTGAGGATTTTCACGAACTTGTCGCTGCAGCACGAAGCTATGGCCTCGAGCTCGCCCTCGATATTGCCTTTCAGTGCTCGCCTGACCATCCCTATGTGCGTGAACATCCCGAGTGGTTCCGCGCCCGCCCCGATGGTACCATCCAGTATGCTGAAAATCCACCGAAAAAGTATCAGGATATCTATCCCTTCGACTTTGAAACGAGCGATTGGCAGGGTCTCTGGTATGAACTCAAGAGCGTTTTTGAATACTGGATTGTGCAGGGCGTAACGGTCTTTCGCGTCGATAACCCCCACACCAAGAGTTTTCGCTTCTGGGAGTGGTGCATTGGCAGTCTGAAGCATGACCATCCTGAGTTGATTTTTCTCTCTGAGGCGTTTACCCGCCCCAGGGTGACGTATAATCTTGCCAAGCTCGGTTTTACGCAAAGTTATACCTATTTTACGTGGCGCACCGAGCGCTGGGAACTGGCCGAGTATCTGCTCGAGTTGACCCAGACCGAAATCAAGGATTATTTTGGCCCCAATTTCTGGCCTAACACGCCTGATATCCTGACCCCTCAGTTCTATCCCGGGCACCGCTCGGTCTTCCTGACCCGTGCTGCCATGGCAGCGACGATGATGGCAAGCTGGGGCATGTATGGACCCGTCTATGAGTTGATGCAACACGTACCAGCCCAAGGCCGGGAAGAGTATCTCAATAATGAGAAATATGAGATCCACCATTGGGATCTAGACGACCCGACCAGCCTGCGCACCTTCATTGCACGCCTGAACCAGATCCGTAAAACGAATCCGCCGCTTCAGCGCAATGCGAACGTGCGCGTGCATCCAGTCGATCGCAACTTTGCGCTGAACGAGCACCTCTTTGCCTATAGCAAAACAACCGATAATGCCACTCATATCATTCTTGTGGTGGTCAATCTTGACCCCGAGCAGGTGCAGACTGGCTGGGTGCATGTGCCAGTCGATGAGTGGCACCTCGGGGCAACCTATCTTGCACACGATCTGTTGAGCAACGAGCGGTATGTGTGGCAGGGCGAATATAATTATGTCTCACTTGATCCTGCGACGATGCCCGTCCATATCTTGCGGCTGGAACGCCAGGAGGAGCTGCCTGGGTAGCGTGCGGAACATTTTTGATGCCTTCTAGGAGAACATGGCGATAGTAAAGCAGACCCGACCGAGCCGGACGCCGCAGGTTTTTGCGCATGATCCGCTCTGGTATAAAGACGCGATTATTTACGAGGTACACGTTCGGGCCTTCGCTGATAGTGATGGCGACGGGATTGGTGATTTCAAGGGGCTGACGAGCAAGCTCGATTATCTGCAGGAACTTGGGGTGACCGCCATCTGGTTATTACCCTTTTATCCTTCGCCCCTCAAAGATGATGGCTATGACATCGCCGATTACACCGATGTTCACCCATCATATGGCGATATCGCCGACGTGCGCCTCTTTATTCGTGAGGCGCATCGGCGTGGGTTGCGGGTGATCACCGAACTGGTGTGCAATCACACCTCTGATCAACATCCCTGGTTCCAGCGTGCGCGCCTTGCCCGTCCCGGTACCTCCCAGCGCGATTTCTATGTCTGGAGTGATAATCCCCAGAAGTATAGCGATGCGCGCATTATTTTCAAAGATTTCGAGACTTCAAACTGGACCTGGGATCCGGTTGCCGGGGCCTACTATTGGCATCGCTTCTACAGCCACCAGCCTGACCTGAACTTCGAGAATCCTGCCGTGCATCGGGCAATCTTTAAGGCCATGGAGTTCTGGCTTGATATGGGCGTGGACGGTCTTCGCCTTGATGCCATCCCCTATCTCTATGAAGAAGAGGGGACAAATTGCGAGAATCTGCCCCAGACGCATGTCTTTCTGAAAAAGTTGCGCCAGCAACTCGATGCCAAATATCCGGGACGCATGTTCCTCGCCGAGGCGAACCAGTGGCCGGAGGATCTGATTTCCTATTTCGGGGATGGCGATGAGTGCCATATGGCTTTCCATTTCTCGGTGATGCCCCGCCTCTATATGGCGGTACATCAAGAGAATCGCTTCCCGATCATTGATATTATGCATCAGACGCCGACGATTCCTGATACATGCCAGTGGGCGATCTTCCTCCGTAACCACGATGAGTTGACCCTCGAGATGGTGACCGATGAAGAACGCGACTATATGTATCGTTTCTATGCCAAAGATCCGCAGGCTCGGATTAATCTGGGCATTCGTCGCCGCCTCGCCCCATTGCTCGGCAATCATCGGCGCAAGATTGAACTGATGAATGGCTTGCTCTTTTCGTTGCCCGGCACGCCAGTGCTCTATTATGGTGACGAGATTGGCATGGGTGACAATATCTATCTCGGTGATCGCAATGGGGTGCGTACCCCGATGCAGTGGGCTGGGGATCGCAATGCTGGCTTTTCACGCACGAATCCACAACGCCTCTTTCTGCCGGTTATTACCGACCCCGAGTATCACTACGAGATGGTCAATGTTGAAAACCAACTTGCCAATCAGCACTCGTTGCTCTGGTGGACGCGACGGCTGATCGCGCTGCGGAAACGCTATAAGGCGTTTGGCCGAGGCACTCTCGAGTTTCTCCATCCCGAAAACCGCAAGGTGCTCTGCTTTATTCGGCGCTATGAAGAAGAGACGATCCTCGTCATTGCCAATCTGTCGCGGTTTGTGCAAGGTGTCGAACTTGACCTGTCGGCCTTCCGGGGTATGATGCTGGTCGAGATGTTTGGTCAAGTCGAATTCCCTTCAGTGGGCGATCATCCCTACTTTATTACTGTTGGCCCACACAGTTTCTACTGGTTTAGCCTGGTTGCCCAGCGGGCCGAAGGTTTGCGCAGCGATGGGGGCGGGCTTGTTGATAGTGTAGATGTGCCGCTGCTCACCATTGAAGCCGGCGGATGGGATGCGATCTTTTATGATGGCCGCCAGGCGCAACTAGAACAGGTTTTGCCTAATTATTTGCGCCCACGTCGCTGGTTTGGGGCCAAGGCACGCCGGATTAAAAATGTGCAGATCGCCGATGTGGTGATGGTTCCTCATGACGATACGCTTTCGTACCTTGTTCTGGCAACGGTTCAGTATACCGAAGGAAGCGCCGAAACTTATCTCTTGCCAATGGCCTATGCCGAAGGCGAACGGGGTCGCAATATTCTCGCCGACTCACGTCACGCCGTCATTGCTCGGCTGCGCGTCAACGATCAGCAAGAAGAACCTGGCATGCTCTATGAGCCCCTCATTGACCGTGGGTTCTGTGCGATGCTGCTCGATCTTGTCGTTGGGCGACGCCGTCTGCGCAGTGAACATGGGGCCGAGTTGACGGCAGTAACAACACGGGCGCTACGGGGCATGGTCGGTGATGGGGCGGGCCTTGAAGCTTCGGTGATGCGTGGCGAGCAGAGCAATACCTCGATCAATTTTGGCGGGCGCATGATCATGAAACTCTTCCGCAAAGTTGATACCGGGGTCAATCCCGATCTTGAAATTGGACGCTACCTCACCGATGAGGCTGGCTATGCCCATACCCCGCCGCTGGCCGGGGCGATCGAGTATACAAGGCCTGGCGAAGAAGCGATCACGCTGGCCTTGTTGCAAGGCTTTGTACCCAATGAGGGCGATGCCTTCGATTTTGCGATTGATGTGCTCAATAGCTATTTTGATCGCGTGCTGGTCGAGCCTGAGTTGGTCGCACCTGCAACCGAGGTGACCATTGCTGCGCTGCTTGATGCCGACGTTGAACCGCCAACTCCCGGGGGTGAGTTGATCAGTGCCTATCTCGACTCGGCTCAGTTGCTGGGCAAACGTACCGCCGAATTGCATCTAGCCCTTGCACGCGGCAAGTCAACGGCATTTGCGCCTGAACCCTTCTCGCTGCTCTATCAACGCTCGCTCTACCAGTCGGTGCGCAGTTTGACCGCTGAAACTATTCAGGGCTTGCGTAAGGTGCTGCCAGGTTTGCCCGAAAACGTCCGCGAGGATGCTAGTCAGTTGCTGGCCCTTGAGTCAGAGTTGATGGCTCGCTTCCGACGGGTTAGTGCGACGAAGATCGAGGCCTCGCGAACGCGGATTCACGGTGATTACCACCTCGAGCAGGTGCTCTATACCGGCCTTGACTTCATGATTATTGACTTTGAAGGCGAGCCGATCCGGCCGATTAGCGAGCGTCGCATTAAACGTTCACCGTTACGTGATATCGCCGGTATGCTGCGCTCGTATCAGTATGCAGCCTATTCAAGTTATTTTGAACGCCTCCAATCGACTACGCTGTCGCCCGAAGAGACGGCACGTCTGCGTCAGTGGGCCGATTTTTGGGCCTTCTGGGTTGGTGCCGCATTCCTGCGCAGCTATCGTGAACATACTGAAGGGGCTTCGTTTGTGCCCGCTGCACGTGGTGATCTTGAGACCCTCCTCGAGGTCTTTTACCTCGAGAAGGCGGTCTATGAGGTTGCCTATGAGATGAATAATCGCCCCACCTGGCTCAGCATTCCGCTTAGTGGAATTTTGCGCCAGATTACAGGGTAAACTTCTCTGGATAGAAGTTTTTCCCATTTGATGAGGAGTATATGTCAGAAGAGCTTAAAAAACCACGTCGTAGTCGTACAAAACAAACGACAACGTCACCCGAATCAGTGACAGAAACAACGGCTACGCCTGAAGTGAACACGCCCGTGGTGCCTGAACCAATTGAGGTAGCCAGCCAGACTGATGAAGCCGTTGTTGCGACGACTGAAGATCACGATTCGTCCGATGCTGTGGCTGAACCAATGCCGTCAGGGATGCCCTCAATCGCGATCCCTGTGCCGACAGATCCCTATCCCGGATCACCGATTTTGACTGACGATGATATCTATATCTTCAACGAAGGCAATCACTTTCGCTTGTACGAGAAACTGGGGGCGCATGTTACCACAGTAGATGGACAGGAAGGCACCTATTTTGCGGTCTGGGCGCCAAATGCCGAGTATGTTGCGGTGATAGGTGCCTGGAATAACTGGCATTCGGGTCACAATCCGCTCAAGGCTCGGGGTGACTCGGGGATCTGGGAAGCCTTTGTGCCTGGGGTTGTCAAAGGGGCGAGTTATAAGTTCCACGTCTCGTCGCGCTTTCACGCCTACAAAGAAGATAAGACCGATCCCCTAGGTATTATGTATGAGGTTTCCCCTGGTACCGCCTCGATTGTCTGGGATCGCGCGTATACCTGGAATGATGAGGCCTGGATCGAGAGCCGCATGCAGCGTCAGAGCTTGCATACGCCAATGTCGATCTATGAGGTTCACCTTGGATCATGGATGCGCGTCCCCGAAGAAGGGGGACGCTCACTCTCGTACCGCGAGATTGCGCCCAGGCTTGCCGAACACGTCAAGCGCTGCGGCTTTACCCATATCGAGTTGCTCCCCATCACCGAGCATCCCTTCTTTGGCTCGTGGGGCTATCAGACGACGGGCTTTTTTGCTCCGACTAGCCGCTATGGGACACCTCAGGATTTCATGTACTTTGTCGATCATCTCCATCAGCAGGGGATCGGGATTATCCTCGACTGGGTGCCTTCGCACTTCCCAACTGATGGCTTTGGCCTGAGTTACTTTGATGGTACCCATCTGTATGAACATGCCGACCCCCGCAAAGGCTTTCATCCCGATTGGGGGAGCTACATCTTCAACTATGGACGCAATGAGGTGCGGAGTTTCTTGATCAGTTCAGCGCTCTGCTGGCTCGATACGTTCCACCTTGATGGCCTGCGCGTTGATGCCGTCGCCAGCATGCTCTACCTCGATTATTCGCGGCAGCCGGGTGAGTGGATCCCCAACCAGTATGGCGGGAACGAGAATATCGACGCGATCATGTTCTTGCGCCAGTTCAATACCGAAGTCTACAAGAACTTCCCCGGGGTTCAGACCATCGCTGAAGAGAGCACGGCATGGCCGATGGTGTCGCGCCCGACGTATGTGGGCGGGCTCGGCTTTGGGTTTAAATGGGATATGGGCTGGATGCACGATACGCTCTCGTATTTCCGTCGTGACCCAATCTTCCGCCGGTTCCATCACAACGAGTTGACCTTCCGCGGGCTCTATATGTTCACCGAGAACTATGTGCTCGCGCTGTCACACGACGAAGTGGTGCATGGCAAGGGTTCGTTGCTCGACAAGATGTCGGGTGATGTCTGGCAAAAGTTTGCCAACCTGCGCCTCCTCTATAGCTATATGTATGGTCAGCCAGGCAAGAAGCTTATTTTTATGGGTAGTGAGTTTGGCCAGTGGCGCGAGTGGAAACACGACGAGAGCCTTGATTGGCATCTGATGATGTTCCCGTCGCATCGCGGTATCGCTGATACACTCGCTGATCTCAATCGCCTCTATGTGAGTGAACCAGCCCTAGCTGAACTGGAGACCGATCCCGATGGCTACGAATGGATCGATGCGAATGATGCCGATAATAGTACCTACAGCTTCTTGCGCAAGGCACGTTCGAATGGCGATCAGATCCTGGTCGTGATGAATGCAACCCCGATCATCCGTGAAAACTACCGCGTCGGGGTGCCTCGTGGTGGCTGGTGGGAAGAGCTCTTTAATAGCGATGCCAAAGAGTACTGGGGCAGTGGCATTGGCAATGCTGGCGGTGTTATGGCCGATGACCAGCCGAGCCATAATCGCCCCTTCTCGCTTACCATCGACCTGCCCCCACTCGGTGCACTCTTCTTCAAGAGTCGCGGGTAGTCGAGGGTTGAGGCCAGGGTGCCCGCGGCACCCTGGCCTCAACTTACGTGCTTTTCGGCGGGGACAGCGGGCCTGTGACCCCAAGAAGCTCTCTTCATTCTTCTGGCGCACGATGCCCGCAAAGCTGGCATCGTGCGCCAGAAAAACCGCAGGTTTTGCGGGCAACAACCCTAAATGTAATGTATATAGGGCCATCGGCCCACACACCACAAGCTTATGCCTGAGCGATACATCTGTATACACGGCCACTTCTACCAACCACCACGCGAAAATCCCTGGATCGAGTCGATTGAGCAGCAAGACTCGGCCTACCCCTACCACGACTGGAACGAACGCATTACGGCTGAGTGCTATGAAGAGAATGCTGCCTCGCGGATCCTTGATGCCCAGGATCAGATTGTTCGCATTGTCAACAACTACAGCCGCATTAGTTTCAATGTCGGCCCTACCCTGCTAAGTTGGCTTGCCGAAAAATCCCCCCGTGTCTATCAGGCGATCCTCGATGGCGATGCCGAGAGCATCCGCTCTTTCGGGCGTGGCTCGGCGATGGCCCAGTGTTACAACCATATCATTATGCCGCTTGCCTCGCGCCGCGATAAGCTAACACAGGTACGTTGGGGGATTGCTGATTTTATCTATCGCTTTGGGCGCCATCCCGAGGGGATGTGGCTACCCGAGACGGCCGTCGATCTTGAAACCCTCGATATGATGGCTGAACACGGGATTGTCTTTACGATCCTTGAACCGCATCAGGTCAGCCATTTCCGGAAGCTTGGCGATCTCGTCTGGAATGATGTGCGTGGCGGGCGCGTTGATCCGACCCGCCCCTATCTGGTGCAACTCCCCAGTGGTCGTTCCATCACGGTCTTCTTTTATGATGGCCCGGTCTCCCGCGCCGTTGCGTTTGAACGCCTCTTGGTCAATGGCTCAACCTTCGCCGCCCGTATTGCCGGCACTTTCAGCGAGTATCGCCCCTGGCCCCAGATCGCGAATATCGCAACTGATGGCGAAACCTATGGGCACCATCATCGCCACGGTGATATGGCCCTTGCCTATGCGCTGCAGTATATCGAAGAACGTGGCCTCGCACGTCTGACCAACTATGCCGCCTACCTCGCGGCCTATCCGCCGACCCATGAGGTGCAGATTGTCGAGCAGACCGCCTGGAGTTGCGTGCATGGCGTTGGTCGGTGGAGCACCGATTGTGGCTGCAATAGCGGTGGCAATCCGGGTTGGCGTCAGACGTGGCGTGCACCACTACGCGCTGCGCTTGATTGGGTGCGCGATACGCTGTCGCCACGCTTCGAAGGGCTCGGGCGTCATTTGTTGCATGATCCCTGGGCCGCCCGTGATGACTATATCCAGGTGGTTCTTGAACGTACCCCCGAACGCATCGAGGCCTTCCTGCAACGCCACGCTCGCCCGTCACTCGATGAGAGCCAGCGCATCGCTGTCCTGAAATTGATGGAACTCCAGCGCCATCTGATGTTGATGTACACCTCGTGCGGCTGGTTCTTTGATGACCTCGCGGGGATCGAGACGGTGCAGGTGATCATGTATGCAGGACGGGCCATTCAACTTGCGCATGAACTGTTTGGCGAAGATTATGAGCCCAGTTTTCTTGTGCGGCTCGCCCAGGCCCAGAGCAATGATCCCGCCCAGGGCGATGGCCGTCAGATCTATGAGCGCAAGGTTCGCCCAGCAATCGTTGATTTGCGCAAAGTCGGTGCCCACTATGCGATGTCTTCACTCTTTGCCGGGTACGAAGAGCGCGCGCAGGTCTATAGCTATCTCGTTGAATACGAAGATTATCACCTGCTCCCCTCGGGCAAGACACGTCTCGCGATGGGCCGGATGCACATCCGTTCGGTGATTACTGGTGAGTCGGCCCGCCTGAGTTTTGGGGTGTTGCATATGGGCGACCATAATATCTCGGGGGGGGTGCGCGAGTATCAGGACGAGACGGCGTATCACCTGATGATCGAAGAGTTGAGCGAGCTCTTTCTGCGCGCTGATCTTCCTGGTGTGATTCGCATGATTGATCATACGTTTGGTCGCGATGCGTCGTCACTCAAGTTGCTCTTTGGTGATGAACAGCGCAAGATCCTCAAGATCGTGCTTGATTCGAGCCTCGCCGATGCGACTGCTTCGTATCGGCGGATCTATGAGCAACATGCCCCCTTGATGCGCTTTCTGGCGAGCCTCGGGACGCCAGTGCCCCACGAGTTTCAGATTGCCGCCGAGTTTGCGCTCAATACCGAGTTCCGCCAACTGCTCGAAGCTGACTCGCTCGATCTTGACCGCATTCATGCCTTGCGCCGCGAAGCCTCACGTGCCGGGGTGACGCTTGATAGCGCTGGCATCGGTTATAGCCTCTCGCAGACGATCGAACTGATCACCGACGCATTTCAGGCGCAACCCCGCGATCTCGCGTTGCTGCAGCAACTCGATGATGCCGTCGGTCTGGCCCGCGGGCTACCGTTTGAAGTGGATGTCTGGCAAACGCAGAATGTCTATTATCAGTTGCTTCAGAGTACCTACCTTGATGTACGGGCCGAGGCGGCCCAGGGTTATAGCGAGGCACGGCAGTGGATCGTTGCCTTTACGTCGTTAGGTCAACGTCTTGGTTTTCAAGTCCGCACGGGCAGTGGGTAACAACGCTGTTTGCGTTGTGCGACTGCACGGTCTTTGTATCGCTTTGTAGAGTGAAAGAAATCCATGAAAGCATCACTTCGCCCCCAGGATAAAGAGGGCATCGAGCAACTGTTGCATCAACTGCCACGCCGCCTCCCCCGGGCAACGTACCGACTTCAGTTTCATGGTGCTTTCAACCTTGATCACGGGGCGCAGCTTGCCGGGTATCTGCAACGCCTTGGCATCAGTGATGTCTATGCTTCACCAATCTTGACGGCCCGTGTGGGGAGTCTCCATGGCTATGATATTACTGACCATGGCCAGATCAACCCCGATCTCGGTGGCGACGAAGCCTTCAAGCACTTCAGTGACACGCTGTTGCAGCATCATCTTGGCCTGATCCTTGATGTGGTGCCCAACCATATGGGCATTGGTGATCTACGCAACACATGGTGGTCGGATGTGCTCGAGAATGGGCCATCTTCAATCTATGCGCACTATTTTGATATTGATTGGGATCCTGTGCGCCCTCAGTTGCGCGCTAAAGTGTTGCTCCCCATTCTGGGGGCGCAGTATGGCGATGTGCTCGATGCCGGTGAACTGCAACTCCGCTATACGGGCGGTGCGTTCTTCCTTGCCTACTACGAGCATCTTTTCCCGCTTGATCCATGTAGTTATGCCGAAGTGCTTGGCTATAAACTTGATGCTTTGATCAGCGAGCTTGGCAGCGATCATGTGGATGTGGTCGAGTTGCAGAGTATCCTGACCGCTCTCTCGTATCTGCCCGCTCATACCGAGGTAGCCCCGGAAAAGGTGTTGGAACGCAATCGCGAAAAAGAGGTGATTAAACGACGGCTGGCCAATCTCTATGAGCAGAGCGAGCCAGTGCAGGCGGCCATCGAAGCGACCCTGGCCTTCTACAATGGCACGCCAGGTCAAACCGAGAGTTTTGATCGCCTCGAGGAGTTGATCGCACGACAGCCATATCGCCTCGCGTTCTGGCGGGTTGCCACCGAAGAGATCAATTATCGCCGTTTTTTTGATATTAACGATCTCGCCGCGATCCGCGTCGAGTTGCCCGAGGTTTTGCAGGCAACCCATCAACTGGTTTTTCGTCTGCTTGCTGAAGGACGTGCGACTGGCCTGCGGATCGATCATCCCGATGGCCTCTGGCGCCCGCCCGCCTATTTCCGCCAGTTGCAGGCGAGCTATCTTGAAAACTGGGCCGCCGCAACCCTCAAAGCTGCTGGTCTTGAACCCGGTGAGGAGGCCACCGACTCGGCCATCGTTGACCACGTCGCCGCTTGGATCACTCAGACGCTTGCCCAGAGTGAACGCGAGGGTGCTTCATGGCCGCTCTATGTGGTCGCCGAGAAGATTCTGTCGGCTGGTGAGGATTTGCCCGCTGATTGGGCCGTGGCTGGTACAACTGGCTACGATTTCTTGAATGAGGTCAATGGTATTTTTGTTGATCAAGCGGCACGCAAACAACTTGATCGCCTCTATACCGATGTGGCTGGCGTGCAACCGCGCTTTGCTAATCTCGTCAATAGCAAAAAGAAGGAGATCATGCTCGTCTCGCTGGCGAGTGAGATCAATACCCTGAGCCATATGCTCGACCGGCTCACCGAGCGCAATCGCCACTATCGTGACTTTACCCTCAATAGCCTCACCTTCATTATCCGTGAAGTGATTGCCTGTCTGCCCGTCTACCGCACCTATATCAGTGGTCTTGACACTGTCACGCCCTGGGACGAGCGCTATGTTGAAGCTGCGGTGCGTGAGGCCAAGCGCCGTAATCCTCGTACCGCCGAGACGATCTTCAATTTCCTCTGCGATACGCTCTTGCTCCGCAATCTCGCTAGTTTCGCCGAAGATGCTCGCCCCGAGGTGATCCGCTTTGTGATGAAGTTCCAGCAGATCAGCGGGCCGGTGATGGCCAAGGGCGTTGAAGATACGACGTTCTATGTCTATAACCGTTTAGTCTCGCTCAATGAGGTCGGTGGGCATCCCGAGAACTACGGGCATAGCGTTGAGTACATGCATAAGCATGCCGGTCATCGCAGTACACGCTGGCCCTCTTCGATGCTCGGCAGTTCGACCCACGATACCAAACGGGGCGAAGATGTGCGCGCTCGGATCAATGTGCTCTCAGAGCTTCCTCAAGAATGGCGTCAGATCGTCAGCCGCTGGACACGCCTCAATCTGCGCAAAAAGAAGACGCGTGATGACACGACAATGCCCTCGCGCAACGATGAGTACCTGCTCTATCAGACCCTGGTCGGGGCATGGCCTTTTGCCAATGGCGCAACCCCTGATCCCGAAGTCTATCGAGGTGAGGCACTTGAAGGGTTCCGCGAACGCATTGTCCAGTATATGGAAAAGGCAACCCGTGAGGCCAAGGTGCATACGAGTTGGGTCAATCCCAATGCCGACTATGATGCCGCTGTCCGCCGCTTTGTCGAGGGTGTCCTTGACCCACGCCGCAGCGGGCGCTTTCTCGATAGCCTCGCGATCTTTGCCGAGCGCATCGCTTTCTTTGGCTTTTTCAATAGCCTGGCCCAGACCCTGATTAAACTGACGGCACCAGGGGTGCCCGATATCTACCAGGGCTGCGAGCTCTGGAATTTGAGCCTCGTTGACCCCGATAACCGCCGTCCGGTTGATTATGCCGTGCGCGAACGTCTGCTCGATGAGATTGTCACGCGGTGCGAAGCTGGCGAGCAGGCTGGCTTTGCGCAGGAGTTGTTCGAACAAATGACCGATGGTCGCATCAAGCTCTATCTAACCTACACCGTCTTGCAGGTGCGGCGGGCGAAGCCAGAGCTCTTTGTCGGCGCCGGTTATCTGCCGCTTGCCGGCGCCGGCGACCACGCCGACCACGTGGTCGCCTTTGCCCGCCAGAGCGATGCGGGCGAGTTGCTCACCGTTGTCCCACGGTTGCCGTTGCGCCTCGCCAATGGCGAACGTCTGCCCCCAACTGGTGAGCGCTGGGGCGAAACGCGTCTGATTGTTCCCCACGCCGCCGATGGCACCCGCTATCGCGACCTGTTTACCGGGGCTAGCCTGGCCGTCGATACCCACGATAACCACACCGGCTTCTGGATGCGCGACGTGCTTGCCCAGTTCCCGGTTGCGTTGTTGGAACAGATCTGAGCGGTGGGGCGGCCCCACTACCTCGTTGTAGCCAAAGCCCGGGCCTCAGCTTTGTTGTAACCAGCCGCACTTGCGCGGCTGGTTACAACGGAAAAACTTCTTCCACCGGAACCAGTCGTAACGACCCCGTCGGGCACCTGCTGACACACGTCAGGTCGTTGTACCCATGGCACAAGTCGCATTTGTCGGCGCGATGCGTCGGCCGCGCTGGCTCCAACGGGATCATCGGGCTCCGCCGCAGGCGATCACTCGCGGCCCGTAGCATTGTCACCAGCGGCCCACGCTGAGGACGCTGGTGGGGCAGCGGGACACTCGCAACGGCATCGTAGGGGCACGCTTCAAGGCATTTGCCACACCCCGTGCAGGCGTCGGTGATGATCAACACACCGTTTTCGGTGCGCTCAAAGGCGTCATCAGGGCAGACTTCCACACATTCAGCGCCGACACTGCATTGCCGACAGGTATCCACAACATCAAACTGATCAATCATGGCCCCGTTCAGACTCAAACGGGCACGCCCATGGCGATCGGCACACGCCTGCTCGCAGATGCGACACTCTGGTGGGCAGAGTTCCGGGGTGCGCACGAGTAGATGAGTGCCCCGCAACAGGCCCTTCGTCACCGCCAGTTCAACCTGGTGCTTCCGCTCTTCATCATTGCTCACCTTCTCCGAGTTGCTGAGACGGGCTTCGATGACCTGGCGGAGTTGCGCTTCAAGCTCCGGACGCTCTTCAATCAGGCGGTAAAATTCAGCACCTGGCAGGGCAAGCACATCGGTAGGGGTCAGAGCGCGCACATTCGCCCGATGGGGCTTGCTGGTCAACAACGACATCTCACCAAAGAAATCGCCTTCACCCAGCGTAGCAATGGTCACGCCATCTTGTTCAACTATCACCTGACCATTCTCAAGCAAATAGAGCGCACTCGCCGGTTCGCCCTGACAGATAATGAGGTTACCCCGCGCAACATGCATTGGTTCAAGTAACCCCGCCAAGGCCAGACGCTCCATCGGGAAGAGTTGACTCAACAAGGGGACCCGCGCCAGGGTACAGTCAACCATTCGCTGCTTGTAGACACGGCGCAAAGCCGCAGCGAGCATGGGCATGCTACTCATTGCGTCGCGGAGTTCGGCCATCGGTATCTGCAAAAGGTGGCAGTCGGTTTGTGTCAGTGCGCTCATCCGCCGAAAGAAATCACCAAACAGCGGCCCTTCGCCAAAACAATCGCCACGTGACAATGCTCCCATCAACACATCGCGGCTATCTTTGTCACGCAAGCGCAAAAACAGGCTCCCCTGCAATATAATGAAGAGGAAGCGATCCTGTTTCTGTTGTCCTAAGAGCGTCGCCCCGGCAGGGAAAGCGCGAAACGTGCTCATCGCCAGCAGACGGTTCAATTCACCCGGCGGCACATCTTGGAAGCAATCAAGGCACGCCAGCACTGCCAGCGCTTCTTTACGCCGCATACTCTCACGATCAGCCCGCGCCTGTGCGACAGGCGAACGGGCTGGTGAAGGTTTTTTTGCCGCCATTGCTACCTACCTTAGGTCTCATATGCATGAACTTTAGGGCGCTAGCCCTAAAAACCCATATGTATGCTGGTGCAAACCGCCAGTGACGCTGGCTGTTTGCACCAGCATACGTATGACGCTTGGGTCCGCAGGCCCCAAACTACTCACAAGCCTGAACCCTACTATACCATACCAGATTGCGCGAGCAAGGTATAATGGAGGAAAAGAAGATGATGTAGCATCGTGAGCAATGTACCTTATGGCTCTCCGTACTCTGACCATTGACCTGGCACGCGGTCACGCTCGCCAGTTTTTGCCGGCTACGGTCGAACGCGATTATCTTGGTGGTCGTGGCGCAATTGCATGGCTGCTCTGGCATCACCTGCCGCCCGCTACGGCTCCGATGGCTCCCGAAAATGTGCTGGTCTTTGCCGCAGGTCCGCTCGCTGGCACCTCTGCGTTTGCCTCGGGCGGCTTTGTGGTTGGAACCCGTTCGCCCCTGACTGGCGCAATTGCTTATAGCTGGGCCCAGGGTCACTGGGGGGCACAGTTGCGCCGCGCTGGCTATGATGTGCTCGTGATCCGTGGTCAGGCCACCGATTGGGTCTACCTCGCGATCGAGGATAATCAGGTGCAACTGCACTCGGCAACGCATTTGCTCGGTGCTGATACGGTGGCAACCGCCGCGATGCTTCAAGCTCGCCACGGCTATGAGGCCACTGTGCTCGCACTTGGCCCCGCCGGTGAGGCCGAGGTTGCCTATGCCAGCATTGTTGCCGAGGGTCGCTACCCCGCTGAACCCGCCGGCACCGGCGTTGTGATGGGGGCGAAACGCCTCAAGGCGATCGTCATTCGCGGTGGCCCGCCGTTGACGGCCCACGACCCGCAGCGTATGCAGGCCGCCCTCGATGTCATCCGCCGCCGCGTTGAAAGCAGCCACGTTGCCGCCGGCCTCAGTGAGGTTGGCAGTAGCCATCTCCTCACGCGTGCCGTTGAGCAAGGCGCGTTCACTGAACACAATGGGCAACGTGGATACGGCAGTGAGCACATGCTCACCCTTCGGTCTAGCCTCACTGCCCATCCCCGTGAGTCGCGTGGCTGCCAGGATTGTCCGATGCCCTGTTATTTCGATCTCTTCCAGAACCCCGAGGTGCGCCGCCCTGTGCCCGAACTTGAATGTGTCGCTGGGTTTGGCGCTTGGTGTGGCATTACTGACCTTGATTGCCTCACCCTGCTCGCTGACCGCTGCCTCCGCCTCGGGCTTGATCCCGTTGCGACGAGCGCTGCCGTCAGTTTTCTGATGGAATGCCAAGAGCAGGGGCTGACTCAGCAGAAGTCGCTCGTCTGGGGCGATGGCAAGGCGATCCTCACTGCCGTCGAGAACCTCGGTCGCAAGCACGAGAAACGTGACCTGCTCTCGCTTGGTGTTGGTGAGATGCAAGGTGTCTTCTGGGGTAGTGAGGCTTTTGCGCCGCAGGTCAAGGGCCAGGCGATGCCCGCCCTCGATGTGCGTGCGTCCTATCTGCTGGCCCTCGCGACCGCGACCGCCCCTATTGGCGGCGATTATCGCTATGCGATGGCCTACGAACCCTTCCATCCCACGCCGCCGCCCTGGATTCCTGAACAGTCCGGAATGCCCCACGACGCTTATGGCAAGGTTGCCCGCCTCATTTGGCACGAGCGCTTCGCCGCCATCCTCGATGCCGCCGGAATCTGCCGCCGCCTCGGGTTGATGGGCTATCAGATTTCACCACGTGAATTGCTCGCGTTGATCGCCGGGGCAACCGGGGTGGTCTTGACCGGCGCCGATATGTCCCGTCTCGGTGAACGTATTCTGACGGTCGAACGCCTCTTTGCTCGTCGGTATGCCGATAATGGTGGCCTTGATACGCTCCCCTCTCGCTGGCTGCGTGAGCCGCTTGAAGATGGATCCGCCGCCGATCAACTGCCTCCCCTTGCTTCGATGCTCGCCGCATATTATCAGCGCCACGGGTGGTCGCCTGCGGGCGATCCAACCCCCGAACGCCTGGATGAGCTTGGCATTAAACGTCCAACGAGTAGTGCTTAGTATGACGAATCTTCCTTCACGCCTTGTGATCAAGCTCGGTACCAGCGTTCTGACCGCCGGTACCGATCGCCTCAATCGCCCGTACCTCGTTAGCCTCGCGCGCCAGGTCGCCGACCTACGCGCTCAGGGGGTTCAGGTACTCCTTGTCTCGTCTGGGGCCGTCGCTGCTGGCCGCGAACGCCTCAATGATGCGCCCGATCACCGCTTTCGCGCCAATGTGCCCCTCAAACAGGTCTATGCCGCCGTTGGGCAGAGCCGCCTGATGCACCTCTACGAGCAACTCTTTGAGTTGTATGGCCTTCAGGTCGCTCAGGCCCTCTTGACCCGCGATGATCTCCGTGACCGTCGACGTTACCTCAATGCCCGCAATACCCTGTTGCTCTGCATCGAGCGCGGCATTGTGCCGATTATTAATGAAAATGATGCCGTGGTCACCGCCGAGATTCGTGTCGGTGATAACGATAATCTCTCGGCTATGGTCGCTGGCCTCGTTGATGCCGATCTTTTGCTGATCCTCACCGATATCACCGGTCTCTATACCGCCGACCCACGCAATGATCCCAGCGCTGAATTGATCAATGAAGTCGAGGTGATCGATGAGCGGATCTGGAGCATTGCTGGCGCCGCTGGAACCCATCGTGGTACCGGTGGTATGCAGACCAAGATCCAGGCCGCTGAATTGGCGACCCGCGCCGGTACCACCGTCGTGATTACCTCGGGCATGCAGCCCGATGTGGTGCTCCGTGTTGCCCACGGTGAACGCCTCGGGACCCGCTTCCCGGCAGCCGCGAGCCACCTCGACTCGCGTAAGCGCTGGATCATCGCCGAAACAGCCCGGCAGAGCCGCCTCGTCGTTGATGCAGGTGCCGTCCAGGCGCTCCGCTATCAGGGCCGTAGTCTCTTGCCCGCTGGCATTGTGGCCGTCGAGGGTGAATTTGACCGCGGCCAGACGGTGCGTATCTTTGACCAGGAAGGCCACGAGATCGCCCGCGGCCTGACCCAGTATCGCGCTGCCGATGTCCGGACAATCAAGGGCCTCCGTTCAACGCAGATCGCCGAGACCCTTGGGTATGAGTATGGCCCCGCCGTCGTTCATCGTGATGACATGGTGCTGATGTGAGCTGGATTATTGTCCGTGGTGCCCGTGAGCACAATCTTAAAAATATTGATGTGCGCTTGCCCCGTAATCAGTTGGTGGTCATCACCGGTCTCTCGGGGTCGGGCAAGAGTACGCTGGCGTTCGATACGATCTTTGCCGAAGGCCAGCGGCGTTATGTCGAAAGTCTTTCGGTGGCCGCTCGTCAGTTTCTCGGCCAACTCGCCAAACCAGATGTTGATGCCATCGAGGGTCTTTCGCCAGCGATTGCGATTGATCAGCACAGCGGGAGCCGTCATCCGCGCTCAACGGTCGGAACCGTCACCGAGATCTATGATTTTCTGCGCCTCCTCTTTGCCCGCACCGGTCAACCACACTGTCCGCAGTGCGGCCTGCCCCTCATCCGCCACTCGGTGCAAGAAATGGTTGATGCGATCCTTACCCTCCCCGAGGCGAGCCGCCTGCTCTTGCTTGCTCCGCTGATTGCCCAGCGTACCGGCGATCACGTGCTGGTCTTTGATGAAATGCGCCGCCGTGGCTTTGTCCGCGTGCGCGTCAATGGCGATGTCCGTGACCTTGATGAGGTCATCACCCTCGATCCTCAACTCAGCCATACGATCGAGGTGGTGGTCGATCGCTTGATTGTGCGCCATCCCCCAACCAACGTTGCTCGCCCCCGCGCTGATCAACTCGCCGAACACCCCGATCGCGTGCGCATTACCGACTCGGTCGAGACGGCCCTCAAGCTTACCGCAGGGCGGTTGCTTGTGCATACGCTCAATGGCGCAACCCTGAGCTTTTCACAGGCCTATGCCTGCCCCGATCACGGGTCGATCAACCTCTTCAACCTCGAACCACGTCATTTTTCGTTCAATAGCCCGCACGGTGCCTGCCCAACCTGTGATGGTCTGGGCCAAATCGCTGAACGCGATCTCGGTGCGCATCGTGACCATGCGTTGCCTGCATCTACGCTCCCTGATGAACTTCCCGCTGATCAAGAAGAAGCCGACGAGGCTGCCCTGCTCAACGGGGCTTTCCAGATCTGCCCTTCGTGCCACGGCGATCGCCTGCGGGCTGAAGTGCGGGCCGTCACTTTTGCCGACCAAACCTTGCCCAACATCAATCGGATGCCGATCACCGAGGCGTTGGCCTGGACCCAGAGGATCTTGATGCTGGTGGAGGAAAAACCGCCCACGTCACCAGCAGACCATCCCTCAACCGACGCCGACCCTGCCCCCACAGAAGCAGGCACGGCACCCACAACCCTCACCACCCGCCAACGCTTGATCGCCGCCCCGCTACTCAAAGACGTCGTCGAACGCCTTGCCTTCCTTGTCGATGTTGGTCTTGGCTACCTCACCCTCGACCGGGCGGCCACGACCCTCAGCGGCGGCGAGAGTCAACGCATCCGTCTGGCAACCCAGGTTGGCGCGGGGCTCTCGGGGGTGATCTATGTGCTTGACGAACCAAGCACCGGTCTCCATCCCCGTGACCACGAGCGTCTGTTGCGGACGCTCATCCGCCTCCGCGACCTCGGCAATAGTGTGCTGGTCGTTGAACACGATGAGGCGACGATCCGCGCCGCCGATTGGATTGTTGATATTGGGCCCGGTGCTGGCCCACAAGGCGGCGAATTGATCGTCAGTGGCACCCTCGAAACCGTGCTCGCCGAGCCGCGCTCACTCACCGGGCAGTACCTCAGTGGCAAGCGCCAAGTCCCACGCCCAACGCAGCGACGCCCCGGCAACGGTCGCTTCCTGACCATCCGTGGCTGCCGTGAAAACAATCTACACGATCTCGACGTGACGGTTCCGCTCGGATGCCTCGTGGTCGTCACCGGTGTGTCAGGCAGTGGCAAAAGCAGCCTCGTCATGGATACGCTCTATCCTCGCCTCGCCCAAGAATTGCATGGCGCCCAGGGTCGCGTCGGGCTCCATACGAGCCTCGAAGGGCTCGCAGCTATTGACAAAGTTGTCGCGATTGATCAGCACCCCATCGGGCGCACGCCACGCTCAAATCCAGCCACCTACAGTCGCGTCTTTGACCCAATGCGCAACCTCTTTGCCGCCACCACCGAGGCCCGCGCCCGCGGGTACGATGCCTCACGCTTTAGCTTCAATGCCCGGGGTGGCCGCTGTGAAGCCTGTAGTGGCGAGGGTCTGATCCGCGTCGAAATGCAGTTCCTTCCCGATCTCTTTGTGCCCTGCGACCGCTGTGGTGGCGCCCGCTACAACCGTGAAACCCTCGATATACGCTATCGCGACCAGACCATTGCCGATGTGCTCGCCATGACCGTCGCCGAGGGTGCCGAGTTTTTTGCCCGCGTCCCCGCGATTGCCGAACGGCTGCAAACGCTGCTTGATGTTGGCGTCGGCTATATCCGCCTCGGCCAACCGGCCAATACTCTCTCGGGCGGCGAAGCACAACGGATCAAACTGGCAACCGAACTGGCCCGTCGCGCCACTGGACGCACCCTCTATATCCTTGATGAGCCAACCAGCGGCCTGCACATTGCCGATATCGAACGCCTCTTGAGCATCCTGCATCGCCTCGTTGATGCAGGCAATACCGTCATGGTCATCGAGCATAACCTCGATGTCATCCTGCACGCCGACTGGGTGCTTGACCTAGGACCCGAGGGCGGCAGCGGCGGTGGGCAACTCGTCGCCGCTGGCCCCCCTGAAACAGTGATGCAGGTCACCACCTCACCCACGGGAACATACCTTGCCAGACATCACGCGTCACTGATCAACCAAGGTTAACATAATTAATTGACGATACGGTAAGCCATCGTGTACAATACCAATACTCACCCCTACTGCGAAACCACGCATGGTTCTCGTAATGCGACTGTAACCTCGCCTACTTGTGATCCCGGTCGCTACATCCTATAGTACTTCGTAGGGGATGTATGCCGTCAAGGTGGGTAGTCACCATCTCTCATGTTGCCGTGCAAGAAAGGGGATCTCGATGGAGCGCATCATCATCCGCGATCATCAACCGATCGCTCCGTTTGCTGAACCCGCACGCGAATTACGTATTCTGAATAAGCCTCTTTGGTTGCTCCAACGCGATCTGCTCAAACATCATTGCAAAGGCAGTCTTGAAATAAATTCAATTGAAGATCTTTTCACTCAACAAAACAGCAACTCAGATGAGTTATTAGTTTATCGTGATAATCTCTATTTTAATGGCAACCTTATCGAGGCGTTCATCAGTGCCGCGCGCACTTCGGGGCGTGCCTGCCAGATCGCGTTTCGTGCCAGCAATCCTGCCACCGGCGTACGGGGTGACCCCACTATCGAACGCCATGCGTTGCAGTTGACCCGTGGTTTTGTTGCGCGCACCGCGCAACCCTGCCTCGATGAAGGTCGCGAAGTGTGCGCCGATGTCTATCTTGCCGAACTCTACTATTTCCCTCACGGCCCCGTT
Organism: Candidatus Chloroploca sp. Khr17; assembly: GCF_004138165.1. Classification (GTDB taxonomy): domain Bacteria; phylum Chloroflexota; class Chloroflexia; order Chloroflexales; family Chloroflexaceae; genus Chloroploca. The sequence continues at coordinate 79,367 of NZ_RYFF01000004.1, forward strand.
CAAGAACCTATCCCGCTTATTATCGAAACCCAGAGCCACGAGATGGGCTATTATCATATCCCAAGTTATATGGCGCATAAGGGCGATCTCACCTATCAGATTCCGTTGCGCGCTTTTCTTTCCCTTGAAAGCTGGGTGCATGTCTTTATCGCCAATATCTTGATGGGTGTCTTCACCGATGCGGCAGCGCAAGATGTCAAAATGAGCCGCGCTCGCCTCAAAGATGTGCTGCACTGGAAACGCGAAGACTGGCGTATCTTTGTTGATAAGGCCGGCTTCTCGGCAGCGGCAATCTGGCAACGCCTCAATCCCTTTGAAGAGATGTGGCGCAACCATTTCCTCGCCTCCCACGCCCTCGTCAAAGTAGGTAAAAATTGCTCGATTGATCCTTCGGCAACCATCCACGGGCCAACCGTGATCGGGGATAATGTCTATATCGGACCAGGCGTTGTGATTGCCAATAGCATCATCGGCAATAATGTCAATGTGATGCAGGGAAGTCAGGTGATGCTCAGTGTGGTCAGTGATCGCTGTTTCCTCCCCTTCAATGCGGGTCTCTTTATGACCACCTTGATGGAAAATAGTATGGTCGCTCAGAATTCCACCCTGCAGTTGACCGTCGTTGGGCGCAATACGTTTATCGGGGCCAATAATTGTTTTACCGATTTCAATCTGCAAAATGAACCAATCAAAGTAATGCATCAGGGCGAGGCTGTTGAAGTGCATCTCCCCGTCCTGGGCTCAGCTGTGGGTCATAATGTGAAAATCGGCAGTGGCTTTGTCGTCTACCCTGGACGAATGATCGAGTCGAATACCGTTATAATCTTTGATCATGATCAGGGCTTGATTAGCAAGACGGTCAGGGGGCACGATGTCGACGATGTCGACGTTGGTACCGGTGAACCACGCCGGATTATCTATCACTGGCCCAATGTCTACCACGATCCAGCCCAACCAGACCATCCTGAACCACCTGGGGCATCTCTTGAACAGATCCAACCAGCCTATCCCAACGGAAGCTGCCGTTCTAATGGCGATCACCACGATGCGTCCGCTTTGCATGAGCATCAGTCGTTGCCAGCCCCAGCCCGCTCAATCAGTCAACCGACTGGCTCTGTCAGCCAGCAGCACCAGCGCGTCGGTGTTTCTCCCACCAGTGCGAGGAGGTCAATCCGGTGAGCAAAGAACGTATTCTAGTCGTTGAAGACCAGCCTGATATTTCCAACTTGCTCAAGATCTATTTCACCTCACGCGGTTACGAGGTCTTCACCGCGATGCGTGGTTCCCATGCACTGGAGATCTGTAGCAAAACACCACCCAATCTCGCCCTCCTCGATGTCAATCTTCCCGATATGGAAGGCTATGAAATTGGGCGGGCGTTGCGGGCCAACCCCCGCACACGCCATATTCCGATCATCTTTTTGACGGCACGCGGTGAACGCCGCGACCGTCTGATCGGCCTCGGTGAAGTGCAGGCTCAGTACTATATCGTCAAACCCTTTGATATCGAAGAAGTTCATACGATTGTCAAGAACCAACTTGATGAGGCCCGGCGCAAAAATCAGTTGCACCCCGTCACCAATCTCCCTACCGCCGAGTTGATCAATGAGCAACTCCGCAATCTCTTGACGACCCAGGGTTGGGCGATGGCCCAGATCCATATCAATGGCTTCGAGACCTTTACCCAGAGTTATGGCTCGGTTGTGGGTGAGGATGTGCTCAAGTTTACCGCATTGCTCCTCAACGAGGGTGTCACCGAAGTTGGCGTAGGGAACTCTGATGAGTTTGTCGGCCAAATGGTGGTCGGACCTGATTTTGTCGTGACCTCAACCCCTGAACGGATCAAGCTGATCTGTGAACATTTACTAAATCGTTTTGACGAAGAAATTGGGTTACACTACAATTTTCGCCATCGTAAACAGGGCTTCCTGGAGGTCACTGATGAGAACGGAACGATGCGTCAGGTGCCGTTGATGTCGCTCGCTATCGGTGTCCTGACTAGTCAGGACGGCCCGTTTTACGATATCCGTGAACTCAGCGAGACTGCTGCCGAAACACGCCAGCGCGCCACCCATCAGGCGCGTGAGCAGGGCCGTAAGAGTTGGGTTGCCTATGGTCGGGGGCATGCCTAGACAGGAGCTGTCCGTTCAGGCTCTTCAGAAAGCTGCTTCATCTCCGTTTATATGAGCAGAACGTCGCTGTGGAGGAGCACCACGACTGAACTATGGATACCACACTTGCCCTGACCTCTGCAACAGGCTGGGAGTTGCTCGCACAGCTTGCCCAGAGCATGCAACTTCAAACACCAGTACCTTCAGCCGACTATGCCGGTCGACTCGTTGTGTTACTGGCTCGCTATCTTCCTTGCTCGGCCGGTCGCCTTGAACTCTGTGAGCAAGGATATGTCGTGGCTACCGCAGCCTGGGGTGCCGAGTTTGCCCCGTCTGAAGCCTCGACCCTCCTCGAGTGTCGTGCAGATGCTGAGTTGGTCGGGCAAGTGTTCCTCTATGAACACTACGGCGTTCTCGTCGAACCTGCGTTTCGTACCGCCCTCGCGGCGCAACTTGCCTTCTTGATCGCCTCCCAACAGCGCTTGCTTACTTCAAATCAGATCGAGCAGATCTATGAAATCGCCGCCGCCAGGCTCAAACTGGTCGGTGATCGCGATCTCGTGACCCTGCTTCAGACGTTTTTGACCAGTGTTGCCTCCCTTCTGCAGGTTGAGGCGGGCGCGATCTATACCGTTGACGCCGATGAAGGCCGCCTCAACTTGCTCGCCCTCGGTGCGCATGAGCTGCGACTCACGACGAGTTTGCCCCTGTCAAGTGAAAATCTGATTGTTCAGGCCCTTCAGGGCATGCAAGTTGGCGCACTGACGCTTGACCTGTGTCGCACGACCCAGGCCTCGCCACAAGACCTTGCCCGGCCCGCGCTGGCGGTGCCGCTCAAGCATCAAGACGAGTCTGTCGGTACCCTCGTCTTCCTCTTGAAGCATGCTCATGTTGCTCCCCGGCTCTTGCAGGCCGCCGACGTATGTGCCTCCCAGGTGATGCTCTTGGTGCGCAATGCACGCCTCTTGAGCCATCAACAACAGCGTGCCCGTGAACTCTTCGTCCTCTATGAAAATAGTCAACAGATTACCGGCACTGGTCAACTTGATGGTATGCTCGCCCGCGCAACCGAGAATATTGCCCTTACCCTCAAAGCTGATATCTGTGCCGTGCATCTGGTCGAACAATCACCGCCCGATACCCTGCATACCATCAGTGTCTACAACGACGACTCGAACCACCATGCCGAGCGCAATGGACGGTTTCCTACGACCCTCAAAGGGGCCAGGTTTATCCTCGCTCAAGTGGGTCGCGACGAAACGATGCTGATCGAAGATACCCAGGCGATCGCCGGGCATAATGATTTCGCCGCAATCCTCGCTACCGCAGGCTGCCAGAGTGCGCTCGTCTTGACGCTGCGAGGCCAGGATCAGATCCTCGGGTTGATGACCCTTGGCTTCAAGCGCCCCCGCCACCCGGTCTCGCCAACCGACCGCAACCTCGCGCAGGTGCTTGCCGCTCAGGTTGCAACAGCTATTCTCAATCGCCGCCTCTATCTCGCTGCCCAGCAACGCGCCACCGAGCTTGAGTTGCTGCAAAGCATTAGTCAAAAGTTGGCGGCAGAACTCTCGCTTGAAGAGACGATCGAGGCAATCCTCGCCGGGGCCAAGGAACTCGCTCGTTTTAACGGTGCCCGGATTACGCTTGTCGATCAACGTGCGCAAGCGTTACGCATCAGTGCCCAGTGGGGTCTCGACGAGGCACTCGCTGCGGCTGAGTTGACCACCTGGCTTTCACGTCATCAGCGTGCCCTGCGCATTAGTGACCTCGCGCTCCTTCCTCCCCAACTCCGCGATCTGCATCTTTCAGGTGCTGTCAAACTCGCTGACCAGGTGCCTGCGCGATCATACCTGGGGGTTCCGTTGCGCCTCCGCGAAGAATTGCTTGGAACCTGTGAGTTGTTTGCGGTGCAACCTGGCGCTTTTACTGAAGATGATGCCCGTTTGCTCACGATTGTCGCTGGCTATGCCGCTCAGGCCATCGCCAATGCCAGTCGCTATGAACACGCTGACACTAGTCTCCAGGCTCGTATTGAACAGTTACGCGCACTCCAGCGAGTCTCGAGTCAGCTTGCCTCCACGCTCGACCAAAAAGAGATCCTGCAGTATGTGCTCGATCAGGCCCTCAAGGTGACCAGGGCAAGCCATGGCTTGATCGCTCTCCGTAACACCGCTGATGATGAGACGGCTGAACACGCACTGCTGCTCGATACGCTTGGGTTGGGTGACCAGCAAACCCCCACCATTGATCGCGATGTCCTCGATATTACCGCACCAGAGGTTCGGTCGATCTATTTTATTGCTGAGGCCGTTGGGTTTGATACGGCACGCCATGATCAATTGATCGGCGCCCCTTTGCCCTTCACCGCAACTACGGCCTGGCGCGCCCTCGAACGACGTGAGCCCGAGTTCAACGATCGGTTGTCTGCTGATGAGTGGGTTCCTGAACACCTTGCCGACAAGCAGTCAGCCCTCGCAGCCCCTATCTTCTATCAGGCTGGTGTCTACGGGGTCTTGATCCTTTTTGCACCCCGTTTGCGTGCGTTTGATTATGATGCCGTTGAGTTTTTGCGTGCCCTGACCCACCAGACCGCTGTCGGGATTGGCAATGCCCAGCGGTACGCCGAGTTAGAACACCTCTACCGTACCCAGGAGACAAAAGCCGAGATCCTGAACAATGTGCTCGAAATTGGGCAGGCCCTGCGCGCTGATCGTTCGCTTGAGAATTTGCTCGAACAAGTTGCGTATAGTGCCGTCGAGTCGGCCAATTATCGTAAGGCGCTCTTCTGTCTGACTGACCCTCACCAACCTCGTCTGCTCACGCCATTCGCCGCTGCTGGCATTCCACGCGATGTGCTTGCCTCAATGAAACAACTGGCGCTTGATGATCGCCTCGTGACCCTTTACCTCGAACCCCGTTTTCGTCTCGGACGCTGCTATTTCATTCCCGCTCAAGAAGCGCGTGCGATCGAGAGCGCGTTTGAGACAAATATTTTCGCGTATCTGCAAGGTGATGATGAGCACCTGCCCTCCGAGTGGCAAACAAGCGACCGCCTCTGCGTGCCCCTCTATGCAACTGACGGCGATCTGCTCGGGGTCATGCTGGTCGCCGATCCGCTCGATCATCGCCGCCCAACCGAACGTACCGTTGAACCACTCGCAATCTTTGCTGACCAGGCCGCTATTGCGATCGAGAATGCCTGGCTTTTGCGTGATGCCGATGCCCGCGCCGATGAGATGACCGCCCTCTTTCAGGTTGGTACGGCCGCAACCTCAACCACTGATCTCGATACCCTGCTCAACCGTGTCTATACCGAGCTTACCTCCTTCCTTGGGGTGCCAAGTTTCTTCTTTGTGGCAAGCTATCACCACGAGACCGATGATATCTATTTCAATCTGTTTATGCAAGGCAACCAATTGGCCTATGCCATGCATAAGACCGTGGTGCCAAGATCGGGTCTGATTGAATTGGTGCTCCGCAATGGCGAACCACTGTTGATCGCGGATCTCTGGGCTGAACCAGCCTATCAGGCTCAGGCCGTGCATTATGCCGATGAAGCAGCGTCTATTCGTTCCTGGCTGGGGATCCCGCTCATCAGTCAGGGCCGTGCCGTCGGTCTGCTCTGTCTGCAAGATGTGCAACCCCATGCCTTTGCCCAACCTGAGGTTCAGTTCCTTTCAACGGTCGCCAACCAGCTTGCCATTGCAATCGAACGGGCAAGTCTCTTCGATGAGCGCGAACGCCGCCTCGCCGAGCTTGATGTGATCAATCAGATTGGCCACGTGACGAGTTCGACGCTTGACCTCCGGACGATGCTTGAACAGGTCTATGATCACCTTAGGAGTTTCCTGTCCCTCGATTCTTTCTTTGTCTTTATCTACTATGAAGAAGAGAATCGTATCACCCTCTCGATTGAGGTTGATAATGAGATCTTGACGTTCGATGATCATTGGCGTTCCCCCAGCCCAACGAGCTTGACCGCACGGATTATTCAAACACGCAACCCCCTGCTCTTCCACGATCTCCGCCAGGAAGAGATGGACACGAACCTTAACCCGATTACTTTCGGTACCGACCGCCTCTCGGCTTCATGGCTCGGTGTGCCGTTGCTCGTTGGCGAGAGCAGTGTCGTCGGTGTCATTGCCGTCATGAGTTATAGCCCTGGGTTGTATGGCCCCCGTGAACAATCCTTCTTGACAACGGTAGCCAATCAACTGGCCCTTGGTGTCCAGAATGCACGCTTGCTCGAACAAGCCGAGGCCCAGGTTGACCAGTTGCAACTCGTCAATCAGGTGTCGTTCATGGCGAGTGCCGAAACTGATGTCCAGGCGATCTATCAACTCGTGGTTGATGCAATGGCGCAGGCCACGCGCGTCGATCAGGCCCGACTGGTCATCTATGACCGCGAGGCTGGAGTGGCCTATGCTGTCGCTGAACATCGGGCCAGTGGCATTCTTGATCAGATCCGCATTCCGCTGCGCCATAGCCCTTCCGTTGATTGGCTCGATCAACACCGCGAACCTCTGGTTGCCCTCGATGCGCAGCATGATCCGCTCTTTGTCCTGTCCCATGCGACCTTCCGTGAGCTTGATATTCGCTCGATTACCCTCGTGCCGCTTGTTGTCGCTGAACAGGTGATCGGTGCCGTTGGCCTCGATTTTGTTGGCCGGATCGGTGAATTTACGCCTCAGGCGATCAAGTTGTGCCATACAATTGCGAATCAAACCTCAACTGCGATTAGCCGCGCACAGGCGTTTGCCGCCGCAAGTGCGAGTGCCGAGGCCCTTGAACAAAAGGTGAAAGACCTCTCCACGGTGCTTGATGCCGCCGGCATCCTCTCCTCCCTCTTGCGCCCCGATGAGGTGCTGAATAAACTGATGGATCTGGTGAGCCGAAGCCTCGGTGTGGCTACGGTTGCCCTCTGGATTATCAATGGTGAGGATGTCCTGGTACCCATCGCTATCGCGGGTATTCCTAGTGACCAGCGCCAGAGTATGCGCGTTCCCGTCGGTGAAGGTATGACTGGACGTGTCGCCTCCACCCGCAAGCCGCTCATTATTGATAATGTGGAACTCTCTGGCACGTCACTCTATCCAAACTACCAGCGCGAAAATCACCTCGTCTCCTATATGGGGGTGCCCGTCATCTATCAGGGCCAGACGATCGGTGTCCTCAGTGTGATGACGAACGCTGAACGTCATTTTAGTCAGGACGAACAGGCGCTTCTGTCAGGTCTCGCCGACCAGGCGGCAACGGCGCTTCAGACCGCCCGCCTCTTTCAGGAACGCGAGCAGAACATTCATGAGCTCTCGACAATCAATACGATTAGCGCTGATGTCAATGCAACCCTTCAGCTTGACGACCTCATTTCGCATCTCCACGAGGGTATTGGCAAGGTTCTTGATGTCCGTACTTCAATGGTGGCTCTGTACGATGTTACTAATGCGACGCTTACCTGCCCCCTCGCCTATCATCAGGGCCTTCGTGTGCAACCTACCTCCCAGATGCTTCGCGATGCGGTGAATGCCAGGGTTGTCCAGTCCCATCAGTCGCTCCTGTTCACGAGCCGCGATGACATCCTTGCCGCTGGCTTGCTCCCTGAACCATTTGACCCCGCTCTGGTTGCGTATCCGGTCGAATCGCTGCTGGTTGTGCCCATCCTCTTTGGCAATCAACCCCTCGGTGTGATCAATCTGCAGAGCGATGAACCACGTGCGTTTACCGAGGGCGATGAGCGTTTCTTGATGACCGTGGCGAATCAGGCCGCAGCCGCTATCAATAATGCCCGTCTCTTCAGCGAAATGACGCACAATGCCGAAGAGATGCAGACGCTCCTCGGTGTGACCCGTAGCCTCGCAGGCTCCCTTGATCTCGATGAGACCCAGCGCCTCATTGCGTCCGGTACGCTCGGGTTGCTCAATGCCGAGTTGTGCGCCGTGCTGCGCCTCGATGCCCACGGAACCATCGAACAGCAGGTCCTTGTTGATGCCTCTGGCCTTCGTGACGATCTCCATATCGACTTTCGCTTCCATGGCATGACCCAAATGCTGCTCGAACGGAATGCACCACTCGCCATCGCCGATCTCCAGGTACTCGAAGATTCAAATCCCGATGCGCTGCGTCTCGGTATTCGGAGTGTCGTCGGCACAGCGATTGGGCTGCACGATCAACGCCTCGGTGTGATCTGGATTGGGTTGTATCAACCGCACGAATGGTCGGCTCAACAAATTTCCCTGCTTGGCATTCTCGCGAATCAGGCCGGTCAGGCCCTCAAGAGTGCCCGCCTCTTCGAAGAGATCTCGAATCTCGCCGCCGATCTTGAGCATCGCGTGAAAGAACGGACGGCTGAGGTCGAACTCGCGAATCAGCAACTCTCTGAGGAAAAAGAACGCCTCGAAGCTGTCCATACCATTACGCTTGAATTGACAACCCAGCTTGATACGTCGATCATTCTGCGCGAATCCCTCGAGTCGATCTCGCTGAATCTTGGCGTTACACGCGGGTCAATTATGCTCCGCGATCCCGAAACCCAGGTGCTTATCTGCCGTGCGGTGCTCTTTGGCCTTGGTGATGCCCGTACCGCGAATATCCCCCTCAGCCTGGGCGGCGGTGAGGGCCTCGCCGGCTGGGTGATGCAATCCCACGAGTCGGTCAATATCCCTGATGTCCTCCAAGATCCGCGCTGGCAACAAGAACTCGGACGCGCTGATGATGCCCGCTCAGCCGCTGCGGTTCCCTTGCAAACTAGCGATCAGGCCCTTGGCGTGATCGTGCTCTCGAGTACCCAGGTGAACTATTTTACCGACTCGCAGATGAATCTCCTCGGTACGATTGCGAGCGTCGTCGCTGCGGCTATCTCGAATGCCCAACTCTATGGCTATATTAATGAACTCGCCAATCGCAATGGTCTGCTCCTCGAGGCCCAACGCGAAGAGAGTTCCAAACGCGCCGCTGTCTTTAGCTCGGTCAGTGAGGGCATTATCGTGCTCGATCCCGACCAGCGCATTACCCTCTTCAATCCCGCAGCTGAACAGGTTGTCGAGGTTGCTTCGGATATGGTGCTTGGTCAGCCGCTGAGTATCCTCGAACACCTCAATACCAATGATATGGCCGTGCAACGACGTGCACGGGCGATCTTCCAGGCGCTCGCCAATGGCCTCAAACAGGTGGAGTTGCATCAGCAGATCTATTCAACCTCGATTGATCTCACCGATCCGACCCAGTTTATTGCGGCTAATCTGGCCCCAGTCATTGCTCCTAGTGGCGACCATTATGGCAATGTCGCTGTGTTGCGTGATGTAACCGGTGAAATCGAGGCCGATCAGGCGAAACGCCAGTTTATCTCGGATGTGAGCCACGAACTGCGGACACCCCTCACGGCAGTCAAAGGCTATGTCGATGTCCTGCTGTTGACCGCTACGGATAGCCTGAATGAAGACCAGATTGGGTTTCTCCAGATTATCAAAAATAATACGAATCGTCTCCGAGCACTGATTGACGATATTCTGGAATTCTCGCGCCCCGACTCCAAGCGTAAACTCCAGATTAGTGACATTGATATTCCATCATTGATTAAAGAGGCCGTGCAGTCGTTACTGCTCGAGGCCGAACATAAGCAAATGCAGGTCTCACTTGATGTGCCCGACGATCTGCCGCTCGTGATGGGCGATCAACGCCGCATTAGCCAGGTCTTCTTCAATCTCTTCTCGAATGCTGTCAAGTATACCTTTGAAGGTGGTCGTATCCACGTCCGCGCGTTCCTTAATCCAGGCGGTATGCTCCAGATCGAAGTCGAAGATACTGGCGTCGGCATGACCCCCGCCCAACTCAAGAAACTCTTCCGTCCGTTCTACCGTGCGGATAATCCCCTCCGTGATATCACCGGAGGCACCGGTCTCGGCCTGGCGATTGCCAAACAGATTGTGGAACAACACGGGGGCGAAATGTGGGTACCCTATAGCGAACCGGGACGCGGCAGTGTCTTTAGTTTTATTCTGCCCCTTGAACAGCCTGAAGCTGAGCAGACTGACGAGGACGCCACGTGAGTGCCATTCATCTTGACAATCGTCTGGTTCACTACGAGGTCGTAGGACGCGGCCAGCCAATTATTTTCCTCCATAGCTGGCTCGGCTCGTGGCGTTACTGGGTCTCAACGATGGATCTTGTCTCCGAGCGCTACCGTGCCTATGCCCTCGATTTCTGGGGCTTCGGTGAGAGCGATCGGCACGGTAGTCATTTCACGATTACCGATTATGTCCATATGCTCGGCCAGTTTATGGATCAGATGGGCATTGCCAAAGCGAATCTGGTCGGTCACGGACTCGGTGGCATGGTGGCAATACGCGCTGCACGCGAGCAACCCGATCGTTTTTTACGCCTGATGACGGTCTCGACCCCGATGCAAGGCCATACCCTCGCCGATCTGGTCAAACCAGGTACTTTTTCGCGCCTCCTCGGCAAATCCAATCCAAGCAATATCTGGTCGAAGTTGCTCCGCAGCATCCCTATCACTGATCCTGAGGTGCAACACGAACTGCTCGAAGATACCGAGGGCCTCAGTGAAACAGTGCTCGCCAGTGTGCAAGAATCCCTCTTTGATACCGATCTCCGCTCAACCGTCAATGTGCTTGAGCGCCCCCTCCTGGCTGTCTATGGTGCCCAAGATAAGATTATCAATCTTGACCATATCATGTTTCTCAATCAACTCCATGATCGACCGGTGCAGTTACTGATTCTGCCGAAAGCCAACCACTTCCCCTTCCTTGAGCAAACGACAACTTTTTCACGCCTGCTGCTCGATTTTCTCATCGCTGAACAACAACCCGTGGAGATCAAGGAGGAGTGGAAACGACGGGTCAATCAGCGCGAGTATCTCTAAGCTAGGCCTCTACCGCGCTCCGCCGAATCGCATAGTGCATCATGCCCAGGACAATCAGGCCGAGACAGAGCAGTGCCACCAGTTTTGCACTCGCGGGGATGGCAAGCAGGGCAATAACTCCAAAAACGGTGCTGAGCGTGTAATAGATCATGACGACCTGACGCTGCGAGAGGCCCAGATCAAGCAGGCGATGGTGCAGGTGATCGCGTCCCGCACGTGCAGCCGAGTCGCCCCGCACCGTGCGACTCAAAATCAGCCAGGCCATGTCAATCAAGGGCAGCCCCATCACGAGTAACGCGGTGGCTAGTTTGGCCCCACCAATGATAGCACTGACCCCCAGAATGTACCCCAGCGACATCGCGCCTACATCACCCATAAACGTGCGTGCCGGGTGCAGGTTAAAGGGTAAAAAGCCCGCACATGCCCCCGCCAGAGCAAGCGGCAGAAACGCAACCGTGTATTGTGGCGGCTCAAGACTTAGGGTGTGCAAGGCGAGAATAACCCCGGCAATCAGCGTGATGCCCCCCGCCAATCCATCCAATCCATCCGTCCAGTTGACCATGTTCTGCATCCCGACAATCCAGAAGACCGTGGCCCCAATAGCAAGCCACGGACTCAGGTTATGCAGATGAATCTGTTGGAGAAAGGGGAAATTAAAGGCCGTCAGAATAATGCCCCGTGCCTCGGTGGCTTGCCCCATCGCATCAGGATAGAGCGTCTGATCCCAGAGGTAGGGGCCAACCGCGATCAAAGCCGCCACGATATGCAGCACGAGGCGCCGTCCGGCAGGCAAATTGCGCAGGTCGTCAATGAGGCTGACACACGCCACAACGCTCAATCCCGCAAGCAAAAGCCCTAGCCGTATGCGTTCGGCTGAGGTGCGTTGTAACACAGGATCAAGCTGCTCAAAGGCAAAACTCGCGAGCAAGGCGATGGCAAAACCAGCAATCATCGCTAGGCCACCGACTGTTGGCGTCGCGATCCGATGCACATGGCGCGGCCCTGGCTGCGCTACCCATCCCTCGCGCTTGCTCAACCGGATCAGCGGTGGCGTGAGCAAGGCGGTGAGCACCAGAGCAACCCCAAAGGTGAGCGCCAAGGCAAGGGTTACCATATGACGTTGCCCGATCAACCCGTCCCAAACTGACGATCGCCAGCATCACCCAGGCCTGGCACAATGTAGCCGCGCTCATTGAGAAAACGGTCAATCGCGGCCAGATGAATATCAACATCGGGATGCGCAGCCGTCAATGCCTGCACACCCTCGGGGGAAGCAATCAACCCGAGGAATTTGATCCGCCGTGCCCCCCACTGCTTGAGAATATCTACTGCAGCCACGGCTGAACCACCCGTTGCTAGCATTGGATCAACGATCAACGACAGATCAATATTCGGTTCTGAAGGTAGTTTATTATAATACGTGACCGGCTGAAGCGTCTCGTGATCACGGTAGAGACCCAGATGCCACACATGCACGGTCGGCAAAATATCAATAATGGCCTCAGACATTCCCAGGCCTGCCCGCAGAATCGGAATGACTCCGATGCGATCAGCGACTTCAAAGCCTTCACACGGGGCCAACGGCGTCTGCACCGTCAGCGGGGCAAGACTGAGATCTTCCGTCGCTTCATAAAAGATCAACTGGGCAATCTCGCGCACTAGTTCACGGAATTTCTTCGGTTCAGTCAGATTGCTCCTGAGCAAGGCCAGTTTATGTTGAACAAGCGGATGGGTGGAAACAAAGACCTGATCGCCCATAGCAAGGCACCTCTACGCTTCAGTGAGTTTATACCCTACACCTCGAACCGTCACGATCAACACCGGGCGTGAGGGCACTTCCTCCACCTTCTCGCGCAGGCGTCGTATACAGACATCTACCAGATTCGTCTCGCCCGCATACTCGTAGCCCCATACCTCACGAAACAGTGTCTCACGGTCAAAGACCTGACCGGGATTCGCCGCCAGAAAATAGAGCAATTCAAACTCCATTGGCGTCAGATTGACACTCTGCTCGCGGACGGTCACGTAATGGCGTGGACCATCAATAAAGAGCGGTCCGATCCGCAGTGTGGGTGGGGCTCGTCGCGACTTATAGCCCTCGACCCGACGCAGGATCGACTCGACACGGGCAATCAACTCCACCGTCTTGAATGGTTTGCGAATATAATCGTCAGCCCCGAGTTCAAAGCCTTGAATGACATCATCAGTCCCATCTCGGCTCGTCAGGATCACAATAGGGACGTCGCTTTCAGCCCGGATGTGCCGACACACTTCAAAGCCATCAGCAAAAGGCATCATCACGTCAAGAATGACCACATCAAACGGTTGCTTACGAAACGCCTCGACCGCGTCAAGCCCATTACTAACCGCCGTCAGTTCATAGCGCGGATCACTGAGGGTGACTTTGATCAAATGGGCGATGGACGGGTCATCATCGGCGATCAAAATACGCCGGGGGGGGCGTGGATCTTCAACGGCCCGGTCATTTGTACGAAGGAAAGGCATCCGTATAGAACCTGATCAGACGGCTTCATCAAGACGCCGCCGGTACTCACTGCGTTCGGTGCGGGGCATCAAGATCGGCAAGCCGCGCCCGTAAACAACTTCGGCATTGATAATGCATCGTCCAATATGTTCCTGAGCCGGCACCTCATACATTACATCAAGCAGCACTTCTTCGACAATGCTCCGCAAGGCACGCGCCCCGGTACGAGCCTGCATGGCCCGCTCAACAATTGCCTCGATCCCATCCGCAGTGAATTCTAACTCACAATGATCAAGCGCCAGCAACTTCTGATACTGCTTGATCACAGCATTGCGCGGTTCGGTCAGAATCCGTGACATCGCGCTATGTGACAGCGGCTCAAGGGCCACAACCACCGGCAGACGCCCAATGAATTCAGGGATGAAGCCGTAGTGCATCAGATCATCAGGACTGATCTGCGCCACCAGGGCCGCGTGATCATCGACTGTATGCTCTGTCGCCTGGCCGCCAAACCCGATCATTTGCCGACCCCGCAAGCGCTGTGTCACCACCGTTTCGATGCCTTCGAAGGCACCACCACAGATAAAGAGCACGTTCGTCGTGTCAAACGAAATATACTCTTGCTGTGGATGTTTACGCCCTGGCAAAGGTGGTACATGCGCCACGCCGCCCTCAAGAATCTTCAAAAGAGCCTGCTGCACCCCTTCTCCCGAGACGTCGCGCGTAATCGAAGGATTATCAGCCTTACGGGCAATCTTATCAATCTCATCAAGATAGATGATGCCGGTCTGCGCACGCTCAACATCACCATCGGCAGCCTGGATCAGACGCAAGAGGATATTTTCCACATCCTCGCCAACATACCCGGCCTCTGTCAGTGCTGTTGCGTCGGCGATCGCAAAGGGGACATCAAGAATACGAGCCAGCGTCTGTGCAAGCAAGGTCTTGCCACTGCCCGTTGGCCCAAGCAAGAGGATGTTGCTCTTGCTAATCTCAACATCATCAATTTTTGCCCCGGCGCGAACTCGCTTGTAGTGGTTGTAGACGGCAACTGAAAGCACGATCTTCGCTCGATCCTGCCCAATCACATACTGGTCAAGTTTCTCACGCAACTTGCGCGGGGCAGGCAAGCGTGCCGGACCGGGCGGTGTATTGCGCCGCGGGGCCGCCATCTGCTGCTCGGTCTCTTCGGCAATGATCGCGCTACAGAGCGCCACACACTCATCACAGATAAAGACCGTACCTGGCCCGGCAATCAGGCGTTGCACCTCGTCCTGACCCCGACCACAAAACGAGCAGACATACGCTCCACGATTGTTACTACCACTATTATTACGAGAACGGGACATGAATTTCTCCGCTAATCCCCAGGTCAAGGTCGATCATCGAACCCCGAGTGCCATGGCAAGCCCTGATCTACCCCTTTCAGGCCCGTTGATCGACCTCACCCGGTCATGTCACTTCTTGTCAGTCAAATCTTCGCGACTCAGAATTTCATCAATAATGCCGTACTCTTTGGCCTGTTCAGGCGTCATAAAGAGATCACGGTCAAAATCTTTGGCAATGCGCTCAACTGTCTGACCCGTATCCTTTGAAAGCAATTCTCGCACCACCTGCTGCATGCGCAGCAGCTCACGCGCCATAATCTCGACATCAGGCGCATAGCCCCGCGCCCCACCACCAGCAGGATGCATATGGATCGTCGAGTGCGGCAGACTATAGCGTTTGCCGCGCGCCCCACCCGCAAGGATCGGTGTGGCCATACTTCCTGCCATCCCTACACAGACGGTGGCAACATCCGGGCGAATGTGGCGCATCGTATCATAGATCCCCAACCCGGCGGTAACCGAACCGCCTGGGCTATTGATATAAAGCCAGATATCGCGATCGGGATCTTCACTTTCAAGAAAGAGCAACTGGGCGACGATCAGATTAGCAATCTGATCTTCAACCGGCGTCCCAAGGATGATGATCCGTTCCTTGAGCAGCCGTGAATAAATATCAAAGGCCCGCTCACCACGACTCGTACTCTCAACAACCATTGGAATCAGAGCTTCGGGGCCTTGTGATGACCATTCCATGCTCTTGGGCGAAAGCCATTTCATAGGGTTCGTTCCTCACTTGTCACAGGCTCATCACGTGTCACCGGTGCTGTTTCGCTCACGCTGGTTGCCTCAGCGTCCTGAGCCTCACCCTCAAGCGCTTCTACCGCAGACCCTGCCTCATCGACTGGTTCTTCTGCCACGCTAGGTTCAATCCCGGCCGCAAGCTTGAGTACCCGCTCACGCAATTTACGGTCAATCAACGCATTGAAAATCATGCCACGCATCTCACCCTGAAAGGCATGCATGACCTGAGCGCGCTGCTCTTCACTGTAATCAGCGACCGCACGGATAATCTCGGCCTCGATCTCTTCTTCCGCGACATTCAATTCTTCACGTTCCACGACCTCGGCCAAAGCGAGCGTCACTCTCGTGCGCTTCTCGGCCTCGGGCAAGAGGGCCGCAATCGCCTGCTCTCTGGTTTCACCACGAAACTGGAGCATCTGCTCGAGCGTAATGCCGTAGCGAGCAAATTCGCGGCCCTGATCTTTCAGCATATCATCCGCCATGTTCTCGATCATGACGTCAGGGATATCAAACTCGGTTATCTCGAGCACATGATCGATGAACGTATCAAGCACTTTGCGCTCGGCAACATGACGCGCCGTTGTTTCAAGATCATTGCGTGTCTTGGTGCGGAGTTCTTCGAGGGTTCCCTCAAATTCTTGCAACTGGGGCAACTCTTCCCACGGCGGCAAGACCCGCTCTTGCATGCCCAGTACTTCAACTTTGAACGTGACTTCCTTGCCACGCACACGCTCATCTTCATGATCCTCAGCCATCTGCGAAACAACGTCAACGTTATCACCAACGTTGACCCCGATGAGTGCAGTGTAAAGTTCGTCTAGCAGACGACCTTTGACTAGATCGAGGGTATGTTCAGGGCGCTCCTCGCCTTCTTCGCGCTCATCAAGTGTTTCACCATTGACAAAGGTCTCAAGGTGGACTTTGAGGCTATCACCCTCCTGGGTTGGCCGTGGCTCGTCCAGTTCCTTGAGCACCACATGACGATCACGCATTGCCTCCATCATGCCTTCAAGCTGTTCGTCAGTGATTTCATCAGGCTCGAACGGTACCTGGATCGTCTGGTAATCACCAACCTTGACGGTGGGGGGCAAGGGCACCGTAATGGTGAAAACAAAGGGATCAACCGAGGTAATGACATCAAGTTCGGCAGGGCCAATTGGTTCGATCTCTTCTTGGATGATTGCATCCTGAAAGGCTTTTGAGATCAGATCATTCTGAGCATCTTGAATCAGTGCTTCGCGCCCAAAGGTACGCTCAATGATGACACGCGGTGCTTTGCCTCGGCGAAAACCATGAATCTGATACTTCTGAGAAAAACGACGAGCAGCCTGGTCAAGCCCGCGCTCGAAGCGTGCTGCATCAAGCTCAATCTGCAAAGACATCCGGCTCTTGGGTAATTTTTCGGTGGTAACCTTCACGCTGACATCTCTCCGTACTCAAAGCTACACTGCACGAGCACTAGCTGTACCACAAGGCACAACAGCACGCGCCGCTGCGAGACGCTATCCTGTGCCATTATAGCACGTTGATGCGGTCGTGGAAAGTCTCAGGTCGTTTGCGCTGGTTGACAGCGCTTCTTCTTCATGGTACATGTTACCCCAACTTCATCTGCGTCGTAACCTTTTTCCGGCACCCTGTTAGTGCTGGAGGAGTAAACTATCTTGTCGCCTATTCAACGCGCAATGACAGCGCTTGCATCGGTTGTCGGCTTGCTCACCCTTTTTGTGCTGTTAGGAGCTGGTGTGCCTGAGCCTTCACCTTCGATGTACTCTGCTGCTGTTGTTGTCGCCCCTCAGCAACTGACGCCTTCAGCAGTGGCCGTTTTGCCAACTGCGACGGTAACACCAATCCCGTTGCATCCAACCGCAACCCTTGCACGCCGCGATTTTAATGAAACGACGGCAATCAAGGTTGCCCCCACGAGTTTCCTCCCCGGACGCGGGCCTGCGCTCCCCGGTGAGTTTGTCTATGCTAGTCGCCGAGTCGATTTTTATGTGGGGCGGGGAACCTTTGCTCCTGAACAGGTCATTGAACTTGCCCTCAAGTCCGACCACGCCCTCTCGTACATGCAACGCCGTTTTGCGGTAACCCTGAATGAGCGCATTTCAGCTGGTGTCTACCATACAAGCCTCGCGCCTGGTCAAGGGACACGTGGCATTGCGTACACCCACGGCAATACGAATGTTCGTATTTATTACCGTGCCGACGAAGACATGCATAATGCGCTCGTCATCCTGGCGCACGAGTTTGCGCATGCACTTCAGGCCGAAGCTTATGGCAAAGACGCGCAGTCCCGTTCCGATCTGGTTTTACTCGAGGGCCTCGCGAGTTGGATCGCTGGCGAATACTGGTTGAGCCTGTCAGGCGCCGTATCATTTCAAGAGCTCGCCCAAAATCACTATCAGGCTGGCTATACGAGCAGTCTTGCGACCATGGATCGCCGCAATCAGAATGTTGCCTACGATATGTGGGTCGGCTTTGTTGATTATCTGACCCGTACCTATGGCTGGGATAAGTTCAATACGCTCTATGCCAATGGTCGTGGGCGTGCCGCAGGCTCAGCCAATTATGCCGAGATCTATGGCAAGTCGTTTCAGGAGTTGCAAAACGAATGGTATGCGACTCTCCGGTAGGCCTCTGGAGCTATACCGCATAGGGTGGGTAGGGCGTTTGCCCTACCCACCCTAGCGGCATCCCCCACCTACACAGCTTCAAGCGCACGCTTGATAGCTAGCAAAAACGCATCTGCCGTCGCCCCGTCAGCAATGCGGTGATCAAAGGTGAGTGAGAGATACGCCATCGGCTTGATCGCAATCGCATCTACCCCCTGCTGGGTGATGACGATCGGTCGTTTGACGATCGCCCCAACGCCAAGAATCGCAGCCTGGGGCTGATTGATGATCGGGGTGGCAAAGAGGCTGCCTCCAACCCCATGATTGGTGATGGTAAAGGTGCCGCCCTGCGTCTCGTCTGGTTGGAGCCGCCGTGTGCGTGCGCGACTTGCCAGATCACCTACCACCCGCGCCAGACCAAGCAGGTTCTTTTCGTCGGCATCGCGAACCACCGGTACCAGCAGGCCTTCATCGAGCGCAACGGCCACCCCAATGTGGATGCGCCGATGCATCAGAATGCCTTCGGCGGTGAAACTGCCATTAAAGACTGGTGTTTGGCCCAGCGCCGTCGCTACCGCCTGGACGACATACGGTGTCACCGTCAGGCGTACGCCCTGTTGCTCAAAGCTCGCCCGGTGCGCCTCACGGTGCGCCATAACGCTGCTCAGGTCAACTTCCATCACGGTGGTTACATGGGGCGAGATGCGCACCGAGCGCTCCATGTGTTCGGCGATCCTGCGACGCATCGGCGAAAGCGGTACCAATTCAGCGTCTTCTGGCAAGGCAAGCCGTTCCACCGGACGTGCGTGCGATACCGACATTGCTGGCACTGCCTGCGCAACCGGGGGCACCATCGGTGGCACCGGGGCCGAGACAGCTGTCGCCGGTTGGGCTGGAGCGTTCGTGGTCGCACCGTCACGCGACGCAACAAAGCGCAGAACATCTTGCTTGGTAATCCGGCCTCCCTGACCTGTTCCAGGAATACCCGCCGGATCAAGCCCATGTTCAGCTATCAGGCGAGCAACAACCGGCGAAAGAAACGTATTATGTGCCGGTGAAGAGGGTGTCGTCATTGCTGACCGAGCAGCCATAACCTCGGTACGAGGCATCGCCCCAGCCTCGGTGGGCGCTGGTGGCGCTGGGGCTGGCGCTATCGCTACCGCATCAGCCCGGCTACCCAATCGGGCAATGACCGTCCCTACCCGGACGGTTTCACCCTCTGGCACCAGAATCTCTAGCAATGTCCCAGCAACAGGTGCCGGTACCTCACTATCAACTTTATCGGTAATCACCTCAAGGAGAGGCTCATATTTCGCAACGGGCTCGCCCGGTTGTTTCAACCAACGCCCGATGGTTCCCTCAGTAACACTCTCGCCCAGTTGGGGCATCGTAAGCTCGGTAGTCATAGGTTGTTGCGTTCCATCTGTACACTAATAGGCCGCGAGGCGGCGCATTGCCTCGGCAATCTTCTGGGGATTCGGCATAAAGGCATCTTCGAGCGACCGCGCAAATGGCATCGCAGGCACATCAGGCCCACCAAGCCGTACAATCGGGGCATCCAGATGCTCGAAGGCATGCTCGGCGATCAGGGCCGCGATTTCACCCCCGAAACCTCCGGTCAGGTTATCCTCGTGGACAATCAACACCTTGCCAGTCCGTCGGCTACTCGCCAGGATCGTCGGTACATCTAGCGGCCGCAGCGTACGCAAATCAACGACTTCAACACTCACCCCACTGGCAGCAAGACTCTGCGCTGCCTCAAGACAATAATGGATCATCAAGCCGTAGGCAAAAACAGAGAGATCCTCGCCAGGGCGTTTGATCTCCGCAGGCCCGATCGGTACGCGATAATCATGCTCGGGAACCTGCCCTTTGATCAAGCGGTAGGTCTTTTTATGTTCAAGAAAGAGCACGGGGTTATTATCTTCAATCGCACTCTTCAACAGACCCTTGGCATCATAAGGAGTCGCAGGCGCAACCACCTTGAGCCCGGGCACGTGCGCAAAAAAAGCCTCGATACTCTGACTATGGTAGAGTGCGCCGTGAATCCCGCCGCCATAGGGGGCACGAATCACCATCGGTACCGACCAGTCACCATTCGAACGATAATGGATGCGGGCAGCCTCCTGGACAATCTGATTAAAAGCGGGGGCAATGAAATCGGCAAACTGAATCTCAGCAATTGGGCGCGTATCATTCATCGCGGCCCCAATGCAGGCTCCGACAATCACACTCTCGGCAAGGGGCGAGTCAAGCACCCGCAAAGACCCATATTTGTCAATCAAGCCCTCGGTCACGCGAAAGACCCCCCCACGGCGTCCGACATCCTCCCCAAAAATAAAAATACGCTCGTCCTGAGCCATCATCTCATCGAGGCCCTGACGGATAGCCTCCAGCAGGTTTATTTCTGGCATAATTGTTTCTCACAGTGCATAAACATAGTTATAGAGCGTCTCAGGATCGGGCATAGGAGCCTGTTCGGCCGCTTCGGTTGCCGCATCAACTTCAGCGGCGACTTCAGCACGCAGATCGCGTTCTTCGGCCTCACTTAGCATATCCTGGTCGTGCAGATAGGCCACAAAACGGGCCAGAGGATCGCTGAGGCGCATACTCTTCAGTTCACGCTGTGAGCGATAGGCACGATCATTATCATCAGAACTATGAGCAGTGAGACGAACGACCCGCGCCTCAATCAAGGTAGATCCATCGCCACGCCTGGCTCGTTCAACCGCACGACGGGTCACCTCATAGACCGAGAGCACATCAGTGCCATCAACACTGATGCCAGGAATGCCATAGGCTGGCCCACGGTCAGCCACACTCGTCACGGCCATCTGCTGCTTCTGAGGAACACTGATCGCGTACTCATTATTTTCACACTGGAAAATGACCGGTAACTGTTGCACCGCAGCCAAATTAATGCCCTCGTGAAAATCACCCTGACTGGCTGTCCCTTCACCAAAGCTTGTCCAGACCACGGCATCGCCACCTCTGATGCGTTCCGCAAGGCCAACACCAGCTGCGTGGGCAATCTGGGTTCCCACCGGTGACGACTGGGTAATAATCTTGAGACGGCGATGCGAATAGTGGGCTGGCATCTGTCGCCCACCTGAACTGGGGTCAGTGGCCCGGGCAAAGAGTCCAAGCATCACTTCGGTTGGGGTCATCCCCATCACCAGCACGGTTGCGAGCCCACGGTAATAGGGCAATGTAAAATCCTTGCCACGGGTCAGCGCAAAGGCCGCACCAACCTGTGCGGCCTCATGACCCTGGCACGAAATAACAAAGGGGGCTTTGCCAGCCCGGTTCAGCAACCACATCCGCTCATCGAGCACCCGTGCCAGCAACATAAACCGAAACATCTCGCGCAATGTCGCTGCCGATAGATCCCCTCCCGACTCGGAGGCACCAGGGACAAGATCAGCAATCGATACAGTCATCAGGCTCTCCTCAATCTGCGCCTACGCACAATACCTAGGCAGCAAAAAACCCCGTAACCGTGTGGCACGGGGTGCATTGAAAAGTGTGCGCCGGTTGGCACTCATGCGAAACAGAGTTGACACACAACGTCTTCTTTGACGGCCACCTGGATATATGTAGTGTAGCACAGAGCACGTCTCGCTGCAAAAGCGGCAAGGTTGCTATGGCGTAGCAGTGCCCCTCATGCTACAATATGCTCGTTCATAATCTATCGCTTCTGCATTGACGTAAGGTATACCGCCTCATGAGTAGTGAAACGATCACGAAGCCGAGCCTGAAGCGTGATATTGTTCGCCTCATTCCTGCCGAAGATGAACAACCGCTCCTACGCGGTCTCTTGATTGGTGTTGCCATCGGGGCGACAATCGTGACGGTCGTGCTGGTTGCACGGACAATCAAACAACGACGGGCAGCGGCCAACCGTACCCCGCCTGCATCGTCAGCCTGAGTATGAAGTATCTCGACGGAGTAAAAAATGTTTGTTTTTGATCCACTTTACTTTCTCTTTGCGCTCCCTGCGATGTTGTTCGCAATGTGGGCACAGTTCCGGGTCAAGTCTGCTTACAACAAATGGTCACAGGTGCGTGGTGCGCGCAGTCTGAATGGGTTCGACGTTGCCCGTACCTTGATGGAAAATGAAGGCCTGCAACATGTCAAGGTCGAACGCATCGATGGCATGTTGACTGATCATTACGATCCACGCGACAAAGTTATCCGTCTCTCGGAGGGTTCCATTCAGCCTTCGGTGGCAGCCATGGCGATCGTGGCCCACGAACTTGGGCATGCCGCGCAAGACAAAGAGGGCTATTTCTGGTTGCGTGCCCGTGCCAGCATTGTTGGCATTGCCAATCTTGGCTCGAACCTCGGGACGATTCTCTTTTTTGTTGGTCTGTTGCTAGCCTCCCTGGTTGGGCAGGGGGAGCTTGGCTATAATATCGCTATTGCTGGGGTTGTCCTCTTCTCAGCGGCAGTCGCCTTTACGCTGGTGACGTTGCCCGTCGAGTTCAATGCCAGCTCACGTGCCAAAGTTATGCTCGAGCGAAGTGGTCTTGTCTCAACGAGCGAAGCTGCAGGTGTCAATGCGGTCTTGCAGGCAGCGGCCCTGACCTATGTTGCTGCAGCAGCTCAAGCAATTGCGCAACTTCTCTACTTCATCACCATCCTTATGCGACGGAGGGACTAAACGATGGATCAGGATTTACGACGAAGAATGGTACATGGCCTCATTAATCTTGCCCTGGGCCTGGCTGCGGCATGGCTCGCAACGTATCTCACCAACAAAATCCTTGGATCACCTGAGAGCGAGGCCTAACGCGTCCGTTGACCAGAAAAGGTAAGGCCAATGGAGAACTGGCAAGCTAATTTGCTGCATACGTCCGATGCAATCAGGCAGTTATTGAGTCAGTTGCGTCGCGTAGCGGTGCTTGGTATTCGTCCCGAACGTATGGCACATAAACCAGCCCATTATGTCCCGGCGGCTCTGGTCGAGATGGGCCTCGAGATTGTCCCTGTCCCAGTGCTGGATCAGGATGTTCCGACCATCCTGGGCCGCCAGGTCTATCCAACGCTTGCCGCCATCCCTGGCCCGCTCGATCTGGTTGACGTCTTTCGTCGTTCGCAAGACCTGCCAGCTCATCTTGATGATATGCTGGCCGCTCGTCCGCAGGCTGTCTGGTTCCAATCAGGCATTTACAACCATGAAGTTGCGGAACAACTCGCTCGCGCCGGCATTCAGGTCGTACAAAGCCGCTGCCTGATGGTTGATTACCGCCACTTCCTCCACACACCGTAGGGTACGAGTTCAGCATCCCACGTTTCAGGTGGGGGTGGACGGCGATGCCGTCCACCCCCACCTGAAACAAATTCTCGCCTCATTTGCCGCACGAAAAAGGGTGTGGTATACTCGCCCTTGGCACCCTAAAAGCCCTGTCTCGTTAGCCACGTTGCAACTTGTGCTTTTTACCGTCCTGTGTTATTCTTGTTTGTGAAGGACGGAACGAATAGCCGGTGCAACTGTCAAGGCGGCTGGCTTAAGCGTTCTAACCATAACGCGTGACAGAGTCAGGTTGGCCGCCAGGGTGCGGTTTGGCAGTGTCGAGGAGGTAGTGCGTTGTCGTCACGTAATCGCAACATCCTGATCGTGGTTGGCGCGATCATTGCCGGAATTGCCGCACGGTTACTTTTCCCCATGGGTCAGCCTGCCATCTCGGTCAAGGCTGAAGAAATCTTCGGTATCCCCAATTTCACCAACTCCATGTTCGTTTTGCTTCTGGTCGACATCTTCTTGATTGTGATTGCCTTCCTGGCAACGCGCAATATGCAGATGGTGCCCAAAGGTCTCCAGAACTTTATGGAGTGGGTGCTCGAGATGATGTTCAACTTCTTCAGTTCGATTAACAAGAAGTGGACACCAGCAGCCTTTCCTCTGCTCGCCACCATCTTTTTGATGGTGCTGGTCTCGAACTGGACGGGGTTGCTCCCGGGTTTTGGGTCGATTGGCTTTTGCCACGCAGGCGAGAGTCACGCTTCGTTGGCCTTGAATATCCAGGATCCCTATGCTGGTCTTGTGCCGTCACCGTTTGCCGCTGCCGAGGGTGAAAGCAAGTACCTCGGATGTCAGCCCGGCGAGAGCATCGTGGAGTTGTTCCGTGCCCCTACAGCTGATCTGAATCTTACCCTGGCTCTGGCCCTCATAGCTGTCTTCGCCATCGAATACTTTGGCTTCCGCGCCCTGGGTGTGGGCTACCTCGGGAAATTCTTCAACGTAAAGGGTGGGGCCGTTGGGTTCATTGTTGGCATCTTTGAATTTATTTCCGAGATTGCCCGTATCCCCGCGTTTATGTTTCGTCTTTTTGGCAATATCTTCGCGGGCGAAGTACTGCTAATTGTGATGATCTTCCTGTTGCCCCTTGCCCTGCCTATTCCGTTTTACATCTTTGAAGTCTTCGTTGGCTTCATTCAGGCCTTTATCTTCTCGGTTCTGACCATTGCCTTCATTGGTCTGGCAACCGAGCACCACGGCGACGATCATAGTCACGCCGAGGGAGCCCATCACTAAGCGGTTCCGGGTCTTTCGGCCCTGTTCCATACAAGACTGTACGACAAGGTATAGAGGATAGCGTAGGAGTACACACACAATGGACGTAGAGGCTGCTCGCTTGCTCGCAACGGCACTTGCAATTGGTCTGGCCGCCATTGGCCCTGGCATCGGGATTGGCTTTCTCGTTTCGGGTGCGCTGCAGGCGATTGGGCGGAACCCTGAGGCACAAGGCACGATTGTTACCAATATGTTCATTGGCATCGTGTTTGCTGAAGCGCTCGCCATCTTTGGTCTGGTTATCGCGTTCCTAATCGGTTTTGGTGTTCTGTAACATCGCGTCACGTAGGGGGTCTTTATGGAAGAGCTGGGATTGAATCTGCCCAAGCTGATCTATCAGATCATCAACTTTGTGCTGTTGATGGTCATCCTCTACGCGCTGCTCTATCAGCGGGTGCTGGCGATGCTTGCAGAGCGCCGACAGCGAATTGAGCAGAGCTTGAAGGACGCCGAACAGGTGAAGTTGCAACTGGCTAACGCCAGACGGGATTATGATGCCGAGATTGCCAAGGCCCGTCAAGAGGCTGCGACAATTGTGGCTCAGGCCCAGGAACGTGCTCGGGCACAAGAGGCCGAGATTGTCGCACAGGCCCGCCGTGAGGCAGAGCGCGTGCGCGATGAGGCCCGAACCCAGGCAGTTCAAGAGCGTGAACAGTTGTTGCGTGAGGCGAAAGATCAGATTGCCGAGTTGGTCACGTTGACGGCTAGTCGGGTTCTCGATGCAGAATTGAAGGCGAGTGGGCACGATAAGCTGATCGCTGAGTCGTTGTCGGCCCTTGGTCGTCGTAACTAACGCACGTTCTGTCGCTGTGGCCTGAACGTTCTGTGAAGACTGTAGCGACATAACGTATTGCACAAGCTCGTGTGGCCTCAGGCCGCGCACGAATGAGAAGATTATGGCAACGACAGTTGACGCCAGGGCAATCGCAAGTACCCTCTATGATGCACTGATCGGCACAGCCGTTGAGCAGTTGCAGTTGGCTGCACCCAAACTCGCCAAAGTTTCCGGTGGTGAGTTGGCCAAACAGATCGATGCAGCGTTGCCACCCCAGGCTCTGCCTCAGGTGCGTAATTTCTTGCTCGGTCTCGCCCGCGAAGGCTTGCTCGGCCAGTTGGATGACATTGTAGCCGCTTTCACCGCGTTTGCGAGTGGGGCACCCGAAGCGGCCCTCGATGCTGTGGTGACAAGCGCCGTAGAGTTGTCGTCGGCCCAGCAAGCGAAAATTCTTGCTGAACTGAAAGAACGCTATGGCACAGGCGTGGTGGTGAGTTTTGCCGTCGATCCGACCTTGATTGGTGGCCTGATTATTCGTGTCGGTGATCAGGTGCTTGATAATAGTCTGCGTACGCGCCTCAGCGTGTTGCAGCGCAATATGCTTGCAGGGTAGTTTCCAATATCCAGGGGCGACAAGGCCGGCGGCTTCAGGACGTGTATGCGCCCGCAGGCTCCGGCTTTTCATCTGCTGATGGAGCGTCTAGATGACCACGATGACTGATGAATTGCTTGCCCGCTTGAAGCAAGGCATTGCGAGCGGGGTTGAATTTGAGCCGCGTCAGGTTAATGTTGGCACTGTTACCTCAATTGGTGATGGTGTGGCCCGCATTAGCGGCCTTGACCAGGTGCGGGCTTCCGAGTTGATCGAGTTTCCGCCGAAGGCAGGACGTGTCGAGTCGATCTTTGCCTATGCCCTCAACCTTGAAGAAAATAGCGTTGGTGCGATCATCCTCGGCGATTATCAGTCCATCGAGGAGGGCGATATCGTCACGTCGACAGGACGGGTGATCTCGGTGCCTGTTGGCCAGAGTTTGCTTGGACGGGTAGTTAATCCGCTCGGCCAGCCGATGGACGGCAAAGGCCCTGTGGAGGTTAAGGCCTATCGCGAGGTCGAGCGCATTGCCCCTGGTGTGATTACCCGCCAGTCGGTTGATACGCCAGTGCAAACAGGAATCGTGGCGATTGATGCCCTTATTCCAGTTGGCCGCGGCCAGCGTGAGTTGATTATCGGTGACCGGCAGACTGGCAAGACGGCCGTTGCTGTTGATACCATCCTGAACCAGAAGGGTCAGGGGATGGTCTGTATCTATGTCGCAATTGGCCAGCGCCGTGCCCAGGTTGCTCAGGTCGTGGGTATTCTCGAAAAGTACGGTGCGCTTGATTACACTATTGTTGTGTCGGCAACCGCATCTGAGTCAGCAGCGCTGCAGTATATTGCACCCTATGCTGGCTGTTCAATGGCCGAAGAGGTCATGGAAAACGGGGTCATGCTGGATGGGCAACTCGTCAAGGATGCCCTGATTGTGTATGACGATCTGAGCAAGCACGCGGTGGCGTATCGCCAGGTGTCGTTGCTGCTCCGTCGGCCCCCTGGCCGCGAAGCCTATCCCGGCGATGTCTTCTACCTCCATTCGCGTTTGCTTGAACGCGCTGCACGTCTCAATGACGATTATGGTGGTGGCTCGATTACGGCCCTGCCGGTGATTGAGACGCAGGCCAATGACGTGTCGGCCTATATCCCGACCAATGTCATCTCGATTACCGATGGACAAATCTATCTCGAGACCGACCTCTTCAATGCAGGCCAGCGCCCCGCCTTGAATGTTGGTATCTCGGTGAGCCGTGTCGGTTCTTCAGCGCAAACCCGGGCAATGCGCTCGGTTGCCGGTAAGCTCAAGGGTGAACTGGCACAGTTCCGCGATCTGGCAGCGTTTGCTCAGTTTGCCTCGGATCTTGATGCAACGACCCGCGCCCAGATCGAGCGAGGCCAGCGGATGCAGGAGTTGCTCAAACAACCCCAGTATAATCCACTGCCCATTGAAGATCAGGTCGCCATCCTGTATGCAGCCAACAATGGCTTCCTCGAGGGAATTCCCGTTGCCTTTATTACAACGTGGCGCGACGATTTCTTGAACTTCCTCAAGACAGCCCATCCCGAGGTGCGCACCCTGATCCGCGATAATCGTCTGGATCGCAAGTTCCCCTCGGATGCGGTCAAGAATGCGCTTACGTCGGCGATTAAAGAGTTTAACGCCACGAGTAACTATGCTTGATGTTTGTGCATGGACGTTGCCCCTGACAGGGCAATGTCCATGAGCAAACTGCAATTCGGAGTATCCCATGGCGAGTAGCCGTGAAATCAAGCGGCGGATCCGCTCAGTCAAGAATGTTGCCCAGATCACTCGCGCAATGGAGATGGTCTCGGCTTCGAAGATGCGCCGTGCGCAGCGGAATGTGGTCGCGACACGTCCCTACGCTGAGAGTATGCGTCAATTGATTGCTGAGTTGACCGGCCGTATTGTTGGTACCGGGCGTAAAGGCACGTTGCTGGAAGTCCAACCTAATAGCGGGAAAGTGGGGTTGATTGTCGTGACCCCTGACCGTGGTCTGTGTGGTAGCCTTATCTCGAATGTGCAGCGCCAAGCCGGGCGCTTTATTCTTGAGCAGAATAACACAGGCAATCAGGTCGAGACCTTTACATATGGCAAAAAAGGGCGCGATTTTCTTGTGCGCAGCGGTCAGAAGGTGATCGCTGAGACCATGAAACTCGGTGATGCTCCGTCCCTCGAACAGGTGCTTGGGGTGGCCCAGGCCGCGCTGTCCCGCGTGCAGACAGGCGAGTATAGCGAAGTGCATATTGTCTATAGTGAGTTTGTCAATACGCTTGTCCAGCGCCCTGCCCTGAAACGCCTGGTTCCAGTGGAAACACCTGAAGCAAGCGGGGCACCACGCCTCGACTTCACCTATGAGCCAAGCCAGGAAGAGTTGCTCGAAGAATTGCTGCCGCGTTATGTCGAAACCCAGATCTATCAGGCCGTGCTCGAAAGCATTGCCAGCGAACATTCGGCACGCATGGTGGCAATGCGCAATGCAACGAAGAGTGCCAAGGATCTCGCACGTGAATTAACCCTAACCTTTAATAAGGCTCGCCAGGCGGCAATTACCAAAGAGGTGAGTGAGATCTCTTCGGGTGCCAATGCCCTGGCCGATGGATAGTGCTGTCAGCACTGGCTGGCAGGCCCCTGAGCAATCGCGGTGGATGCCGCTGTAACTGCAACACTGAGATGGAGTGAATGTTATGACCAACGCGACCGGCGAGCAAGGCACTGTGGTTGCGATCCTTGGCGTGGTGGTGACTTGCCGCTTTGAGAATCACGTTCCTGAAATTTATAACGCACTGTTGATCCCCCTTGAGGATGGAACGAGCCTGGCCTGTGAGGTTCAACAACAGCTTGGCAATGGTCTGGTCAAGGCAGTTGCTATGGGTTCGACTGATGGCTTGCAGCGTGGTGTGCCAGTGTATAATACAGGCGCAGCCATTGCTGTGCCGGTTGGTCCGGCGACCCTCGGACGGGTGATGAATGTGCTCGGTGATCCGATTGATGGGGGTGAGCCGATCCCTGCTTCAGTTGAGCGTCGCCCGATCCATCGCCCTCCACCTTCGTTTGAAGAGCAGAGCACCGAGGCCCAGGTCTTCGAGACAGGGATCAAGGTTATTGATTTGATGGCTCCGTTTACCCGCGGTGGCAAGACGGCCATTTTTGGTGGTGCCGGGGTGGGCAAGACCGTCGTCATTCAGGAATTGATTGCGAATATCGCCAAAGAGCAGTCTGGCTATTCGGTCTTTGCCGGTGTGGGTGAACGCTCCCGTGAAGGCAATGACCTCATGCACGAAATGAAAGAAGCACGGATTGATGAGAACTCGACCGTGTTTGACAAGACGGTGATGGTCTTTGGGCAGATGAATGAGCCCCCTGGGGCGCGTCTGCGCGTTGGCTTGACGGCGCTGACGATGGCAGAGTATTTCCGCGATGAGGGCCGTGATATTCTGCTCTTTGTAGATAATATCTTCCGCTTTGTACAGGCTGGCTCTGAGGTCTCGTCACTGCTCGGGCGCATGCCTTCACAGGTGGGCTACCAACCAACCCTCAGCACCGAGATGGGTGAACTGCAAGAGCGTATTACGTCAACCCGTCGCGGCTCAGTCACCTCAATGCAGGCCGTCTATGTGCCTGCCGACGACTACACTGATCCGGCCCCTGCAACCGTCTTTGCGCACCTCGACGCGACAATTTCACTTGAGCGTAGCATTGCCGAACGTGCAATCTTCCCGGCGGTTGATCCGCTGGCCTCAACGAGCCGCATCCTTGATCCAAATGTGGTTGGCGATGAGCACTACCGTATAGCCCAGGATGTCAAGCGGGTATTGCAGCGCTATAAAGACCTCAAAGACATCATTGCCATCCTTGGAATGGAAGAACTCGGCGATGATGATAAGTTGACGGTTTCACGCGCACGTAAAATCGAGCTCTTTTTCTCACAGCCCTTCACGGTGGCCCAGCAATTTACCGGTCTGGCAGGCAAGTATGTGCCCGTCAAGAAGACGGTTGAAAGCTTCCGTCGGGTAATGAATGGCGATGGCGACCATATTCCTGAACAATTCTTCTATATGAAGGGTGATTTCGAGGAGGTTGTGGCTGCCTATGAAGCGAGTAACAAGAAGGGATAGGCCATGCCAGTCCATCTTGAGATTGTCACTGCCGAGCGCCAAATCTATTCCGATGAGGTAGATCTGATCAGTGCCCCAACACGTGATGGGCGCGTCGGGATCCTGCCCCGCCATGCACCATTGCTGACCATCTTGCAGCCTGGTGAGTTGACGATTGTCAAGGATGGCACCCGCACCCCGTTTGCCGTCTCGGGTGGCTTTATGCAGGTTTTACCCGATCGCGTCACGATCCTGGCTGATACGGTGGAACGCGCTGATGATATTGATGCCGCTCGGGTTGAAGCAGCAATTAAACGGGCCGAAGAACTGCGTCAGTCGGCTCAGACCGAGCAAGAGATGGCGCTCGCCGAAGCCAAATTGCGCAAAGAGATGGTACGCCTCCAGGTGATGCGTATGCGCGAAATCGGACGGCGCCAGTAAGATTCGCCTTCGACAGTGTTGCGAAAGGGTCAGGGTGAGCATTTGGCACGCCCTGACCTTCGCTTTTGCCCATCCCAAGTCTCGGCACATCAGCTTTTTGTCAGCTACAGACACACTAAAGAGGTTCTTGGACAGCTATAGATACGTTATAATAGAGGATGTTTTGGCTCTCTTTTTGTACCTACTGGGTGTATGTTGGTAGATACCAGGGGAAATTATGGCCCGCAAAATTGGCATTGATCTCGGAACCGCAAATGTCCTCGTGTATGTCAAAGGCAAAGGCATTGTGCTCTCTGAACCTTCGGTGGTAGCGTTGAGCACCCGCGATGGCCGTGTGCGCGCTGTTGGGGCCGAGGCCTTGGCGATGCTTGGGCGTGAACCCGAGAGCATTGAAGTGGTGCGCCCGATGCGCAATGGTGTCATTGCCGACTATGTTGTCACCGAAGCGATGCTGAAATATTTCATCATGCGGGCGGCAGGGCGCTTTCGGGTAGCCAAGCCAGAGGTAATGATCTGTATTCCAGCCGGGGTGACCAGCGTCGAGATGCGTGCGGTTCGTGATGCTGCCCTCGAGGCTGGGGCTGGGCGCGCTTTTCTGATCCGTGAACCACTTGCCGCCGCCATCGGTGCAAATATTCCGGTTGCCCAACCCTCGGGCAATTTGATTATTGATATCGGTGGAGGGACAACCGAGGTGGCTGTTATTTCCCTCAATGATATTGTGGTCAGTACTTCGGTGCGGGTCGGCGGCAATAAGTTCGACGAGGCGATCGCAGCTTATGTCAAACGCAAATATAATGTCCTCATTGGCGAACGTACTGCCGAGAGTATCAAGATCGAGATCGGGTCGGCGCTCCCCCTCGAACGACCTTTGACCGCCCAGGTGCGCGGGCGTGACCAGGTCGCTGGGTTGCCGCGAACCATCGAAATTGACTCGAATGAGATCACCGAAGCGATCCAGGAACCCCTCGAGGCGATTGTCAATGCGGTGCGGGCGGTGCTGGTCGAAACTCCGCCGGAACTGTCGTCGGATATCATTGATAAAGGCATGGTGATGACCGGCGGCGGTTCGATGCTGCGCCGCATCAATGAGTTGCTCACCGAGGTCACTGGTGTGCCATGCTATGTCGCTGATCAGCCGGCTTCCTGTGTGGCAATTGGCACAGGTCTGGCCCTCGAAAACCTCGATATTCTGCGTGATAGTCTCAGTGGGGATGATTTGAATTGATGAGCCAGGGCCCCTGACCCTGGCCCGTCAATGCGGACTTTTGGCGGTAGCATTATGAAACAATCGTGTAACCCGCCCAGCAATGGGCTTGTGCTTGAGATTGGGAGTGGGGATAATCCGAATCCACGGTCGAATGTCCTGGTGGATCGGTTTCTGGGATCAGATAATCGTGAGCGAGGCGGCGATCTGGTGGTCGATCGCCCGTTTGTGGTAGCTGATGCGCACTTTTTGCCCTTCAAGGATGGGGCTTTTGCCTATGCGATCTGTTCGCATATCCTTGAACATATGGACGATCCCGAGCAGTTTGCGCGTGAGTTGCAACGTACCAGTGCCGCCGGTTATATCCAGAGTCCGTCAGAAATTGCCGAGCGCCTCTTTCACTGGTCTTTTCACCGCTGGTATGTCAATCTCGTTGGCGACACGCTTGTCTTGCATCCCAAAGAACCTGCCGAGCCCTTTGGCGAGTTGTTTGACTACCTCTATGAGTATAATCCAGCCTACTATTTTTTTCAGCGCAGCATGCCCGACCTCTTCTGGGTTGAGCGTGAGTGGCACGGTGACAATTTGCAGGTAGAGGTACACGAAACGTCACCGTTACCACTCCGCGATCCGGTTGCCCTACGTGAACTGGTTCGCCCGCGTCGTACCCCCCTGGCGCTGATCGGCCTCTTTTTTGCCGCCCTTGGGGCGCGGAGCCTGCGTACGCACGCACGCCGCCTCTTGCGTAAGGCTGTTGGGCGAAGCTACGTCTGATTCTGGTGTGCCGATATCTGGATGGGTTGCGCAGGATCATTGATGGGCAGGGTTACGGTACATGTAGTGCCGTGGCCTTTGCCCTCACTCGAGGCGCTCACGTTGCCACCATGCATTTCACTGATGGCTTTCACGATTGCCAGGCCGAGACCTGTTCCTCCCGTTCCTCGACTCCGGGAGCTATCGGTGCGGTAAAAGCGTTCAAAGATCGTCTCGATCTGTTCTGGCGTTAACCCTTCACCGGTATCACGTATTTCAAGACGGATCCATAGCTCATCAACGCTCGTCACCACCGTAACGCTTCCCCCGCAAGGTGTGTGTCGTAGTGCGTTCGTGAGCAGATTAAAGAGCACTTGCCGTATGCGGAGTGGGTCGATCCACAAGCGAGGCACGTTCGCAAGCTGACTAGTCAGGCGCACACCTGCTTCGTCGGCAAGTGGCGTGAGAGCTTGGAGACTCTCGGTTACAAGATCGCTCAGGTCAGTCCATTGGCGTGTAAGTGGCAGTTGATGGCTTTCAGCGAGCGCGAGTTCACCAAGATCAGTGACAAGGCGGGTCAGGTGGCGTGTCTGACCATAGAGGTGCGCGATGGCAGCTCCATCGAGCGGGGTGAGCTCGTCTAACGCAATGCGAAGATTGCCTTCGAGAACGGCCAATGGTGTACGTAACTCGTGCGAAATATCATTCATCAGATTGCGGCGCAAGATCTCGCCTTGATGCAATCCATCTGCCATCTTATTAAACGTCCGGGCCAGATCTTGCAATTCCTCACTGCCACAGACAGGGACAGTCACCGTCAAGTTGCCTGAGCCAATTTGCCGAGCAGCCTGGGCGATGGCACTCACCGGAGCACTCACCACGCGGGCAATGACGATACCACTAGCGAGACCTACCAACGCAGAGAGTGCCATAAACTCGAGTAGACGGCTGGCAATCTCTGCATCAGGCGGATCGCCACGGGGGTCTTCCCAACCAGCGGTATGTGGGATGATGATGGAGAGGAACTGGAGAAAAAAGACCGCAAAAAGCACCCCTCCGATCAGCACGCTAAAGCGCACCCAGAGGCGATTCATAGCTCTTCCTACTGTTTAGCGAGGCGGTAACCGACGCCATAGACCGTACAGATATAACGCGGATTATTGGGATCGGGTTCGATTTTACGGCGCAGATTGCGAATGTGCGTATCAAGAACGCGGCCCAAACCTTCGTAGGCATAACCCATTGCTCGTTCGAGCAGATCGTCACGGGTGAGGGTGTAGCCAGGATGTTCGAGCAGTGCCTCAAGCAGTTTGAATTCGGTACGAGTGAGTTCAACAGGCTGCCCCTGAATGGTCAGGCTATGCTGATCCAGATTGAGACAAAGTTCCCCGGCGATGAGCGTACGGGGCGTGACAGAGCCGTGCAGATCAAGGGATCGGCGGCGAAGGAGCGCGCCAACACGAGCAACCACCTCACGCCCGTTGAATGGTTTGGTAATGTAGTCATCGGCACCAAGTTCGAGGCCTAGGATCTTATCTCCTTCATCAATACGTGCGGTCACCAGAATGATTGGTAGGGCACCAAGGATCGCATCAGAACGTGCGACACGAATGAGTGACCAGCCATCGCGGCCTGGCAGCATGAGATCAAGGATAACAAGATCAACCTGCTCGTAGCGCATTGCTTGCAGGGCTGCGTTGCCATCATGTGCCGTCAGTACATGATAGCCAGCCTGCTCGAGATAGCTCCGCAAGATATGGGCGATTGATTGGTCATCGTCAACGACCAGAATGCGCTGCTTCATAGGCATATCGTAGCACACCATGCTGAAGAAACTCTGAAGAAATGGCCCCATTTCTGGTGAAGGCCCGTTGCCCGTCATCGTGACTATTCACGGCGGTGGCTTTATGCTCGGTGACAAAGCGGATGCGATGGCTACGACGGGCATTGATCAATTGCTTGAAGCGGGGTATGCTGTTGCAAGCATCAACTACCGTTTGAGCACAGAGCGCCTTACTCTATGATGCGCTTGTGGCGGCACAGGGTGACGAGAACGTGACCTTTATGTTGATTGAAGGTGCTGGTCACGGCGGCGAACAGTTTTTTGATGCTGCCAACCTCCAAGTGGGCCTCGACTTCTTTGCGAAGCATCTGGGAAGGTCGTGAAAAGGACACATGCAGGGTGCTTACTCGCCCTCCAGAATCTCAAAGACCAGACTGTGAGGAAGTGAGAGAGGACGTTGATCAAGCAGGTCGTGGCGGATCTGGGCCATCTCGATGAGGTGGCCTTTTTCGTGCTCGACGATCCAGTTGCCTTGATGGGTCAGTGGGATCGTGCCAAAGATCGTGTGGTGCCCGGTACGACGCCAGGCAGCCACGGTCAAACCACGGAGCAAATCGATCGTCTGCATACGACTCGTATGGAAGGCCTCCATAAGATCAACCATCAGGTGGGTGCGATAGCGTCCAGCCTGCACCAGGGTTGGCGGATGGGCATTGGGCAACTGAGGGTTATCTGTTTCAAGGATCAACCAGGCCCGTTCGCGAAAAACCACATCCATATCAGCCAGATGACCAACCTGCTCTTTGATCGAAGCGGCACCCACAGCCGGGGTAGCCAGTTGCTCTTCGCTGAGATCAGCCACCAGAGCCTGGAGGGTTCC
The DNA here is from genome assembly GCF_004138165.1 of Candidatus Chloroploca sp. Khr17. GTDB lineage: Bacteria > Chloroflexota > Chloroflexia > Chloroflexales > Chloroflexaceae > Chloroploca. The sequence goes on from NZ_RYFF01000004.1 coordinate 114,706, forward strand.
CCATGTCTGTTCGAGTTGCCGGACAATTGTGTGCGGGCCAAGCGTCCCCATTGACTCGGTGGCACGGAAGCTAAGAAAGCCCTCGCGCACCGTACCACAGACATCACAGGTGGCCGGTGCTCCTTCCATGAGCTCGCCACAACTGCCACAGACAAAGAGATCGCCCATCTCTTCGGCAACAAGATCGCGGCCTTCGCCAAGGGCCTGAGCCGCCCGTTCAAGCAATGCCCGCGGGAGGGTGCTGATACCGGTCACTGGCCCAGATGCGATCATATCAGGCTCAAACCCTGCCAGTGCGTGAGCGACATTAAGGCGCGTTTTGCCAACGACCCCGAGGGCACGCAGTGCTTGTTCAGCCCGCACCCGCTTCATACTGCTGAGGGCGGCGAGTAAGCGGGAGACATTGTATTTGCGCTCACGGCGAGCCTGGAGTGACCAGACATAATAGGCTGTGTAGCCCATGCTGGTACTGCAGAGCAACTTCCGATAATCGTCTTGATCAGGTTTCATGGCTTGCTTGCTCTAATGCTGATGTTGTACCAGTTCAGTGAGGACACCCTGGGCACCGGCTTTGGGATGCACGAAGGCGACTAGTGTATTGTGGATACCCGGACGCGCCTGTTTGTCGATCAGAGGAACACCACGCGCCTGAAGTTCAGCGAGCGAGGTAGCGATATCATCAACGCGATAGGCAATATGGTGAATGCCGGGACCTTTCTCACTTAAAAACTTGGAGAAAGCTGCCTGCTCTGAGGTCGGGGCAATCAATTCGATCAAGGTCTCACCAAGGCGGGCAACCCCGACGGCCATGTGGCGATCGTCCAGACTGATGCGCTCCCACTCGGTGATGCCGTAGGCCTGACTGTAAAAAGCAATCGCCTCCTCGACATTATGAACAGCAAAGCCAATGTGATCAATAACCGTGAACATATGTACTCCTTTACACATAGAAACTAGCGCTTAGATATAGGCTATTATACCCTGTCTGGCCAGATCTGGCAGATGAATCTGGGTCTACGTCACTTTTTTGTAAAGTAAACCATAGCATCAGTGACCATGAGAGAGTACAATGCAAACAATGGTATGGTAGACACGCTTGTAGCGCTTACGCTGCCCTACATTATAGTACGGTCTTCCTTATGCTGAGTGTACAGCCTGAGCAAGCGACAGAGGCCCTGATGCTGCTGGCCGAAGCGACCCGGTTGCTCTACGAAGATCAGCCGCTCCAACAGCGTGTTCATCGTGTATTTGAACTCTTGCGCGGGCCGGTCAGTTTTCGTGATGCACGCTTGACATGCTGGCTCCAGTCGGCTCAACCGGGCACAGCTCGCCAGCAATACTATTCTGCCCGTGGTTGGCCCTATCCGTGGGATGAAGCCCTCACACGGCGGGTGGCCCTGAACGGAGTTTTTGAGAGTCGGACAATTGTGCTGAGCAACGAGGCGGCGGGAGATGGTGATTTGCCAGTTATGCAGGCAGCCTACCTTGGCACACCGATCTTCTGGGGCGGGCGTTTATGGGGTGTCATCGAGTTGCGCGCCCCCACCGGTACGAACCTGGTCAACCTCGGACGTGAAATGCTCACAGGCTTGCTGCCTCAGTTAGCCATTGCGATTGCCCGGGAAGGGCGGCGTGAAACAGTCCCGGCTGGTCTTACGCCAGTGAGTGAGACGCCAACTGGTCTCACCCTTGAGCCGCAACGTCGCCAGCAACTGAGTGAACTCGATGCAAATTTAGAGCAAATGCTCGATTTGCATGAATTATTGAGTTTACTGTTACGGCGTACCATCGAGGCAACCGGGGCTGACGCCGGAGCGATTGTGCTTGTCGATCACCAGCGGCGTCAATTGATCCTGCAACTGGCCGAAGGCTATCCATCATCTTTGCAGCAGGGGCTGACGAGCCAGGGGCGCCAGCGGTTTAACTGGGAGACAGGCTTGGCGGGTCAGGCGGCCCACAGTGGTCGGGTCTTGCTTGTACGCGATCACGCAACGCAAGTCGGGCTACAGCCTACCTGGGCAGGAGCGCGAACCGAACTCGCGGCACCAGTGTTGCTCGGCGACCGTCCTGCAGCCATCATTTTATTGCATAGTACGCGGGCAAATGCCTTTGGTGAAGATGAACTGAGTTTTATGCGTGCCCTCTGCCGCCGGGTCGCCAACCCGCTCAACCGGGCCATTCATTACCAAGAAGCGCTTGAGAGTGCCAATTATCTTGGTCAAGTCTTTGCCAGTTTGCCAACAGGGTTGGCATTGATTGATGCAAGTGGCAAAGTGTTGCGGGCGAACCCTGCCTGGAGTGAAATCTGGGGCTTGCGGGGAACACTGGCACGCTCGCCCTTTCACGTCAGTTTTGATCTCGTCGAGTTACTCTTGCCACGCCTGCAGGACCCCATGCGCCTGACCGAATTTTTTACCCGGTGTCAGCGCAACCCCGCCGAACTACAGACAACCCGTGTGCGCCTGGTCAACCCAAATCAGAATCTGCAAATCCTCTCGGTGCCGACGTCTGACAGCCAGCACCGGATCACCGGGCGGCTCTGGGCAGTGACTGATGTCACCCGCGAAGGCGAAGCCGATCGCCTCAAACACGAATTTGTTTCGATGGTCAGCCACGAATTGCGGACACCACTAACCTCAATCCTCGGTTATACTGAACTCTTGTTGAACCGTGAATTTACGACACCTGACCGCATGCAGTTTACGCAAACAGTCTTTGATGAAGCGAGTCGTCTCTCACAACTGGTGGAAGACTTGCTAAGCATTTCACGGATTGAAGCGGGCAAAGTTCAGCTCAATCGGTGGCTCACCTCACTCCATAGCATTGTGGCCGAGTTGACGACGCAACTCAACACCCAACTGGCCCGTCATCGTATGTTGCTGGATGTGGCCCACAACTTACCCCCAGTCTATATTGATCGTGACAAAGTGAAGCAAATTATCTTCAATCTTTTAACCAATGCGATCAAGTATAGCCCGAATGGTGGGCAGATTGTGTTGGCAATCAAGGAGGCTGACGAGGAAGACCTGCCGCTTGATCATCCACCAGGCAGGTGGATCCGGATTGCCATTAGCGACAAGGGACTTGGCATTGCCCCCGAGGATCTGCCCCGTATCTGGGAGCGCTTTTATCGCGTGGATAATACGAACACGCGCAGGATTGGCGGAACGGGTTTAGGTTTGAGCATTACCCGTGCGCTTGTCGAATTGCATGGAGGGCGGATCTGGGCTGAAAGCGAACTTGGAACTGGTTCAACCTTTACCTTTACCCTTCCTATTCCTGGCGTCAACGTTGGCTTTCGTCAACGCCTTGCTGATAGTGTGTAATATCATGCAGATTCTTACGATCAGTGATGAGGTTGTTCCCACAATCTACAGCTTGAATATCAAACAGCGCTTTCCCGCGATTGATTTTGTCTTAAGTTGCGGCGATCTGCCCTATTACTATATCGAGTTTGTCATGACCATGCTTGGCGTGCCATGTTTCTATGTCTATGGCAACCACGATGGGTCACAGTTTCTAGAGACCGGGGAAGAGTTGACGGCCCCTCGCGGGGCTATTTCGGTTGAAGGTCGCGCCATGCGCTATGGGGGGCTCAGTATCGCCGGGCTCGGTGGAAGTTTGCGCTACAAACTTGATGGGTATCATATGTATACTGATGCCGAGATGATGCGGCGGGCCTGGCGTCTGGTACCCTGGATGCTGCTCAATAACTATCGTTATGGCAGTTATCTTGATATTCTGATCACCCATGCCCCACCCCTTGATATCCACAACGGCCCGGATTACCCACATCGCGGCTTCCAGACGTTTCTCTGGCTGATGGATCGCTTCCGTCCGCGCTATCTCATTCACGGTCATATTCATCTCTCGTATGGCTATACGAGCACGACCGAAACCCGTTATGGCGATACGATGGTGATCAATACGGCCGGGTACGGTCTGCTTGAACTCTGATCAAAGGCAAAGAACTGGCTGTGAGGGGGCTGGCAAAGCCAACCCCCTCACAGCCAGCTATCAGATCAACCCTCTTGCAATGAAAGACTGTTCATGCTACCCTACGCTTAAAGTGACGCAACCATAGCGGCTGCGCAGGTCCCGTCGAAGGTAGACAGACATCACACGGCGTCGTGGGACGTAGCCAGGAGATAGAATCGATGTCCTGGATTCAGCAGACGACTCGTGAGGATTTTAGTCGAGCCCGGCGCAAAGCACTGATCACTCAGTTGCTTTCGCTAGTTGATCGTTCTTCGAATGAACTGCTCGCGTTTGAAGAGGTGCGCTCACGCCTGAATGTGCGGAGCCAGCGCGATCTAGGCCTCCACAGTGTGCCGGTCGCGCAAATTATTGGCAGCGAAGGCCGCTACGCCGATTTTGACCGTCAGTTTGCACCCCGACATCAGGCTACGATGTCACGCTGGCTGTCGGTTGATCGTGCCTTCCACGAGGCAGTGACGCTGCCAGCGGTCGAACTCTACAAGATCGGTGATATTTATTTTGTCAAGGATGGCAACCATCGTGTCTCCGTAGCCCGTTTGCAGGGCCAGGTAGACATCGATGCGTTGGTGATCGAACTGGTCGTTGATGTGCCGCTTGGTTCAGATTTGAGTATGCGCAGTCTCTTGCTGAAGGAAGAATATAGCGATTTTCTTGAGTGGACTGAGTTGGCAAGCCTGCGTCCAGAGCAGCGGATGGAGTTTAGTGAACCGGGGGGCTACCTGGCCTTGATCCAGCATATCAATGCCCATCGTTACTATCTAAGTCAGGAACAAGGCAGTGAAGTTACCCGCGATGAAGCCGTTACAAGGTGGTACGATACGGTCTATATGCCGGTTGTCAGTGTAATCCGTGAGAGTGGGGCCTTGCGTTCGTTCCCAGGCCGTACCGAGGCTGACCTCTATCGGTGGATTATGGATCATCGCTGGTATCTGCGCGAACGCAATGGTGGGGCTGACCCTGGCCCACTCGTTGCGCTTGAAGACTATGTACGGTTGTTTGGACGACTGAGCCTTGCCGAATTGACCGAGCGCCTGATGCGTGGGCTTCGTGCGGCCGTCAAACCCTCTACCGACCGCGCTGCGTAACAGAAGGTCTGTGTTGTGAGTCCGACCGTGTCTGTTGTTCCTACACGATCTGCGCGCCTCCCACGGCAGGTTGTCGCCATGGTTGTGACTCCAACCCTGCTGGCGCTCTTCACCCTGGCACTTCTGATGCTCGGTTCATCGCTAGCACGCGCTTCTCACCAGATGAGGGTCGATGATCCGCTGCTCGGGCGATCGTTGTTCCGTTTTTATCCACTCGAAGTGAGTGAAACGGGGATCTATCGCTGGTCACGCCCCGAGGCAACGCTCTTTCTCTATGGCTATGATGGGCGTGCCGTCGTGACAAGTCTGCGCCTGGCGGCGTTTCGACCTGCCGATCAGCCGGTTGCTCTGGTTCATCTGCGAAGCGACACGCTTGATCAAGGCTCATTTCCGGTCGACTCTGTCTGGCGAACCTATCATCTGCTGATGCCGATGCGCCCTACTGGTGAAACACCGCTCTACTTCACCACAGCAGCCTATCAATCGCCCGCTGATCCACGTGAACTCGGGGTGGCCCTGAGTGACGTGACGATCGCCGCGACGCCGGGCTTGATGCTCCATCCGGTGCGCCTGGTCTATCTGCTTGGCTGGCCGTTGCTTGGCTGGCTTGCGCTGGTGCGACTGCGTGCCTCGCCCAGGCTGGCGGTGGGGGGCGGCCTGGTGATGGCGCTTGGGGCTGGCTGGGCTGCCGCTTTTCCGGTTGAAGCAGGCTACTGGTGGCCGACCCTTGGCTGGCCCTGGTGGCCGCTGCTCCCATTCGCACTGCTAATGGGAGCCCGGCAACTCGGCTTATTGCTTGCTCGTGTGCGCTCATATCTTATCTCTCACTCTACGCTCAGTCTGGCAGGCATTGGCCTGGCGCTGGGGGCCTTGCTCGCGCTGCGCTTGGGCTTTGCCGTTGCACCTGGGATGCTGCTACTCGTGGTAGGTACGTGGCTTGGACAAGTCTGGCTCAAGCGTGCTGCATTACGCCAGGGGCTTCTGAGCACGCGCAAGGTTGCGATCATGCTCGCGCTGCTTGGGCTCCTTGCCCTGGGCACACGCCTCGTAAACCTTGACACACAGCCCGCTGGCCTCTGGCGTGACGAGTCGCGTCACGGCTTGCAGGCCTTGCGTATCTGGGAAGATCCAGCGTATCGTCCGGTCTATGTCGTAGAAGGAGCCGATCTTCCTGCCCTGCTCTTCTACCTGATGGCACCGGTCATCGGCAGCTTTGGCCCGCACCCGTGGAGTGTGCGCCTCGTGAGTGCGCTGGCTGGTGCGCTGACACCATTGGCACTTTATTGGGCTTCGGTGCCCCTTATCGGTCGTCGGGCCGCGCTCGTGGCTGCAGGATTGCTTGCAAGTGCATCTTGGGCGTTGAGCATGAGTCGGTGGGCGTTTCCGGCAACCCTGGATCATCTGCTTGTCCTGACCGCGCTTGGTCTGGTCTGGCGTACCCTGCCCGTTGATGCCTCCCAACTGAGCCTGTTCGATGCACCGCGAACCAAGCCAGAGGTAAATCAGCAACGCAGAAGCATAGTGCCTTCCATGATTGGCATGGCGGTGGCAGGCTTGCTGGGTGGCCTGGCGATGTACACCTACCATACGGGGCGGCTGGCCCCGGTCGCCCTCGGCGCGGCTGTGGTGATACGCCTTGGCCTGAACCCGTATCTATGGCGTAAAGCGGCACCGGGTCTTGCCATCGCGCTCGTTGTAGGGGCACTCATGATCACGCCACTTGGTTTGGCGATCCTCGGTGATCTTGAAGGCTACAACCGACGCGTCGGAACGGTTTCGTGGCTTGATGCCAATAACCCTGTTAGCCGTACACCGCTTGCGCTTGCACTTGATAATCTGCAACGCTATGCGCTCGCCTACCATGCCATTGGCGAGCGCAATGGCCGACATCATCTGCCCGATGTCCCGCTGCTCGATCCCGTGACCGGTCTGTTACTCGCGCTTGGGCTTGGGGCGGCGCTCCCTCGCCTTCGGCAACAGCCGGGACTCCTTGTGGTTGTAACACTGGGCGTCATCTATCTTGTGCCAGCCGTTTTGAGCAACGACGCGCCTCACGCAATGCGTGCGCTTGGCACGCTTGCCCCGGCTTGCATGCTGGCCGGGATCGGGTTTGTCGGTCTGCGTTATGGCCTCGGAGGTTCGCCTGACCAGATTGATGAGCCTGCACCGAGCGCCTTTGCGTCAACTATTTCGCGGGTTTACCCAAAGGAGAAGCCAGTGCCGCCGCTGATACGCGCTGCTCCTTTGATGCTGCTTGGCGCAAGCCTGCTCTTCAACCTCTGGCTCTATTTTGGCGTGATGCGGCTTGATCCACGCGTCTATGGGGAATTTGATCTGGTCGAAACAGCAGTGGGACGGCTTATTCAGCAGGATCATGAGCAGAACAATCTGGTGAGTGAAGACCTAACAATCTATTTGCCTGAAGCACTGCGCACAGCCGACACGGTTCGTTTCATGACCTGGGGAATCGAGCTAGGCCGTTACGATGGGCGTCCCCTTGAAGCAGAAGGGGCAGCAGTGATCTTGTTGCCTGCCAGTGCGGATGATACAGAACAAGCTGCGGCCCTGGCCGCACTCGGGGCTGAAGGCCGCGCCCTTGGTGTGGTGGCAACAAAACCTCATGGCACACCACTGGTACTTGCTTTTGGACGTGGGCAAGCCGCTGATCGAATGCTGCGCTGAGAACTATCATGAACACACAGATCTGGAATCACACCCAACTACGCTGGCATCAGTTGCGATGTCAGGGATTCGTCTCACCACTGGCAACCCCCGAAGCGGTCGCATCTCAACTGATTGGCGTGCAGGCGCAGATTGTGCCCGCAGCCGGTTTGGCGCTGTGGAATCGGCTCGCGGCGTTTACTGCAGCCGAGTTATCCGAGCGCTTGTATGCACAGCGGAGCCTGGTCAAGCTCTGGGGGCAACGCCATACCCTGCACCTCTATGCTCGCGAGGATTGGGCGCTGCTTTATGCGGCACAGGCGGATCTGAAGAGTTACTGGGAGCGTGAGGCGCGCAAGACAGGGGCTAGTCTGACGGAACTTGAAGCACTGGTCAGCACAGTCGAAGCCCTCTTGCGTGAGCGGGATGATCTGGGGCGAAGCGACTTGCGTGCGACGGAATTAGCGCTTGATGAGACACATCTTTCGGGTTGGGGAGGCATCTTTTCGATCCTGGCGCGGCGTGGTCTCGCATGTCATGCGCAGCCGCGGGCAGGCGAAGCACGGATGGCTCACCGAACGCGCTGGCTACCAGAAATGGCCTGGGATCCGCCAGCAGTGGAGCAAGCCAATCTGACCCTGATGAAACAGTATTTCGCCACGTATGGGCCTGCGACGCTTCAGGATTTTGCCTACTGGCGCGGGCGAACCTTGACCGAAGTCCGTCGTTGGGCGGTCTTACTCGCTGATGAACTCGTGCAAGTGCAAGTTGAAGCGCAAACAATGCTCGCCTTGCGTACGGCACTACCTGAGCTTGATCTTGTTCCACCCGAAGCTGAAGCATGGCCGGTCAAGCTCCTCGGGCGCTTTGATCCGCTCTTGCTAAGCATCAAAGACAAAAGTCAATTGATTGCGCCTGAACACTACCAGCGTGTCTGGCGGCCCGCCGGACATATCGAGGCGACCGTGCTGGTGGCCGGGCGCCTTGCTGGTACATGGCGTTATGAGCGCCGCCAGGGTGGCCTGGTCTTGACGATTGCGCCCTTTGAGCCTCTTTCCGCAAGGGTACGCCAAAGCGTTGAAGCGCAGGCGGAAGGTGTTGCTACACACTTTGGGCTTGCTCTGGTAACATTGAACTGGGTTTCAGCCAAAGCAAGATGACAACGCATAGCAGGAACGATGGAGCACGATGACCTTGCACGAGTGGCGTGTGCTGCCCTATCAAGCGACTGACGTTGCGAGCGAGCTCGCGGCGAGTGATAGTTTATTAGCAGGGCTTGCGGATGTGGCGCAGCCTGTGGTGCGCTGGTATGGCGCGCCAGGCGAGGCCCTGGTGCTTGGTTCAGGGCAACGGCTCAGCGAGATTGACCGCGAAGCAGCCAGGCAAACCGGGGTGACGGTACATCGTCGCAGTTCGGGCGGGGGCGCGGTGCTCTTTACACCTGGCTTTCTGATGCAGGATATTGCCTTGCCGCCGACCTCGCCACTCTACCGTACTGACGTGACCGAAGCGTACCGCTGGCTTGGCGAAGCCTGGGGGAGTGCTCTGGGCCGCCTGGGGCTTATGACAACGCTGGTTAGCGTGGCTGAAGCACGTGCCGATGCGAGCAGCCTTGATGAGTTGGTGCGGCGAGCCTGTTTTGGCGGACGCTCGCCGTACGAACTGCTCGCCGACGGGCGCAAGCTGGTCGGTTTTTCGCAGATCCGTCGACGCCCTGGGGCGCTGTTTCAGGTTGGCCTGTACCGCCATTGGCCCGGAGCGGAACTGGTGCGGTTGCTCGGTCTTCCCACCGCGAGCCAGACGCACCTGGTTGACAGGCTGGCCGAGCGCGTTGTTGGCCTCGACGAACTGCTCACACCAGTTCCAGACGAACGCACCGTCATGGATGCATTTGCGCACGCCCTGGCCGAGCGTTACGAGGTTCAGCTTGTGGCTGACACCTGGCGAAGTGATGAACTCCAGGGAGCGGCGCAAGCGTCTGGACGCTATCTGCCCTTGTAGGATTCACGGCGTTCGCAACGGATCGCGCACTTTGTACCAGAGCACCACGAGCAAGATGACCGTCTCGCCGAATGCACTCAACACATGGGCCATCGGCACAGCGGCCACCCCAAACCGTTCGAGCAAGAGCATTGCGAGCATGATGCGGATCACAAGCTGGAGCATATTGGCGAGCATCGCGGTCAGGGTGTCATAACGTGCGACAAGGGCGCGGGTCGCGACCTCAGTCGCAACATAACTGGGCAACCCCAGGGCATAGATCACGAGCACCTGATACGTCAGCGCAACTGCCGCCGCATCAAAGGCCCCGCGTTGAAAAAGCAACATCAGCAAGGGGCGTCCGAGCGCGATCAAGAGCGCAGCAGCAAGCAACGCGAGAAGCGAAGCCGTGACGAGGGTGCGAAGGATGAGGCGACGAAAGCCAGCCAGATCGTTGCGAATACCGAGCAAGGCGAGGTGAGGCAGCGCTGCCTGGCCGACGGCTACCCCGAGCAAGCGGGTGGGCAAACCAATCAAGAGCCATGCATTGAAAAGCGCCCCGATAGCTGCTGCAATGCCCGTGAGACTGGCAATGGCCGTATCAACAATATTGCCCGCATAATTCGAAACCGCGCCCAGCGCATTGGGCACCATCAAGCGTCCGACCGTATGCACATCAATATTATTGGGTTCCCAGACAACCGCTGGGCGATACCCTCGCTGGCGGAGACCGGGCACCAGCAACCCAAGCTGGATCAGGGCATCAATAAGAGCGCCAATGGTCGGCCCATAGATGCCCACCTCGGGGATCAGAATAGCAAGCAGAACGCCCCCGATCAGCGTCACATTGCGGGCAGCAATAGCAAGAGCCGGAAGCAACACCTGATTGCGGCTAATCAAAATAGCAGCGAGGGCTGCCTCAGCCACAACAAGCAGCACCTCCATCAGCATCAGGCGCGAAAGGCTCACCGTAAGGGCCTGAGTTGGGGCATCAAAACCCGGGGCGAGCAGGGTGCGAACGAAAAGCGGGGCAACCAGGGCGGCCACGAGGGCAAGCGGCGCAATGAAGGCCAGCATCATTGTCAGCGTTGCATTGACGAGGCGCAGGGCTGACTGTTCGTTATCACGGTTTGCCACACGCAGCAAGACCGGAATCAACGCATTGGTCAGGGCACCGCCGGCGACCAGCATCGCCACCGTCTCGGGTAAACGAAACGCTGCATAATATGCGGCGGCTTCGGGACCGAGGCCAAAGCGGGCATTGAGCAGGATCTGTCGGATCACACCGAGCGACGCCGAGATCAGAAACGTCACGACATAGAGTGCCGTGGCCTCACGCACCGCAAACTCAAGGGTAGGCCATGCGTGCAACGGCGTACGGCGAAGGCGCTGGCCGAGACCAACGAATAACGCGAGGTAGCGTTGGATATACGAATAGATCAGCGTGCGTTGCTCAAACACAAAGGAAGAAAGGTGATCAAGAGTAAACAGGTGTCACACGGTCGCAAGACCGTGTGACACCTGCTTGCGCAAAGCCATACGCACACAATGGACTAGAAGAGCAACCCACCGTCCACTGAAAGCGTAACACCGGTGATGAAGCTCGACTCATCCGACGCCAGGAAGAGATAAGCATTCGCAATATCCTCGGGGAGACCGAGGCGACGGAGGGGAGTACGCTCACGGACACTTTCGAGAACTTTTTCGGGCACCGTGGCAATCATCTCAGTAGACGTAAACCCTGGGGCAATGGTATTGACGCGAATCCCATTGGGGCCAAGCTCACGGGCCCAAGTCTTGGTCATCCCGATGACACCGGCCTTCGCGGCGACATAGTTGGTCTGCCCAAAATTACCATAGAGACCGACGACCGAAGCAGCATTAATAATCGAGCCACCGCCACGGCTAATCATGCTTGGCACAGCGGCTTTAGCGCAGAGCCAGACACCCTTCAGGTTGACCGCAATAACCGAATCAAACTGAGCCTCGGTCATCTTCTGCATCCGCGAGTCGCGGGTAATCCCGGCATTATTGACCAGGATATCAACGCCACCGGCCCAATTCATCAACGACTGAAACGCTGCTTCAACCGAGTCAGCCCGGCTCACATCGAGGAAAACAGCCTTGGCCTGACCATCGGCCTGCTCAATTTCTTCAGCTGCAGCCTGAGCGGCGCTCATATTAATATCAGCAACAACAACTTTGGCACCTTCGCGAGCGAACGTCATTGCGGTCAATTTACCAATACCCTGACCACCCCCTGTGACCAAGGCGACCTTGTCTTTGAGGCGCATAGTGTTCCTCATGGCGAGGATACTGGATCGTCGACAGAGACACCGCTGGTGGGCATCGGTGGGCCGACCCTGTAACCTGGCTTTAATAGTTGAATGCTACAAAAAACCGTGTTAGATATGACATAACCAGAACGTAGGCCGCGCCATACATTGCTGATGCGGCCTACCAGCATCTAAAATCGAGCTCTTACGCACTACGCTTGGCAAGCCAGTTATCAATCTGAGGCCATGTACGCTTACTTGCGCCACTGCCCACCATCAGACCGATATGACCGCCCTTCATCTCGAGCAAGAGCTTATCTTGTGTACCGAACTTATCCATGGCTGCCGTCGACTGGCAATTGGGAACGATATGGTCTTTGTCGGCGATCACATTCAGCACACTGGCCTTGATATTCTGGAGTTCGACCGGACGGCCCTCCATGATCAACGTACCTTCCATCAAGCGGTTCTCACGGAAGAACTCCTTGACCCACTGACGGAATGCAGCCCCAGGAAAATCGACATTATCGGTAACCCAGGTATTCATCGAGAGCCATGACTCGACGACATTAGGATTATCGAGATTATCCCAGAGCTTGAGATAGTTCATGACATAGTTTTCGACTGGCTTGAGCATTTTGCTCCCATAGTCGATCACTGCACCAGGAACATTGCCATATTGACGCACAAGTTCGTCAACATTGTAGAACTCGGTATTAAGCCATTTGTTGTAGGGGCCGGCTTCTTTGTTGGCAAAATCGAGTGGTGCGGTCAACAAGATCAAATTGCGTAGGCCATCATCGGGACGCATTGCCGCATAGAGTGCAGTAATCGTTGCCCCGATACACCAGCCACACAAACTGAACTCGTGCGAGCCTGAATGACGTTGCACTGCTCTGACAGCCCGGGGAAGAAACTTGAGCGAGAAGTCCTCGAAATCATAGTTTGCATCCTCGAGTCCAGGCCGTCCCCAATCAAGCAGATAGATGTCATAGCCCTGCCGCACCATATATTCAATGAAACTGTTGCCAGGCCGCAGATCATAAATATCAGGCCGGTTAATCAAAGCAAACACCAGCAGCAGCGGAGTGGCTTTACGCTGCTCGAGGGGGGTCTGCGGATAGAAGTGGTACAGCTTCATCTTGTTGAGTGTCCAGATTGTTTCACGGGGCGTTTGCCCGATCTGGACATTCATACGACTGGCGGCAATCTTCGAGAAGGTGTCGCTGCTCTTGCCAAGCCGCTCCATCTCTTCATACAATTTCGCCGTCATCACCTCAACATCGAAGGTTGCGGTGCTCGGTGTAGTCATGGGCAACTCCCTAATATAGACGAAGAATGATCATGGCATGCAACAACATCATGCCGTGACAACAGCACCCACTTGCATGTCTGCGCGGCGCGGCCTAACTTTCAGTTGTTTGCTTCCGGCTACGACGGTTGGCAGGCTTGGCCTCTTCAGCGGATGGATCAACAGGCTGAGCAGCTTGTACCGAACCGAGTGCACGAATAGCAAACAGCACGTCGTCGAGTTGTGCCTGCATATCATCAAGACGAAGTTCAATGTTGGTCATACGGGCTGCAAGGCTGACAACTTCAGCACGCGAAGGCATGTTGACCTGAGCAAGATAGGTTTCCATGTACTGTTGAACAGCCTTCTGTGCCGGAGCTGAAGCCGCGAGCAGCGTGTCGAGCTGCATGCCAATGGCTTTGGAAAAGACTTCCGTGTTGACCAGCGAAGTCATACCTTTCGCCCAGGCATCGAGGTTGGCGTCGCGAATGGTGCGCCAGGTGCCGAGCGGATCGTTAGGGTCAAACCCGCCGGTCGCGTTCTGGCTCATAAGAGTCTCCTTTGACAGTGCGCAATAAACACGCATTCCTTCTGTTTTAGTATTACCCCAAGGGTACCGTAGATAGTTACGACAGGGTTACATTGCAGTATAATTCATTCTAACGGAAGCGATAGAGAGAAAATGAGGTTATTCTATGCAATTGTCACTACCCACATCAGCGCTCGAGACGCTTGAATGGGGCTGGCAGGCGTGGCGTCCGGGGTTTGCTCTGCTCCGTGAGGCGCCACTTGATGCAAGCACCGTTGCAACATGGCTGGCAACGTGGACAACCTTGAGCAATTTGATCAGTGAGACCTATGCGCGTCTTTCGGTGGCAACAACGTGTGATACAACCGACCCCGTTGCCGAGCAACGTTTTCATGCATTTTTGAACGATGTCTACCCACAAGCGATGGCGGCTGACCAGGTGTTGAAGCAACGTTTGTTGGCAAGTGGGCTTGAGCCAGAAGGGTTTACGGTGCCGTTGCGCCATTTGCGTGCTGAAGCAGCCTTGTTCCGCGAGGCGAATCTGCCGTTGCAAACCGAAGAACGACGCCTTGGCAATGAATATAATCGGGTGATCGGTGCCCAGACGGTGCATTGGGATGAACGTGAGTTGACAATTGCGCAGTTGGCACCCTATTTTGAAGATCCTGACCGCAGGGTGCGTGAACAGGTCTGGCAGTTGGCTTCCACCCGTCAACTGGCTGATCGTGAAGTCATCAACGATCTCTGGCGTCAACTGCTCGCCTTGCGTTTGCAACTCGCGGCAAACGCCGATCTGCCTGATTACCGTACCTATGCGTGGCAGGCGCGGCAGCGCTTTGACTATACGCCTGACGATTGTCTGCGCTTCCACGACGCGATTGAAGAAATAGCCGTGCCTGCTGCCGAGCGTGTCTATGCCCGCCGTGCGGCACGTCTGGGGCTTGACCGCCTGCGGCCCTGGGATATCATTGCCCGTGCCCCCGAGGATACCCCGTTACGCCCGTTTGCCAATGGCGAAGACCTGGCTGCCCGTGGCGAAGCCGTCTTGAGCCGGGTTGATCCGGTGCTCGGTACGCATTTTGGGACGATGCGGCGTGAGCAGTTGCTTGATCTTGATAACCGTAAGGGCAAGGCTCCGGGTGGGTACTGCACGACCTTTGCGGCAGCCGGGCGTCCGTTTATTTTTATGAATGCCGTCGGGATGGCAACGGATGTCCGTACCCTGCTGCACGAGGCCGGGCATGCCTTCCATGTCTTTGCCACCGATGCATTGCCGTACCATCAGCAGCGCTCAGTGCCAATTGAGTTTGCCGAAGTTGCCTCGATGGCGATGGAGTTGCTGGCCGCACCATATTTGCGCCGTGGCGATGGTGGCTACTATGCCGATGAAGCGGCATATGCACGCGCACGGATCGAGCATCTTGAAGGTATTCTGCTCTTCTGGCCCTATATGGCTGTGGTTGATGCGTTTCAGCATTGGGCATACACCAATTCTGAAGCAGCCGATGATCCCTCGGCATGTGATGCCGCCTGGGATGGCCTCTGGTCGCGTTTCATGGGTGCCCTTGACTGGTCAGGCTTTGAAAGTGACCGGATGACTGGTTGGCATCGCAAGCAGCATATCTATCGTTACCCCTTTTATTATGTTGAGTATGGTATGGCGCAACTCGGTGCCGTGCAAGTCTGGTGCAATGCGTTGCACGATCAACCAACGGCCGTCAAGCGCTACCGTGAGGCGCTGGCGCTTGGCGGAACGGTCACTCTGCCTGAACTCTTTGCCGCTGCAGGGGCCCGTTTTGCCTTTGATCAGGGAACCCTGCAAGACGCAGTCACGCTGATTGAAGAGACGATTGACGAATTACAAGCGTGAGAAGTCCACGCTCTGCGATGAGCGCATGTGCTCAGTTTAGACCTGAACAGTCTCGTCAACGGGGCGCGCTTCCACCAGATCAGGCTGCACCGCAAGGGGGAGCCAGATAGCAAAGGTGCTGCCACGTCCTGGCTGACTTGCCACCGTCGCATACCCTTGATGGGCTTCGGCGACACGCTTGACAATCGAGAGACCGAGCCCCGCACCGCCACTATGCCGCGAGCGCGACTGGTCGGCGCGGTAGAAACGGGCAAAAACATGCGCGAGTTCGGTCTCTTCGATGCCAATGCCAGTATCAGCGACACTCAGGCAAGCAAAGCCGTCCCGTTGTTCAAGACTCAACGTCACCGAGCCACCCTGCGGCGTATACTGCAACGCATTGACCCCCAGGTTGAGCAAGGCCTGTTTGAGGCGATCGCGGTCACCTTTGATGATAACCTGGTCTTCGTTCCCAATGCGGAGGTGGACACCCTGAGCAAGGGGACGCAACTCGCGGTAGACTTCGAGCACGAGAGTATCAAGTTCCACCAGTTCACAGCGTAGTTCCACGTGGGCATCACTCTGGGCCAGGAGCAACAGATCATTCACCATACGAATCAATCGTCCGGTCTCGCGGCGCATATCAACAACAGCCTCGGTCGCAAGCTCAGCATCACGCAAGCCTCCGCGGTCGAGCACCTCAAGATTGCCTTGCATCGCGGCGAGTGGGGTGCGCAGTTCATGGCTTACATCGGCAACAAAGCGTCGTTGGGTCGTAAAAAGATCTTCAAGGCGGGCAAGCAGATCGTTAATCGTGATGGTCAAACGCTGGAACTCATCCTGATGAGGCGGCACTGGCACGCGCTGAGCAAGATCTTCGGCATTGACAATGCCCTGCGCCGTCCGTGTCAATTCATCAATGGGGCGCAAGACCCGCCCAGCAATCAGCGTCGCACCGAGACCGGTGAGTAACAGGGCAATAGCGCTGCCACTGATCAACATTGCCGTCAGAACCCCCAGAGTCAGATCGACATCACGGAGGGGACGCGAGATCTGAACGAGACCAACCACCTGGTCATTGCCCGATAAGACCAGTGGCGTCACAAGTGACGCGAGGCGGAGACCGCCCACCTCACGCACAACACTATAGCCGGTCCCAACATCTTCGGGGCCGAGCAATAATGCCGCGGGAGGAAGGGGAAGTTCACGATTGCCGAGATTAGGCGTACTATCGAGCAACTCGCCATCGGTACGAAAGATCTGCGCAACGAGATTAGGATTATTAAAAATTTGGATAAACTCAACCCGCAAAAAGAGGCGGAGTTCACCAGTAGGCGTACGAATCGGCTCGAGTCCACCGGCATTAAAAATGGCGCGCACCTGACTGGTGGCCGCCGAGAGTTCGCGCTGGACCCCGGCATAAAGCGCCTGGCGGACAGCAAAATAGGTACCGCATCCGAGCAGCAGCAGAGCGAGGGCAAAAAAGACGGTATAGATAAGCGTCAGGCGTGCACGAAATGACATAGCAACTCGATGAACCTTGCGCCTGCATCATTGGCAACGGCAAGGCCCGATGTACATACTCATGATTGCAAGAGCAACTCAGCAGCCGTATAGGGATCGCGTTCGCGTGAAGCAATCATTGCCACAAGATCTTGCCAAGCAGTGCCACGTAACCGTTCAACGGCCAACTCCTGGACAGCAGCAATCAACTCACGCTCGGCAGCGTCAAGGGCACGTTGGGTTGTTGTCCCTGTTTCGCGAAGATACGCCAGATGCTGAGCAGCGGCATCGACAATTGCCTCACTGCCCTGGGCCTGAAGTGCGACCGCCTTGAGCACGGGTGGTTGCCAGGCATCAGGCTGATACGTGCCGAGATGGAGCATCGTCTTGAGGTGTTGAAGCACCCGGTCGGCCCCGTCATGATCGGCCTTATTGACCACAAAGAGATCGGCAATTTCGAGCATGCCGGCCTTGATGCTCTGCACATCATCGCCCATCCCGGGCACCTCAACAACAATCGTCGTCTGGGCGGTACGGGCAATATCCACCTCGGACTGACCAGCCCCGACCGTTTCGATCAGAACCACATCAAAGCCTGCGGCATCAAGGAGCACCACTGCATCGGCAGTGGCCCGTGCAAGCCCGCCAAGGCGACCGCGGCTCGCCATCGAACGGATGAAGACCCCGGGGTCACCACCCAGCACCTGCATCCGAATGCGATCACCGAGCACGGCCCCACCACTAAAGGGAGAGCTGGGATCAACGGCAATAATGCCCACCGTCATACTACGGCGACGCCATACCTGGGCAAGTACCGTAACCAGGGTTGACTTGCCGGCCCCAGGTGCCCCGGTAAGCCCAACCACATGGGCATGGCCCGTATAGGGGTAGGCCTCGGCGAGCAGGGTACGCGCACGTGAACCACCCTGCTCTACCAGTGAAATCGCTCGTGCCAGCGCCCGGCGATCCCCAGCGCGTAGGCGGGGGATCAAGTCGTCAGCACGCATCATGGAAGAAGGTTTGCTATTCGTCACATCAATCTCGGCTTGCTAGCGCATGAGCCTGTATAAACCTGACAATATCGTGGGTTGAAGCGCCAGGGCCAAAGATCTCGGCGATGCCATGGTCGGCCTTGAGAACCGCTGCTTCGTTATCTGAGATAATGCCACCAGCCACAACCAGCACATCATCCATACCCTGTTCAGCCAGCAGACGCGTCACTTTGGGCAACAGGGTCATATGTGCGCCAGAGAGAATTGACAGACCGATGACATCAACATCTTCCTGGAGTGCAGCTTCGACAATCATCTGAGGGGTCTGTTGCAGACCCGTATAAATAACTTCCATGCCTGCATCGCGTAGTGAGCGGGCAATAACTTTGGCCCCACGATCGTGACCATCGAGACCTGGTTTCGCGACAAGCACACGGATCTTACGCTCCATGGTGAGCCTCCTGGGTTGGGTAGGGTGAACATCGTTCGGGAATTCCCGTATGGGCACTAAGACAGGGTTAAGGCTGAAACCTTGTCGAACGATACAGCTTCATAATTACAGAGAAGTGCAAGACTGAGGAAATTATAGCATGGCTCTGATGTTCATTGCGAATACCGGCTTTCGTAACGGTTCACACTTCTCCTGGGAGCGCGGGCGGCTCGCCCGCTCTGGTCTGGATGCGGGCGAGCCGCCCGCGCTTCCAGGGTGGTGCTTTACCCGAAGTGTGAACCGTTACGGGCTTTCTACGATTTGCATCTTTGGGCAGGATATGATATACTCCTCGCTGTGATGAGGTTGTGGCCCCATCGTCTAGCGGCCTAGGACGCCACCCTCTCAAGGTGGAGATCGCGGGTTCGAATCCCGCTGGGGTCACCAACAAATAAATCCTGGACCCGTGGTGTAGCGGTTAACATGTGGCCCTGTCAAGGCCAAGAGCGCGGGTTCGAATCCCGTCGGGTCCGCCAACCAGGTAGCAAAACGCTCAGAGTAAACTCTGAGCGTTTTGTGTTATGCCTCTTCCCCGCTTTCGACATGACCAGTGACCATCTGGATGCGCAAGGTCGGCCCGGCATCGCCAGGGATAATGCGAT
Source organism: Candidatus Chloroploca sp. Khr17 (assembly GCF_004138165.1). Classification (GTDB taxonomy): domain Bacteria; phylum Chloroflexota; class Chloroflexia; order Chloroflexales; family Chloroflexaceae; genus Chloroploca. The sequence goes on from NZ_RYFF01000004.1 coordinate 133,963, forward strand.
CACCGTCGCGAAGCGGCACCATCGTCGCTGGGGGCAAGCGTTCTTGGTTGAGAAAGGTGGCAAGATCGGTACGCCGGGTGGCGATTGACCATCCCCCATGGGCCTCAGGACCGATGTCACAGTGGGCTTCCCGTGACACATAGGCATAGGCTGAGGTACGCTGGGCAAGACGTGCCAGTTCCGCCTGATATGATCCAGGGTTCAGAAGTGCCATCATATGGAAGCACCAGGCTCGGGTCAAGGCAAGACGATGCTGCGGCAGGGTAATGGTGCTTCCATCAGGCAAACTGAGCAGACAGGCGACCTGACGGGTCAGCGCTTGCTCGGTCAACCAGAGATGGGTACCACTTCGTATGCCGTGAATGCTCAGAAGTGCCTTGCTCGGCAAGACTGGGCCATCAATGGCGCTGTTGCGGAGTTGGTACCGATGCATGTGAGCCGTACGATCATGGGTGGGAAGGCCACACCCGTGCGCCAAGAGAGGGATCAGTTGCACTGGGGGGCTGTCTTCACAGACAACAGTCGTTGTCTGCTCTTGCCCTTCAACGAGCCAGTGCAGCGTAACAGTAAGGCTTTCACGCCGTGCTTGCATCTCACTTCCTTTCGGTCAAACCCGGGCAAGCTGGAGAAGCTGATGCTCGTCTTCTCTGACCAGAAGGGCGCGTCCTGGAGGTTGCTCGGCGCTACGTTGATCGCTCAGGGGGAGGGCGACCCCCAGGAGGCGGGTGCCCGGATCATACCGGCCAGGCCAGAGAATAAGGCCGGAACGCCCCGCATCCAGCGCACGTAGAAGGTTATCATCAGCATAGGCCACACTGGCGGCGAGTAGCAGATGCTCACCATAACGACCGCCAACCTGGATCATTTCGCCCAGCGTATCGAGCAGATTGGGGCTACCACCATAACTCTGCGCAAACTGGGTGCGCATACGCTCGCGGCAAAGGTTGTAGTCATCAATGAGGACAAGTCGTCGGGGCGGTGAAGCGGCCGTCCGTGCTGCGATGAGATCGATCCTCAGCGCACCCGCTCCAGGTTCATCATCCGCATAGAAACGGGTATGGGCCAGTTCACGCAGCGCAGATAGGTTGCTCCGCGGGCCATCAAGGATGTACAGGCCCAGTTCAGCGGGATCGTGATGGGCAGTCAGTTGATGCACGATCAGGTGGAGCAGGCTCGTTTTACCACTACGCCGGGGACCAATAACAAGGGCATGAGGAGTTTCACTATCCAGCGCCAGCCACGCAGTATGAAGATTACGGCTTTCGCGACCAACAGGAAGCACCAGCTCACTGTGCGCATGTGCGGGTGGCATTGGCGTGGCAAGGGTAGCAACAGTGATGCGCTCGGGGAGCAACTCAACACGCATTGGTTCGGGATCAGAGCTTCTTCTTGCGCCCCAGAACGTAGCCAGATACGTCACATAATCGCGCACCTCACTGGTGAGATCAGGCTCGAATGGACTTGCCTCGCGTTCGGCGACGCCGGTTGGGGCCAAAGCCATAGAAGGAAGGGCAACCTGGAGATCCAGCGCTCCATAGTCGGGATGCGCCACCAGAGCACGTCCAGGCTGACCAGGAGGTAGCGGCGTTGTCACCCGTGTGCCGAGCAATTCGCTATAGTCGTGAAGCTCGGGCTGACGGAGCGTCAGGCGATGCTCAATCAAAGCTAACAAACGATAGCTCAGGTCAGCGGCACGATCGGCACTTATGACCAGATGCATACCACAGGATCGTCCGAGGCGCGCCAGGCGGATCAGGGTTGCCAACAGTTCATCGTCACCACCCTGTTCGCCAAATTCTTCACGGAGAACCGCGAGCTTATCAATGACAACCAGAAGTTCTGGGAGAACGATACCCGTCCGCAGCCGGTAGGCCGCGAGATCAGCCGCATCGGCAGCGCGCAAAAGCTCTTGTCGTTCACGAAGCGTCGTATCCAACATGCGCAGGAGGCGACGCACCCGTTCAACTTCACGAGCTTGCAAATGGTCACCAACATGCGGGAGACCAATGAGAGAACCGAGACCCTGACCACCCGCATCAACCAGGTAACACCAGAGCGCCTGGGGCGCAAAGGTCTGGGCCAGACTCAGCACGAGCGTACGCAGCAGCGTTGTTTTACCACTGCCGGGAGCCCCTACCAGAGCCACATGTCCAGTCGCAAAGTCAAAGGCAAAAGGTTGGCGGCGACACTCCTGGGGCACATCAAGCAAGCCAACAGGTGCCGCCTGCCATTGCGCTTGCCCAGATGCTTCGCTTGATGCAAGAGACGTTGGCTCAGCAACCAGTGCTCTGAGGGTCAGACGGAGGGGGAGCGGCGGTTGCAAGATGGGTTGCGGTAGCCAGCCAGGGTAGGCGGGGTCCATTGTGCTGCTAGCCGTGCGGAGGGCACGAACGAGCAGATCGAGGTCTGTTTCGCGTTCGGTTAAAGGGCCGGGATGCCCTGGAGCAACCGGTTGTTCCTGGCCGTTGCGCAAGAAACTCACGCGGGGGCCGTGTATCCCAGGCTCAGTGGGCTGATAGACTCCGGTAACGACGGCGACCTGGAGGGGCCGCACTTCGCCGCCTGAGCGCATATAGGCTCGTCCAGGCAAATCAGTGGTCAAGAAGGCCGCATCAGGCTTGAGCAACATCGTGCGACTATCTTCCGCATTGCCCAAGCGCAGAGCGACAAAGAAACTCAATTGGCTCCGAATCTCATCAGTAACGGCACGCGAAGGTTGCTGTGTTGCGAGCAGCAGATGCACACCGAGGCTGCGACCCTGTTTGACAACCCGAATTAACTCGGCCACAAAGTCTGGATAGGTGCGCGCTAATTCGTCAAACTCATCAACAACAATCAGCAGATTGGGCAAAGGTGGCAGACCCTGGCTCGCAGCGAGCACACGATAATCGCGGATATTTTCAACCTTGACCTCGTGGGTGGTAGCCATGGCTTTGAGCAAACTTTTGCGGCGTCGCAACTCACTTTTGATCGACGTCACGGCGCGTTCGGCCATACGGCCCTCGAGATCAGTGACGAGACCTGCGGTATGGGGAAGGGGTTCAAACATCATCAGAGCCGCCCCGCCCTTGAAATCAATCAAGAGCAACTGCAAGCGTTCGGGGCTATGGGTGGCACACAGCGCAGCAACGATTGTTTGCAGCAACACACTCTTGCCTGCACCGGTTGCCCCGGCGATAATACCGTGCGGCCCATGACGGCCTTCATTGAGATCGAGACAGACCGGCACGCCATCCGCGCCAGCACCGATTGGAACATCGGGATGCCACGCCAGAGGCAATGGTTTTGACCAAGCTGCGGGTGGCGTCAGACTCAGTTCATTGCGGATACCAAGCAAATCAAAGAGTCTGACGCTACGCGGAAGATCCTGTGCGCCACCACGTTCGAGCAAACGAATGCCTGCGAGGCGGCGTGCGAGCTGATCACTTATGGCAAGTGCAACCTGATCGGGCGTAAAACGCCCACGGGGCCACTGTTCGCCACTGCGAACCCAACGACCACCGTAGGCATCCAGTTCCAGCATCGCGGCACAATCTTCGGGGATCTGATGCCACGCCGCGACCAGCAAAAGGCAGACCATACCGAGAGAGGCACCATGGCGAATAACCTCGGCCAGCGCAGGGTATGTCTGAGGCAAATCGGCCCCATCGATCAACAAAAGGATCCGCGGTTCTTGTTGTGATAAGGGATTGGCCCCGGGACTCTGCTCACGGCGCCGACTGAGTTGATCAAGTAACTCACTTCCCAGGGCACCAATAGTTCCAGGTGAAGTGGCAAGCATGCGCTTGCCAGGGGCAGAATCATTGCCCAACGGAATCGTATGGGGAAGCCAGCGGAGCCATTCCCATTCATCGGCGGTCGCAGCCGGACAAAACAGAGCGACGCGGAGATCACCCGGAGCGTGCAACACCACTGCTTGCCAGAGCAGAGCACGTATGAGGGCACTGGCAGCAACACGAGAACCTGCCACGGCAAGCGAACCGAGCGTGCCAAGCGGCACCGTGATAGGCACCTGGCGCAGGGTTGCATATTCAGTGGCAATCCGGTAGAGACGCTGATCGACCATACCATCACGCGTGGGGGGAGGAACACAGGCCTGACTAGAGGCTGGTATGCTGCCAATCCCCACCCGCAGATCGAGAAAATCATCATCGCTGATACGACGCTCCCACAATCGTGGCTCAGGCCTCGCCTCACCGCTACCCGCAATGAGCAAGAGTTCGTTGGTCTCGGGATGAAGATAGCATCGCGCAGTGCGTTCCTGGTCATAGAGGCGACGCAGGCGTGTCCGCCCCGCTTCCAGCTGATCTTCAAAAAGATCAGTGCGGCTGCGATGAACAGCAGCCGCATGACGAGCCTTAACGCGATGCTGATGCAAGCCCAGACCAAGACCGAGCAGGGCCATTGTTCCGGTTGGCAAAGCAACCAGCAACGGATTGCCACCGGCGAGGCTCGCGGTACCGGCAAAAACACCAGCCCCGGCAAGTGGCAACAGCATCGGCAACAGATCAGGCTGTCCGCTTTGCGGCGGATCAGGCGGCTCGGGCAAATCAACGGTTTCGCAGGGCCAGTGAGGGCGAATCCGGGGAGGACGATTAAAGATCTGGTAGGTCATGCGCATAGGTTCCTGCTCAAGGTTTCTTTGCCAATTGGCGTTCACGCTCACGTTCGCGCTCACGCGCTTCTTCCTCTTCACGTTCACGTTCCTGGCGTTCCCACTCGGCGCGATCACGTACACGGCGAACCTGTTCATCGTAAGCTTCGGCATCAGCGCGAGCCAGACAATTGGCCGCATCGCGGCAATCGCCTGCAAGCTGACCCGCATCGAGGTTCTGGGAATGGCGTTGATGGTCAAAGAAGCTACGATGGCTTCCTAGCCAGACCTGGCAAGCATCGCTTCCCAGCCTTGTGCAATCACCAATAGTGCTTTCGATCGTGTCAGCAGCATAGCGCAGGGCAAAGATAGCGGCCCCGGCAGCGCCGTGATCCCAACGAACATCATCATAATTGGGTCGTTCCATAGTTGTTTGCTCTCTACGGCCAGCTAGGTTGGTTTTCGCGAGTCCAAGCGTGATGGCGGGATGCGTTGGGTCTCTATCGGCCTTCTTCGCTGGAACAAACCTGTGATGTGAGCTTGTTCCAGCGAAGGCAAGACTCCTTAACTTCCTGGTATTCTGGAGTGCCGGCTTCAGCCGGCTAAAGCCGGCACTCCCTTCGGCAGCAGAGCAGAAAACGTACGTTACTCACGACTTACCTTGATGGGCCTAGTGAAGGCGGCGTTGGTGTTGGCACGGGCACGGGTGTTGGCACGGGCACGGGTGTTGGCACGGGCACAACAACATTCCAGGCAAACGACTCCGGCGTTGGCATCAGGTTTTCGGAAGCTTCGAGGTTGAAGGGCACTGGCGTGGGCCTGGGGCCAGGGCCAGGCGGCGGTGGTGCGGGTGCAGGCAACGGGGCAAGTTCGAGCAGATCGCTATAGGCGCGATAACTGATGCTCGCAACCTCGTAAGGCGCGATCTGGAGTTCGTAAGGCAGATCCTGATATTTGCTGACATCCCCATAGCTGGTATGGGCCTGGATGGGATCATCAATAGAGTAATTGTTGAGCATGATGATATTCTCGTATCCACTATGACCAGCCCCGACACTCAGGGCCAGCGCATCGTCAGAGTCAACATAATGGCGTTCGATCGTGTGCGCAAACGGATCATCATCTTCGTCGGGTTGCTGATCAGCACCGGCGGGGCCATTCGGTCGTACCATGCCCAGGGTAATGAGCGAAGCACAGACAATGCCTGCTTCTTGCATCCGTTGGCGTACTTCGGGATCGTTGCGCAAGAGCATACACATGCCACCGCCCATGCTGTGGCCTTCGAGATGCAGCCTGCTCCCAGGTGGGATGCGTTCGAGGGCTGCAAGGAACCGTGCCTTAACCTGCAGATAGTAGGCGTTCGTTTCGGTCAGGTTCATAGAGGTCTGGATGACAGCAGTGAGATTATTGGCAGCACCGGGCTTGTGGGGATCAAGCCCAGCAAAACTGATCCGATAGTCACCCGTGGCGTCATTGAGCCGCTCAAGACGAACCTGCTCATACGGCCAGTAGCTGATGCCACAGTGATCGCCAAAACGAGCATCGGCGATCAGCGGGTGAAAGTGTGCTTCGGGAACACCACCGGCGCTGAGTTCGAAGGCCTGGGTCACACTGACATTGAGGACACCCTCTTCGGCATCAATCAGGTATTCAGCGGAGGTTTCGTCACGGGCCTCAATCGTCTTGCCCAGTTGCTGACTCAGATTCAGCGAAAGTTGATCAAGTTGGGTGGCGATCAAGAGAAAGAGTTGAGGATGCAGGTGGGCTTGACTCTCGTACCAGAAGCCCTGGTGCAACAGATCAAGCATATCCCCGGTCTCTTGCACATCTTCGTAGGCCCAGCGTGGGCCATTGCCAAAGGTCGTGAGGAAGATGGTCTCGAGGCCACAATGAACCAACCCCAAGGCCAGGAACTGGGTCAAGGCAGGTGTGAGCAAGGGAAACGCAGGACCGACCCACTCCAGCGACAGATTGAGGCTTGTCACAAGCAGCAACAAGCGCAGGCCAATCCAGTTCCAATGCAACTCTTCGTAGGTGGCGACAATCTCACCAAGGGTAAAATCCACCCCAAAAAAGACCGGTTGGTCGGCTCCCTGCTCCCAGAGGGTCTGGGCTATCAACATCAGGGCACCGTCAAAACCATGCTGATCGTAGTGATGACTGAGCACCCGCAGACCATTGTGCATCGTCTCGACAAGTGAGCGACCTCCGCCCAGGGCCGTATCGGCGATGGCAAAGCCATGGGCGATCTGTCCTGTCCACGACGCAAGTTCAGCTTCGCGGCGTGCGAGTTGTAAGAGGCGAGCCGGAAGATCGGGCATGCCACCAGGGGCAGGGAACTCGGTGCAGCGGGCCAGACATGGGCCAAGAGCTGCATCAAGCCGACGCGCCTCATCTTCGAGACGTGCAGCCGCATCATTGCCGCCACGAGCGTAGATGGTGAGCAACGGAGGACGAGCTGAGCTAGTCGTGAGCATCGAAGAATCTCCCTAAGCAACAGGTTGAAGCCATGCAGTCATAGTGGCAAGCTCACTGCGGAGCCTGGTGCCATCAATGGGATGCAAGGTCAGCGTCGTGGATGAGCCGTCTGATGGGCTCCACCAGGTACCAGATGTGCCAACAAGCGCAACGGCACCACAGACCTGCGGGGGGAGGCCAGTGGTCATACCGCGCATAGCCCCGAAGGCAAAACGGGCGGGTTGTGGTCCAACCGCGTACAAGAACTGGCTCGCCAGATCAGATTCAAGACCACTGGTCATCAGTGAGCGATGAGCGATCGCAACGTCACCCCGATCGATGGCATCAAGGGTGGTAGCGAGCACATCCACTGCGACCGTCACAACCGGCCTGGGCTGTTCAGGATGAGCATCAAGCGTCGCGACCAGCCAGGCTGTCGCCTCAGCATGGCTCCCCAGGAGCCTGAGGCGATGCGTACGGGGCAAGGGGCTGGTATGGAGGACAACAAGGCCTTCACACGACGTGAGATGTGCAACCTGTCGCTCGTTGGCGCGACGCTCTACCAGGACGAGGCAGCTATCAGCCAAGGCGACTGAGCGGGTAAGCTCGGCAAGCGCACGAACAGGCTCAGGAGGATAGAGGGCCTCGGTATCAAGTTGTACGAGTTCGCGTGCAAGGAGACTCCCGGTTGCTACGGCGAGCGCGATGCCCAGCCCGATCTGGTCGTACCCTTCGGTTGGACGAGGACCCAGGGCGAGCGGGGTAGGCAAACCCAGCAGACCGAGGAGGAGGAGCAGTTCCTCGTGACTAAGTTGGAACGAGTGGTCTTCCATTGGTCTCCCTCGATTTCGTAGCGTACCTGGCAAGGTATGCGTCGTTGGCTGAACACGCCTTGCCAGGGCACCAACTTCAGCCTCACATATTGCCGCCAGCCTGCATGATGTTCTGATTGATCTGATGGATCTGTAGGCGCAATTCTTCGAGCGCCTGCTGAATCACGATCAACTTCTGATGGGTATCACTCCAATGGGCACGAAATTCGGTGGCAAGCCGTCCATCCCAGTTGTCGGGCTGCGAGAGAAGCTGGCCTTTGCTGTTGAGTTGGTTAATCTGATCAAGCAGTGGGCCGTTGACGATCCCTTGAAAGGCAACGATAGCTTCACGAGCGGTAGCCGTCGAAAGAACACGATCACTCATAGAGAACCTCCTGTAGACAATGCGGTTATAATCGTCTCGCACGTTATACCGCCGGATAGTCCAAAAAGTTACGGTCGCTGATCAAACAACCGAAGGATCTGCCATGAATATTTCAGAGCATCGTCTCAAGCGCCGCAAGCGTTGGGCGCTGTGGGGTGCCTTGATTCTCGCTGCCCTGGCGATTGTGCTCGGGGGGCTCTTCAACGTCTTAATTGCGCTGACTGGACACAACGTTCCACCTGACACAGGGATAGGCTTCTGGGCCCTCTTGCTGTTGCGTTCATCGTTGGCCTGGGGTGGGGGTGCGCTCTTCTTTGGTGCCGTGCTAGGGGTCTTTGCCTCGATGATCTGGCGCGACGACGAAGAATTGCGACAGCACGAAAGCTAACGAGTATCAACGTACGCAGGGCAATTGCATCCTCCGTTGGTGCGTGCCGCCCTGCGCACGGATCGCCCCCATCAGCCCCCACCGTCGGCGTGAATACCTCGGCTACCGAAGGCGAAGTCGGCGAAGGCCGGCTCGCTCAGGCCACACAGGTGGCCTTTGCTCGCCAAAAGCCGAGGCGTTGACGGCGACGGCAAGAAGATGCAATCGCCCTGAAGCAACCTACGCCCCTACTTGCAGAAGCAGTAGGGGTATGTTATACTCAAATTGCATATAAACAAAAAATATGCTTTATGTGAATTGTCATTTCATACTTAAATTACTCCTGCTGCCCTGAGAAAAAGTTGGCGCTCATTTCGGTTCTGTGTATGTGCAAAAGGATTGTTTAACGCTTGCATATGCTGTGCAAGTATGATACACTCAGCCTGATACCATCACAGCGGAGTCACTCGTGAATGTACAATTAAACAAAAACTTCCCCAAGGCGGGTGAAGAACCAAGCAGTGTGACAGTACGCAATGCGGAACGGCTGATCTTGTTTTACTGGCTTATTTCCGGGGTGCTCGGGGTGATCTTTCTCTGGGACTGGCTGATGGCCTGGAATGTTCCGGTGACATTCAGCCATCCATGGTTCGTGCTCTACTTGATCTTCTCGTTTGGACTGACCCAGGTTCTCTATTTGCTGGTAGCGCGCCACGATGGGCGCCCATTGCACTGGGGGGCAACGGCGATCTTTGCCATCGGCAATGGGGTCGCCGAAACGCTCGCGTTTGCCTTGGTTTACCGGCTCGGCGAAGTGATCGGGACATGGCTGATTGGGCTCGTTGCCCCATCCTTTGCCGCACTTGGTGGGTTGATGGTGGGCATTATTTTCTTTACCATTTATGGTGGCCTGATTCATGGCCTCTTCTGGATGCGCATTTTGCCCCCACACCTCGATGACTCACCCCGTTCGCAGGCGATTCGGAAGAATCGCCCCATCGCCGAGATTGTCCTGGTTCTCGGGTGGAGTCTCTGCTTGTGGTGGACCCGCGATATCTGGACAGTGATCTTCTTCCATGTTCTGGTAGATATTGGCCTGATGGTACTGGTTCGTCCTCCCATCTTTGGGGGACGCCCAAGCCCTGTGCCAGCCAGTTGACCTTTGATGATCGCGCAAACCGAAACCGCCAGCAATGCTGGCGGTTTCGGTTTGCGCGATCAATGTGCGCTCGCTTTGAAAATCCCGTGCATAATTGCTCTCAGTTCATACATCCATCCTCTCAGCTCCTGCGTAATGGTATATGTAACAATGACTGTGCATATCCTATGCATAATGTTTGCATAGGGGCTTAACGCAAAAAGCTGTTTTGAGGAGGAAGTCTGTGAAGTTGTCAAAGCTGTTCGTATTTGCTCTGGTTGCGGTGCTCGCCTCGCTTTCGTTTGTGCCTGCTACCTTCGCTCAGGAAGGCAATGCTCAGGTTCGGGTTATTCACGCGTCGCCTGATGCACCTGCTGTCGATGTTTTTGTTGACGGCGATCGCGTGCTGTCGAATGTCCCGTTCTTTACGGCGAGTGACTATCTTTCGCTGCCCGCAGGGACATATCGCATTCAGGTGAGCCCCACCGGTCAGCCGGCAAGTGCTGCGGTGATTGATGCCAATGCGACGGTCAGCGCTGGTCAGGCGTATACGATTGCGGCCACCGGCCTGGTTGCTTCGATCCAGCCAACGATTATCGTTGACAACCTTGCTGCTCCGGCGAGCGGCAACGCCAAGGTGCGGGTCTACCACTTCTCGCCCGATGCGCCTGCGGTCGACATCAAGCTTGCCAGTGGCGATACCCTGGTTTCAGGTCTGGCTTTCCCCAATGCAACTGACTACCTTGAGGTTCCTGCCGGTACCTATGACCTTCAGGTGACGCCTGCCGGTGCTAGCGCAGTGGTCATTGACCTGCCTGGTACGACGCTTCAGGCTGGCCAGATCTACTCGGTCTTCGCCACCGATGTGGTTGCTTCGATTACTCCGCAGCTCGCTGTGACCCAGGGTCTTCAGGTCGCTGTTCCGCTGCCTGCTCCTGAGGCACCGACCACGCTGCCGACCACGAGTGGCTCGTCGGCTCCGCTTGCCCTGTTTGCCGCTGTCGCTCTGGCGATGGTTGCTGGTGCGCTGATGCTGCGCCGCCGCGCTTCGCTCTAAAGAAGCGTTTGAGTACTGCCGAAGGGCAGGTCAGCCTAGCTGACCTGCCCTTCGGCGTTTCGCTGAACTGTATCGGGTTGTTTATCCGGTGAGCGGTTTACGGGTAGGGGTGCCAACTGGCCGTGGGTAGCGGCGATCGGTAGAGGCAATTTTCTCGATCAGAACGACGCTACGTGGTTCAAGCCCGGGAAGCAGCACTGGCTCGATGCTGTGCAAACGACCACCGAGCATCGCGAAGACCGGTAAAGCGGCCTCAACCTCGGCCCGAGGATCGGCCCCTTTCGGCGCGAGCAGCCGTCCACCGGGGGCCAGCAGAGGTAACGCATATTCCGCAAGCACGCGTAAATCGGCGACAGCGCGTGCAGTCACAACAGGATAGCGTTCGCGCTCGTAGGGGATACGGGCAAAAGCCTCGACCCGTTCGGTGACTATGCGCACCTGCTCAAGCCCAAGTTGCATGATCAGATGTTTCAAAAAGTTGGTCTTTTTGGCAACCGAGTCGATCAAGACAAGCTCAAGTTCAGGAAACAGGATCTTGAGCGGCACACCTGGCAAGCCTGCCCCACTGCCAATATCGATCAGTGCCGCTGGTGACGTACCGCAGAAACGAGCAAGGGCCAGCGCGTCGAGAAAATGGCGCAGGTAGATCTGGTGGCGATCAGTGATCGCAGTCAGGTTGGTATGGGTATTCCACTGGGCCAGGGTCTCGGCATAGCGGCGAAAGAGCGCCAACTGCTTCAGATCAAGGCACAAGCCCCACGCATCCACCTGGGACACGAGCATCTTTTCCGCAACATCATCAGTCATATTCAGGCACACCTTTGGCTTGGCTTGCATCACGATAGAGTTGATGGGCCGCGATATAGTGACGCACAGGCTCTGGTACCTGATAGCGTACCGAACGTCCTATGCTGATACGTTGACGAAGATCGCGGCTTGAAATGCTCAATTGAGGGCCCTCGATCAGACGTGCTGTTCTGATAACTTCGACTGGCAAGTGATGGGCAAGGAGTTGGGGCGTATGGGGGTAGCCAGGCCGCAGCATAAACGCAAAGCGCGTTAAGCGGGCAATCTCGGGAAAGCGATGCCAGCGTGGCAATTCCAGAGCCGCATCAACGCCGAGAATAAACCAGAAGGTTGCCATTGCGCCATAGCGTTGAGCAAGAAATTCGAGGGTCGTGATCGTATACGAAGGAGGTGGCCGCTCGACCTCAAAGGGTTCAGGAAGAAAAGCCGGATGATCTTCACAGGCCAAGCGAACCATCGCGAGGCGATGGTGGGGTGTGGCAGCAACTTCATCTTTGAACGGCTGGCGGGCGGCAGGCACAAAGAGCACCTGATCGAGCCCGAGCACGTCGCGGGCTTCTTCAGCGATCACCAGATGGCCGAGATGAAGGGGATCGAAACTCCCCCCATACACCCCGATACGCCTGAGGTGTGGCACTGGCAGATGCTCCTCAGGCTGCGGCAAGGTCAAATTCACGGGCAGACTGAAAGAGATGCCAGACCACCCACGAGAGTGCGTGCTGATCATCAGGCGACAGATCATCAACGTAAGGCGCAATCAACTCGAGCACATCACTACGGGGCAACAGATAGACCCGTGGCCCGAGCGACTCGTGGATCTGGAGAGCGAGGACATCAGCGAGATCGAGCATATCACGTTCGGGGAGATGCCGATCCGTGGAAAAACGATAGCCTTGCATAGGAACAGCCCTGTAGACTAATAACGACCCGTTGGCCGATGGCGCCCTTCAACATACCGACCAGCATCATCATAATAGGCTTCACCGTGGGCTTGGGTTTGTTGCGGTTGCACCGGGACAGGGACGCGTTCCTGGGTGCGGCTACGACCGGGGAGGAGCGCATTATCAGTCAGGCTCTCGTGAATATAATCGAGATAACTACGGATATCATCATTATCATCAAGACTGGAAAAAGGCACGGTTGCGCCACTCACTGTTTTGACACTTTCGCCGATATCACGCAGGGTATGATCAATGCCTTTGACCAGACCGCGCATCACACCAGCCAGTTCTTCTTTTTCTTGAACCGTCAAATTCGCGAAACCGATCAAGGCTTTTTCCTGTGCTCGTAACAATGTCGCACGGAGAATCGCAATATCAGCCTGGGTTTGCAACTCATAGCGACGCACCAAATGCGCCTGGCGCACCTGTTCCACCAATTCTTCGCTGGTGACAGGGGTCCAGAGCAAAGCCGGAATAATAATAAAGCCAATAATGCCAATAATGACCTGCTGGAGGATCAGGCCTGTCCCGGCAACTACTGGCTGAGACGCCCACCATGAATATTGGATTTCAAAAGAATAATAAAGCAAATAGAGCGAAGCGCCGATAATGACCGCATAGCCCCACGTACGGGCATTGATCTTCTGGAGCAACATCCCGCCGGGAGACCAGGGAATCAAAAAAGAGGTCAGACTCGGCGGAGCCAGGACAAGAATAGCGGTAAACGCTGTTGCGACAACCCAGTTACTCGTCAGTTGACTCTGGACACCCCACCAGTAGACGGCCGAACCAATCATCGCTACGACCGCCAGAAGCGCGAGGAGCGATTTCGCGGTAAACTGCCACCCTCCATTGCCACGCCGCCGCTGCCCTCGAACCATGTCAAGATATCGGCTACTCACATCATCTCTCACTTCCAGGTTTACGCTCACCCTGCTATTATAGCACTTGTGTTCTTATTAGGCAAGGCGGTTTTTGCTTACAAAGGTGCAATGTTAGAACCGACAAAAACGTACGTTTCGATCCAATCTGAAAAGCCAGCCACCCGAATACGTTCGAGCAAGGCTGGCGAAAGGGCCGTCAAACCATAGCTTACATTGACTTGATACGGCACTTCAAGGGCCTCGACCCCCTGACCCCGCAAAATAAAGCGCGCCTGCGCAACAAATGGCCCATTTATGCGTCCAAGGATGACTGATTGTTGTTGCACAGGATCGTACCACCAGAGCTCACTCCCCGTTGTCGTAAAGGCAAGGGGCGCAGCAAAGATTTGCCGATCAATCTGTTGGACTCGCCAGCGCTCTTCGTACGTCAGTTGAGGGGGAGGAGGCACGGCGAGGGTTGGCAAGATTTCTGGAGCAGGTGGAGGGTCAAGCGAAGGAAGCGGGGTGAAGGTCGGATCGAGGGCAGGAGTCGCCTCTGGTGGGGGTACAGCGGTCGCCGGATCGGGGGCGAAACTGCCGACTGAGGTCGGATCTATCGCTATCGTCACGGTCGGCCTGGGCAATGCCGAAGGACGTTCCACAGACGGCATCTGGCTTGTTTGCAACACAGTCATGCAACCCGACAGCAGAAAGATACTGGAGGTTAAAAAAAATAAACGAAGCCAACATCGAAATGAAGATACTCCGCCTGATTGTGGACAGCTTGAGGTCACCTTAGGCTGGTGGCTCACCACAGTCGTTCGCTTGCTACGGTAGAGCAGAACCGCTTGTCGGAAGGTTCTATACCGTCAACGTCAATGCTACACCCAGCCCATGATACCACAGTTGTTGATTCTCTTAAGACGACACGCCTGATCGCATGATGACAAGAAGAGGCATGGGGGCATAGAGGAAACACAGCTACGCTGTGTGGCAAGATCTGGGCAAACATCACGGCTGGCTCGTCTAGACTGAGCCCTGAGCGGGACAGGGCCCACCAAGGCCCGGGAATAGTTAGAGAAAGGTTAGCATATTCGTTATCTCATGTCAATAGGTTTTGTTCCTATTGGGCAAAACCTGACTGCCATGCTAGAATGAGAGAGGAGAACAATCTGGTCGGAACAGGGGTTCCGTACAATGATGCCGGAGACCAAGCGTACCAGTTAAGGGAGGAAACTACGACCATGTCAATTCTTACGCGTATCAAAGATCTGGTCAGTGCGAACGTCAACTCGATGCTTGATCGTGCTGAAGATCCCGAGAAGATGGCCAACGAGTATCTGCGCCAACTTACCAACGAGCTCTACGAGGTTCGTACGGGGGTGGCAACAGCGATGGCCGATGAAACCCGGCTTGAGCAGCGACGAATTTCGGCCTTTGCCGAAGCTGAGCAGTGGACAGCGCGGGCTGAAGCGGCGCTCCGTGCTGGTGATGAAGAACTGGCCCGTGCGGCTCTCTCACGCAAGGTACAGAGCCAGAAACTCGCCGAGCAGTTCCTGACCCAGGAGCAGGCCCAGGAAGAGCAGGTCAACGCGATGCAGGATGCCCTCGTGCAACTCGAGACCCGCATTGCCGAGGTGAAGGCCAAGAAAGAACTGATCATTGCCAAGAAGAATCGGGCGCAAACGCAGGAAGCCCTGCAACGCACGGCACAGAGTATGAGCCAGATCGGGACGATGGATAAGCTGAGTCAGTTGGAAGAGCGGGTTGATGACCAGTTGGCAAAGGCTGACGCAATGGCAAAACTCGAGCAGGGTTCACTCGAGGCACGCTTCGAGGATCTCACGAAACGAACCGAAGTTGACTCAGAACTGGAAGAACTAAAGCGCAAACTTGGGATGTAAGCGCCTGGTGGGAACAATTGACGCCCCGTGCCGGGCAGGAAGGGCTGCCCGGTTTTTTGTGTCGGGCAGGATGTGTGGACATTATGCCATTCTATAAAGATATGGAATTGATCTGTCGCAGCTGTGGCGAGTCGTTTATCTTCACTGCAGGCGAACAGGAATTTTATGCCGATAAGGGCTTTCTGCATGAGCCGACCCGCTGCCCGCGGTGCCGGTCGCGACGCGATGGGCCACCATCACGTCCGCGTGAGACTGAACCGCGGCAGGGTCGCCGGCCAAAGGATTAAGTATGCGTGACCGGAGTCCGCTGCGTGAGCGGTATGAAGTGGTCGTGATCGGGGCGGGTATTGGAGGGTTGACCGCAGGAGCGCTGCTTGCCGCACGGGGCAAAGATGTGCTCGTGCTCGAGCAACACTATCTGCCGGGCGGTTCAGCACAGACGTTTCCTAGTGGGCGTTATCGGTTTGATGTCGGCCCCAAGCTCTTTTTTGGGATGGATCAGGGTCGCGGCAATATGCGCTATCATCAAGAGGTTTTTGCCGAGCTTGATGAGTGGCCTGAATTAAGCTCGTACGAGAGTTACTACACCTTTCGACACCCCCGAGGCACGTTGCGAATTGCCGGGTCAACAGAGGAGTATCTTCACGAGTTGATCACCTGTTTTCCTGAGGAAGCGGCAGGGATCCGTGCGTTTTATCGCCGCCTCGAGCAACTGCACGAGCTGTTTGTGGCGATGCCGAACCTACCCCTCGATGATCCCTGGACCTATGCAACCCTGTTATGGCGTGTACCACTTGAGCGCCTGGTTGAACTCAACCACTGGAGTCAAGTGACGCTCGGGGAACTCTTTGACCGTTACATAGCTTCGCCCGAGGTACGCTCGATCATCAATGCCGAGATGATCGCTTTCTGTTACTCGGATCTTGATGAGACCCCGGCGGTACTGGGGGCCCTGGTCTTGATCGAACGGCATAAGGGAGGCGGCACATTTACCAAAGGTGGGAGTGGTGAACTGGCGAAACTCTTGATTCGGGGGCTTGAAAAGCATAATGGACGGATCAGCTATCGTAGCCCTGTGGTACGGATCGGAGTCGAAGACGGACGCGCCCGTGGGGTCGTGCTTGGCGATGGATCCCGGATCAGAGCCGACTGGGTGATCAGCAATGCCGGAGTCGTCAATACGTTTGGACGTACCGGAACACCGGTTGAGCCCCTCGTCGATCGGCGCTGGGTGAAGCCAGCGACACGCACGCGGGTTGACCAGTTGAAAATCACCGATTCATTTATCACCCTCTTTGCAGGTGTTGATGCAAGCGTCTTTCCTGAGGGAACCGACCCGCACACCCTCTATATTGATCACTATGCGCAAACAGGCAATGATCTGCGCATGATCTGTTTCTGCAACTCGTCCTTCAAGGATCCGAGTCTGGCTCCACCGGGCAAACATGCCCTACAGATCGTCTATTTTGACCCTGACTATTGCCGATATGACGTATGGCAACGGAATGACGACTATGCCGCACGCAAAGCCGAAGCGACCGAGCGTGCGCTGACGATGGCCGAGGAGGTTTTTCCCGGGATCAGAGCGGGCATTGAGCGGCTGGAAGTCGGGACCCCGCTGACCTACGAAGACTACCTGGCAAAATGGGGTGGCGGCTGGGGAGCCCGCATGAGCGTTGATCAATTTGCCTTTCAGCGCTTCCAGCACAAAACCGACATTGACCGTCTTTTGCTGGTAGGGGCCGACACGCACCCTGGTATCGGGGTCGTGAGTGTCACCATGAGCGGAATCAACTGCGCGAGCTTGATTGCACGACCGCGCTAACCAAAGGAGAGCGGTCATGAACGAATTGATCCGGTTGCGCGAGGCGGCGCTCGGGCTCGTGAATATCGGGCGTGGGAAGGAGGTGTTGAATGAAGGAACCATTGATCCGGAAACCATCCCCATTCACGCCATCCCGGGGGCCATGGTGCGAGCTTTGCTTATGCTCAAAACAACTGCCATCAGTGATGAGGGAACAAAGGTTGCGTATGATGCGTTACGCGAGAGCGAGGCATACCGCGAATTACGCAACCTGACGCCACATCTGCGCCGACTCACCCCTGAAGATCTACCAAGTCGAACCGAGCGGCTCGCTTTGTGGATCAACCTCTACAACACACTTGTGCTTGATGCCGTGATCAGCTATGACATTCAGCGCAGCGTGAGCGAGCGCCTGGGGGGGATCGGTTTCTTTCGGCGCGCAGCGTACAATGTGGGCGGCCTGCGCTTCAGTGCCGACGATATTGAACATGGCATCTTGCGTGCCAATGCCTCGCACCCCTTCTTGCCAGGACAACAGTTCGCCCAGGGCGATCCGCGGTTGGCTTGGAAGATGGAGAGCCGCGACTCACGGATCCATTTTGCGCTCAACTGCGCGAGTCGCTCGTGCCCACCGATTGCCGCGTACCGCGCCGAGCAGATCGACGACCAACTGGAACTAGCCGTGCGCAACTTTGTTGACGCCGAGACCAGCGTCGATCCGGCGGAAGGAACCCTGCAGATTTCGAGCATCTTCAACTGGTTTCGGGACGATTTTGGCGGCCTGGACGGGGTCGTCGCCTTTGTACGGCGCTATCTCCCCAACGATGCGCGGCGGACATGGCTAGAGGCCAGGCACGAAATTGATCTGGTCTTTACCCCGTATGACTGGAGCTTGAATCGTTAACTAGGGCGATTGCAGCTTAAAGTCCCAAAACCTAACTCAAGGTAGGAGTCCTTGAGTGCCACACGAAAACGCTTGGCCTTGATACGGCCTTTCCTTGGTTTCCGACGCAAGAGGGGTGAGCTTAATCATGTCGAGCAGGTTGTGCGCCTTGGTGCGCTCAATCCGTGGATCTTCCACAGTCGCACAAAGAGGGCGCGAGGGTTCGTTCAGCATGCGACGACATCAGCTTGCTCCTCATACATGGTGGCCTACACGAATGATGCGCTTATGCCCCATGTTGCCCCACCGCGCAACGGGGGTGAAACACGGCGTTGGGCAAAACAGTATGGCACACTCCAGCGCAATCGATTAAGCTGCAATCGCCCTAACCCGATGGCGTCCCCCACTTGACGCTGTGCGACCCTGTTGTTATACTAAACGCAAATGGCTGTGACGGGGACGAGTAGGATGATCAATCTCGCCTTCAGCGAGCCCGGGTTGGTGTGAGCCGGGCGGTTGAGCATCATCTGAAGATCACCCCTGAGCTGGCAGGTGAACCGTGGTGTCACATCGATGCCCCCAGTAGCCCCGCCCGACCTTGTCCCTCGTTAGCGGGACAGAGCGTTGTTGGACGCTCGCCGAGCGCAGAATGTGAAGGCGTCGGGATGGTGGGTGAGTGCTTTGCTCGCTGCTCCTCTCCGTTCCTTCAACCTTCTGAACCGGGGTGGTACCGCGGGGCTTTTTCGCCTCGTCCCCTTTCTTGATGGGGGCGGGGTTTTTTGTTGTCTCGCCGTTTGGCCAGGTACGTTTCTGGAGGATGCATGTTTACACCAGTCACGACGAATGTCTCCTTCCCGCAACTCGAAGAAGAGGTGCTAGAGTGGTGGACTGAGCGACAGATTGTGGAACGCTCGCTTGCTTCGGGTGAAAAACCGTTTGTCTTTTATGAGGGGCCGCCGACGGCGAATGGTCGCCCCGGTCTCCACCATGTCATCAGCCGAACCTTTAAGGATATTATCCTGCGCTATCGGGCGATGCAGGGCTATCAGATCATTGGCCGTCGTGAGGGCTGGGATACCCACGGGTTGCCGGTTGAAATCGAGGTTGAACGCAAACTTGGGTTTACCGGCAAAGCTGATATCGAACGCTTTGGCATCGCAGAATTTAATAAGCTCTGCCGTGAGAGTGTTTGGGAGTATATCCAGGAGTGGAAGACCTTTACTCAGCGCATTGCCTACTGGGTTGATGAGGATGGCTACTACACCTACGATAACAAATATATCGAGTCGCTCTGGTGGATCTTGCGCCAGCTCTGGGAGCGTGGGTTGCTCTTCCGTGACTATAAGGTGACGATGCATTGCCCGCGCTGCGGGACGACGCTCAGTGATCACGAGGTGAGCCTCGGCTTTAAGGAGGACGTTGATGATCCGAGTGTCTGGGTGAAGTTCCGCTTGACAGGCGCATCAGTCGAGGGCGCTCCCGCCGAGGCGCTGGCCTCAGGGTTGGAGGGGGCCTTTATGGTGGCGTGGACGACGACGCCCTGGACGTTGCCGGCCAATGCGGCACTGGCGGTCAATCCCGAGGCTATGTATGCACTGGCCGAGGTGGATGGACAGCAGTTGCTGGTCGCGGCAAGCCTGGTCGAGCGGGTGCTCGGCGAGGGTGTGCCGGTGCATCGCCAGCTCCAGGGCAGCGACCTGGTCGGCCTGCGTTACGAGCCACTCTTTCAGGGGGTGCCGGGCAAGGGCGATACGGTTGATTGGACGCAGGCGTATCGGGTAGTTGCCGATGAATTTGTGAGCCTTGATGATGGTACCGGGGTGGTGCATATCGCACCAGCCTATGGTGACCTGGAGATCGGGCGCAAGTATGGGTTGCCCACGCTCTTTTCGGTGGGACTCGATGGCAAGGTGCTGCCCGAATATGAGGAACTGGGTTTTGGTGGCAAGTTCTTCAAAACGGCTGACCCTGACATCACGCGCAATCTGAAACAGCGCGGGCTGATGTTCAAGAGTGGGCGCGTGCGTCACAGCTATCCTTTTTGCTGGCGCGACGATACGCCGTTGCTCTACTACGCCAAACCTTCGTGGTACATCCGCACAACGGCGTACAAGGATGATCTGGTTGACAATAATCAGCAGATCCACTGGGTGCCCGAGCACATCCGTGATGGGCGCTTTGGCAACTGGCTCGAAAATAATATTGACTGGGCGATCAGTCGCGAACGCTATTGGGGAACCCCCTTGCCGATCTGGACCAACGCTGATGGCTCGCATATGGAGTGCATCGGCAGCCTGGAAGAGCTAGAGCAGAAGGTGGGACGCTCACTGCGCGATCTTGATCTGCATCGGCCCTATGTTGACGAGGTGACCTGGCAAGATCCGCAACACGGCACGATGCGACGCATTGCTGATGTTGCCGACTGCTGGTTCGATAGCGGGGCCATGCCGGTGGCACAGTGGCACTATCCCTTTGAAAACCAGCAACTCTTTGAGAGCGCTCATCCAGCCGATTATATCTGTGAGGCGGTGGACCAGACACGCGGATGGTTCTATACGTTGCATGCCGAAAGCACGCTGCTCTTCAATCGTCCGGCCTTCCAGAATGTGATCTGCCTTGGTCATATTCTCGACGAGCATGGCTTGAAGATGAGCAAGAGCAAGGGCAATATCATCAAGCCAGCGGAAGTGATCGAAGCGTATGGCGTTGACGCCTTGCGCTGGTACCTCTTTGCCGCAGCGCCTCCAGGGAACCCGCGGCGCTTTAGCATGGGCCTGGTCAGCGAGAGCCTGCGCAAATTCTTGCTGACGCTCTGGAATACCTACAGCTTCTTTGTTACCTATGCGACCCTCGACCAGTGGCAGCCAGGCGAGGCGGTACCGAATGAGGCGTTGCAGCCGATTGACCGGTGGGCGCTGGCGGCGCTCAACGGGTTGGTACGTGATGTCACTGCTGACTTCGAGGACTACGAGGTCTACCCGGCGGCGCGGCGGATCGAGCGGTTCGTAGACGAGCTCTCGAACTGGTATGTGCGCCGCAATCGGCGGCGTTTCTGGAAGAGTGAAACCGATGCCGATAAGCAGGCAGCCTACCATACGCTCTATACGTGTCTGCTGACGTTGACCAAAGTAACGGCACCCTTTATCCCGTTTATCAGCGAGCAGATCTACCGCAATCTGACGGGCCAGGTGGCAGGGGGAGCGTCATCGGAGGGTCTTGCCGAGAGTGTCCACCTGGCGCGGTGGCCGACCTACGATCCGGCGCGCATTGACGAGACCCTCGTGGCCGATACGGAAGCGTTGCTCAACGCAGTCTCGCTGGGGCGTGCCGCCCGCAAGACGGCCAACCTGAAGGTGCGTCAGCCGCTGGCCGAGCTCTGGCTGCGTGCAGCAACCCCCGCCGAGACAGCAGGCGTACGCCGGTTTGAAGCGGATTTGCGCGACGAGTTGAATGTCAAGCAGGTGCGCTATCTTGAAGCTGCCTCGACGATTGTCGAGTATCGCTTCAAGCCCAACTTGCGGCTGGTCGGCAAAAAATATGGTAAGCTCGTGCCCGCCTTGACCGTTGCCCTCAAAGACCTGGCAGGCGACGCGGCACGCGCAGCGGCGCACGCATGTGAAGCTGGTGAACCGGTACGGCTGACGGTCAACGGACAAGCCCTCGAACTCCAGGCCGAGGAGATTCTGATCGAGAGCAGCGCCCCCGAGGGCTACGCTGTCGCCGAAAGCGACGGTATGCTCGTGGCGCTCAATACTACGGTCACACCCGAGTTGCGCCGGGAGGGGGCGGCACGGGATCTCGTGCGCAGCGTGCAGGATGCCCGCAAACAGGCGGGCCTGGCGATCGCCGATCGCATTGCGCTCTATGTGACCAGTGCGAACGAAGGCGCACTGCTGCAGGAAACCCTGGCGCAGTGGGGCGACTATGTACGCGGCGAAACCCTGGCAACGAATCTCACGGTGGGCGAGGCCCCCGAGGGTGCCCACACCGAACAGGCCGAATTTGGCGATGGCGACGCGACGCTGGGCATTGTAAAGGCGTAGACCTTTTCGCTTTCCTGCGCAGAACGATGCCAGCAAAGCTGGCATCGTTCTGCGCAGGTACAGGAGTCATCCTTGAAACAAGAAGATCTCCCTCACTTGCGGCGTCATCTCGTTGGTACGGGGCGAGTTGAGGGTGCGCGACCGTTGCGGTTGGTGATTGAGGAGACAACAACGCAGGCGTATAGCGATGCGCAGATCGACGATTATCAACGCGGTCAACGCGAGCCGTTGATCCGACGCCCGCCGCTGCGGCTGAGCGTGCGAGCACGTTTTTCGCACGAGGCGGGGGTGTTGCGCGGCACGGCTGGTTTTGGGTTCTGGAACTACTTCCTGGCGGGATGGCCGACGATGCCGCGGGCGCTCTGGTTTTTTTATGGCTCGCCACCAAGCGACATTGCACTGGCCTCGGGCGTGCCGGGGCGCGGCTGGAAGGCGGCAGCCATTGATGCCGGTCGCCCACAGGGGCTGGCCCTCTTTCCGGTAGCCTTGCTCGCCGCACCACTGATGCGTTTCCCTATGCTCTATCGGGGATGGTGGCCACCCTTGCAGCGGGCGATCGGGGCGAGTGAGCGGCTCGTGGGGGTACCGATGACCGCCTGGCATACCTATGCCATCGAATGGGGCGAGCGCACGAGTCGTTTTCTCGTTGATGGGCGGGTCATCCTGGATGAGGTGCCGTCACCACGCGGCCCGATGTGTTTTGTCGCCTGGGTTGATAATCAGTACTTGGTGGCAACACCGCAGGGGCGTTTGCGGTGGGGCTTGCTGGATGTGCCTGAGGCACAATGGATCGAGATCGATGATGCCGTATATGGGTGACCTCTACCCTCAATCGGGAAAAAGCTCGTCAACCTCTTCCTGCGCCGTTGGCATCGCCTCAGTACGTGCCATACCACGGCGTTGCACCGCTGCATACAAGGCCTCGTCATAGCCACGTGTCTTGACGACCACCGGCATAGGCACAGCATGGCCAAGCACGAGGGCCTGTTGCTTGCTATCAAGCGTCGCGAGCACCGCCTTGAGACCTGCGGCCCCGCTGACCCCGGTAAAGACCGCGTCAATATCGCGGTCATCGTTGAGCAGGGCCGTAATGCGTGTCCCAAGCTGACTCATCACTTCATTATCGATCGAGGATGGCCGCTGATCAACGACGAGCAGAGTGACGCTGTATTTGCGCAACTCGCGGGCAATCGTGCCAAAGATTGTCTGACGCGCTGTCTGAGGGTTCAAGAATTTGTGCGCCTCTTCGATGGTGATCATCAACGGGTGCGGACGATCGCGCTCATTTTTTGACTCGAGAAAGCGTGCAGTCTGCTGAGTCCAGTGGCGGTGAATACGCCGCGTAATCAGGTTCGCCACCAGCATATAGGCTAGGCTCCCCCCGTGCGGGCCAAATGAGAGCACAATACTGCGGCCCGCCGCAAGCTGTTCGATCATGCGATCAATCGAAGAAAAATCGGCCTTCTCTTCAACAAAACCAAGGCGAGGGATCTGGGCGAGTTTGCGTTTCAAGGCACTGATCGAACTCGGGTGTGCGCCACTCTGCTCGGCAAACTCGGTGATCGCGCCACTATCCATTTCGAGCAACGAACGCAACCAGTCTTGCTTGAAACGGTCATGGAGCAGGTAGGACGACTCGGTCGCAGTGCTGCTCAGGTTCAGTTCTTCGGTTAACAGGATCACATCTTCAATTTCGATCTGATTCAGCCCAATCACGACCTCGCCATCGATCTGATTGCGTTGACTCGCCCGCCGATCAAGCGTGTAGACCAGCACATCACTGCCAAAGAGTTGCTTCAAACCCTTAACAAACGTATTATTTTCAGCGCGTGTTTCCCAGCCGTACTCGTTGTGCATATCAAAAATCAAATTGCTGGCGATATTCGCGTGGATCACCCCACACAACAAAAGCCGGGTCAAAAAACTTTTGCCGGTGCCACTCTTGCCAAAAATGCCATTCGAGCGCTCGACGAGGCGGTTGAGATCGAGGCAGACCGGCACATTCATATCGAGCGGTCGCCCAATCTCAAAATGGCTCGCATCTTCTTGCCCAAAGACCCGCGTGAAATCGCCCTCCTGTGCCTCGAAGACCGGTGAAAAGTGACGCGGAACCGTTTTTACCGGCAGCAACTGTGCGCTCAGGTCATGCGGCAACATCAGACGCGGCATGAGATCAAGGGTTCCAAAGGTCGAAGTCCCCGCGAGTACCGCCTGCAGAAAGCTGTCACCATCGGGAGGATCGGTTAAAATCTTCTGACTGGTTGCTTCCAGCGTCACATCGGTGATCATCGAGAAGAATTCGTGTTTTTCACCCTGAACGACCACAAACTTGCCGACACGCATATCTTCAACACTCTCGCTCGCCTCGAGGCGGGCCGTCAGCCCTTCACTCAGCGAGCCACTGGTGATGACGCCAAGCCGATTGCGCTGCGATGCCATCAATGACTCCTTGCCAGGGTAGAAAGAAAGTTATGTCTATTCCACGCTTTGACGGGTACATTTTCGATCTTGACGGTACCATTTATCTCGGCGACCAGATCTTGCCGGGAGCCACCGAGTTATTGACGACGCTCCGCCATGAGGGGCGACGGATCGCCTTTCTCTCTAACAATCCAACGCGAACCCGTGAACAGTATAGCCTGAAATTACATCGTCTGGGGATCGAGGTCGCGCTCAATGAGGTTGTCAATTCGTCGTATGTGCTGGTTCAGTGGCTGCTTGCCAACGCGCCAGGGGCAACACTCTTTGTCTGTGGCGAGACACCGCTCATTGGTGAACTCGAAGCGGCGGGTTTCCGGCTCAGTGAAGAGGCCGGGTTGATTGACTTTGTCGTCGCCTCGTTTGATCGCACCTTCACCTACCACAAGCTCCAGGTTGCCTTTGATGCGATCCGCGCCGGTGCCCGCCTGATTGCCACCAACCCCGACCGTTTTTGTCCTGTGCCTGGGGGAGGCGAGCCCGATGCCGCAGCAATCATTGCGGCGATTGAGGCATGCACCGCCACCCAATGCGAGCTCAATGTGGGCAAACCGTCACCAATTATGGCCCGAACGATCGGCGAACTGATCCAGGTGCCACCCGAGCGTTGCCTGATGGTTGGTGACCGCCTGATGACCGACATCGCGATGGGTGCCGCCGCCGGCATGGCAACCCTGCTTGTCCTGACAGGCGACAGTACACGAGCCGATCTTGCCACTGCTCCGGCCCAACCGACGTATATCGCTGAAAACCTACTTGAATTGATATAAAAAATCGTCTTTACTGATGAGTGTGTCAACAAAGTTTTCTGGCGTGCTCAGCCGTCCACGAATGGGGGCCACGAAGCAACGAATACGTGCGTCACACAGCCTGTTTTCGTGTATTCGTGAGGGTTCTTCGTGGTCGGCGGCGCGACCGGGAAACTTACGTTACAGGCTACTGAGGCTCGATCAGGCGCCGTGTCGCTTCGGCCAGCACCGTACCTGCGACGGCACCAATGATGACATCACCAGGGTAATGGACGCCCAGATAGACCCGCGAGAAACTGACCGTGGCGGCCAGCAGATACCACGCGGGACGCAGTTCAGGATAGTGGCGACTCATCAGCCAGGCGCCCGCAAAGGCGGCTGCCGAGTGACCCGAAGGGAATGAGTACGAGCCGGGCTTGCGCCCAATCACCACGGCCTGCACCACATCAAGAAAAGGGCGTTGGCGGCGAAAATAGCTCTTGACCGGATACTCAATCGTCATCGTGGATAACCACATCGGGGGGGCAACCTGGCGCAACGCATGAAGGCCTCGCTCACGATCAATTGCCGTTGCGCCAAGCAGGATCAAAATCCAGCCCCACCCTCCATTCATCACCTGCGTCAACCCGTACATCAAGCGGTTGACCAGCGGCGGATGCGGCATCCGGTTGACCATAAGAAAGAGTCGCCGATCAAGCGCTTGGTACGGCGCCATGCGTTCGAGCAACTCGGTGCGCAAGAGCGCCAAAGCCCCCGCGAGTCTGGGGTCTTGATCAGGTGCCTGGGGATTGGTTGCACGCCGCGCTGCCTGCTCGAGTGCCTCACGGGGCATCCCCTCGCGAGCCTCGATCTGCGCGGCCACGGCCAGCAGCGCGTCGGCGATGGCCTCGGTATCATGGCGTCCGGCGATCTGCACCGCAAGCTGCTGGGCCGCCACTGCATCCACCGTTTGTCCAACTGAAGAGGCCGTCCGATCGGCGGCCAGACGGATCAACGCATCAACGACCTGACGGGCCTGTTCAGGACCAACGATCTGTCCGAGTTGCTCACGTAACGCATCGGTAAGCGGTGCCATCCGCGCAGCCACCTCCGGATCAACAGGTTCATCAAGCAAAGCGCCCTCAGGCGGCAGGGTCGTCGTGAACGTGGGCTGCGATGCCGCGTCATGCGCAACAAAGCCAGATCCAACCACACAACGCACAGTGCGAGGCTCGACCGTGATCTGGATTGGCGTTGTGCCAACCAGATCACCATCGAGTTGCACCGGCATCCGGCTACGCTTCGACTTGATATTGATCGCGACACTCTGACGAGCCTTGAAATAGCGCATCTGCTGGCTCGCACGCTGCCTGCCTGTCATCGTTGCCCAGCCGACCTTCAGATAATCACGCAGTGTCCGGGCCGTGATAAGGCAGACATCAATGACGCCATCATCAGGCACAATGTCGGTACCCCAGCTAAAAGGCGCCTGACCCATCTCGCCACCATTCGCAACGAGCACCTGTGAGGCACTGACGCGATGACGCACCCCGTCAATAACCAGCACAAAGCGTTGTGGTTGCATGCCAAGAGCCCAGCGCGTCGCCACATAGAAATAGGCGAGACGGCCAAAACGACGTTTCGCCTTGCGGCTAGTATCCCGCTGCATCAACGATGTCAGCCCGACACTGATATGCAAGAGGCCCAGATGATCGCCGAGACGCATCCCATCGAGCGCTGCAATGCGCAGATCGGCGGCCAGCAGATCAAGCGCTGGCTCTAACTCCAACGGAAGCGCCAGCACATGCGCCAGTACATTTGCTGTCCCGATTGGCACAATGCCAAGTGGAACCTTGCTTCCAGCAAGAGCGCCCGCAACCGTCGCAACGGTTCCATCACCGCCTGCGGCAACGACCAGATCGGTGCCACCTACCACCGCCTCGCGCACCCGCTCTGGAATATCCTCGCCATCGGCACCTGTCGTCGTATAAATCTCGAGCTCGCGTTCAGGTCCCCCAAGGCGTTGTTCAAACGCCACGCGTACCATTTCGGGATCAGACGTACCGGCAACCGGGTTCAAAACGACAAAAATGTTGGTAGCACGCTGTTGCGTACTATGCATAAGCTTCTCCTCCTCACCCTCAGCGCCCCTGCGTTAACCCCCAACACGCATTACCCCTCCCGCAAGCGTTGCACCGCCGCATACCAACGCTGCAGCAGATTCTCTCGCGCCGAAGCCGACATCGTTGGTTCAAAGACCTGCGCATCATCCAGAGGCAACGGCGGCAAAGCGTCGGGGGTGGCCCAGAAACCAGCACCAAGCCCACCAAGCAGCGCCGCAGCACGCACCCCCGTCTCGGTATTGCGCGCCCGCACAAGCTTGAGCCCGGCAAGATCCGCCTGGATCTGACAGGCACGATCACTATTCGCCAGCCCTCCCCCGACGCGTAGCACCTGAATCGTCAGCTTCGCTTCCTGTTCCATCGTCGCAATAATCGCGTGGAGTTGACACCCTATCGCTTCAAACAGGGCACGTGCTAGATGGCCTGGTGTTGTCCCCAACGTCATGCCCATCAACGTACCACGCACCTGGCGATCCTCCCAGGGTACGCCAAGGCCAGTAAAGGCCGGAACGAAGACAACGCCATCACTATCAGCAACCGACCCGGCAAGCTGATCGAGTTCGTGCGCATGGCGAATCAGGCGCATCTGGCTCAACCAGCGGATCGCCGCCCCGGTCACCGTCATATCTGCCTCAAGCGTGTAGGTCGGGATCGCATCGAGTTCCCAGGCGAGATAGGTTTTGCAGATCCCCTGGGGAGGCGCAAGCGCACCGGCAACAACATTGACAAACGAAGCGGTACCGTGGGTCACCACAGCCTCGCCTGGTTGACGACAATCATAGCCAAACAGCCCGGCCTGCTGATCAGCCAACATCGCCGTCACAGGGATCGCGTGGCCTGCGATATGCAATTCACCAAACGGATAGAGCGTTGGCCGTGCAACAGGAAGCGCCGCCCGCGGAAGGTCGAGATACGTGATCCACTCGTCCCACAATTGGCGACGCCGTGGATCAAAGACCGTCATCGCCTGTAGCAGCGAATAGTCGAGGGCATGCTCAAATGGCTGCCCAAGAGCCTGGATGAGCCAACCAGCGGCGAGCGAGACACGCAACCATTGCCGCTCGGCAGCGCGACGAAAAGAAGGATCGTGACGCATGCGCCAGGCCATATGCATTGCTGCCGAATATGAACCGGGAAATTGCCCGAGACGTTGGCGACGTTCACTGGCATCTTGCCACTGATCAACCTCTTCGACCAGCGGCACCGTACGCAAATCTTGCCAGGTGATCGCATTGCCAAGCGGTCGTCCATTCCGGCGATCCCAGGCAAAAGTCGTATCACGCTGCGACGTCAAACCACAGGCAACCACATCGGCAGGCGAACAACGAGCACGGGCCAGCGCATCACCAATCGCTTCGGCAACACTCCGTGCCACCACCGCAGGACGCTGCTCAACCCAACTTGGTTGCGGATAGATACGGGCGACCGGGCGATAGCCATAGCCGCGCACAACCCCCTCGTGATCGAGCAGCACTGCACGACTCCCACTGCCCCCCTGGTCAATCCCCAGCACCATTGCCTCGCTCACCCCTGCCCCCTCTGCATCTCTGCGCCTCTGCGTTAAAGTCTGGCCTTA
Source organism: Candidatus Chloroploca sp. Khr17 (assembly GCF_004138165.1). Lineage (GTDB taxonomy): Bacteria > Chloroflexota > Chloroflexia > Chloroflexales > Chloroflexaceae > Chloroploca. The sequence goes on from NZ_RYFF01000004.1 coordinate 162,923, forward strand.
TTCGCGCACAAACTCCTTCTCAAGCACCGTCGCCAACGCCTGAGCGAGCTCAACCAGATCACCCGCATCAGCCGCAGTCTCAATCACCCAGACGTACTCACCAACCAACAGTTCAAGAGCCACAATCGGCTGAAGACGCCGAATGGGCCAACCAACGGCCAATGGGCGACGATTGAGGCGCAAGCTCGTAATCTGATGAAACCGAAGCAACTGCGTCCGTGCTGCCCCAACACGACTGGCCTGACGCAAGACCAGCGTTTGCGCCTCGGCGTCGGCTACCAGCGTATTATACGTCGTCAAGATGGCATATCCGCCGAGCATCCGCTGAAACCCAAGGCCGCCAAGCAAACCTCCGATCACCGCAGCGAGCGCCGCAACCGCAAACCCCGACCCCGCCCCGGCACTCCACAACCCGCTCAAAGCAATAATCAATGCTACCACAATCATCGCTGCGCCGCCGACCACCACGCGCATCCCAACCGACCGATTCGCGTCCGAACGCGAGGCCAGTTCCAGCCGCGCAGGACTCCGCACGACGAACAGATAGTATGGCTCAACACTCAACCGTCGCCCGATCCGTTGCTGCAACCCCATCACGACTCGCTCTTCTGTTGACATACGCTACTCGTTTCATCTGATAGACTCGTGTCCACTTAGTGTTTTGTAACAAAAGCTTCCTGCCAAAGGGAGTGCCGGCGTTAGCCGGCTGAAGCCGACACTCCCTTTGGCAGCAGAGCAGAAAACTTACGTTCCAGACTACTTAAATGTGAACTGCTTCCGATCATGATCGCATTTGCAAAATCCTTCAAGCCATGCTATACTCTCGAAAGCAATGACGAGTGTGCGGGAGTGGCTCAGTTGGTAGAGCGACACCTTGCCAAGGTGTAGGTCGCGGGTTCGAATCCCGTCTCCCGCTCCATTGCGAAAGGCCAGGTAGTGTAGAGCTACCTGGCCTTTTGTTTTGCCTGGTTGATGTATAATAGCCCTGCTGAAGCATTGTGTGAGGAGCCATCTTATGCCTGTTTCTAATTTCAACGCTGGCCCTGCTGTCCTCCCCCGTGTGGTGCTCGAACGCGCCCAGAGTGAGTTGTTGGATTATCAGGGACGTGGTATGTCGATCCTTGAGATGAGCCATCGCTCCAAAGAGTACGAGGCGATCAACAAAAGTGCCGAAGCCCGCTTCAAAGCACTGCTAGGGCTTGGCGATGACTACCGTGTTCTCTTGATGCAAGGTGGGGCAAGTACCCAATTTGCGCTGCTGGCACTCAATTTTCTGCGGCCCGGTACCCTGGCTGATTATGCTATCACAGGCAGTTGGGGAGAGAAAGCCCTCGAAGAGGCCCGGCGCATCGGTGAAGTCCACGTCGCCGCAACCATGGCCGAGGGCGGCTATCGCACGGTTCCTTCGACGGCTGAACTGCACCTCAGTGAGCATCCCACCTACCTCCATCTTACCAGCAACGAGACCATCCAGGGTGTGCAGTGGGCGGCGTTTCCCGACACTGGTGAAATGCCCCTGGTCGCCGATATGAGTAGCGACATTCTGTCACGACCTTTCGATGCGACGAAGTTTAGCCTGATCTATGCCGGTGCCCAGAAGAATATCGGCCCTGCTGGCGTGACGGTGGTCTTGATCCAGCAGCATTTCCTCGATCAGGCCCGGGCTGACGTGCCGACGATCTTGAGCTACAAAACCCACGCCAAGAATAATTCCCTCTATAATACACCGCCTGTCTTTGCCGTCTATATGCTCGACCTGGTGCTCGGCTGGATCGAGTCACTTGGTGGGCTCGCCGCGATCGCGGAACGCAATGCCGCCAAGGCGGGGCTGATCTATGCAGCCATTGATCAGAGCAATGGCTTCTATCAGGGCCACGCCGAGACCAGTGCGCGCTCGCAGATGAATGTCACCTTCCGCCTTGCTGATGAGGCGCTTGAAAAGACCTTCCTTGCCGAAGCTCAGGGTCAGGGCATGGTTGGGTTGGCCGGGCATCGTTCGGTTGGTGGTGTCCGTGCGTCGATCTATAACGCCCTCGAACACGAGGCATGCGCCGATCTGGCTCAGTTTATGGGCCTCTTTGCCCAGAAGCATGGCTAACCATGCGCGTTGTCATCCTCTCCAAAGCGCTTGTCGTTGGCGCTTATCAACGCAAGCTCGAGGAGCTTGCCCGCCTCGGGGTGACGCTGACTGCGCTGGTGCCGTGGAGTTGGCGGGAACCGCGGGTGGGAATGCAACGGCTCGAGCGCCGTTTTACCGAGGGGTATACGCTCACCGGCTTACCTCTGGCGCTCAATGGGCAGCATCATCTGCACTTCTACCCGACGCTTGCCCGCGCATTGCGCCGCCTTCGCCCCGAGGTGCTGCATATTGATGAAGAGTCGTTCAATCTGGCAACGTTTCAAGCTATGCGCCTCGGGGTTGCCCTTGGCGCACGCTGCTGTTTTTACAACTACGCCAATATTGACCGCTATTATCCCCCGCCTTTTAATCTCTTTGAACGCTACAATCTGCGCCACGCCAGCCACGCGCTCGCCTGCAATCAAGAGGCTGCTAGCATCATTCGGCGTCATGGCTACCGTGGCCCTCTGACAATTGTGCCCCAGTTTGGCGTTGATCCGGCCATCTTTGCCCCCCGTGATGAGGCGATGGCTGATGACAGCTCGCCGTTTCAACAGAGCGACCAGCGCCCACCCTTTGCCATTGGCTATCTCGGTCGCCTCGTACCCGAAAAGGGCATTCTCGATCTGGTCGAAGCCCTCGCCGGCTTGCCCCCCCACGTCTGCTTGCACCTGATTGGCGATGGCAGCCAGCGCCCCGTGATCGAGCAACGCATTGCGCAACTCGGCCTCGGCAAACGCGTCGTGCTCAAACCAGCCATCAGCAGCACCGATGTCCCCATAGCCCTCCAGAGCCTCGACACCCTCGTCCTACCTTCACACACGACTCCCTCGTGGAAAGAACAGTTTGGCCGTATTCTTATTGAGGCTATGAGTTGCGGCATTCCTGTGGTGGGATCAAGTTCAGGTGAAATACCGTACGTCATTGGTGACGCCGGGCTCATCTTCCCCGAAGGCGAGGTTCCGGCCCTACGTGCGATGCTCGCCCGGCTCGCCGCCAACCCGGCCCTCCGCACCCACTTCGCCGAACGCGGTCGTCAACGCGTCCTCGACCACTACACCCAGGCCGCCATCGCCCAACGGCATGTTGACGTCTACCAAAGTATGCTGAACCATGGGCGCAGGGGGTAAGCGCAGCCCTACAACCCCATACCCATTAAACCCGATCACACTTCAACACCAGCAACGTAATATCATCATACGGTGGTTGCCCACGCCCATGCGCCGTCACAGCTTGCAGTATCGCCTCAACGAGTACCTCTGCATGTTCATGGTGATGTCGCCGGATCAGGTCACGTAATCGATCAGTGCCAAATTCGCTCTGTACTTCATCAATGGTTTCGGTTGCCCCATCCGTGTAACAGAGCAAAATGTCGCCAGGTTCCAGACATATTTCGGCTTCGTTGAGTTGAATTTCTTCCAGAACACCCAACGCAATCCCCGGTGTCCGTAGTTCGGTAATCGTGCCATCGTTGGCATGATAATGCAGTGGTGGATTGTGCCCGGCCACACTGTACCGCACATGGCCCGTGTCTGGCTGGAGAATACCATAAAAAAGCGTAACAAACATACCCGATTCCGAGTCTCGGTTGATCCATCTGTTCGCCCGTTCTAACGCCACTGATGGTGATGATCCATCGAGGGCCGCCGCACGAACCAGCGAACGCGAAAGGGCCATAAAGAGGGCGGCCGGGACCCCTTTGTCGCTTACATCAGCGATCACAAAACCGAGGGGCATCGCTCGTTCCTCGCCGTCATGCACCTGGGTGCCTGCCGGTAGACGCCAGAAGTCAAAAAAATCCCCCCCAACCATCCGTGCCGAACGCCACGCCGAGGCGATCTGCCAACCCTCTAGGTGTGGGGATCGTGATGGCAACAGGGCCGTCTGCAATTCACGGGCCACCTTGATCTCTTGCTCAAGTCTCGTCGCCGCTTCCGCTTCCTGCGCGAGTTGCAGGCTCTCTAGGGCTGCCGCCACCTGACGTGCGGCACCAATGCAAAGGTTGATCTGCCGAGTGTCAAATTCCGCGATCACTTCATCAAAATCAAGCACCAGTGCGCCGAGATGCCCACTTCGCCCGGTCAAAGGAAGTGCAACGAGGCTTTGCCCTGCATTGATGCGCGCCAGGGCAGGCCAGGCACGCGTGCGCTCCTCGGCGCCGCTGATCCTGATCAATGGCATCGGTTGACTCGTCTGTAGGCTATAGACGCGAGCCAGCAGCGGAGCCTCGGTCAACGTGATCGGCACCCCGCTCAGCGCATCGCGCAGCTTGCCGATCACCCCATAACTTGAGCGTACCACAAAAGCCTCTTGCTCCCAAAGCAAGAGATAACACCGTACCGCGCCGAGCAAGATCGGCGGCAGGCGTACCGCAGTCGCCAGCAGGTCTTCGACACAGTTGGCCCGGCCAATATTCTCGGCCACTTGCAGCAGTGCATTGAGCGTCCAGGCCTCTTCTTGTTGTGCCCGATAGATATTGGCACTGTCAATCGCAATTGCAATCTGATCGGCCAGGGTGCGCATCACAAAGAGATCGTCGGCATCAAAATCATTGACTTCGGCACTCTGCACATCAAGAATGCCAACCACCTCTGCGCCGATCCGTAGGGGCACTACCAGCTCAGAACGGGTACTACTATTGCCAGCAATATAGCGCGGATCGCGCTGGACATCGCCAATCAAGATAACCTCTTTGCTGCGTGCAGTGGCCCCAATCAAGCCTTGCCCAATCATCAGTGACCGTGTACGCACCGCTTCGAGTTGTTCATCCGTCGCGGTCGAGGCGCGGAAGTAGATCCGTTCATCGCCTGGTTTCAGGGTAAAGATATGGACAGGATGGTACGCAAAATGTTCGCGGATCAAGCGAACAATGGCCGGCAAGAGTTGCTCAAGATCAAGGATAGCCGTGATGCGTTCGCTGACCTGCTGAATTGCCTGGAGTTGCACTGCCCGACGGCGCGCCTCACTAAACGCACGCGCCCGGGTGATGGCAACCGCAGCCTGATCGGCAATCAACGAGAGCAGGCGCAGATCATTGGCCGCAAACGCCCCCGGCTGATAACTCTGCACCGACAACGAGCCAATCACCTCTTCGCCGATGAGCAAGGGCACATAGATCCCCGAACGAGGCGGGCGTTCGCTCTGGTAGCGTGGACGGGCTGGCAGGTGCTTCATCTCCTCAAGAAAATCTTCGACCAGCAGCGCTTTGCCCGTCTGATGCATCCAGCCAATCAAGCCATCACCATCGGCAAGATCAACCGTGAGCCGGGGCAAGCGCACATTGTCCTGAACGCGCACCATTAATGTATACCGCGAACCCTCGAAGAGCCCGATATGAAACGATGAGGTATCCACAACTTTGCCAGCCTCGCGATACACGAGTTCGCAGAGCGTCGCCACGTCGAGTTCACTCCGGATGATGGCCCGACTCACCTCATTGAGCATCGCGAGTTCACGGACTGAGCGGCGCTGGCTGGCAAGGTTCAGCGAAGCCCGGCGCACCGCTGCGGCAGCGGCAACCATCGCCAGGCCGGCCAGGAGAAAATAGGCCATCCCAAGCTCGCGATAGATCGCCGCCCCGAGCAACGCCAGCGGCAGGGGCAAAAGTTCGGCCCCCAGCGCAAGGTACCATGTGCGCTGCCACCATGCGAAGACAGCCGGCAGCCCCCCCTGAAGCCACTCACGTCCAACGCGGGTCAACTGGATGATCCCAAAGAGACTGAGCGTACTCCAGATCAAAAGCGCAACCGGATCAAGGGCAGCCGGATCATACTGTGAGCGTCCCGTCGCTGCGGTCGCAAGCATGGCCCCGAGCAGCACGCCAGCGGCCCGCATCCCGCCACGAAGGAAAGGGCGGGCAACGAGATAATAGAGCGTACGTGGGCGATTATAAATCAGCGTCAACAACAACCCAGAGAGAGCGCCCTCAAGCGCGGCGATCAAGGCCGCCGCACTCGGGCCAAGGCTTAGCGCAGCGGTGAGCAAAACCACGCCCGCGAGACCATAGACCTCGGCGAACGACGTACGAAAACTGAGCGCATCAATCGCAAGGGCAAGGGCGGCAAAAAACAAGAGCGCCGGCAACGAAGGCACAAACCAGGGCGCAAAGAGTAGCCAGAGCCAGCCAGGGAGACCGACGAGCAATGCGTAGAGCATCAGTAGCCGTTCGTGTTTCACCATGGCGCATAACAACAGGCATTCACAGCGCACCCGTGGCGGAGGTTCCGCAGGATCGAAGCCCCCTCACCACGGCAACAATCGTCGCACTGACGCGCCTACGAGTGCATACGTCCCTGCCCAAAAGCATGCTGTGCCTCTTCGAGGGTCGGATGGATCGAAAACACCTGGACAAAACCGGTGAGGGTAAAGACCTCAAACACCTGGGATTGCAACGAAGCGAGGCGCAACTCACCGCCGAGCGTCATCAACTCTTTGCGGATCAGCAGCAGGGCACGCAGGCCACTACTCGAAAGAAAATTGACCCCACCGAACTCAAGCAGGACAAAGCGTGCCCCCAGGGCAATGCGTTCGTGAACATCACGGGTCAGTTGCGGCGCAGTAACGGCATCAACGCGCCCCGTGACAGGAATCACGACCACATCATCGCGTGAGCCAGGCGTAATATATTTGATCATAGTCAACACATTGCCGCCCTGGGGATTAAAATCGAAACGCACCTCGTCCATCAGGCGGGTGATCAAATAGAGCCCGAGCCCACCGACCTGGCGTTCCTCAAGGGGTGAAGAGATATCAGGGGGCGGCACGTTTTGCGGATCGAACTGGCGACCATAATCGCGTAACTCCAGCACAAACTGATTATGCTCGCACTGCCAGGTCAACGTCAGATCACCCGGCTCATCGCGATCATACGCGTGCTGGATCACATTGGTTGCTGCTTCATCAACCGCAAGTTGCACCTGCCAGGTCGCCCGCTCATCGAGGCCAGCGAGTTCAGCGGCCTCAGTCACAAACGCACTGATCCGGGCCAGGGCATCAAGATCGGCGGTAAGAGTAATGCTTTCCATAGGCTGAAGGCGAATATCTGGCTAAAATGAGCCGACCGCCTCAATCGTATCGTTGTAGAGTTCGAAGAGCGAGGTAAACCCGGTGAGATCAAACACTTCTTTGATGCGCGGAGGCAACCCAGCAATCCGAATATCGCCCCCCTCAAGATCAGTGATTTTCCATTCACGGGCACGTTTCCGTGCTTCAATCAAGACACGCAGGCCAGGGCTGCTAATATATTCTAATTTGGAACAGTCGAGCACAATCCGGTAACGACCCTCGTCAAAGAGGGCATCAATGCGCTGTTTCAACTGCACTGCCGTTGCCGCATCAACCCGACCAGCAATCTCAAGCAAATCAACCCGATTAAAGCGGCGGTGGTCAATATTCATGCCTACACCTCACGACAACAGCCTCAACGACCTGTGTGCTACGCACAAAGAAATTATAACACACTACGTCTCGTCTTCAGGTCTCCTGCCCTGGAGCCATCAGGAAGCATTGGGTGGCGCGAAAAAAGCCCGCGACGTGACATGTTGTACGCCAGACAACTCGGCAACAGCAGTGGAATTTGGAACCCCAGTCGTCATAAAGCTTACACCGGCATTGACTCATTTGCCCCCGACACCGTCAAAGGCAGCGTTGCCTTAACTTTGCGCAGGCGGGTCACAGCATCGATCGCTGCATCGTGTACATTGGCATCTTCGTCTTCCATGGCTCGCAGCAAGGCATTGATCACGGGGGTCGTCGCAGCGGCCACGCCAAGCCTCCCAATGGCCCGAGCCGCTGCTTCACGCGCATAAGGGTCGCGATCGCTGATCAAATCGGTGAGCTTTTCGACCATTTCACGCGTTCCCGCAAGCTCACCCAGTTGGCCCAGGGCCAGCGCTGCGGCTGAGCGCACAAAGGGATCGGTATCACTCAGGCAGAGACTGAGGTGATCGATCAGTTGGGGGGAAGCAATCCGTTCACCCAGCAAGCCCAGCGTGCGCGCTGCAGCGTAACGAGTTTCGAGATCGCAATCATAGAGCGCCACCCGCGTCAAGGCTTTGACCAGCAGCGCAGGCGGAGTGCCGGCAAACAACCCCAGCATCCGTGCCGAAGCAGCCCGCACATGCGCGGCACTGTCATTCAGGCCATCATGCAATAAAACAAGATCGGCAGCCGTATACATACCTTCGCGCTGTCGCAGGCTGCGAATCGTTTCATACCGTGATTGCCAACCTGGATCATGAAGGAGATGCCGTAACTGATCCAGTTCGGTCGGCGGATACCCATCCAGTTCGGTCAGCAAAGTCACACGCAACCATTCATCACGGCTGCTATTTAACCGTTGCCGCGCCAGATGGATCACATTCAAACCAACAATCAGTTGCTCAACTGCTGAGCGTAACTCTGCCTGCGAACGCAGTTCCCGCTCGATCAGGGTAGATAGTTGAAAGCGAATACGCCCCGCGCGCCGTACAATGATATCGGCACCAGGCCCCTGCACCATCTCTGCCAGGGTGAGCACGGCAGCAACTGGCTCACGCTGAAAAGCTTGGAGGAATGGTTCGAGCGTTCTTACAGCAAGATAACCAAGGACTGAGCTTGTTCCGGAGATCTGAATTTCTTGTTGTGGGTTACGCGTAAAGCTATGCATCTGTTCAGCAATACACGTTCGCCATAACTCCTGGTCAAACATAGCTATGTTTAACAGATAGCATTATAGTTTTTCATGTGGAGACACGCTATCTGTTTTCTCCTGCCTTATCGGAATTATAGCACACCAGCCTACCGCAAAGAGGGCAAGGAAGCGTAGAAATTAAGTTTCTGCCAAACGACTTTACAGATACAGCAGTCCTGCTCGGGTTGTATACAGGAGTGTCGGCTTGGGTTGTATACAGGAGTGCCGACTTATGGTCTTCCAGAAATGAATCCGATAGAGCCCACGAAGGTGGGCTTCGCTTCCCATAGCCGAGGGCTTATGGTCTTCCAGAAATGAATCCGGTCTAGCCCGCGCAGACGGGCTTCGCTTCCCATAGCCGAGGGCTTCAGCCCCACGGCATCGGGCGCATACCGGATTATGTACTGGAACACCATTAGCCGGCACTCCTATAGGCACAAATCGTCTAGGATTGTTATACGTTAGGGTTGCGATAGAATGGTATGCTAACAATCAGCATCTCGAGAAGTAGCAACATGCAAGGAACCTGATGTCTAATCCATATCTACATCCCCAGCGCATTCGTGCCGCCCTACGCACCCTTGATCTCCGCCCCAGTCGTGGTATGGGCCAAAATTTTTTACTTGATGCCGACGCTCTGGCTACGATTGTCACGGCAGCCGAGTTGTCACCCACCGATCTTGTGGTCGAGGTTGGCCCTGGTCTGGGGGTGCTCACCTGGGAATTGACGCGACAGGCCGCCCATACCATCGCTATCGAACTCGACCGTCGCCTTGCGGCGCGGCTCACCGAAGAGTTTGCCGGTCAACCGCTGACCATTGTGCAGGATGATGTGTTACGGGTTCGTCCAGGCGATCTATTGCCACCCAACACACACACGTCAGGCTATAAACTGGTGGCGAATCTTCCCTATGCCATTACGTCAGCGGTGCTACGCCATTTTCTTGAAGCCGATCCTTGCCCAACGCTCTCGGTCGTCCTTGTTCAGTGGGAAGTGGCCCAACGCATTACCGCTGCCCCCGGTGATTTGAGCATCCTCGCACACTCGGTACAACTTTATGCCGAACCCACGATCGTCGCTCGCGTCCCTGCGAGCAGTTTTTTGCCAGCACCCGCCGTTGATTCCGCAGTGCTACGCCTGCGTCGTCGCCAGGAACTCGCCGTCACGGTTGCTGATGTGAACCGCCTCTTTCGGGTGATCAAGGCCGGTTTTCTGCACGGGCGTAAACAACTTGGCAATGCCCTGCCCGGCGGCCTCGCGGCAATGGGCTTCGATGTGCCCCGCGCGACAGCGCTCGTCGCCCTCGCTGACGCTGGCATTGACCCCCAACGCCGCGCCGAAACCCTGACCCTCACTGAATGGGCCAGGCTTGATGCGCAGATCTGGTAATCAGCTTTTGTCAATGTTTTGTCATTGCTTTGCACAGAATATATGGTATAATGTGGCTAGTGGGCACGAAAAATAAAGACAAATGAGGTGTGGTATGGAACAGACTATTCCGGGAAAACCCTTCAGCATTCTCTATAAGCAGCAGTACGCCAATCTCTTCACCTTTCGCAAGAATGGTGAGGCCATCAAAACGCCGATCTGGTTTGCCGAGCGTCAGGGCAAGATCTATGTGATGACCACCATGGATTCAGGCAAGGTCAAGCGCATTCGTAATAATGGCCGGGTTCAGATTGGCCCCTCAGATCGCGCTGGCAAGCCTCTTGGCCCTACCGTCGAGGCCCATGCCCGTATCCTCGAAGAACACGAGACTCAGGTAGCGAAAGATGCGCTCGACCGCAAGTATGGTCTGTTCAAGGCGATCTTCGATTTCTTCGGTACCCTCAGCGGGATGAACCGTGCCTGGATCGAGATTTCACCCGCGCCCGACGTACTTTAGGGCTGCTACCCTGACAATCAAGCATGCACGGAGGAACAAAAACGACCAGCAAAGCTGGTCGTTTTTGATAGGGCTGTTGCAAAGTCTGCCTCCGGATGTGGGGTGTGAAGCGGCTTCGCCGCTCCACGAGATTGTTTGGTTCGTTTTGGCGGCTTCGCCGCCAAAACAAACCAAAAACTGGGGCTTGGGACGCAATCCCAACGGCGTTGCATTAGCCCGGTCGTTTTTGATGCCACACGCACGCTTCATGGAAGGCATGTGGTAGTATAAGCACCTATGATGCAAACAGGCTGGCAACCTGGACTCTGGTTTGTAGCACTTGTCGCACCCGTGCTGCTTTTTGTTATTCCCGGATGGGTGCTGCTCCGTTGCTGGGGTGAATCTGCCAGGCTTACGTGGCTCGAACAGGCTGCCCTGGCAAGCGGTATCGGGTTAGCTCTCTATCCCCTGCTCTTGCTCTGGACAAGCATCCTCGGTCTTTCAGCGGGGGCCTTCTATGCCTGGGGAACGGCAGGACTGGGCTTGATCGGGGTCGGTTGGCACTTGTTGCGTCGATCTGGCTCCTGGCGCTGGAAAGCGGGGAGAGAATGCGTACAGCATAGCCACCGCTGGTCGCTTGTCGCCCTCGCGGGTGTCGGCCTAACACTCTTTATTGTGCGCTTGCTCATCATTGCCGAGCTGCGCATCCCGCTCTGGGGCGATTCGGTGCATCATACGATGATTACCCAGTTGCTCGTGCAAAATAGGGGCCTCTTTGCTTCATGGCAACCCTATGCGGCGATGGAAACCTTTACCTACCATTTTGGGTTCCATAGTCAGGTCGCGGCCCTGATCTGGCTAACCGGGATGAGCACGCCCCAGGCCGTCCTCCTTGGTGGGCAACTTGCCAATGCAGCCGCTGTTTTGGCCCTCTATCCACTTGCGTTGCGCCTCGGGCACAACCGATGGGCGGGTGTGGCGGCCTGGCTGATCGCAGGGCTGCTTCTCTCTATGCCGATGTTCTATGTCAACTGGGGCCGCTATCCTCAACTTGCTGGTCAGGCCATCCTGCCGGTGGCGATTGCTTTGCTCTGGTACTACCTCGCTGCGCCCCGGCCTGCACGGGCTTTGTTTGTGCTCACGGCCTGCATCATTGCCGGTCTCGTACTCACCCATTATCGGGTAGCGATCTTTGCGGCATGTTTTGTCCCTGCCTATCTCGTAGTCATGGGGGGGCAAGGTGCCTGGCGTGCGTTAATGACCAAACTTGCGGTGCTCGTTCTCGCCGTAGCACTGCTGATCCTGCCCTGGGCTCTGCGGGTCTTTGAGGGAGCCCTGGTTGCTTTGATGAGTGCCATTTTTGTTGCCTCAACGCCTGGGAGTGGCCTGGCAACTCAGGCCGAGGCGATCAATGCAATTGCTGATCACCGCTTGTTTCTCCCTACGCTTGTCTGGTATGCAATGCTCGGAAGCCTTGTCTGGGCTATTTGGCGTCGCGAGCAAGGCTTGCTCGTCGTGGCCGTCTGGTGGCTCTGTGCGTTGCTGGTCGTCAACCCGCAACGCCTTGGCCTGCCAGGGGCCGGAACAATTACCAATTTTGCGCTCTTCATTGCCGCCTATATTCCTGCGACTCTTTTGCTTGCGGCCCCGGTAGGCTGGCTGCTGCACCGTCTCCGCGCCCCCGCAGCCCTGGCGGGAATAACGGTGGTGGCGCTTGCCCTCGGCCTCTGGGGTGGCACGATGCGGCTGCAAGATCTTGATGTCGCAACGCATGCCCTGGTACAACCCGAAGATCTCAGGGCGATGGCCTGGATTGAGTCGCATATCCCTGAAGACGCCCAATTTCTCGTCAATGGTTTTTTTTCTCATCCTGCCTCGGTAGTAGGAGGCGATGCAGGGTGGTGGTTGCCGTTGCTAGCCCAGCGTCCAACAACACTGCCACCAATCCTCTATATCACCGAGCAAGGGCCGCGTCCCGATTATGTCCCATGGATCAACGAACTCTATGCTACAATCGAGCACCTGGGTATCGAACATCCCACAACCCTCGCCATGCTCCGTGAACGTAAGATTGCCTACATCTATCTGGGGCAGCAGCAGGGAATGATTGGCAATCCTGATCCAACGCAAGTGCTCGATCCTGCCGTCCTGCAGGCCAGTCCTCATTTCAAACTGCTCTACCAACAGGATCAGGTCTGGATCTTTACGCTGCAAACATGATAGAGCAAGCCAAGACGATTTGTGTCTCAGGAGTGGCAGCTAATGGTTTCATGGAACTGACCTCGCAAGCGTATAACTGGTTGCTCATGCTTGCCAGCGCGGCCCTGCTTTTTGTTATCCCGGGACTGGCGCTGCTGCGGCTGTGGCGTGGCGCTGCCGCACTAACCATCCTAGAGCAGGCAGCCCTTGGGCTCGGGATCGGTCTGTCTCTCTATCCGGTACTCTTGCTCTGGGGTGATCTGCTCGGCCTGAAACCCGGCCCCCTGCTGGCATGGAGCGTACCCCTCCTTAGTTTGCCCCTGTTAGGCTGGACGTTTGTGCACCGAAACCCACCGATCAAGCGTGAAGCATGGCGAATCCGCGAGCCAGGGGGCAATGTCTGGCCCTTGGGGATGGTGCTCTTTGTTGGTTTTGCCTTGCTAGGTGTGCGTTTATCTACGATTACCGATCTCAGCGTTCCTCTCTGGGGCGATTCACTCCACCACACGATGATCACCCAGGTGATGGTCGAACAAGGGGGGCTTTTCAGTTCCTGGCAACCCTATGCCAACCTAGAGACAATGACCTATCACTTCGGCTTTCATAGTCAGATTGCGGCGATGATCTGGCTAACGGGGCTGGAGGCGCCCGAGGCGGTGCTGATCGGTGGTCAACTCGCCAATGCTGCCACTGTTTTTGCCCTTTACCCACTGGCGCTCCACCTGGGACGAAGCCGGTGGGCGGGGGTGATGGCCCTGCTCGTGGCAGGGTTGCTCGCACCGATGCCAATGTTCTATATCAACTGGGGGCGCTATACCCAACTGGCAGGTCAGATCATCTTGCCGGTCACAATCACTTGCTTGTGGTGCTACCTTGCTTCGCGTGAGCATGCCAAGGCGCTGCTCGGCCTCACGGTCCTGACGATGGGCGGGCTCTTCCTTACTCATTATCGCATCATCATTTTTGCCGTCTGTTTTATCCCGGCCTATCTGCTCGTCAGTGGCAGATGGTCTATGTGGCGCACCTTGGGCATCCGGTTGCTTCTGGTCGGAACAGGCGTTGGCGTGCTTGTGTCTCCCTGGCTCATGCGTATGCTCGAAAGCCTCTTATTTCCTCTGCTCTCGGCGATTGTCGCTGCCTCGGCTTCGGGTGGAACAAACGCGATCCGTGCCGAGACGATTAACAATGCGATCGGTCACCCCTTCAGCTATCTACCAGCGCTGATCTGGTATGGCATGCTGATCGCACTCTTCTGGGCACTCTGGCGACGTGAACGTGCCGTTCTAATCATTGCCATTTGGTGGCTCTGTGCGTTGCTAGTCGTCAACCCGCAACGCCTTGGTCTGCCAGGGGCCGGGACGATTACCAATTTTGCGCTCTTTATTGCCGCCTATATCCCTGCGGCGTTGCTTCTCGGGGCTGCGGCAGGATGGTTATTACACCGCATTCGCGCGCCTGTCGTGCTGGCTGGGGTATCACTGATCCTAGGGGGCTTGAGTGTGTGGGGCGTAAACCTGCGCGCCCACGATCTCGATACCGTCAATTTCGCCCTAGTCATGCCCGAAGATCTCGCAGCAACGGTCTGGATCGAAACACATACGCCCAAGGAGGCCCATTTTCTGGTCAATGGATATTTTCACAACGAGACAAGCCTGCTTGGTGGTGATGCCGGATGGTGGCTCCCCTTACTCGCTCACCGACAGACCACCCTCCCTCCGATGATCTATGTAGCTGAACAGGGCCCACATCCAAATTATGTGCAGTGGGTCAACGAGTTGTATGCCACGATCTACCATCTGGGCCTTGATCACCCCGAAACGTTGAAGTTGCTGCGTGAACGCGAGATTTCGCACGTTTACATCGGGCAACGCCAAGGTCTGGTAGGCAATCCTGATCCAACCCAGGTGCTCGATCCTGAGGTACTGGGTGCCAGCCCGCATTTTACGCCGCTCTACCACGAGGATCAGGTCTGGATCTTTGCGGTGCAACCAGATGATTGAACACGCTTCAGGGTGCTGGTGGTGAAAGCAAAAGGCTGCTGGCCCAGCCAACGGTTTCTACGGGGACACGCTCAGGGGCACAATCTGCTGCCGTGCTAAGTAGGCGGATCTGATACCAGCGCACGCCATCCGCGAGGTTCTGCTCTTGCAGAAAGAGGACTTCGTCACCAACACAGATCTGACCAAGCACCGTTTCAGGCACAACAAGCGGTTCCGAACGCAGATTACCCCCAGCGATCACCGTACCACGACCCAGGCTGTCGGCGGGTGCGGGTGCTGGCGAAGGCATTGTCAAAGCTTCAACCGTCGCCGTCGCGTTACGGGCTTCCTGAGTTGACCTGAGCACAATGAGCACTTCATTGGTCGCCACTGCAGCAGTGACCGTGGCAATCCTGGCCTCGATCTGGGCATCACGGAGGCGCAAACCCAGGAACGCACCGCCAAAAAGCAGGGCGATAACAACCCCGACCAGCAACAGGTTCGCCAGGGCACGCAGGATACCACCGCGCCGATGGACATGCGGGCTAAACAAGCGCTCCCAATCACGCGGATCTAATCGTGGTGGCACACTTTCCCCAGTTTAAGGATGTAGGTTTCGACGCAAGATCAACTGACGCTCACCAGTTGTGACAAAGCCAAACCACTGGTAGAGGCGCTGTGCTTGCATGTTATATGCCTGGGTGTTGAGTGTCAAGACATGTGCCCGTTGGGCGATAGTGAAGGCAACAACATCGGCGAGCAAGCGAACACCAATCGCTTTGCCGCGCCACGCGGGGTCAACGGCAATACGCACGAGATGGACGAGGCGTCCGCCAAAATGGGTGGTTGCATACGCATAGCCCACAATTGTCTCTTCATGCTCAGCAACCACAACATAGGGGCCTTGCTCAAGGGCGGTGCGCATAATCGTGGCATCTTTTGTCCACTGAGGTTCAAAACAGGCCCGATCAACCGTAAGCACCGCTGGCAGATCGAGAGGCAGGGCCGGGCGCAGCGTGATCGCAAGATTGCCCTGATCAGGAATTTGCAGTTGTCGTTTTTCATACACAACAACTTCAGTTTCTGGCTCAAACTGTTGTGCCTGCAACGCAGGCACCAGCCAGGCATCGGCCTGCTCATCACCGGCATAGAAGATCGTGTGCACACCCTGCCGACGGAGCGTCGCCTCAAACACTGGCAAGAGCGTAGCCAGCGCGAAGCGCACATCGAGGCCATCACCAAGGGCAACTGCATAAATCCAGCAGATGCCCTCGGCGGGCTGATTGGCCAGCGCGCTCGCAACGATCGTGGTGCCAACCTCAAGAACGGCACCCCATTGCTCGGCCGTCAAGTGCTCGAGGTCAGCACCAGTCATCGCGTAGTAGCGCCGCCCAGCCTCGCGCAACAGCCGCGTGACAGCAGTCAGATCGGTTGCCTGGACAGGGCGCGCCACCGCCTGATTCAAGTCGATACTTTTGCGAAATAGCCACATACCCTTACTGGATCAACGCAACAATCGCTTAGGGATAACCAGTATATACCTTGCCCAGATCGAGAGTCTGTCCGGCTTCCACCTCAAAGATAAGATCCTTCGACCGATCGTCGCCCTGGCGAACAAGGTACTGATTCAACGGACCCTGCACAACAATGGCATAGCGACCTGGGGGCACATCACCAAAGGCAAACCCACCCTCAACGTCCGGTGTAACCCAGGGGTCATTCTCGGGATCATGGCTAACTGCATCCATCGTCGCCGCGTCAGTCGCTATCACCGGCGAAAGGTAGAGCACAATGGCATCATAGACGATTTCATCAGTCTGTAGATTATAGAGCACCCCGTGGACAACGCCCGTCCCTTCTGATGGCACAGGAAGTGGTTCAGGCTGACGTCCTGGTGGGGGCGTATAGCCAGGGCCAGGATAAGCCGGATCGACCGTTGGCATAGGAGGCGCGATCGGGTAGGGGTATGGATAAGGATCCTCAGAAGGCTCAGGGGTAGCCACCTGAGTCGGTTCAGGGAGAGGAGTCTGGGTTTCGGTTGCCGGACCGCCACAGCCTACGAGCATGGTCAACAAGACCAGCGCGAGCGCAAAGGGCAGCCAGAAAGACGTACGTTGCATAAATTGTATACCTCATGCAAAGGGGTGTGGAGAGGCCGCCTTGCGGTTTCTCCACACCCCTGATAGAGCTATCGACCGGATCGTGGACGTATCCCGTCTTAGAAGTTGATGCCGTTGTAGGTCAGGAAGGCATCACCGGAATTCGCAGGAGCAAGCTGGTTGACGATACAAACCACATTGCTCGCGGGGCTGGTCGTCACCGTCGCACCACCAACGTAGCGCTCGGTGGGGATCTTGGCGTTCTGGAACCAGGTGACCGACTCACCAGCAGCCAGCGTCGCAGTATCGGCCTCGGGGGTCAGCGTGCTACCAGCAACCGCATTGGGCGTGAAGGTCATGGTTGCCGTGGTGCTCGCAGTACCGGCATTGCGGCACTGCACAGCGGTGAAGAAGCCACCATTGTTTGCCATCAGCAGCGGCAAGCTCACGCGGGTGGTCGCACCGGCTGCCGAAATACCCTCATAGGAGGTACCGAACTGGCTTGACAACTGGTTGAGGACGACCACAATGGGCTGGGCCGAGGTCACAACTGCCGAACCAATGTAGCGGTCAGTGCCGTTGACGATGATCGCCCGGCTGGCACCTGCACCAAGATTGAAGGTCTCATTCGTCAGGCTCGCCCCACCAGCAACCGTGTTGGCCCCATAGGTAACCGTCACATCAGCCGCAGCGGAACCAATATTCTGGATCGCGATACCACTGAAGAAGGTAGCATTGGCCTGTTGAACCAGGGGCAGCACAACCTCAGTCGAGCCTGCGGCGAAACCGCTGTAGGTCAACTGCGTACGGAAGCCACCCTTACCAACCTGGTTGACAACCACAGCGACGGGCTGGGCACTGGTAATCTGGGCCGAACCCACAAAAGTATCCCCAAGATCGGCGAGCGTTGCCTGATCGAAGACCAGCGACGCGCCAGGGGCAATGTCGCCCGAGTTCACCGTATGGGCCGTACCGGAACTACCAGGCGTGAAGACGACCTGCACCGGAGCAGCTGCGGTACCCGCGTTCTGCACCGCAAACCAGGTATCAAAGCCCGAGTTGCCACGCTGAATCAGCGGCAGGTTGACCGTGGTCGCGCCCTGAGTCAGGCCAGTTGCAGCCTCACTGTAGAACGGCTGACCAGCGACGCCGTTGTTGCCCAGGATGTTCAGGATCGCCGCCACAGGCTGGTCAGCTTCGATAACGGCCGAGCCGCTGAAACCCGTCGAGACACTCGGGATTGGGAAATAGGTCTTGCTCGCACCCGCCGCAATCGCCTCACCAAGAATGTTGGCAGCTGACGAGCCATCGGGGTTGATCAGGCGAATGTCAACCGTTGCCTGAGCGGTACCCAGGTTCTGCACCTGGAAACCAGTGCTCCAAGTAATGCCCTGCTGAGCACTTACCGACCGAACTGGTGCAAGCACCAGCGCCAGGGCCATTATCAGCCCGGTCACGAGAGCAATTGCTGTCACTTTGCGCAGCATACCGTTACGTATCCTTTCGTTACCTACACATCATGAACCATGATGCGAAACCTTATGACGCTCACTGTAGCACAGGCACCAACCACCTGGCGATACCTCTTTAGAAGAGTCAACCCTAATCCATCTGGTTCCATCGTCGCAGATTCATCGCTAATACCCAATAAAAAGAGGAGTAACCCGAAAGTATTAGTGGCTTTTAGCGCTTGCTAAAGCCATATTTTCGACCCCCGATCGACCAGACCTCACCGGTCTGACAGACCTGTGAGGTCTGGTGTAACGGATTATTTCTGGCAAACCATTATGCTGGTGTACAGACAAAGACCAGCAGATCGCCAAGATTGACTGGTACAATTGGCCCGATGAGGCTACGCACAAAGGTGTGTGGTCGCCGCAGCATCCATTGCCAATCAGCCCTCGTTTGGGGCAACGGGCGTTCGAGGACCACAACTCGTTGCGTGCGCAAGCCATGATCGGCTAACAAGCGTTGCCACGACCCGCGTGAGGCATAGCGCTGCAATGGCTGCCCATCATCAAAGACCTCACCGTGCCGCAAGACATACCAGATGTTGCCAAACAAGCCAAAGGCGTTGGGCAACAAAACCACGGCGGTGCCGCCGGGGCGCAGCACCCGCGCCATTTCACGCACACCCTCTTCGGGAGCAAAATAGTGCTCGAGGCTGCCAATGTTGGTGACCAGATCAAACGTATGATCGGCAAATGGAAGTTGCTGGGCATTCGACGCAGCCAGCGGGATCGTCGCCCCCCCGCGCTGGTCAAGCTGATGCAGGGCCGCCACGGAAAAGTCAACACCCATCCCCTGATAGCCCGCCCGCTGGGCAAAGCGCAGAAAATCGCCTGCCCCACACGACACATCGAGCAAACGTCCTGGCGGTGGCGACACTCGTCGCACCAGATCGAGAAACCAGAGATAGAGCGAGTCGCGTTGATGCAGGCCACCTTCACGATAGATCGTATCATACGCCGCTTGCTCGGCTACTTCCGTCGCCGTGTGACGAATTTCAATGGGATACCACGACATACACACCTCAAACTCAGGCTCTACCAGCGCGAAAAAACCAGCGCCCAGAAGAGCTCATTCAGCGTAATCCATACGCGCATCAGCAAGGCGATGATCAAGGCAACAGAGAGCGGCACAATCAGGGTCAACAAGACGACCATGCTGAGATCACGAAAACTAAACCCGATCGGGAGGAGAAAAGAGAGCGCCCCAACCAACCCGCTGGCAACCCAAATCTGAACCAGAACCGGCAACATTGACCACTCGATCAGATAGATCGAACGCACCAGGAAAAAGAGGATCAAGCCCCCGGTCAACCAGACAAGCATATGCAAACCCACGACCAGCAGCGTGGCTGGTAAACCAAGCAACTGGGTCAGCGGTTCGCGCTTCCAGCGCTTGAGAATCAGGTTCAACAGACGCACCAGCAGCGCAGGACGCACCGCCACCACAAGGCTGACCAGCGCCACCAGCGCCACCGGCAGCAAGGGGATGTTGCCATTTAGCAATGGCGTCAAGGGAAAGAGCATCACGACAAGCAGGCCACCCGAGGCGATCAAGAGAATCTGTTCCCAGAGCATCCCGAGCAGCGTCATCCGCCGCGCAACCCCAACCTGTTCGTAGAGCAGGACACGACTCGCGACAAACGGGGCAGGCGTAGGTAAGCGGCGGGCCATCCACGAGTAGAGAAAAAAACGCCCATGGTGACGCCACCCGACGCGCACATTGAGCGCCGACATTATAAAGCCCCAGGCAATGACCGCCACAGCCAACGAACCGGTGTAGGCCACACTGCTCAAAGCCAGATAGACCGCATCAAATTGCCAGTCATAGGTTACGAGGGAGCGCCAGTCACGCACAATCGTGATCAGGATGACTGCCAGAGCCGCGGCTAGCATCCCTCCTACGATGATTCGGCGTGACTGAGGCTTATCCCAGATGGTACGCCCACGTTGCCACAAGCTTGTTAGCATCATTTATACCGGTTGGGCGACGACCGTGATCACCGCGCCTTTGTGGAGTTTACGGTCAATCACCCAGAGTGGGGGCAAAAGCGCCGTGCGCACAAGAAGATTTTCCAGGGCACGCTGGGCAAGTGGCTGCAGGATTTCGTTGCGTAGGTGTTGACGCAACCAGAAGCGCCAACTCAACATCATCACCTGGTAGGTACTTCCCAGACAGATCAACTCGCGCACCTGAAAGCCAGCCTGATTGAGCATCTGCGTCAGCGTGCGTTCATCAGGGATAAACATATGACGTGGCTGATCGAGCCCGGCCCAGTAGCGACCACACAGACGAGCATCCCAGGCCGAAAGGTTAGGCACGCGGGCCACAAAGATGCCATCAGGGGGCAGGAGTTCGCGCACCCGTTGCAAGCTTGCCTGCGGCTGATGCAGATGCTCGAGTACATCCCACATCGTAATCACATCAAAGGTCTGACCTTCCAGGGCGACCTCCTCGAGCGTGCCCTGATGCACCATAAGCCCAAAGAGCTCACGGGCCTGCCGCGCCGCGTCGACACTCAATTCAACCCCAACCGTCTGCCAGGCAGCGCTGCCCGCACCAAGAAAGACGCCGGTGGCACAACCAACATCGAGGAGCCTGCGTTTGCCAGGGCGCGATGGCGCGTGACGTTCGACCAGGCGCCACCGTTTTTTCAAGCCATAGAGGTGCAGCATACCTCGCAGCAGGCTGGGGTTAGCCCAGGGCGGTGGAACAAAAGGATCATAGTCGGGAGGGTAGTAGAAGCTAATCTCGTTGGGAGCGGGACGCGGATTTTGATAGAGCAGGCCACATACGACACATTCGACCAGGGTAAAGCTGCCAGGCAACCCCAGCAACGCATCCGGCAAGGTATAGCGGTGACGAGCCTCAGTTGCACCACAGAGCAAGCATGCAGTCGTTTCCATCGTTGCCGGGTATCTCCTAATACCAATCGAATCGCTTAAAGGTACCGCTTTGTCATGCTGAGCACAGCGAAGCATCTCTGCCGTCGAGAAGCCTGAGACCCTGAGCGAAGCGAAGGGTGACAATGCGGCCTACTCAACGGTAAATGGTATAACGTGTTGAGCGGGGCGACCGGTTCATCCAACGCTTGCATTATACACGTTCATGATCGACTCATATGCGCGCTCGGCTGAAAAATGGCTGAGTGCGCGGGCACGAGCAGCCACAGACAGCGCGGCCCGTCTTGGCGGATCAGCCAGGAGGCTGCTGATGGCGTCGACGAGGGCAGGCGTATCCCGCGGTGCCACCAACAGGCCACATGGGCCAATCACTTCGGGGAGCGAGCCGGCCCGCGTGGCAACAAGCGGCGTCCCACAGGCCAGCGCTTCGAGGGCAGGCAACCCGAAGCCTTCGAGCAGTGAAGGCAAGACAACCAGATCCGCCAGCGCGTAGTAGGCCGGCATCACGGCATCGGGTACACTGCCAACTTCAAGCACCCGGTTCCAGGCTCCTCCAGCCGCCTCAATGACCTTCTGCCGATAGGCCGCGTCCCACTGACCAACAATGACGAGGCGCACATCATCGGCCAGGGCATTCAGTCCGGCGACGAGATACTCTAGCCCTTTGCGCGGGTTGGAAAAGCCCACATAAAGCAAAACCCGATACCCTTGGAGCCCGAGTTGCTGACGCAACGGCGCAACACGGGCAACTGGCTGGGGAGCAAAATAGTCGGTATCAACACTCTCAGGGGTAAGCGCAATCGCCCGCTCGGCTAGGCCATAGTGGGTCACAAATTCCTGCCGTGTCGCCTCGCTGAGTGAGACCAGCGCCTGGGCACGGTGAAGGGTTGGCCGTTCGAGCAGATGCATCGCCGTTGTATAGTACACCCGGCGAAACGCCCGATTCGCCGCCGACGAAGCATAGGGTTGACCATTATCGGCGGTAAGACGCTGGTGAAACGATTGCAGCAGACTCGCCACAAAAGGCCCCCGGTAGGCCCAGGCAAAATGCACATCAAGAAAATGGACAAGATCAAAGGGATGCCGGGCGTGTTGCTGCGCGACATGCCGGGCCGCGTGCCACCCATAGCCAATCCAGTCTGATCGACCAATCGGAACCCGCTCGACCACCATGCCCGCCGTCACCGTCCGCGGCAGCGTCCCAGGACGCCGTGCGGCCACCATCGTCACCTCGTGCCCACCAGCAACCAGTCGTTCAGCCAGCCGTTCAGCATAAACAGCCAGGCCCGACGACCGTACTGGAGCAACATCGAGGCTAATCAGACAGAGGCGCATGGACTTCCATCAGAATATCATTGAGCACAGCGCCAATGCGGGCAATGCTATAGCGCTCGATCAGGTGGGAATAGCCACCCCAGGCAATCTTCTCGCGTAACTCGCGATCATTGCGCAAGGTCAGAATCGCTTCAACCAGCGACTGCGGATTCGCAAGCTCACACATATAAACATGTTCGCCATGAACAAAGATCTCGGCATTGGCCGCATTATTGCCAACAATCGTTGGCCGGGCCATCCCTAAAAACTGATAGGTCTTGGTCGCAATGACATTCTGGGCTTTGCTATTATCAGAAAAGTGCCCACCCAGGCAAACTGACGCCTCGGCGATAGCCTCGGGCAGTTTGTGGTAGGGAACCCAGCCCATAAAGCCGATATTGGTGCATCCAAGTGTCTCAGCCAGCGCACGGATCTCGCCAAAGCGAAGCCCTTCACCCGCGATTTGAAAGACAATATCACGCTCGTTTTCGAGTAATTTTGCGGCCTGAACAATATATTCAATGCCCTGCAACGGCAGAAATGAGCCATAATAAAAGATCTTGAAAGGGTGCTCGGCTGGCGCAGGGCGGGGAAAGAAGATCTCTTCGTCATATCCAAGGTAGAGCACCCGGAATAATTCGGGGGGTAAATGGTACAACCGAGTAAAATAGGCACAGTGGGCCTGGGTATCGAGGACAACGACATCGGCCATGCGACAAACCAGACGATCCATCAAAAAGATCATGCGTCCGGCTAATGAATCAGGCTTGATCACACGACGATCAAGGCAAAGCGTATTAAAAGTCGAGAGATATGCATCAAAAACAACGGGCTTATGCGTACATAAACGCATCAGAAGGACAAGAAGGTAACCATAAAACCCCACAAAAACAACGTCGTGAGGTTTACGCTGCATTAATACCTTAAAAAAAAGACGCACGTGACGTATGATATAATTCTTGCCACTATCAGTAATTGCTATCACCTCAGCATGTTGCTGAAGTGCTTTCAAAATAATCTGATTACGGACATATTCTGGCTCACGTCCACATACAAACAGTACTCGCATACATCCTCCTGCGACGGCCATTATAGCTCAGTTGCAGGGTAAAGGCAACGCTCGTGGCCTCACCTGCCGCCCCTGGCCAACTTCTTCCGCTCTATGTGGTTGTACTCAACTGGAATTTACCTGCGGATACCATCGCTTGCCTACATTCACTCCAAGCTGCTGCGCTGCCCGAGGTACATCTTCTGGCGGTAGACAATGGCTCAACTGATGATTCCCTGCACCAGATCCGGCATCACTTTGCCGATCAGATCGAACTGGTGGCGTTGCCAGAAAACCGCGGGTTTGCCGGGGGGATGAATGCCGGCATTGAGGCGGCATTGCGAGCCGGGGCGGGTTCGATCCTATTGCTTAATAATGATACGGTTGTTGAACCTACCATGCTCTCGACGCTACTTGGGGCAGCGCAACAACGGCCACAAGCAGGCATTCTTGGGCCTGCGATCTACTACTATGATGCGCCCGAACGCCTCTGGCAGATCGGCGCACGCCAGCATCCCCACTTTCCCGTGCCCGTCAACCTGAACCTACGCACGATCCGTCGGACAGGAGAGCAACCCTTGTCTGCTGACTATGTGACCGGGTGCGCCATGCTTGTGCGTCGCGAGGTCTTTGAACAGGTGGGCTTGCTCGATCCTACCTATGTCATGTACTTCGAAGACGCCGATTTCTGTCAACGGGTGCGCAAGGCAGGCTATCAGATCTGGTGTGTTCCCGCTGCACGGATGTGGCATCGTGTCTCGCTCAGTGCCAACAAAGTCAAACCGGCCAGTCGGTATGCCTTTGCCTGGGGACGTGGGCGCTTTTACCGTCACTATCCCCATGGGCGCTCACCGACGTTGACCTTGACCTATCTCTTGTTGAGCACCGCTATGAAAGCCGGGGGCGATCTGCTTCGTGGCGACTGGCAGCCGGCCCTCTGGCTGTGGCGAGGGACACTCGATGGCTATCGGCTACGCCCATTGCGGGGGCCAGTGCTTGGGGCGACGCATGAGTAGTCTGATGATTTGACGCAAAGGCGCAAAGGGTTTTGAGAACACATCTGGACGCCAAGCGTGCGACGGATAGCGGTACCAGAGGGATAGAAGAAAACGTCGTTGACAGCCTACGATACTTTTGGCACAGCCCAAGGCCTCTGCTCACGGCACAAGCGACTCATTGGCGCGGCTCGGGACAAAGATCGTAAAGATGACCCGATATTCGCCGACAGCACCTGGGGGCGATGCATCGGCACCCGCGACAAAAAAGAGACTGGTATTGAAAAGCACCAGATCACTCGCCTGGAACGCAATCTCGGGCATCGTATAGGTCGACCAGGCATCTGCAACCGGATTATACTGCCAGGCGGCCTGGGCATCGTCATCAAAGACAAGCAAAGTATTGATCACCGCCGCAAGTCCGGGGTTGGCAATGGCAATAGGCATCGGCGCTTTGCCTTCCCACCGACCGCCATTGTCGGCCCCAGGATCAAGGCGAAGCGTGTCACGCAAAGGGCCGCTAGCACCTTCGCCACCTACCAAATAGATCTGACCTGCCAGGGTCGTTGCATTGGCATACTGGCGACCCGAAGGCAATGAGACACCCCGTGACCAGCTATCCTGCTCGGGATCATAGATGAACACGTCTTCAACGAGTTGCTGACCGTTCCATCCGCCAAGCAAGTAGATCCGACCTTCCCATACCGTCAGCGCATAGCGACTCCGTGGCTCAGGCAGGGAACTCAACACTTCCCATTGCTGCTCACGCGGGTTGTAGGCTTCAAGCACATTGCTGACTATTCCCCCGACGGTTTCACCACCGGGGACATAAATTTTACCCCGCAGCACAATAGCGTCTATTTCGCTTACTGCGGTGGGCTTATCAACCAGCGAAACCCAGAGGCCTGTCTGTGGATCATATCGGTCGAGCAAAGCGAGCGGCTGATCGTCCTGCATCCCACCGATGGCATAGATGCGACCATCCACATCATAGGCTGCCAGTGCCAGATCCTGGCGTGGGCGTGGCAATGGCGCATGCGTAATCCAGCGTTCGTGTGAACCCTGCTGCATTGTTCCGGCCGATCCAGGAATATCAGTGGCAACCACAGGTGCCGACGGTTCTGCGGTATCGCGACCCGACCAGAGCACAAAACCCACCAGGCCGAGTACAACCACCAGCACAAAGGCACCTATCAGCAAACCCTGATTCGTTGGGCGAGGGCTCGTACGTGGGCCAGACGCAACGCTGCTCGGCTTGATCGGTTCATCAATAGGCGTAACGTGGGGCCTGGTCACAGCAAGAACCGGGGCAACAGGGGCAAGATCTGGCTCTGACTCAAGACGAGGGGCCTCAACCGGGGACGCAAGGTCGCCCTCAACCGACGTAACCGTCGTGGCTGGCTCGGCCAAAATCTGTGGCTGAGGCACATCAAGCTCAAGCTGCAACTCTGGGGCATCACGATGCGTCGCCGAAACAAGCCCATTGCGAATCGCATAGACAGTCGCCTCGGTACGCGAGACGACCCCGATCTTGCCAAAAATATTGCGCAGATGGACTTTGACCGTATTGATGCTAATATTCAGCTGCAGGGCGATCTGCTGATTGGTTGCCCCGGTTGCGACAAGACGCAAAATTTCGCGCTCACGCTCGCTAATCTGGATGTCGTTGGTCATGGTGCCATTCTATGTGCTGAGTCTATCCTCGTGATCATAGCATGCGCAGACATCCTGGGCAAGTTGTCAGCGCTGGCGGTTCTGGCGCAGCGTGTCAATCGTCACGAATTCAAGCCCACGGAGGGTCAGCGCACTGAGGATCGCATCAGTCAGCGTCGCCACAGATGGCCCAGCGAGAGCTTCGTGCAAGACAATCAGCGCACCCGCGTCGGTCTGCGCCACGACCTGGCGAATACTCAGTGCTGCCGGTTGCATCCAGTGGACAGGCATAATGCTGCCGAGCACCGGCTGATAGCCCCACGTGCGAAAGGCCTCGATGAGGGAAGCACTGAAGTGTCCAAACGGAGGACGCACACTCGTGATCGTCGCAGGGTCACGCCCGCTATACTTCGCCAGCAGATCGCGCGTCTCATCAAGCATCCCGTGCAAGGCCACCTGGTTTTCGAGTAGAAACGAGCGATGACGGTAGCCGTGAACCATCAACTGATGTCCACCGGCAGCGGCGGCCTGAACCAACTCGGGATGCGCTTTGACCCGTTCACCAAGCCATGAAAAGGTTGCAACAACCCGATGGCGTTGCAGCACCTCGAGCAACGCCGGTGTATCATCAGGATGCGGCCCATCATCATAACTCAGCGCTATTTGCAGGCGCGACGGGTCACCCATCCACAAGATCTCGGGAAAATGACGATCAAGCAGCCGCGTCGCATCATTCAACGACGTGGCTGCATAGGTCTGAAACAGCTCGGCCCAACCTGGCCTAACGCCTCTTTTGCTCATTGGCGTCGGGGAGAAAGATAGAAAGAAAGAACGAGACAATGCTCACCACGATGGAACCAACCAGAGCCGCGAAGAAGCCATCAACACTGAATCCTGCCCCAAAGAAACTTGAGGCGATCCACGCCGAGAAGCTAAAACAGATGGCATTGATCACGAGCGTAAAGAGCCCCAACGTCAACATCACAAGTGGACAGGACAGGAGCGTCAACAATGGTCGAATAAAAGCATTGACCAGACCAAAGACCGCAGCCATGATCAGAACCGCAAACCAGCCATTCTGGTCAGTAATATTGATCCCGGGCACCGTCCAAGCCGCAACGACCAGCGATGCGGCCGTGATGAGCCAGCGCAACAAGAGTTGCATATGCGCCTCCTTATCTTGCCATGAACCACGCTGCCAACACATATCATACCGCAAAAGTGAGGATGGTGCGTATGAGTCGTGTAGGGTCAGTATAATAGAGCGCATAGGAAGGGAAGGAGCGACTTGGAATGACCGAGCGACAGCGTTTCAAAGACCATTTTGATGCACGGCTGGCCCACGATCTGGCGACACGCCTGAGCATTGTTGCGCCCTCGTTTCGGGCTGAAGCCTTCACCGCACAGGTCATACCACAGCTTGCGCCACTTGAATTAAAGGCCCGCGTAACGGTTTTTGCCCAGGCGCTACGCGATCATCTTCCCAGAGATTATCCTACGGCGCTATCGCTCTTGCTAGCGACCCTCGGGCCACCCCATCGCGAAGATCAGGGTATGTTCAATGATGGCTGGTATCTGATGCCAGTGGCGACCTTTGTTGAACTGTATGGCCTGGATCATCTTGAGGTTTCGCTCGATGCGATGCATGCGCTTACGCAGCGTCACACCGCTGAATTTGCCATTCGACCTTTTCTGGTGCGTTATCCTGATGCGGTGCTCGCAAGGCTGCATCAGTGGGCCACCGACGAGAGTTTCCATGTCCGTCGTCTCGTCAGCGAAGGAACCCGCCCTCGTCTACCGTGGGCCACCCGTCTCGATCAGTTTATCGTCGAGCCAGCACCTGTCTTCGGCTTGCTCGAACACCTCAAAGACGATCCGTCAGCCTACGTTCGTCGCTCGGTCGCCAATAATCTGAATGATCTCGCCAAGGATCACCCCGAACTCGTTGTTGCAACGCTCAGCCGCTGGCGCGAAGGTGCCGATGCACAACGCCTCGCGTTGATCCGCCACGCCCTGCGCACGCTCATCAAACAGGGGCATCCTCAGGCACTGCAGATCCTCGGGGCTGCCTCGCCCGAAGTAAAGCTCATCGCGTTGACCGTGACGCCTGCGACCGTGCCGATTGGAGGCATCCTGCATCTTGCCGTGCAGATCGAAAGCACAAGCCTACATCCCCAGCAACTGGTGCTTGATTATATCCTGCATCTGGTTGGCACACGTGGCGAACGACGGCGCAAAGTCTTCAAATGGGCCACGCGCCTCCTTGAACCGGGGGCGACCCTCACCCTGACCCGTAGGCACTCGTTTGCGCCAGTTTCGGTACGGCGCTATTATCCAGGAGCACATCAGATCGAGCTTCAAGTCAATGGCGCAATCATTGGAGACGTCACCTTCATGCTCGAGCAAGCATAAGGATGCAAAGCAAACCTCATGCCAAAACCCCTCCCTCACCTCGCTGCTTCATCAACCCAGGTAGATCTGCGTTGGGCGATGTTTGCGCTCTATGTCGCCGCAACGGTCGTCTTTTCAGACATGTACCTGACCCAGCCCATTCTCCCGTTGCTTGCCGAAGAATTTCAGGTCACGGCTTCGGCCGCCGGGCTCACGATTTCAGCGGTTGTCATCATGATTGCGCTTGGTTCGACAGCGTACGGGCCATTGAGCGATATGATCGGGCGCAAATCAGTGATGGTGGCAGCATGTGCCCTCTTGAGCCTCCCGACGATGCTGGGGGCCTTTGCGACCAGTTTCGAGCAGTTACTCTTCTTTCGCGCGCTGCAAGGGCTCTGCATTCCCGGCTTAACAGCGGTAGCCGTGGCTTACCTAGGCGATCTCGTCGGGCCAGCCGCTCTGGGCAAAGTTGTCGGCGGATGGGTCGCAGCCAATGTTGCCGGCGGGTTAGTGGGGCGCGTCGCAAGTGGCATCATTACCGATCTAGCCGGGTGGCGCGAGGTTTTCGTCATCTTTGCGCTGCTCACGATGGTCAGTGCCATCCTGCTGGCCTTTTTGTTACCCGAGGATCGCGTGAGAGAGTCGGGAGGATGGGGCCAGGCCTACCGAGCGATGTTTGCCCATATCCATGACCCACAACTCTTCAGTGCCTTTATGATCGGCGGCGCACTCTTCTTCGGCTTTATTGGCACCTTTACGTTTCTCCCCTTTTACCTGACTGGCGAACCCTTCCTCCTCTCAACGACCATGGTCGCCTTTGCCTATGTCAGCTATCTAGCTGGTGTTCTGGTGTCACCCATCGCGGGGAGCCTCTCGAACCGTATTTCGCGCCGCACCCTGATTACGCTGGGCCTGCTGATTGCAATGCTAGGCCTCAGTCTTACGCTGATCCCCGTCTTGCCATTGATTGCCATCAGCCTGTTTATTTTATGTACCGGTATGTTTACGGCGCAGGCGATCGCACCGGCACTCGTCAACACCCTGGCAAAACAAGCGAAAGGCGGGGCCGGGGCGCTCTACCTTGTCTTTTACTATATTGGGGGCACCCTGGGGGCAGTTGTGCCAGGGTTAGCCTGGCAAACCTTCGGCTGGATAGGGGTCGTGGCGACCTGTCTAACCGCCTTTGGGATCGCCTTGATCGCCAACTGGCGCATCAACATCTGAGCAAGCGTGGCAGGGCTGGTGCGATTCGAACGCACGACCATCCGCTTAGAAGGCGGGTGCTCTATCCCCTGAGCTACAGCCCCACATACCTGGATTATAATACCATGGGTCTTATAACCAGTATCTTCCTGGCATATCGCTCAACGCAGGATGCAAACGTGTCGCGGCCAACCATGCCTCAATGCCAACCGAAGGTTGAATGCCCTGTTCGGTCACAATGCCTGCCAGGGCATTAAGCGGGGTGCGGTCAAAATAGAGGTTTTCAACCTTGACCCCGGGTGCGGGATTTTCCCACACTTGCTCGCCAGGCCAGCGAGCCTGAGGTGGCGGATGGTAGCCCGGAGGCAAGAATTTTTCGCTGCCACAGAGCGCATAGACGGGTACGCCACTCGCAGTTGCGGCGAGGGTCAACGCATATGTGCCAACCTTATTTACAAGGCCCTGGGCATCAAGGAAGTCAGCCCCTACCAGCACAAGTTGCGCCTGGGCGGCAAACATGACCGCCAGCGCATCGATCACAAACGTCACAGGCAAGCCAATCGCGGCCAGTTCGGCCGCCAGGCTCCGCCCCTCACAGGCCGGACGGCCCTCAGCGCACACAACCTTGATACGGCGACCAGCGCGCTGGGCATGGCGCAGGGCGGCAGAAACCGTTGTGCTGCGTCCATTCGTCACAATCTGACCCTCTTCGGGAATCAAGCGCAAAGCGGTCTCAGCAATAGCCGCCTCGTGGACGTGCAAACGGCGCTTAAAATCATGCACAGTTTCGACAGCCCTGGCACGAGCCTGCCCAAGCTCATCGGTTGACGTCACAGCCCACAGAAGCGCATTAATAAGATTCACAAGAGGCGCCATCGTTGGATGGGCTTTGATCAATGTGCCTCCAACATTAAGAACCTTCTGTTCCAGGGCGGTGATCGTCGTTGACTGATCGCTGCGCATCAAACGATAGAGCACCTCGGCACTCTTGTCAGCAATCTCAACCGCTGCCGAGATGTTATCATCGACAATCGTCGCAACTGCCTGTGCAGTAAACTTATCCACAACACCTTCCCTGTGTGAGCAACAATCTGATCGGATACAGCACAAGAGGAGCTTCAGTTTGACGAAACCATGTGTATATGTACGATACCACAATTTTGTCGGTTGCACAGGAATAAAAAGCCAGCGGATTGTCTGACGGTTGACAACAAAAGAGGAAGGCTGAGCGTTGCGAAGGTTATTAGAAGGTGGAGCGAAGGTTCAGCGCCGAGGCTATAATCTGCTCAAGTTGTTCAATCGTAAACGGTTTCGCGAGGAACCGATAGAGTCCCTCTTTGAACTCGGCATACGTCAGCGGACTCACGGTATCACCGGTCACAAAAATGATCCGCTCAGCAATCTGTGGATCAAGCTGACGTAAAGCAGCAAGGAACTCAAAGCCGTTCATGACCGGCATTTTTACATCTGAGAGGATCAGATCAAACGTCTCGCGCTGGAAAACTTCGAGGGCTGCGGTGCCACTGGTGACTGGAATAGCAGCATGTCCCAGATCTTCGAGCATGCGCGTCAACAACTCAACCACAGGCTCTTCATCATCAACCACCAGAATCTTGAGCGAGGGCTTCAGCAATGCGGTCGGGCTAGCAGGAGGATCGGGGAGAGCGTTGGGTTCCACTACTTCCATCGTACGCACGGGAAGGGTAAGCTTGACCACCGTCCCAACACCCTCCTGGCTTTCGGCCCAAATATGCCCCTGGTGCTCCTGGATAATTCCAAAGCAGATCGACAAGCCCAACCCGGTTCCCTGACCAATCGTTTTTGTCGTAAAAAAAGGGTTGAAGATTTTTTGGAGATATGGTTGGGAAATACCAATGCCAGTATCTTCAACTTCAAGCTGGATCACTGCTTCACCATCGCTACGCATTTTCAACCTGGTACGCAAAGTCAGGGCACCCGGCTTGGCCTTTTCGAGCATCGCGTGGCGGGCATTGGTGATCAGATTGAGGAGCACCTGCTGCAACTGGTGTGGATCGGCGACAGTCTCGGGGAGGTTCGGATCAAGATCAAGGGACACAGAAATGGTATCAACCTTGAATTGATACTGTTGCAAAGCGAGGGCACTCTCCACAACAGTATTGAGCGCGACCATCGAGCGTTCAGGTTTGTGTTCACGGGCAAAAATCAGCAGATTGCGCACAATTTTGGCCGCACGTTCAGCCTGCGTACGAATATGCTCAAGATCCTGGCGTATTTGATGAGGTAAGGCGGGATCGCGCAACAAGAGTTGGCTGTATCCACTGACACTGGTGAGCGGATTATTCAACTCGTGAGCCACGCCGGCCACGAGTTGACCAATCGCCGAGAGTTTTTCCGACTGGATCAACTGTTGTTCAAGATGACGGCGCTCGGTGAGATTACGGGCAATGCAGTGCAACCCCTTGATCCCGTGCCCATTCATGATCACCTGGGTTGAAACTTCCAGGTAAATGGTCTCATTATTGCTTGCCACCAATTCAAGTTCAAAGGGCTGGCCGGGCTGGCCCTCAAGCCGAGCCTTGAGCGAGGGCCATGCCTGATGCCATGACTCTGGGGTCGCAAGCGAGTGTAAGGAACGTCCGAGCAAACCCTCGCAGGCCGTACCGATCAATTCTTCACCGACCTTATTGATACTCGTCAGGCATAGATCGCGATCAAGCAAAAAGATCATATCATACGCATTGGCAAAGAGATCGCGATAGCGCTGTTCAGAATGTTTCACCTCTTCATAGAGACGGGCATTCTCAATCGCAATGGCCGCATAATCAGCGAGCGTCGCCAGGAGATACTGATCATTCTCCGAAAACGTCCGCTCGGTCTGCCGGTTATCAACGGCAAGAACCCCAATCACCTGATCGCCCACCATCAACGGAACTTGCAGGATAGCGCGCACAAGAAACCCGGTTTTGACCTTGAGGGCAAAGCCTGAGCGGGCTTGATCAAGGCGGATCGGCTTACCCGTACGGACGACCTGACCAGCGAGAGTATCACCGACAGGCATACGTAAGCTTTGGGCCCGCTGATCGCCAAGGTTCTTGGCGGCGCGCAGGTAAAGTTCTTGATGTTCGGGATCATACAGGAGCAGGAAACCCTCTTCGGCCTGGGTAATATAGACGCCGGCTTCCACAATCCGTTCGAGCAACTGCTCAAGATCCATCAACCCAGTCACCGACTTGCCAATGCGATAGAGCACGGTCAGTTCCTGCACCCGTTGCTGTAGCGAAACGGTCAGGCGATCTTTATCACGGCGGAGGCGACGCTCACGCAGAGCCTGATCAATGGCTACCCGAGCTTCGGTATCAGAAAAGGGTTTGATTAGATAGTTGCGTGCCCCAAGGCGAAAGGCTTCGACCGCAATATTCTCTGAGCCGTGTGCGGTCATCAAGATGACCGGCACATCATAGCCCTCTTGCGCAATCAAACGCAACAGATCGAGCCCGCTGATATCAGGTAATTGCAGATCGAGCAGGATCAGATCCGGCAAGCGCATACGCAACTGCTGGAGACCTTGACGACCTGTGTGCGCCACAATCGAGCGGAAACCCAGTTCGGGCAAGACATATTTTGCCAGCAAGTCAGTAATCTGCTCGCTGTCATCAATAATCAGAATTTCTTCCATAAGGCGCTTGTGCTCAAACCCTGGGTCAAGACCCTCGCAAGTTGCCGATCTGAGGACTCAATTGTACACTACTGTCAGCGTCAGCAGCAAGATAAAACCTCATAAGAATGGCTGAGAGATATGATACCTGAAACAGCAGGAGCTACCGTCCTTGTGCTCGGTGATATCAACGCAGATCTTAGCTTTATTGTGCCATCATTTCCTAATGAGGGTGGTGATATTTCGGCTCAACGTCTGCGCTGGCACAGTGGAGGAACCGGTTTGAATAGCGCGATTGCGTTCAGTCGTCTTGGGGCACAGGTCGCCTTGCTTGGGCGGATAGGCGATGATCCGGCGGCTGAAGTCGTGCAAGCGACGGCACGTAAAGCTGGCCTCGATCTGCGCTGGGTGCAAACCGACAGCGAGGTTGCCACGGGCCTTTGTGGAGTGATTGTCTCGCCGGGAGGGCAGCGCACCTTTGTTAGTTTTCGCGGGGCTAATCTGCGTTATCATGGCGAGGCCTTGCCGACTCATCTGCTTGATACGTGCGACTTGCTCTTTCTTTGTGCCCATGCTCTGTTAGAAGGTTCACAGCAATGTGCGGCTCTGCAGCTGGCCCAACTAGCTTTTGAGCGCGCTCTTCCCGTGGCCCTCGATCTCTGCCTGCCCGCGATTCAGCAGGCTCGCGAGGTTGTCTTCGCGATGCTGCCCCAGCTCTGGTTATTGACGATGAACGAGGACGAACTACGGGCGCTCTTGCCCGGTATGAGTCTCCAGCAGGCCCTAGATCGCCTGTTGCAATGCGGCGTAGCGCACGTTGTGATCAAGCGTGGTGCCCAGGGATGCAGCATTGCCGATGGGCGGGTACGGCTCGATGTGTTGCCTCCGGTCGTCAAGGTTGTTGACACAAATGGGTGTGGTGATGCCTTTGCGGCAGCGTATGCCTGGGCCTGTCTGCGCGGGGCCGAGGTGCGCGAGTGTGCAACCCTGGCGAACACCATGGGTGCGCTGACGGCAACCCGTTCAGGGGCCGCTGATGCTATTCCAACCCGCGCGGAATTAGCCATGCGGCTCACCTACGGTCTGCACTATCTGCTGGCCCCGGTCGCATCGGGAAGCTAACGACAAAGGAAGATACGCTATGGCTCCACCCTGGAAAGAACGCCTTGACGCCCTGAGGATGACCCATCTGGGTGAAATGTTCACGACCCCGCGACCAGTCATTGGCATGGTTCACTGTTGGCCCCTGCCAGGTGCGCCTGGTTATCGTGGCTATGGGATGGCAACGATTATTGAACAGGCCGTGCGTGATGCGACCGCCCTGGCCGAAGGTGGCTGTCACGGGTTGATTGTGGAAAACATGTGGGATATTCCCTTTCGCGCTGGCCCCCATGTGCAACCCGAAAGCATTGCGGCCCATGCGGTGGTTGCGCGTGCCGTGCGTGAAGCGGTTCCCGAGTTGCCCCTCGGCATTAATCTGGTTCACAACGGTGGCGTTGCGTTGCTCGCGATTGCCATCGCGGCCGGGGCCGATTTCATCCGTGTCTGTATGTTTACCGGTGCGGGGGTCTGGGATGCTGGCTCGTGGGACGAAGGGTGTGCGGCGGATCTGTTGCGCCGACGCACCGAGCTCGAGGCCGAGTCGATCAAGATTTTTGCCGATGTGGATAAAAAACATTCGGTGCGTTTTCCAGGGATTGATCTGGCAACCCATATTGAATGGACACGCTTTTTTGGGGCCGATGCGCTGATTGTCTCAGGGCGCATGACGGGTGATGCCCCTGATCTCGCCAAGCTCCGTGAGGCACGCCACCTTGCAGGGACCACACCTATTTTGCTGGGTTCAGGCACTGACGAACATAATATTGGCGCCTTTATGGCGATCGCAGATGGGGTCATTGTTGGCAGCAGCATCAAAGGAGATGGGGCGATCGCCAATCCTGTTGATGTGGAACGTGTTCGTCGTTTTGTGAATGCCGCCCGCTGATCACGCCGCAGCAGCGTGGTACAATAAGGATATGGGACATCAAAGAAGATGCCACCAACTGGTGTCGAACCTACTCAGTGACGAGGAGCATGCAACCAATGGTGTTTGAAACGTTGCCAGACACGACCGAGAATTTGTTTACGATTGCCCAGCGTCAATTTGATCGTGCGGCCGATCTGCTTGACCTGCCCGCTGGCTTACGCGGCATTTTGCGGGTACCCCAGCGCGAACTAAGCGTCAACTTTCCGGTCAAACTCGATGATGGCACAACGCGTATGTTCACAGGGTATCGTGTCCAGCACAACCTGTCACGGGGGCCCACCAAGGGCGGCATACGCTATCATCCGTCGCTTACACTCGATGAAGTGCGTGCGCTGGCAATGTGGATGTCGTGGAAATGTGCGGTGACACATCTACCCTATGGCGGGGCCAAAGGCGGTGTGATCGTTGATCCCAAGCAGTTTTCGCAGCATGAAATCGAACGCCTGACCCGACGCTATGCCAGTGAGATCAGTTTGGTGATTGGCCCTGATCGTGATATTCCCGCCCCTGACGTCAACACGAACCCCCAGATTATGGCTTGGATTATGGATACGATCTCGATGCATCAGGGCTATACCGTCCCCGCAATTGTAACGGGCAAGCCGCTCACGATAGGTGGCTCAGAGGGCCGTCACGAAGCAACCGCCCGCGGTCTCGTCTATATCTTGATTGAGGCAGTCGCACACGCGGGGATCAATCTTGCCAACAGCAGGGTCGCTATCCAGGGTTTTGGCAACGCCGGGGCAAGCATCGCCCGTATGTTGCATGCCCTTGGTGCGACCATCGTCGCTGTGAGCGATAGCCAGGGCGGAGTCTATCATCCACGTGGCCTTGATCCTGCTGCCGTTGCCCTGCACAAAGAAGCGACTGGCAGTGTCGTCGGCTATCCCGAGGGCGACCAGATCAGCAATGCGACCCTGATCGAGCTTGATTGCGATATTCTCATTCCTGCGGCCCTAGCGCAGAGCATTGATGGTGCCCGGGCACCCTATGTGCGCGCCCGCATTGTTGCCGAGGCAGCCAATGGCCCGACCACGCCTGAAGCCGATGAGATCCTCTTCGACCAGGGGGTTATGGTTGTGCCTGATATTCTGGCCGGGGCTGGAGGAGTGACGGTAAGCTATTTTGAATGGGTGCAAGGGCTCCAGTCATTCTTCTGGTCTGAGCGTGAAGTGAATGCGCAACTCGAACGGATAATGCAGCGCTCGTTCCACCAGGTTGTAGAGATGGCCCAACAGCATCAGGTACATCTGCGGACCGCTGCCGGTGCGCTTGCGGTACGCCGTGTCGCCGATGCCGTTGCCACCCGAGGGATCTATCCATAGGCACCAAGCGTTACCTTTTCATCTGGGTGGCAGCAAAAAAGCCAGCGACGCTGGCTTTTTTGCTGCCACCCAGAACCTTTTTCTCATCATGTTCTTATGCAAAGTTAAATTGCTGCTCAGGCTGCTAGTGCATACTGAAATCAATCAAAACAGAAATCAAAGATAAAGGTAGGTGGCTTATGGAACAATCATACAGGACAAATCCGCTGCTGCTTCTGGTGATGCTCTTGCTTGGTCTCTTTATTGGCATTGGTGGTGGGGCGGTTGCTGGTGGTTTTACGGCCCTCATGGTCAATCGACAACAGGCTACCGCCAGCACAGTGCTGGCTCAGCCGGTACGCGCTGAACTCGCAACGACAGACCTCACTACGCAACCGACCGGCGAGGCCGAACGCATGATCCCGAACACGGCGATCAGTCCTGCGGTCGCTGCGGTGCAACAAGTAGGCCCTGCAGTCGTGACGGTGCTCAACCGTAGTACCACTGGTATGGGCAGTGGTAGTGGGGTGATTGTGAGTGAAGATGGTTACATCATCACCAACAACCACGTTATTCAAGGGGCCACACAGCTTGCCGTCGTCTTTGCTGATAGCAGCCGCCGCGAAGCTGAATTAATTGGTGCCGATGCGCTCAACGATATTGCGATTATTCGGGTCAACGGCGATATGCCGGCGGTGGCCAAAATTGGCGACGCAGCAGCTTTGCAACCCGGCGAGCAGGTGCTGGCGATCGGCAGTCCCCTTGGGAACTTCCGCAACACAGTCACGTCTGGTGTTGTCAGTGCCCTCAATCGTTCGGTTGGTTCGATGGAGGGTTTGATTCAGACGGATGCCGCAATCAACAGTGGCAACAGTGGGGGGCCGTTGATCAACCTCAATGGTGAAGTAGTTGGCATTAACACCCTTGTTGTCCGAAGTGACTTTGATTTGGGGTCAAGTGCGCCGGTCGAAGGCCTCGGATTTGCCGTGCCAAGTACGATTTTTCGTAGTGTGATGGATCAACTGATCGCGACGGGCGAAGTGCGTTATCCGTTTCTCGGCGTGCGTTATCTTCCCATTGATGGCAACGTGGCCGCCGAGTTTGAATTGCCTGTGCAAAATGGTGCCTTCATCCAGAGCGGGCTTCGTGGGCAAGCCGCAGTCGAGCCTGGCAGTGCCGCAGACCGTGCAGGCATCCGTGAAGGCGATATTATTACCGCCATTGACAGCACACGCATCGACTACAATACCTCGTTGCGCCAGTTACTGCTGCGCCACACGCCTGGTGAGACTGTCAAGGTTACGGTCTTACGCGATGGAGCCGAACTCACGCTTGACGTTGTGCTCGACGAACGACCTACTGTACGTTGACGTTCGGGCGGTCAACAACCGTACTGCGCATGGGCATGCGCTCCCTTGCGCAGTACGTGGAGGGCTGAGGCCCTCACAACTTTCTTGGGGGCAGCAAGCCCTGCCAAAAAACCAGAGGACGTTGCCCTCTGGTTTGTGGTATCATACATATGAAGAATCACCAAGACCAAGGAGCAGGATGTGACCTTGATGCTGCTGATCCGGCACGGCACGAATGATTGGGTGCATGGTCGGCTGGCGGGTTGGACACCCGGGGTGCATTTGAATGAAGAGGGCAAACGTCAGGCCGTTGCCCTGAGTGAGCGTCTCGGCGATCTGCCCATTGTCGCATGCTATACCAGCCCCCTTGAACGTTGCGTTGAGACCGCAACCGCCCTGGCTCAGCCGCGTGGCTTGCCCTTGCGCCTGGTTGAAGGGATTGGCGAAGTACGCTATGGCGAATGGCAAGGCGCCGAACTGAAAGAATTGTACAAACACGAGCTGTGGCCGGGCGTGCAGTTTTACCCGAGTGGTACCCGCTTTCCCAACGGCGAGTCAATTGGTGAGGCTCAGATGCGCATGGTGCAAGCCCTTGATGGGTTGCGTGCTCAGCATCCCAAAGAGATGATTATCGTTTGTTCCCATGCGGATTTGATTAAGCTTGCAGTTGCCTATTACGTTGGCATACATATTGATCTCTTTCAGCGCCTGATCATCAATCCCTGTTCGCTCAACGCCATTGCCTTTGAACCAATGGGGCCACGCCTGCTTGCGCTCAATGATACTGGTTCACTTGAACATCTACGGCCAAAACCTGTCCCGCCGCCTGAGCCATCGGTATCTGCTGATACCAGTGCCTCAGCCCCAGCTGGAGAGCAGGAGCATGTCTGAATTTACGTATGACCTGGACGCCGTACAGCGTATTACCGCAGGCGCAGTAGGCCCTCGCGGACAACGTGTCTTTTATGTGCAGGCCCGCCGTGGCGCACGCTTGATTACCCTCGCTGCCGAGAAGGAACAGGTGCGTGCCCTGGCCGAGGCCATTTCGCGTTTGCTTGATACGCTTGCCGAAAAAAATCCACGCCTCACGACATCGGACGATCTCTTTATTGCCGATATGAGCCTTGAAGAGCCGCTTGAACCAGAATTCCGGGTGGCGCAGATGGGCCTTGGCTATGACGCTGAACGCGATCTGGTGATATTGCTGGCGCAAGGGCTTGAAGACGATGACGAGAGCGAGCCCCCAACAGCGCGGTTATCGGCATCGCGCCCCCAGATGCGCGCCCTTGCGATCCACGCAGCGCAGGTGGTCGCCGCAGGACGCCCTATTTGTGGCAATTGTGGCCGCCCAATCGATCCCGTCGGGCATTTCTGCCCCCAACGTAACGGTCACGGCCCCGTCATGACCAAACAGTAGGCAGCCCCCTATGGACGAAGAGATGCAACCACAAGAAGTTAGTATTGCCCGCGTGCTTGAGGCACTTGCTTCAGGGCAGCTTGAGGTTGCCGCTTCGATGCCGTATAGTAGCAACTATACCCTGCTTGCAACCGTACAACACAATGGACTCGAGTTACTCGGGATCTACAAACCAAAACGCGGTGAGCGCCCGCTCTGGGATTTCCCACGCGGGACACTCTATAAACGTGAGGCCGCTGCCTATGTGATCTCTGAGGGCCTCGGCTTTGGGCTTGTGCCCCCAACCGTCGTACGTGATGGGCCGTATGGCGTGGGTACACTGCAACTCTTTATCTCCAATGATGAAGAGTCGCATCTCTTCACCATGCTCAAAGAGGGTGGCTATGACGCGACAATCCGTCGGCTCTGCGCCTTCGATTGTCTGGTGAATAATGCTGATCGTAAGAGTGGACACTGCCTCAAAGGTTCGGATCGACGACTCTGGGCAATTGACCATGGCCTCTGTTTCCATGTCGAGCCAAAACTGCGCACGGTGATCTGGGATTTTGTTGGTGAACCCTTGCCGCCTGATGTGCTTGATGGCTTGTGTCGCCTGCGTAGCCGCTTTGAGGCTCAGGATGATGTGGTTGCCGTGCTTGATGGCCTGCTCGACAAGGGTGAGGTGCGCGCCCTGCGCCGTCGCCTGGATCGTTTGATCACCACTGGCGTCTTTCCAACCCCTGGCCCTGGCCCTAATGTGCCCTGGCCCCCTGTGTAAGGGGAAAGCGCCTCCGGCGGGATGGCTGTGGGGTGCAGTCTTGCGTTGCTGGTCGAACGGGCCAGCGTAACTGGCTTGTTCGACCAGCAACGCAATGGGGCTTGAGGGATTATGCTCAATTCTAGCGATCATCGTTTGCTCCAGCGCGAATATCTGCTCCAGATTAGCCGGGCGATGACCGCACAGCTCGATCTGCTGAGTGTGCTCTCGTTGACGATTGGCTATGCCGTCGAGATGACGGCGGGAACGTCGGGCCTCATTGCCCTCTATGATGAAGAGGCAGGTGATGAGTTGCGCATCCGGGCCTCATCAGGGTTGCCACGGAATGAATGGCCTGCCTTTGCCCGCCTCTTGACGTTGCCTCCGTCTGAGCTTGGACGCCGTGGCGAAGTGGTGCTGCGCGAAGTGGCGACTGATACCGGTTTGACCCTGCGCCAGATGATTGCGTTGCCTCTGACCCTCCGCGATACGCCCGTCGGGGTGATCTATGTCTTCCGGGCGGCGCTCAATGTTGCTTTTTCGGCTGATGATCGGCAGGTGCTGCAGGATTTTGCCGACCAGGCGGCGATTGCTGTCTCGAATGCGCGCCTCTATCAGAGTGTCCTGCGCGAGAAGCAACGCCTCGATGCGATGATCGAACAGTCAGCTGATGGGGTGATGATTATTGATAGCCGCTGGCGCATTACGACGTTTAATAAGGCGATGGAGGCCTTGACAGGCTGGAGTCGCGAAGAGGCGCTCGGGCGCCCCTGTGCCGAGGTGCTCGCGATTGAAAATGGGCAGGGTATCAATATCTGTCTCACTGATTGCCCACTCCAGCGCCTGCCCTTTGCGGCAAATCCTGTGGTGGAGGGCCGTATGCTTACCCGTGATGGCCGGTCGCTCTTTGTGCAGAGCCGCTATGCGCCGCAACGCAGTCATCAGGGCCAGTTTCTTGGGGCCATTGCCAATATCCGTGACATTACCGCGCAGAAGCAAGACGAAGAGTTGCAGAGTACGTTTATTTCGGTGATTTCACACGAGTTGAAAACCCCCGTGAGCATTATTAAAGGCTATGCCGGCACGCTACGCCGCGACGATGCCACCTTTAGTGCGCAACAGTACCGCGATGGTCTCACGGTGATCGAGGAAGAGGCCGACCGCCTTGCTCGTCAGATCCAGGATCTCCTGGATGTTTCGCGTTTGATGGCCGATGGGACGCGGCTTGAGATAGCGGATTTCCCGTTACCGATCCTTGCCAGCGATGTGGTGCGGAGCTTTGTCCCCACTGCCGGTGAACAGTTTGAGTTCGAGTTGCGGTTTCCCGAGGATATGCCGCCTGTCCAGGGAGATTATGAACGCATCCGCCAGGTACTCGCCAATCTGGTCTCGAATGCAGTCAAATACAGCCCCGAAGGGGGCATGATCCGCATTGGCGGATGGCCCGACGGCGACCACGCCATCTGCTATGTGAGTGACCAGGGCGTCGGCATTGCCCCAGAAGAGCAAGAGGCGATCTTTCGCCGTTTCTACCGCATTGATACGCGCCTCCGGCGTGAAACCCAGGGCTCGGGGCTGGGGCTTTTTCTCACCCGTGCGATTATCGAGGCCCACGGTGGGCACATCTGGGTCGAGAGCCAACTCGGCAAAGGCTCGCGCTTTAGCTTTACCTTGCCCCTCGGACGCCGTAAGCTGGCCGACGAAGCTACGCCACCATAACGAAGAGCGAGCGATGTTTCAACAGGCAACGTTGACGCTGCTCGGCCTTGTCCTGCTGGGCGCACTCATCTTTGGGCAAACGAGTCTGGCCCTCTTGACGGGCATGCTGCTCGTGACAGCCGGGTTGGCCCGCATCTGGAGTCGCTGGGCGCTGGTGCGGGTTGCGTATGAACGCCAGCTGAGTCAGACCCGTGCTTTTCCGGGCGATGAGCTTACGTTGACGATCAAGGTCACGAATCGCAAGCTGTTGCCGCTCGCACGCTTGCAGGTGGACGATGAACTGCCGGGTAACCTGCAGCTCGAAGGTGGCACAGAGCCACGCCGCCTGGGGCGCAGCAATCTGTTGCAGCGCCGCACGAGCCTGCGCTGGTACGAAAGCATCGTCTGGCGCTACCGTATCCGCCTGCGTGCCCGTGGTGCCTATCGCCTTGGGCCGGTGCAACTGCGCAGCGGCGACCCTTTTGGACTCTATGATTGCGATGCAACCCTTGAGGTCTTTACGCCGCTGCTCGTCTATCCACGTTTCTTGCCAGTCGAAGAACTGGGCTTGCCCGCACGCAACCCGCTCGGCGATCTCCGCGCACCCTCGCTGTTGCGTGACCCGCTGCGCACCATAGGCGTACGTGACTATAGCCCGACCGATCCGCTGAAAGATGTCCACTGGGCGGCCACCGCCCGTACCGGCAAACTCCAGAGTCGCGTTTATGAACCAGCAACGTCGCGAACCCTGGTCATCTTTCTCGATCTCGACACCTTTGAATTCTACTACGAAGGCATTGATCCTGAACAGGTCGAGCGCATGATCAGTGCGGCCGCAACGGTGGCGCGCCTCGGGCTAGAAGCCCGCGATCCCGTTGGCCTCTATGTCAATGGCATGCCCGCCGAGCACGAACATCTGGCGCACCTGCCTGCCGGACGGAGCCCCGCCCAGTTTGGGTTGATGATGGAGACCCTGGCGCGGCTGACGACCTACTCGGTGATGCCGATTGGTCGTCTGCTCAACCTCAGCACGACCGAACTGCCTCCGGGGGCAACCGTGCTTCTGATTGGCTGCGTCAACAGTGAAGCTACACGTGCCGCCCTTCTGCGCCTGCGCTCGCATGGCTACCAGGTGACCTGGCTCTATATGGGCACCGGTTCAGCCCCGGTCGTGCCAGGGGTAAGGATTGTGGCAGGGCGTAGCCACAGCGCTGCTGTGGCTACGCCCTGAGTTGCCAGGGAATGTGTCGCCTCCGGCTGGGGGTTTGGGGGCCTGCGGCCCCCAAGAAGCATGCGTGTGCTGGCGTAAACGGCCAGCTTCGCTGGCCGTTTACGCCAGCACACGCATGGATTGTTTGGGCGACAGCCCATGAGCACTTGTCAGAATGTGGTATACTAAGGTATAATCATATACCGGTGGGGGGTATACTTATGGAGATTAAAAAAAGGAGTCATGTATATGCATAGCAAAGTTGTCATCATCGGTTCAGGCCCTGCCGGGCTTACGGCAGCGCTCTATGCGGCACGGGCAAATCTTGAGCCACTGGTGGTACGTGGTTTGCAGCCAGGTGGGTTGATTGCGACCACCTCGGAGGTCGAGAATTATCCTGGGTTTGTCGAGGGCATTGGTGGCTTTGATCTAGCTGATAATATGGAGAAGCAGGCCGCCCGTTTTGGCACTCAGTTCAAAGACACCCTGGTCACCAAGATTGACGCCTCGGTACGTCCGTTTGTCTTGCACACCGACGATGGCGACCAGCTTACCGCCGATACCCTGATCATCTCGACGGGTGCTTCACCTCGCAAGCTCCATGTTCCTGGTGAAGAGGAACTCGCCAACCGAGGGGTAAGCTATTGTGCCACGTGTGATGGCTTCTTTTTCCGGGGCAAGAAGGTTGTCGTGGTCGGCGGTGGCAACAGCGCCCTCGATGAGGGGCTCTTCCTTACGCGTTATGTCGATGAACTAATCATTGTCCACCGGCGCGACAGCCTGCGTGCCGACCCGGTGCTGCAAGAGCGGGCTTTTGGCAACGAGAAGGTGCGTTTTGTCTGGGACAGCACCGTTGATGCAATTCTCGGTGACGACAAAGTCACCGGGGTGCGGCTGCGGAACCTCAAGACGGAAGAGACGAGTGATATTGAAGTTGACGGTGTCTTCCCGTACATTGGTCATGTGCCCAACACGAGCCTGTTCACCGATCTGTTGACGCTCGACGAAGGGGGGTATATTGTGACCGATGGTCGACAGCGCACCAACATCCCCGGCATCTTTGCCGCTGGCGATGTCGTTGACCATGTCTATCGTCAGGCGATCACTGCTGCCGGTGAAGGCTGCCGCGCCGCAATGGAAGCCACCTGGTACCTCGCTGAGCAAGAGCACGCTGCGAAGAAAGCCGCCCAGGCAGAACCAGTCCTGGCGCAATAAGGATATGCACAGAAGTACCGACCACACGGTGTGGTCGATACTTCTGTGCATAAGCCCTTAATCCGCAGCTGCATCCTGAGGGACAGCCACCGGCAACGTCACAACCTTACCTGACCGACCATCTTGGACAGATTGGCCGCTGATACGTATGGGCTGAAGTGAGTGCTTGTAGACCACCGCAACAGGCCATTTCCCCCATGCAAGCAGTGAGTCAAGCCCG
This sequence comes from Candidatus Chloroploca sp. Khr17, assembly GCF_004138165.1. Lineage (GTDB taxonomy): Bacteria > Chloroflexota > Chloroflexia > Chloroflexales > Chloroflexaceae > Chloroploca. The sequence goes on from NZ_RYFF01000004.1 coordinate 207,685, forward strand.
TCTGAGGTTTTGCTGGCTGTCCTGCGCCACCGATATCCTCGTCCATTAAAGGCCGTGATTGTTTGCTCGGTGATCACAACGACACACGTGCGTCCAGTTGTGCGCAGCTCATGAAATATTCTGAGGATACTGGTATCCGAGAGGGTAACGGGAAGCAGAACGTAATCGGGTTTGACATCGTTGATACAACGATAGGCATCTTCACTGTCTACAACCACCTCAATGTCAACAAGAACACGCACTCCTTGTAACATCGCGAGATCTGCCGCATCAGGTTTGCCAATAAAGATAGCTGTGTAGGCCTTATGCATGGTGGTGTCTCCTGCTCTGGAAGAAATGGGCAGTCGTTGCCGGTTTCTCTTTTGTTTCTGGGGCTTCGTGGCCGCAGAGATAGCATGGCGACAAAAATATATCCCCTTACTACCATGTATTATACTACAGCCATTAAGCCTGTCAGTAAAGGATAGAAAAAGTATAAGGTACGATTCAGCTTCCATGCTGACAGAGGGTTGCCTCAAGGGAGGTAGCGTTTGTGCTACTTAAGAGAACTTTCAGCCTCCTCGTTTTTAGGATGCTCAACAACCATCCCGCTGCGACGCGCATACGCCACTGCTTCAGCACGGTTGGCGAGATGGAGACGGCTGAGGATCTGTTTCATATGGTATTTGATCGCCGCTTCACTGAGATGAACGGTCTGAGCCACTTCACGGTAGGTGAGGCCTTGGGCAACGAGGGTAAGGATGTTCCGCTGCTTGGGGGTGAGCCGCGCTTCTACGGCAAGTTCTTCCGCTTCCTGGCGTGCCAATTCAACGTCAATACGTTGGGCCAGCTCTGGGGCAATGGGCGGGGCACCTTGCTCAAGGCCCGCCAGGAGGAGAAAAAGGTCGTCGGCTTGCATGTTTTTGAGCAAATAGCCCGAGGCACCGGCCTTCAGCGCTTCAAAGAGCAACGTTTCTTCGGCCGAGACCGTCAAGACCACAATGCGTGCCTCGGGCCATTCGGCGGTGATGCGGCGGGTCGCTTCAAGACCATCGCAACGGGGCATCTGCAAATCGATGACGAGCAAGTCGGGGCGCAAGGTTCGTGCCAACATTTGCGCCTCTTCGCCATCCGATCCCGTGCCTATCACTTGCATTCCATGGGCCGTCAGAAAATTCCGCAGACCTTCCAGAAACATCGGGTGATCGTCGACAAGCACAACCCGCAACGGGCGCATCGGAAGAGTGGTATGCGGTTCTTCTTCAACCCGTTCAAGGGGACAGGTTACCAGGATGCGCGTGCCTAGGCCAGGTGCAGTATAAAATTCCACCCCTCCCCCTAACTCACGCGCTCGTTCTTCCATCGTCTTCAGGCCAAAATGACCTGATTCTGGCGGCCTCGGGATGAGCGCTGCTGGATAAGGATCATCACTGTGCCGTACAAACCCCTGCCCATCGTCCTGAATGGTTACAAGCAGCAAGGTGCCCTTTCGTTCGAAGGTTACGTCAATACGTGCTGCCTGGGCGTGCTGCTCAGCATTGTGCAACGCTTCCTGCAAAATGCGCAACAGATGCAACTGCCCTATCGGTGAGAGCCACGCTTCTTGCCAGGGCTCAGGCGCGTGCAGGGTGAGCGTCAGGTTGCTGCGTAGCCGAACTTCGTCAAGGGTATGGTTCAGCATCTCCCAGAAACCCTGGACAGAGGTCTGTCGCAGGCCGAGGATAAAGCTACGTACATCGGCATGCCCCTGGCGGGCCGCCTCACCAATGTGGCGACTGGCTTGCTCAGCCGCCAGGGTATCTCGGTTGCGCAAGAAGGCTTCGAGCGCCTGGGCCTGAAGATTGATCGAGCCAAAGACCTGCCCAAGACTATCGTGCAATTCACGCCCCAGACGATATCGTTCCTCCAGCACGGCCAACGTACGCTGGTGCTGCAACGCCTGCACCTGCGCCTCTTGACGTTTGCTCATCTCGGTACGCAGTTGGGCATTGGAGGCATCAAGCTCGGCGGTACGGTCGGCCACCCGTTCTTCGAGGGTCTGGATCAGATCGGCAAGTTCCGTCGAGAGCCGCTGAAACGCCTTCGTGAGAAAGCCGACTTCGTCCTGATAGTAGATCCGCACATTGGAAGGATAGCGTCCTGACTCCATCGCCTGGACACTCGCCAGAAGCGCATTCAGGGGTCGTAACAGGGTTACTCGGAAGAAGAACGGAAAGGCGACCAGGATCAAAATGTTTGTGGCGAAGAAGAGTTGCACAAGCGGATGAAGCAGACTATGCAAGTGTTGGCGATATTCGACGAGATAATCCTTGATCACACCCTCTGATCCGCTGCTGACCGGAAGGCGATCCAGGGTCATCAACTGAGGCATAGGGCCACGGAGTTGACCAGGTACCGCACCGATCATCCAAGGATTCGCCCCTGGTGCATCATTGGGATAGTAATGCAAGACCTCGGGTCGTTCGGCATAGTTGAACTCAAAAATCCCATTGCTATACAAGACTGCCTGAAAGGTGTATTCATCGACAGGCCGATACGCATTGCGCATTCGCTCCCAGGTAATAATCAGTTGGTCGTCCTGTTGATAGGCAAAAACACTCCCTGAACTCTGCCGGTGGTCGAAATCGAGCAAGAGCGCAAGCATCAAAGGGGTACCTGCGCCATAAAAGTACTGGAACGAACGATAGCGAACTGGTGCATCAAAACTCACCACACCATCATAGCAGGCATAGAGGTGTTCGTGATCTTGCCCAAAGAACGGGAAGGCAAAGGTAAGGGCAGAACTGCATTCGTGCAATGCATGCACATTCAACTGAAGTTCTTCGCCTCGCGTGGTCTTGAACTGAAAGGGCACCCGATCGACATCATAGCCGCCTGCTTCATTGGGGGTAAAGCGGAAGCTTTGCTGGCGGGGGATCTCAACCGTAAAACTCGTTTCACGGTTGGTGCTAACGATCCACCCGACGATGCCGATCAAGCCCATGTTGGTGATAAGGCTGATCCCGATCATCCGCACCAGAAATGATGTTGTCTCGGGTTGCGCATTGAGATAACTGATGACAAAGCCAAATATAGCCGCGAGAATACCAAGCGACAGCATAGCATTCGCCACCGTCGTCAGAATCAGCGTGGTATGCAGCAGAATGGAAATGAGATTGAGCGAAGCAACAAAGAAAAAGATGACCGTGAAGACCCGAATCGTGCTCGCTTCCGAGTTACTCGGTTTCAAGAAGGGAGCGAGCCACTGTGATCGCCCTCTGTCGCTTGACACTGGTGTGAGCAGGTAGATCTGTCGCACAAGCACAAGCGGTACCCACAGAAAGATCCCCAACAAGAGATAGTCGATCGACTCGTGGCGAAACAGGACAATCCCCTGTTGGAGCCTCCAGAGACGATACGCGGCATACCCAACCTCGCCGAGCGTATAGAGGCTGCTGAAGATCAAGACGATCCGCGCCTCGATGCGCCAGCGTGGTGGGAGCACAGGAAAATGATAGGCAAATTGCAAAAGAAAGATCAGGGCAAGGCCAAGCAGGCTATTCTGTGCAAGCACGCTATAGAGCCGTGGGGTCGGTAAGAAGCTCACTTCCAGCCAGAGTGTCCCAAGGAAGGCGGTGAGGGTGATAAAAAAACCGGCGAGCAACCAGGTATAGCGACGCTCTGAGCGCAATGCCATTACAACCAGATAGCCACTGAAGAGCATCGTGAGCAAAATCTGGTTGAGATAGACAAGCCCGTTTGGCGTCACATAGAATTGCACTGCATTTAAAACCCGGCCACTGTCTGTACTTGACTGAGTATGCCCAGAATGAGATTCGGGAAGAGACCAAGGATGATCAGACCAGCGGCGGCAATCACAACGGCGGCAGTGATCCCGGGCGGTGCCGTTACAGGGGTCTCAGCGGCTGGCGGTTCCATAAACATGGCCTTGAGCAGCCGCAGGTAGTAGTAGAGGCTGATGACCGTAGTCAAGACTGCGATCACAACGAGCCACTCGGCACCAGACTGCCAGCTTACCATAAAGACATAGAATTTGGCGAAGAAACCCGCCAGCGGCGGTATCCCGGCCAGTGAGAGGACGCAGATTGCCATCAAGACGGCCAAGCCCAGGTTGCGCCGCGCCAGTCCGTTCAAATCGGCAATCTCATCGCCACCCACAGCCATACTGACTGCCGCCAGCGCCCCGAAGGCTCCCAGGTTGGTTAGGGTGTAAACGATCAGATAGTAGAGCAGGGCGACCGTGCCCTGGTCACGGTCAAAGGTCTGCGGGGCTGCCCATGCGACAAACGCCAGCAAGACAAAGCCGGCCTGGGCCACGCTCGACCAGGCGAGCAACCGCTTGGCGTTGGTCTGCGGCAAGGCAGCCAGGTTACCAACAATCAGCGTCAACACTGCCAGCAGCGCCAGCGCACTTGTCCAACCACTCAATTCGCCCCAGACGGCCGTTCCAGTCAAGCCAGGGAAGGCTGTGGTGAGCAAACGCAACAGCAGAATGAAACCAGCCATCTTCGAGGCCGTCGAGACAAACGCTGTAATTGGCGTTGGCGCACCCTGATAGACATCGGGCGACCAGCCGTGGAAGGGGACAACGGCAAGCTTGTAGCCAAGGCCGGCGATCATAAAGATCATGCCCAGCGTCAAGATCCCCTGATTGTCGGCGATGCGGGCCAGCGAAGCAATCTGGGCAAATTCGGTCAGGTTGTTGCCCAGGCTGTTCCCCGCCAGCGCACTCGCCGTAAAACCATAGGTCAGGCTCATTCCATAGAGCAGAATGCCCGACGAGAGGGCACCAAAGAGGAAGTATTTCATGCCCGCTTCCGACGAACGCATGTCGTTGCGGAAGTAACCCGCCAGGATGTACAGGGGAATGCTGGTCAATTCGATCGCCAGGTAGGCAATGATCAACTCAGTCGCCCCGGCCATCAAGCACATCCCCAGCGTTGCAAAGAGGATCAGCGCATAAAACTCGGCGGGATGCGCCGTAGGGCGATAGTCCAGACAAAGCAGACTCGTCAGCAGGGCCGCCCCGATCAGGGTCAGACGGCTGATCATCGTCAGGTGATCCGTCGCAAACGCACCAGTGATCGGTTCACCCACTGGCCCACCTGCCTGCAGGTTGCGCACAATGTTAATAAAAAAGTTTGGTGCAGCCGTCTCGGGGACGACGGTAAAGGGGATATAGCCACTCTGCACGAGCGCAATGAAGAAGATCAAGCCCAGACCAATCGCGGTGAGCGACGCCGACGAGCGTACCCGTTCAAGCTGGGCCTCTTGCGTACGCCCCCATTTCTCAAAAATATCAGAGCCAAGCACCAGCAGCGCCAGCACCAGCAAGAGAATCTCGGGCAACAGCCGCGGGATGTCAGTAATCTGAAACACGTCTTATCTCCCCGCGAGGGTAATCCCCTCCAACTGGGCCACAATCGGCCGCACCCCGACATCAATCAGTTCAGTCAAGATCGCCGGATAGAGCCCGACGCCAATCAGGATCAAGACCAGGATCGTTGCCCCGGTATACTCTTGCCAGGTCAGTTTCGGTAGTTTGAGCAATTCAGGATTTTTGACTTCATCGAAAAAGACCGCCCACACCGCCCGCAGAATATAGGCTCCGGTGATAGGAATCGAGAGCACTGCGATCACCGCCACGAGGGGGTAACGCTCCCAGACACCGAGGAAGATAATGAACTCGGACCAGAACCCGGCCAACCCTGGCATACCCATCGACGAGAGACCAGCGATGATGAACATGATGGTTGCAAAGGGCATCACCTTATAGAGACCGCCAAGTTCGGGTAACTGACGGGTGTGAGCGCGCTCGTAGATCATCCGGCCCACCACCGAGAAGAAGAGCGCTGTCATCACCCCGTGGGCAAACATCTGCAACACGGCCCCCATCAAGGCGAGTTGCGTTCCCGCCGCGAGGGCAAGCATTACGAGGCCCATATGGCTCACCGACGAATAGCCAATGATATACTTGGCATCGCGTTGCGCCATCGCGATCGTCGCCCCATAGACGACATTGAGCAGAGCGAGACCGGCCACAACAGGCAACCAGGTATTGGCCCCGGCGGGCATCAGCCACATCGCGGCCCGCAGACAGCCATACGAGCCAAGTTTCATCAACACGCCGGCGTGCAGCATACTGACAGCCGTTGGGGCCGCCACGTGTCCCGTCGGGCTCCAGGTATGAAACGGAAACATACCGGCGAGCACCGCAAAGCCGAGAAAGAGCATCGGGAAGAAGATGCGCTGCACATTACCGGCCAGGGTCACATTCTGTGCCAGCACGATCATATCAAACGTGCGTAGCCCCGAGCCAAAATAGAGGGCCAGCATACCAATGATCACCAAAGCGCTGCCGGCCATCAAAAAGAGGGTCAGCTTCATCGCGCCATACTCTTTGCGCGTACTGCCCCAGATGCCAATCAGCAGGTACATTGGCAAGACAGCCAGTTCATAGAAGACAAAGAAAAGAAAGAGATCGAGTGAGACAAAGACGCCATAGACCCCGGTCGTGAGCAGGAGCAGCAACACCCAGTACTCTTTGACCCGAGTATCAATATTCCAACTCATCAGGGCACCGGTCGAGATCACAATGCCATTGAGCAAGATCATCGGCAGACTGATGCCATCAACGCCAAGCTGATAACTGATGCCAAGCTGAGGCATCCAATTGAGGCGTTCGACAAACTGAAACCCTGCCCGTCCCGGCTCATAGGCCAGAAAGACGAGCAACGAGAGCACCAGCGAAGCAAACGCAAAAACTGCTCCCACCCAGCGCATCGCCTCCTTGTGCTGATGAGGAATGAGGGCAATGATCACTGCTGGCACGGCCATACTCAGCCAGATCAGGCTCAGCCAGGGAATATCAGTTGCGAGCGTGAAGAGTCCCATATGCTTCTTTCATCTCTTGATGGCAACAGACCCCGCCGTCACCTTAGGTATGCAACACCTGTTGAAAGATCGCCACCAGTTCCGTGACAGCCACATTGCCCAATTCCATAATGGGGGCAGGATAGACGCCAAGTATCAGCAAGAGGGCGAGCAGCGGCAAAAGCACACCCATCTCGGCAGGGCGCAGGTCGGCCAGGCGATCCCAGCGGTCGTTGAGTGAACCAAGGAAGATGCGCTGGAACATGATCAACAACGCCAACGCGGTGACAATCAGGCCAATGACGGCCAGGCCGGTAAAGAGCGGGAGCGTAGCCCAGGCCCCCCGGAAGATAAAGAATTCACCGACGAACCCGGCCATACCGGGCAGGCCCAAATTGGCAAACATCGCCGTACCCATCACCCCGGCAAAGGCAGGTGCCACGACGCGCAACCCGCCAAAATCACTGAGGCTCCAGCTTCCACTGCGCAGATAGAGCAGGCCGGCCAGATAAAAGAGGGCACCTGTGCTGAGCCCGTGGGCGACCATCTGCATCACTGCGCCATTGAGGGCAATCGCCCGGCTATCAAGGCTCGCCATGCCAGGCATAGCCGCAGCGGCGGCAATGGCCAGCATCACATAGCCCATATGGTTGATCGAGGTATAGGCAATGAGGCGTTTGATATCGCCCCCAGTATTCGCGAGCGCCCCAAATGCACCAGCCACAATCCCAATCAACGCTAACCCACCCATCACCGGGGCGAAATACTGGCTGGCATCGGGAACCAACGGCAGCATAATGCGCAGCATGCCATAGGCCCCCATCTTGCTCATCACCGCACTAAGCAGAATACTGCCCGCAATCGGGGCTTCGGTATAGGCATCGGGCAGCCAGGTATGGAAAGGCCAAACGGCAAGCTTGATCGCAAAAGCAATAAAGATCGCCCAGAACGCAATGCTCGTATAGAGCAACGGGTAGCGCCCGAGCACATTGGCGACCCCAAGATGATCCATATAGGCAAAGATGATCTCGCGCAGCGTACCTGTGACACCCTCGACGGGCAATCCTTGCCCAACGCGGCCAAGATCCACCAGATTGAAGGTCGGTAAACCAGCGTAGCGCATTGCCAGATAGATCACCTGGAAGAGCAACAACATCCCGAGCGAACCGGCCATCGTATAGATAAAGAACTTAAAGGCCGCATAGCGCCGATTGTCACGCCCCCAGTTCTGGATCAGGAAAAAGGCCGGGACGAGGCTGAATTCCCAGAAGATGAAGAAGAAGAAGAAATCGAGCGCCAGGAAATACCCAAGCATCGCCGCTTCGAGCAACAAAAGCAGCGCATAATGAGCCTTGACGCGATCAGTGACCCCCATCGAAGCTATGCCCGCCACGGGGGCCATCACCACCGTCAGCAGCACGAGGGCCATACTCAACCCATCCACCCCAAGGAAATAGTCAACCCGTACGGCTTTGATCCACGGCATCTTCTCGACCAGTTGCACGGCACCCTGCCCCGCCGCCGCCGCGCCAGGCTCAAAGAGGGTCCAGACAACCATCGCCAGAGCCAGGGGCACACCCATCCAGGCAGTGGCCCCGATGCGCACCAACCGATCATCCATGCGAAGCCAACCCGCCAGGCCGACGAGGGCAATGCCGACGAGCGGCGACAGCAGCAGCAGCGTTAGCCACGGCATGCCGTCGGGCGAAGGGATAAGATACGATGGCAAAGACATGAAACCACCTGTGACACGACGACCCGGTGAGCTCAAGCACTCTTCAGGTCATCAGGCCGCTCATCAAAGCACGTAGAGATAGACCAGGGCCAGGATGACGGCCCCGCCAAAGACATAGACGATATAATCCTGCGCCTTGCCAGTTTGCAGCCGACGGGCGCGTTTGCCAGTTGCGACGGTGCCATCAGCGACGGCATCGGGGCCATCATTGAGCACCGTATCGTCAACAATGAAATTGAGCCGCCCGACAAAGAGGGTCACGCGCCCAATCCCGTTGATGATGCCATCGAGAATAGCTTTGTCAAGCCAGGCCCAGGCGAGGGCGAGCAGAGCCGTAAACCGCACGATGCTCGCCTGATAGAACTCATCAACCCGATATTTCTCGTTCAGCAAGCGGAAGACCCCAGGCGCACGCACATCAAGCGGATCGCGTTCCTGCGCCGTCTTAAAGGCCGTCCCATAGAGTATCCAGCCTGCCGCGATGCCACCAAAAGCAATGAGCAACGAGATCCCCGCCACAACCAGACTAAAACTCGCTGGCTCTTGCCCCCAGAGATCGTTGAGCCAGTGACCGCCAGGAATGCTGAAGGGCAGGTTGAAGAGGCCACCCAGGGCGGCAAAACTCGCCAGGATGACCAACGGCGCAATCATCAACGGATCTTCGTGCCAGTGCGCCCCCGTATTGGCGTGATGCTCGTCGTGCCCATGCATGTCGTCATGGTGGGCGTGGCTAGCTTGGTGATGCCCTGCACGACGCTCAGGGTTGACATAGACCACCGGTTGCTCACCGCGAAATGCCCCAAAGAAGACGAGCCGCCACTGGCGCGTCATATAAAACGCCGTCAGGAACGCAGCCACGGCCAAGACGGTAAAGACTACCCAATGCCCACCCTTGAAGGCATCGGCCAGGATCTCATCTTTGCTCCAGAAGCCGGCAAACGGCACCACCCCGGCCAGCGCCAGGAACCCGAGCGTGTAGGTCCAGAACGTCCAGGGCATCCGTGTGCGCAAGCCACCCATGTTGCGAATATCCTGGGCTGTCTGCTGAGCGGCGTACTCATCTTTGTGGTGCAAATCCGCAATCCTGGGGGTCGCCTCCATCCCGTGGATGATCGAGCCAGAGCCAAGAAAGAGCAGGGCTTTGAAGAAGGCGTGGGCAAGCAGGTGGAACATCCCGGCGACCCAGCCTCCAATGCCAATGACGGCCACCATAAAACCAAGCTGCGAGAGCGTGCTATAGGCGAGGATGCGCTTGATATCGTACTGGGCAACCGCAATTGTCGCCGCAAAGAGGGCCGTGAAGGCCCCGATAAAGGCAACCACCGCCAGCGCCGTGCCATTATCAGCCTCGAAGATCGGGAAGGTGCGGGCGAGCAAAAAGACACCTGCCGAGACCATCGTCGCCGCGTGGATCAGCGCCGACACGGGTGTCGGCCCCTCCATCGCATCAGGCAACCAGACGTGCAAAGGGAACTGTGCCGACTTGCCAACCGTCCCGCAGAAGATGAGCAGCGCAATGCCCGTCGCGTGGCTCAGGCCAACAGCGCTTGTCTCGCTGCCAATGCGGGCCAGGAACTCGGGGTTAAAGATCTCGCCCGGTGCCGTACCAAAGGCGAGGCTACCTGCCTGGGTATAGAGATAGGCGAGACCGAGCAGCATCAGCACATCGCCAATGCGGGTGACAATAAAGGCCTTGATCGCAGCGCGATACGCCTGCGGGCGCTCATAGAGGAACCCGATCAAGAGATAGGAACAGAGGCCCATCACCTCCCAGGCCATAAAAAAGAGCAAGAGGTTATCGGCCATCGCCATCAGCAGCATGGCTGCCGTAAAGAGCGAAATAAAGCTAAAGAAGCGACTCTGGCGGGCATTGCTTGCCATATAGCCCAGCGAGAAGAGGTGGATGCAGGCCGAGGTAATCGTCACCATCGCGAGCAGCGCGGCAACCGGGGTATCAAGATAGATCCCCATCGCAAAACTGGTCGTACCGGTGGGTGCCCAGACAAACCGTTGCACCACGTTAGGCTCGGGGAAGGCAAACGCCGCCTTGCTCGTCTCACCGTGGGCATCTGCTTCGCCGTGGGCATCTGCTTCACCGTGGCCGGCCCTCTCAAGCGTCACCAATTGCCCATCGCGCACGGCGAGACCCTGGGCGGTCGCAGCCAGCAACCCGACGGCCAGCAGGCTTGCCATGATCATCAGACCAATCGTCGCCCAGCCACTTGCCACCTTGCTCTGGCGCAACGGCGTGAAGGTAATCAGAACACATCCCAGAAGCGGGAGGGCCGGAATAAGCCATGCATACTGGAGAAAAAAAGCCATTGCGGTGCCGTCACCCCTTCATTGACGCGACATTATCCACATTCGAGGTGAGCCAGGTACGATAGATCGCAATGATCATCGCCAGGCCAACGGCAGCCTCGGCGGCGGCCACCGTAATAATGAAAATCGCAAAGGTCTGCCCAACCACAAAGCCCGGCTCAAGGTAGCGCCAGAAGGCCACGAGATTGATATTGACCGCATTAAGCATCAACTCAACGCCCATCAGCACACTGACCATATTGCGCCGGGCGAGGGCACCAAAGAGGCCAATGCAGAAGAGCGCTGCCGCAACCATCAAAACGGCTTCAAGCGGAATTGCGTTCGTCATCCTTGCTCTCCATCAGACATCGGGGCCGCCTGGGGTGACGGTATCCGCTCACCAGTCACCGGTGGGCGAGCGGGCTTCTGTCGTTTACGTACCTCATGCTCTTCAGCCAGGGTCAAGACCCGACGGCGGCGCGCACGTTCTTCAAAGGCAATCACAATCGCCCCGATCAGGGCGACGGTCAACAAGACGCCCGCCACCTGAAATTGAAGCATATACGAAAAGACAAAGCCTCGTCCGAGATCTTCGACCCCTGCCAGCACCTCAGGCGGGGCGGGACTCCCAGGGGTTGCCACCGGTGGCGGCGGCACATTCCAGGTATGGGTAAAGATCGTCGGCACCAGCACGGCACCAAAGAGGGCCACACAGACAATCGCCGTCACCACGAGGCGCCAGCCACTCACCATATAGCGTGCGCCTTCGCTCTCGCGGGTGAGCATAATGGCAAAAAGGATCAGGATCGAAATGGCCCCCACATACACGAGCACCTGCGCAACAGCGATAAACTCGGCCTCAAGCAAGAGATAGAGCGCCCCAACGCCAAAAAAGCAGGCGATCAACCAGAGCGCCGCATGGATAACATTGCGTACTGAAACGACCATCACCGCCGAGCCGACGATCAAGGCCGCCAGGAGTCCGAAGATTAGCTGAATGAGCGTATTCATAGAGCCTACATCTTACCGCGGTAGCGCAAGGATCTCGCGCAGTTCATCAACATCAAGGCGATTACGTGCGACCTGGGCACTATTATATATGCGAGCGACGATCACGTATGCAGCGCCATTGAGCACAAGCGTAGTGACAAACGCCACCCCCCAGCGCAACATGGGCGACCAACCCTCCACCAGGCCAAAGCCCTCGGCCACCCCCCAGTTCGTTACGGCAACCCAGATCGCCGCACTGAAGACATTGACGAGGGTGAGCGGAATCAAGAACTTCCACCCAAAATCCATCAACTGGTCAACCCGCAAGCGCGGATACGCCCCACGGATCCAGATCATCACAAAAAAGAAGAAATAGGTCTTGGCCAAGAAATAGAAGACCCCGAGCATCCCGGCCAACAGATTGAAGATCCAACTCCCATCGGGGTTGATGGGCGAAATTGCCATCCCATAGAGCCACCCGACACCGGGGCCTTGCCAGCCACCAAAAAAGATAACCGACGCAATGGCACAGAGCAGGAAATTGAGGATGTATTGCGCCAGATAAAAGAGTCCAAACTTCATCCCGCTGTACTCAGTCATATAGCCAGCGACAATCTCTGAGTCAGCCTCGGGAATATCAAAAGGCGTGCGCTCGCCCTCGGCCAGTGCCGCAATGAAAAAGCAGATAAAAGCAAGCAGACCCACTGGGGTAAAGATCAACCAGCCGAGACCCAAATCTGGAATGCCAGCTACATCGTTGGTACTAATAAAGAGCCCACCCTGCGCATTGATCAGGCTCACGACCGAGAGTGTGCCGGTGATCATCACAATCGCCAGGAGGCTCAAGACGGCGGGGATTTCGTAGCTCACCATCTGAGCAACGGCACGCATTGCACCGAGCAAGGCAAACTTGTTATTGGAAGCCCAGCCGGCCATCATCAAGCCCACCGCACTGATTGAGGAGATCGCAAAGAAGAAGAGCAGACCCGTATTCAGATCAACCGGCACCATGCCCGGACCCCAAGGCAGCACAGCAAACATAAACATCGTAGGGGCGACGACCACAATCGGGGCCAGCAGATGCACCCACTTATCGGCGGCATCGGGGACGATATCCTCTTTCGTGAACATCTTGACGCCATCGGCGACCGGCTGAAAGATCCCCTCGGGGCCAACCCGGTTGGGACCGATCCGATCCTGCATACGTGCAATCGCCCGCCGCTCGTAATAGGTAAAAAAGAGCATCTGGAAGGGAGCGACGGCAAAGAGCAGCGTTGCCACCAGCACATAGCCAAGCAGGCTGATGAGCCACGAAGGCCAGCCAAACCCGAGGGTGCTATTCACAAGTGCATCAATGATATCGTACATAACACACCTCTTTACTCTTCGCTGCGTTCTTCAGCCTGCTTCTTGGCAGCATTGGCGGCGCGGATCGCTGCGAGCTTGGCGGCTTTCTCGTCAACCGGGGCAGGCTCAGCTGCCGGCGGTTGAGCAACGGGGGCAGTACCGGCCTGTTTCGCGGCATTCGCAGCGCGGATCGCCGCCAGTTTGGCCGCTTTCTCATCAACCGGGGCTGGTTCGGCTACCGGCGGTTGAGCAGCGGGGGCAGTACCGGCCTG
>NZ_RYFF01000032.1 GCF_004138165.1 Candidatus Chloroploca sp. Khr17
GTCTTGCCATGGTCTACGTGCCCAATCGTGCCGATGTTGACGTGCGGCTTCGTCCGCTCGAATTTCTGCTTCGCCATAAACTTGATACTCCACAAGGTTTTGAGGTAGTGCTGGCCACCACCCAACGCTATTTCACTTTATCTCGACCAGAGGGGGCCAAACCCCTCACTTTTCAACCACTCACACCCACCCAAGGACGTGAAGAAGAAAACCCTTTGCCGACACATCACTACAACAGGCCAGACTGCAACTGATGGGGATGGAGCACATCCGACCAGCAGGCATAGAGGGCAGTGGGCAGCAAGCGCCCGGAGCGTTCTTCGCGGAGGGTCAACTCCCCGGCGCTTGTCGAACCTGAACGCCGACCAAAAGCTGCCGTCACCAAATTGTACAAAGTCAAGGCGGACACATTGGTCGCATAAGCATTGAGCAACAACCCAAGAGATTGGTCACTCAAGAGTTGCGCACACTGCGCAACAAGTTCAGGCAAATGCTCATTCAGGCGCCAGATTTCGCCTTTGGGGCCACGGCCAAAGACGGGAGGATCCATTACAATCAAGTCATAGTGGTGTCCACGACGAATCTCGCGTGCAACAAACTTGCCAACATCATCAACGAGCCAGCGAATTGGCGCTGCTTCGAGGCCAGAAAGGCGTTGATTATCCTGAGCCCACCGCACAGCTGGCTTAGACGCATCGACGTGGGTCACTGCGGCACCGTGAGTTGCGGCATAGAGACTCGTCAAACCGGTATAACCGAAGAGCACAAGCACCGACGGTCGAGGGCTTCTGGCGAGCACATCGGCGAGCCAGGGCCAATGAGCGCTATGCTCGGGGAAGATTCCGGTATGACGAAACGGGGTTGGGCGAACCCAGAACGCTAAATTGTCATAGTGCAACGGCCACTGTTCAGGCAACTGACGGCGCGCAACCCAGTGACCGGGGGTATCCTCGCCGCCGCGAGCTTTCGCAAAGGTTGCATCAGCGCGCAACCACTCTTGTTCGGTCAACGTCACCGGCCAGATCGCCTGGGTATCGGGCCGTACTAGGGTATAGGAACCAAAACGTTCGAGCCTGGCACCGCCACCTGTATCAAGGAGGGCATATTCCCGCCAGGGTGGCGGTGCCAGCAAATGCAACTCAGGCATGCGTACTCAACTCGCACTTCGCTTTTCGATAATCTCTTTCGCTAGCGCGTCGGGCAACGCCTCGTAGTGATCGAACTCCATCGAGGAGGTTGCACGGCCCTGGGTCGCAGAACGAAGGTCGGTGGTATAGCCAAACATCGTTGCGAGGGGCACATAGGCTTTGACAATCTGCGCATTGCCACGTGCTTCCATCCCTTCAACACGGCCACGGCGCGAGTTCAAATCACCGAGCACGGTTCCAAGGAAATCCTCGGGGGTTGTCGTTTCGACCTTCATAATTGGCTCAAGCAACTGAGGGCGGCCCTTACGAACACCGTCCTTCAGCGACATTGAAGCAGCAATCTTAAAAGCCATTTCGGAGGAGTCAACCTCATGGAATGACCCATCATAGAGGACTGCTTTGAGGTCAACCACAGGGAAGCCGGCCATGACACCGGTCTGCATGGCCTCTTTGATCCCCTGTTCAACGGCGGGAATATACTCACGAGGAACAGTCCCACCGACAATCTGGTTCACAAACTCAAAGCCAGTGCCCGGCTCTTGTGGTTGAAACTTAATCTTCACGTGGGCAAACTGACCTTTACCACCAGTCTGGCGAACAAAGCGGGTCTCGATATCAGAAGCTGTGGTAATCGTCTCGCGATACGAAACCTGGGGCTTGCCCTGATTAGCTTCGACCTTATACTCACGGCGCATACGGTCAACAATCACCTCAAGGTGAAGCTCACCCATCCCCTTAATAATCGTCTGACCGGTTTCCTGGTCGGTATAGACACGGAAAGTCGGATCTTCCTCACTGAGACGATGCAGGGCAATAGCCATCTTATCCTGGTCAGCCTTGGTCTTGGGTTCAATCGCCAACTCAACAACCGGCTCGGGGAAGCGAATACTCTCGAGCACAATTGGCTTATCGGGATCACAGATGGTATCGCCGGTAAAACTCTGCTTGGGACCAACCATCGCCGCGATATCGCCGGCATAGACCGTATCAATATCTTCGCGATGGTTTGCGTGCATCTGCAAAATGCGTCCAAGGCGCTCACGCTGACCGCGGGTACTATTGAGGACATAGCTCCCCTTCTCGATCGTGCCAGAGTAGACCCGGAAATAGGCCAACTTCCCAACGTAGGGATCGGCAACAATCTTGAAGACCAGGCCAGAAAACGGTGCCTCATCGGTAACCTGGCGGATGATCAACTCAGCGTCTTCCTCACTTGGCACATGGCCGGGAAGAACCCCCTGAATGGCAGGGCGGTCAAGGGGCGAGGGCAGATACTCGACGACGGCATCGAGCAATTTCTGCACACCCTTATTTTTCAGTGCCGCGCCGCAGAGGACAGGAACGAGCCTACCTTCAATCGTAGCCTTACGAAGGCCGCGCTTCAGTTCTTCAACGCTCAAATCCTCGCCCTCAAGATAGAGCAGCGTCAACTCATCATCGGTTTCAGCAATCATCTCAACGAGATCAGCACGTGACTTCTGGGCTGCGGCAAGCAAGTTTTCGGGAACATCAACTTCTTTAATGTCCTTGCCAAGATCATCGTCATAGATAGTAGCGCGCATCGTGAAGAGATCGATAACGCCCTTGAAGGTATCTTCAGCGCCGATGGGCAACTGAACAATAGCTGGCTTTGCACCCAGGCGATCAACAATCATATCAACACAGCGCTCAAAGCTTGCGCCGGTGCGATCCATCTTATTGACAAAGCAAACGCGGGGCACACTATACTTATCAGCCTGACGCCAGACCGTCTCAGACTGAGGCTCAACCCCGGCGACCCCATCAAAGACCACGACGCCACCATCGAGGACACGCAGCGAGCGCTCGACCTCAACCGTAAAATCAACGTGGCCGGGAGTATCAATAATATTAATCCGATAGACTGTCTCACCGAGCTTCCACTGAGCCGTAGTTGCAGCGGAGGTAATCGTAATCCCGCGCTCTTGCTCTTGGGGCATCCAGTCCATCGTCGCGGTTCCTTCATGAACCTCGCCGATCTTATAGGTGCGCCCGGTATAGAAGAGAATGCGCTCGGTTGTTGTCGTCTTGCCCGCATCAATGTGGGCAATAATCCCAATATTTCGCACTTTATCAAGTTCGAACTGGCGTGGCATACCGTCCCCTACTCCTAGGTCAGGCGAGCATATCGCCGCTTATAGGACTCACAGCAAGCATCAGACAGGAGAACCTCTGTTGAGCGCTTAGAGCCGTCCATAATGGGCAAAGGCACGATTGGCCTCAGCCATCTTATGTACATCTTCTTTACGTTTAATCGTCGTCCCGGTATTGTTATAGGCATCGACAATCTCATTGGCGAGGCGCTCGTGCATCGGGCGACCACTACGAGAGCGCGAGGCAGTCAAGAGCCAGCGCATTGCGAGGGCATAGCGGCGGTCGCTCTTGACTTCAACAGGCACCTGATAGGTTGCGCCGCCAACGCGCTTGGGTTTAACCTCAATAGCGGGACTGGCATTGCGTAGCGCAATCTCAAACACCTCAAGTTGCGGCTTCCTGGTACGCTCAGCGGCAATATCCAGCGCATCATAGACAATGCGCTCGGCGACGCTCTTTTTACCGCGTTCCATCACCTTATTGATGAACTTCTGCACCAGCACACTATTGTAGCGTGCATCAGGTGGCGGGATCCGCTTTTCAATATTTCCACGACGGGGCATAGAATTTCCTCAATGCTTATAGCTTACAGATCAGGCAACTGCGAAAGCTGTCAGGCCGTACAGCACATTAGCGTTTCTTGCCAATAGGCTGAGCATTCTTCTTGGTACCGTACTTCGAGCGGCCCTGTTTACGACCATTCACCCCCTGGGTATCGAGGGTACCGCGCACGATATGGTAGCGCACACCTGGCAAATCTTTGACACGGCCACCGCGGATCAGCACCACCGAGTGCTCTTGCAGATTATGGCCCTCACCAGGGATATAGGCTGTCACCTCGATCTGGTTAGACAGGCGGACACGGGCAATCTTGCGCAGAGCCGAATTCGGCTTCTTGGGTGTCACCGTGGCAACCTTGGTACACACACCACGCTTCTGAGGTGAACCCTTGCCACGGGTCAACTTGCCCTTCAACGAATTGTACGTGAACCGCAGTGCAGGCGCCTTGGTCTTCTTCTCGACCGGCTTACGCGGTTTCCGTACGAGCTGATTAATAGTTGGCATCCAGCACTCCTACAGACTAAAGCTCGCTCATCAGCATCCAATGTTCAGACAAAATAATATCCGAGCCCCGTATCTGGTCATAGCATAAGCTACGCCTTAGAGTGGGCCGGTTTGACACACAAAGGACTATTCAGCGCGTGCCATGGCACGGCGATAAGGGAGTATACCATTTTGCAGGGGGGTTGTCAAACGAGGAAAGCGTACAATATTCACTACCAATTGTTGCAAGAGTAATCATTGACGCAATATAGTGCAAATGTTATGATAAGCAAAATTTGCGTGCTGCCAAGGGAAGAAAGGCCTGGCTGCGTTATGGATGAACCAATTATTGTTGCGATCCGTGAGATCTACTGGAATGTAGATCGTTTTGGCAAACTGGCTCCCATCTTTCTCTATGGTCTAATCCTAGTCACATCAATTGTAATGACCTGGGGTATTTTGCGTGATCTTGGGCGCTGGCGTAAAGGGCGTCCTGATGGACGGATTGACCAACTTCCCGGGCGTACCGTCGAGTTTCTAGCTCAAGTCTTTGGACAAAAGAAGGTACTGCGTGATCGTCGGCCAGGGATGATGCATGCCCTGATCTTTTTTGGTTTTCTAACCCTCTTTATTGGGACCGACATTATTGCGGTTGAAGAGGATTTTACGTTGCCGATGATGGGCGAGGATGCAGGCAAGATTCTTGTCGGCACGTTTTATCAGAGCTACGAATTCATTATGGATACGCTAGGGCTTGTTTTTGTCGCAGGTCTAAGCTGGGCTGCGTGGCGACGGTATCGGATGAAAGAACCGCGCCTTGATAATCGGCGTACCGACGCGTGGGTGCTATGGGTTTTGCTCTTTATTGGCATTGGCGGCTTTTTGATCGAGGGGCTGCGCATTGCCAATCAAGAAATTGGCGGCATTCCAGTCTACGAGCAAGCGTGGGCGCGCCTGGCATATGTCGGCTTTGGGCTAGCCATTGTCTTCAAAGCCATCGGGCTAGGGGATGGCAGTGCCATCGGGCTCAACCTGCACCTTCTGCTCTGGTTTACCCATGCGGCAGCGACGGGCGCCTTCATTGCGACGCTACCGTTTAGCAAATTCAAGCACATCTTCTACACCCCGCTCAACACCTTCTTTCGTGACACAGCGCCACGCGGTGCGCTTGAGATCATTCCGGCGCTAGAAGCGGAAATCGAGAAGGACGAGCCCCGTCTGGGGATTGCAACGCTGGGCGATCTCAGCTGGAAGCACCGACTCGATCTTGATGCATGTATGCGCTGTGGGCGGTGCCAAGCGGTCTGTCCGGCGCATGCATCGGGGGCCGATCTTTCACCGAAGTATATTATTACCAAGTTGCACGACTTGATGCGCGAAGAGCCGATCCATTTCAAAGATGGAACCGTCAAACTCGTCACGCAGCTTGAAATGGATGGACAAGAGGGTGAAGAGGGCGGCAAGGTAACGATTGATAACGAGCGGGTACCTCTATACGAAAACCTCTTTACCGAGAATGAACTGTGGAGTTGCACGACATGTTATGCGTGCGTCCACGAATGCCCGGCGATGATCGAGCATGTTGACGATATTGTGGGCGCACGGCGTCACCTGACGATGATTGCGAGCGAAGTACCGCAAGGGGTCAAGCGCGTGCTCGAGGGCATTGAGCGCGCTGGCAACCCGTGGCGCTTGCCAGCGGGTGAACGGACAGCCTGGGCTGAGGGACTGGATGTCCCAATTATGGCCGAGCAAGAAGAGGCGGAGGTACTCTTCTGGGTTGGCTGTGCACCGAGCTACGACGAACGCAGCAAACGGGTCGCACGAGCCTTTGTGCAACTATTGCAACAAGCCGGCGTTAACTTTGCCATCCTTGGTGACGAAGAGACGTGCAACGGCGATCCGGCGCGACGCATGGGGGAAGAATTGCTCTATCAAGCCCAGGTAGAGCAGAACATCGAGACGATGAAGCAATACAAATTCAAGACCATCGTCACGACATGTCCCCACTGCTTCAACACGATCAAGAACGAATATCCTCAGTTCGGTGGTGGTGCGGGCGTTGACTATGACGTTATTCACCACACCGAATTTCTAGCACGGCTGGTAGCCGAGGGCAAACTGAAGCCAGTGAAGCCGCTTGGCGAAAAGGTTGTGTATCACGACCCGTGTTACATCGGGCGTTACAACGACATCTATGATGCACCTCGTGAGCTTCTGAAGAGCATTCCGGGGCTTGAGTTGGTCGAAGCGCCGGATCGCAATCGCGAGCGGTCGATGTGTTGTGGTGGTGGTGGTGGCAATGTCTGGCTAGAGGGTTGGGGGAAAGAGCAGGTCAACTACATCCGGCTAGAGCAGTTGACCGAGGCACAACCAGCGACACTAGCGATGAGTTGCCCATTCTGCATGGTGATGTTTGAAGATGCCGCCAAGAACACTGGGCGGGATGAAAGCCTACGGCGGCGCGACATTGCAGAATTGCTCCTGGAGGCACTTGAGCCTACGGTATGAGGGAAGAAGACACATAGACGCACAGAAGGCCAGCAATGCTGGCCTTCTGTGCGTCATCAGGTTGAATGTAGAGGGAAGCTAGCTTAATAGCGGCGATTGCCAAAACCCCCACTATCACGACGGGGGCCACGCGGGCCGCCTTTATCTTCAGCTTCATTCACACGAATAGGACGCCCCCCGATCTCAAGGCCATCGGTGTCACGGAGCACCTTGGCAAGATCCTCAACTTCGATCTCAACAAAACCAAACCCGCGCGAGCGCCCGGTATCACGATCATAAATAACGCGAGCACTCTGCACCGAGCCATGCTCACGAAACACAGCTTCGAGCTGCTGATCGTCAATACCCCAGGCGAGATTGCCGACAAAGAGCTTTACTTGCATTCCGATCCCACTCCTGCGTGCCAGGCTAGACCGTGACACACTGCACCGGCAAGGGCAAGCGCCCCTGCGTTCATCAATTCGGGCGACACGTCGAAGCAATGCATTGAGTCACTTCGTGGAGAAAGGTTGTCAAAACAGGCAAACCTTACGAAACGACTCGGTGGAAAGGCCGACACGCACGATCTTCATTGTTCGTGTGCGATGGCCTAGCTAAGCAAACGCCGCGGGCTGCACCTCGGTCAGGGAGGCACATGCATTCAGGG
This sequence comes from Candidatus Chloroploca sp. Khr17, assembly GCF_004138165.1. Taxonomy (GTDB): domain Bacteria; phylum Chloroflexota; class Chloroflexia; order Chloroflexales; family Chloroflexaceae; genus Chloroploca. The sequence continues at coordinate 7,462 of NZ_RYFF01000032.1, forward strand.
AGACGAAACCCACTGCAAAGGAGGCTCTTGCGACATCGTGACGCTGTTAGATATGGAAAGTGTACCACACACATATCACTTTGAGAAGCCCCCATGATGACTTTCAGGCAAAAATTGTACAAATAGTACGAGAGGACATCTATCTAGACGATAGCATCAAAAGGTATCATGAGGAATTATTCTTTTTGCAATTATTGATTTAGCATACTAGAGCCAACCTAACGAGTTTATGAAAGCATTTACGTGCTTGGTCGCGGCGTGGCCGTGAGCAAGCACACAGTACCTTCACAAATACGTAAGACCAGAGAAAGGCTTTGGGGAGATATGATCATTTTCGGGGATTATTTGTGCGATATGTCACAGATTTGGCGATCTACGTCCCCAGGGATCGCTCCTTTGCGCAAAAAACAGCCCGTGTCGTGGGCTGTTTTTCGAGCGAAGCAGGGGATTTAGGGAATATACTGGCGGATTAACAATAGCGGTCAAACCAGGCGAGGGTACGGCGCATATGGTCAACGCGGTGGGCAGGTTCACCGGTGCGGGTAAGTTCGTGGCCTTCACGGGGGTAGCGCACGAGTTCAACGACTTTCTTCTGGCGACGGAGGAAGGAAAAGAGTTGTTCGGCCTCGCTGATAGGAACACGGTAATCGCACTCGCTATGCAAAAGCAAGAGCGGGGCAACTATTTTATGGGCGTGGGCAAGGGGGGAATGAACCCACAACTCTTCGGCCATTTCCCAGGGATAGCCATTGAACTCAATCTCGATCAACTCGTGGGCATCGGAGGTAGAGGGGTGAGAGATGAGATTGTAGACACCGCGGGCAGCTACTCCACAGACAAAACGATCAGTATGAGCCAACAACCAGGCGGTCATATAGCCACCATAGGAGCCACCGGTAACAGCAATGCGCGCAGGATCAACGCCCCCGCGGGAGAGCATGGCATCAACCCCTGCCTCGATATCAGGGGCATCGGCATAGCCCCAATTGCCACGGATGGCATCGCGCCACTGTTCGCCATAGCCTTCGGAGCCACGTGGATTGCAAAAGAAGACGACATAACCTGCGGCGGCCATCGTTTGCCATTCGTGCCACATCGAACGGAAAGCCGGCCCCCACATCGTATGCGGACCGCCGTGAATCGAGACAATCATCGGATGAGGGTGATCGGGTTGCCAGGCAGGGGGATAGAGGGCCCATCCCTGGACTTCCTGACCATCAGGGGCCAAGTAGAGGATTTCGTGGAGTGGTACCACGATACGCTGGTCGAGGTAGGCCTGATTGAGTGTAGTCAACTGGCGCTCGGTGCCATCGAGGAGCCGCAAGAAGAGTTCACCGGGATGCGCGGGGCTACTAGCGAGAAACGCGATTGTACCATCACGGGCGACATCAAAGCCATTGACCATGCGCAACCCGGGGACAAGGGTTATGCGATTGCGGTAGGTCGGTGTACCAGGCAAGCCAAGGCTATACAGATGCTGATCACCGCGCCAGTTAGCCGTAAAGATGATGCCCTGGCTATCGGATTGCCAGCGGAACTGTTCCACATTGAGATCGGTATGAGCGGTCAAATCCTCTGGTTCGCCGCCCTCAGCAGGAATGATAGCGACCCGGTTGCCATCGGCGAGGAGTTTCTGCTCATCGAGGCAGAGAAAAGCGATCATCCTGCCATCAGGCGAAGGTTGGGGATCGAAATAGGAAAAGCCAGGTTTGGTAAGAATGATGGGTTGAGCACCACTGAGGGGAAGGCGGAGCACATCATAGAAAGCGAAGAGCGAGTCAGCCTCGGGATCACGGGTCGCGGTCGTGAGCAGGCTCTGGCCATCGGGCATCCAGGTAGGGGAGCCAAAGTGGATATCGCCATCGGTGAGGCGACGTGGCCGGGGAAGTTGTTCGACATCATCAAGCGGCACATCAATGACATAGACGTGGCGGCGACGGTGGTCAAAGAAACTGGCATCACTACGATAGGGCAGGCGAGTGATCACCCGTGGATCGATGCGCTGGTCTTCTTCATGACGCCGCTGCTCACCGGCTCGCTGTGCATCCCAGGCGGTAGCGGGCGCAGGCGAGGGTTCATCGTGCTCACGGGCACGTTCTTCTTCACTGACAGGGGCAAGAAAAGCAATCTGGCGACCATCAGGGCTCCAGACTGGATCACTGGCACCATTGGGCATAGCCGTGAGCTGCTGAGCCTCACCGCCGGCGAGTTGAAGGCGATAGAGTTGCCCATGAGGATCATCGCGACGCGAAACAAAGACCAAACTCTGACCATCGGGGTTCCAGCGTGGTTGATAATCGAACAGCCCGTGGGTAAAGCGGCGTGAGTGTCCAGTTGCAACAGAGGTAAGCAGAAGGCGACGGTGGTAGCGATTCTCGCGCTTATCGATCGTCACCTGAACCGACACAATCGACTGACCATCAGGACTGATCCGAACATCTTCAAGCGATCCAAGTGAATAGAGATCTTCAACAGTTATGGGAGTGCGCTGAGTATCCACAGAGCATATCCTTACACAAGAGTTACGATGGGACAGTAATCCTATGCATGCGATTGTACCATATCTTGAGCGTCTGTCACTACCTGAGCATCAAAAACAAACTTGACAAGTAATTTTATTCGGATTATACTCAACCTGTTGTGTATTCTACAGATATATGGCGACAGAAAAGACAACTTTTAAGTATCTAAGCAGAGTACTCTAACAAATTCTCAAACGAGCAACTTTCTTAAAAGCTTGTAGTCACAATAATCCCAACATAATCTACAAACCTGTCAGGAGGAGATGACATGTCTATGCAAGGAATAATCGGTATGGAAGAGCCTATTGCAGTCTTGTTATTTCACAGGGCGATGAGCAGAGGCCAGTCGTTAAGTGATTTTGCGGAAGAAGTAGGGATTGGAACAATCTCATTGCGGCAATTTATGCTGGGCAAAACGACACGGCCACGTGAACGCACGATGGAAGCGCTCAGCAGCGTGCTGGATCTACCCATAGAAGAGATACGGCAGCGTATGGGGCGCCAGCCAGAGGCGGCCCCACCGTTTGGAGCATGGCTGAAGGCAGAGATGGAAGGGCGTTTTTCGCGGTCACGGTTGAACCGTGAGGCGAAGATCAGTGATGGTGCGATGCGCAACTATCTAAGTAATCGCACCTTACCGGATGCCGATCAGGCACAACGGCTCGCCGAAGTACTGGGAGTTGTGCCTCTTGAACTCGCACGGATCATTGTTGCCAACCAATTTGCCGAGGCAGGCATCGTACTGATGAACGGCCAGATGGTGGCCCCGATCAATAATGAAGCCGTGGTAAGTGCCGAAGGAGCGGTTGTTGCGTGGGCCGAGCTTAACGGATCAGGAGCAAAGCCAAGCGGTCAGGAACTATCGAGTGACGAAGTGCAACTGCTTGGCCTATGGCGACAGTTGCACCCGCAGGCAAAACGAGCAACGCTCGGATACTTGGCTATTCTCGCGAGCGAATAAGATGCGCAGATCCGCATGAGGGGTGGTCCGCGTCAAAGGGTTTCACCAGATGGCGTCAAACCGCCCTGAGACCCGGGAGGGTGTCTGGGTGGCGGGCGGCTTCGTTGCGCCGTCGGAAACCTGCCAGGTGTGCGCCACCGCGATCCTTGGGGGAACGGAGCGGTGTCCCGGCGCACACCTGGCAGGTTGGATGCCATGTGGCAATAGAGCGCACGGGAACACCCGTGACCGAGCAGGTGAAACCCTTTGAGGGGTGGATCGCTTGTATCTCTAGGGCATAACGACGAGACACCTGATGGACAAGACTTGCGCCTGCGCTTGACTCCTGGTACGATGCCTCAGCCTAATGGAGGAGGCTATGCGATACGTGAAACCTATGCGACTTATGATGAGCATCATCGGCTTGATGCTGCTCGGTGTTACGATGATCGTGTTAAGCGGATGCACGACGCAACCACTGCTTGGCGAGGTGAGCCTAAGTGCAACGTCGTTTAACCCAACCGAAGCGAGTCGGCCCCTGGATATTCGTTATGCGGTAGGCCGTGACGCAACCGTTGATATTTATCTCAATGATACTGGTGGTGAGCAGTTTAACCTGCGACGCAGAGACATACGCCCTGGCAGTCGTGAGCCCTACATTTTGCGGTTTGATGGTACCGTACCGGTTGACGACCCGATGATTGTGCGGCGGATGTTGCCACCTGGAAGCTATGAACTCGTCATCGTGGCCGAGGGGAACGATGGACAACGGAGTGAGCAGCGCCACAACCTGACGATTACCGGCAATGAAATAGGGTTGCCAACCATCGAGAACCTGGTTGTCTCGCCCTCAATCATTTCGCCCAATGCCGATGCAATTGATGACATTGCGGAAATCACCTACCGACTGCCAGTGACAGCGACCGTTGACATTACAATGGCGGCACCTGATGGCGAAGTAATCCCAGTGGTCACCCGCGAAGAAGTAGGGCCATTCGAACAGCATCACACCTGGAATGGCAAACGACCGAATCAATCGCTCTTGTCGGCGGGCATCTACACCTACACGGTGCGGGCGGAAGATGCATATGGCAACATTGTGCAGCAACAGGGACAACTCGGACTCGAAGATGTCGGGCAGCCCGAGGCGCGCATTGTCGCGGCGCATATCGCCCCGCAGCGCGTCATGCTGGGAGACGTCATTACGGTAACCATGCGGGTGCGCAATACCGGCAATGTTCCGATCCGCACCTATGGCCCACCGAGCGGCTTTGCCTATACGACCGACGAAGTCTTTTCGTCGGTTGAGGAGGGGCGTTACACGGCCCAGGCGGGTGGCTTCTGGCGGGTCGGCATGGACTGGGACGCCAACAGTGGGGGTGGGCCGCGGCGCTACCCATTCCGGTGGGCCATTTCACCACGGCCAGCCGAAGAGTGGACGATCCCAGGGGTCGAAGACTTCTTGATGCCCGGCGAAGAGGTCGAGATTGTTGGACAGATTCGCATTTTGCAGCGTGAGACCCGAATGGGTTTTTATGTCGGGTTGATCCAGGATGGAGTCGGCTTCTTTCAGGATCGCACGGCACGAACAATTATCGAAGTCGGTTTTTAAACTATGGAACTTGGGGATATTCTGCGTACAGCCTTAGAGAATCTAGGGCGGCGCAAAGTACGGACGATTCTGACGTCAACCGGGGTCATTGTGGGCATCTTGACGATTGTCACAATGGTTTCGCTCGGTGTTGGCGTACAACGCGAGGTACGGGCGCAATTTGCGGCTTTAGGGCTTGAGAATGTCTTTGTCAACCCTGGAGTACAAAGTAACGACGATTTTTTTAACCAGTTTGGCACACCAAGCCGCTCGAATCCGATCACACCTGAGGTGGTTGCACAATGGGAAGCCTTGCCAACGGTGCAGGGCGTCGTTGCCCAGATCAATCTTGATGAGGTGACATCGTTGATCGAGTTTCCCAATGGCGATCTCACCTCGATACGCGTGACGGGGCAAGAAGTCTTTGCCAACCCGTTTCGGAGTGAAGCAGCGGCCCTGGCAGGTGATATTAGCCCGGTGCAACAAGCAGGGCGTGTTGTGCTGGCTGCGGGTGCGGTGCCGGAGGGTGTTGAGGCAGGCGAGCTTGTCGAACAAACGATCACGATTGTGCTGCGCAGTCCACGCGGTGAAAGTGAACGGTTCCCGCTGGTTGTTGCCGGAGTGAGCGACCTACCTGACAACGAAGTCCAGGCGGCCGTCGCTGATATGGCGACGATGAAATCGTGGTGGTTCAATGTGCCAGACTATCTGCAAACACAGGGGTACGATGTAGCGGTGGTACGGGCGAATGACGTCGCAGCGGCAGCGGTGCTTGTGCGCACCTTTCGCGACGAGGGCTACCGCGTACAATCGCTCGAACTGATCCTCGAACAGGCGAACCGGGTTTTTGCGGTGATCAATGTCATGCTTGCCTCGGTTGGCGGGTTGGCGCTCTTTGTGGCGAGCCTCGGGATCGTCAACACCATGATTATGGCGATCTACGAGCGCACACGCGAGATTGGCACACTGAAAGCGATTGGCGCGTCACGAGCGGATATTCGCAACCTGTTTATGATCGAGGCAGGGCTGATCGGGTTGCTTGGTGGAGCATTTGGGATTGTAGGGGGATGGCTACTAGGCTTGTTGCTCAACGAAGTGATTGCCTGGTACATCGAGCGCGAGCAACTGCCGATTGCGGCAACCTTCTTTGTGACCCCGTGGTGGCTGGCGCTGGCAGCACTCGTCTTTGCCGCACTGATCGGGATCGTGGCGGGGCTTTACCCGGCAGCGCGAGCGGCGCGGCTTGATCCGCTGGTGGCGCTGCGTTACGAATAAACACCGTCGGTGATCGATGCCATTTTAGCTTGCCGCTTTTGGATTGAAGATTGCCGCGCATGACGTTCACCTATGCTCTGGCCGCAACCCGAGGGCGATGGCATCTTCCGGCGGTGCGTGCCGCTTGACCGCTTGGTATAACAAGGCTATGCACGGGCAACCTCGGTTGGCCGTGCATAGCCTTGTCTAACATACGCCTTTTGGCTGATGGCTAACTCGCCCGTGTGTGCTACCCTGGCTGAGATGAGCAGGTGATGGGCCCGGTTGCGCTTGGCGAGGCTGCGGTCGCGCTCTTGCAGATAAGGAGAAGGTTTTGCATCAGCAGAGCGAGTTTACGATTAAAGATGCCTATCAGTACAACCATACAAGTCGGTGGCAATGGATTGTCGCACATGTGATGCGGTACAAATGGCTAGCGCTGGTGACGATAGGCTGTTATGTTTTGGCATGGATTGCCTATGCAGGTGCGCAGGTATTTATCGGACGTGCCGCCGAAGAAATTCTGCAGCCGAGTGCCGCGCAGGCGTTGCTGGTGCTGGCGCTGATCATTATGGGTCTGCTGGCGCTCGATGGCATTTCGATGCTGATTGGGACGCTTGCCGCTGAAACGGTGGCATCGCACTTCGAGGCCGATGCACGCCAGGAACTCTATGCGAGTCTGCTGGGGAAGAATAAGGCGTTTCATGATCGGCAGCGGGCTGGCGATATTATGGCACGGGCGACCGACGATACGCAGCAGTTGAGCAGCATGATCGTACCCGGATCGAGCCTGATTTTTGAGACAATCCTGGGGATTCTGATTCCGATCACGTTTATCGCGCTGACACGGCTTGAATTGGCACTAGTACCGCTCGGATTTGTGGCGGCCTATATTCTGCTGGCGCGCAAGCATATTCGGCGGTTGCAACCAGTGATTGACCGTCAACGCGAGCAGTACGGCACACTTAACGCGGGGCTAGAAGAGAGCCTTTCGGGGATCGAGGTCGTGAAAGCGAGCGCACGCGAGATCTTTGAGCAAGGCAAATTTCGGCGTAACGCACGGATCTTCCGCGATCTCTTTGTGCAGCAAGGCGCTATCGAAGCACGCTATCTGCCGCTGCTGGTCTATGGCATTGCGGTGGGCCTGACCTTCCTGCATGCGATGTGGCTCTATCGGCAGAGCGTGATTGATCTTGGCTCGGTCATTACGGTGATTGGCCTGATGAATGTTTTGCGGTTTCCGACCTTTATTTCGATCTTTGCGTTTTCAGTTTTTCAGGCTGGTTTATCAAGTGCGGGACGTATTCTGAGCATTATCAAAGCCGAGACGAACCTGCATGAGAATGCAACCGGATATGCGGCCCCGATGCGTGGTGCGATCAGATTTGAAGGTGTGAGTTTTGGATATGCGCGGCGGGGGGCGACGGGCACGATTGAAGCACCATCGGCAGAGGCACACACACCGGTGGCCACGCTTGAGGCGGTATCGTTTGACGTTGTACCGGGGCAGACTGTCGCCATTGTGGGGCAGACTGGCAGTGGCAAGAGTGCGCTGACCCAACTCGTGAATCGTACGTATGACGCGACGAAGGGGCGAGTTCTGATTGACGGGATAGATGTGCGTGACTGGAGCCTTGATGCGCTACGGTCGCAGATTGGCAAGATCGAGCAGGACATTTTTCTCTTCTCGCGGAGCATCGGGGAAAACATTGCGTTCGGGGCACCGGGAGCGACGCAAGACGAGATTGAAGTCGCCGCCCATGCTGCTCAGGCGCACGAGTTTATCATGAGTTTTCCCGACGGCTACGCGACGGTTGTGGGGGAACGGGGCGTCACGCTTTCGGGGGGGCAACGTCAGCGCATTGCGCTTGCACGTGCCTTCCTGAGTAATCCGCGCATTCTGATCCTGGACGATAGCACGAGTGCGATTGATAGTGCAACCGAGGATCAGATTCAGCAAGCGATCCGCAAAGCCCAGGAGGGTCGCACCGTGCTCTTGATCACCCACCGGCTCTCACAGATCCGCTGGGCCGACCAGATCCTGGTGCTTGACAGTGGGCGGTTGGTTGCAGCAGGCAGTCACGATGAACTACTACGGTGCTCGCGTCACTACCGACGGATCTTTGCCCGGTTTGAGGTTGATCTGCCGCCACTCGAAGATGAAGCGACGCCAGTGCGGCGCGCCGCATAAGAGGAATCCATGGGTTTTATTTTTGATGGATTAGATGCAGAAGAATACGACCGTAAATACGGCGACAAGATTCTGGTCAAACGGATTCTGAGCTACTTTCGGCCTGAAGCGCCGAAGATGATCATTGCTGCCGGGATGATTATTGCAACTGCGCTGCTTGATGCGGTGATACCGATCTTTATTGCGCGGAATCTTGATAGTCTGCAGCCTGACACACCCTTTACGCAACTGGGCCTGGTTGCCCTGGGCCTGGTCGCGTTGGCATCAACGTCGTGGGTCTTCAACTTTATCCGTCAGACGCGCTCGTCGCAGGCGGTCGGTGCGGTGGTACTCAAGCTGCGCGAGGATGCCGCCGACGCCGTGTTACGGCGTGATCTCTCGTTTTACGACCAGTTCCCGACAGGCAAGATTGTCAGTCGGGTGACGTCGGATACGGCCGCCTTCTCGCAGGTGATGGTGCTGACGATGGACTTGATGAGTCGGGTTCTGCTCGTTGTGGTGCTGCTGATCTATCTGGCGACGATCAACCTGCAGCTGACGCTCGTCTTACTGGGCCTAGCCCCGTTTATTGTCGGGGCTGCGCTGGGTTTTCGTGCGCTAGCGCGGAGAACGATCACCGCATCACGGCGGATGAATGCGACCGTGAGCGCCCATGTGCAAGAGACGGTGAGCGGCATCGGGGTCGCCAAGACCTTTCGGCAAGAGCCAGCGATCTACAACGAGTTTGTGCGGGTCAACAATCAGAGTCGGCGGGTGAATATGCGCACGCGCTACACCTTTAGCAGCATCTTCCCGTTGCTCAACATCCTGGCCGGCATTGGCACCGCGCTGCTCGTCTATCTTGGGGGCTTGCAGGTACAGGATGGCGGGCTAACACCAGGCGAATGGTTCCTCTTTATCCAAGGTTTGGCCCTCTTCTGGTTCCCGCTGACAAGCATTGCCTCGTTCTGGAGTCAGTTCCAGCTTGGTCTAGCGGCAGGCGAGCGGGTCTTTGCCCTGATTGATGCCCAGCCAGAGGTCGTGCAACGAGGTGATGTGCAGCTACCGGAACTAAAGGGGGCGATCCGTTTTGCGCATGTCAACTTTGCGTACCGTCCAGGTGAGCCAGTTCTGCGTGACTTCAACCTGATGATCCGGCCGGGCGAAACGATTGCGCTGGTCGGACACACGGGGTCGGGCAAGAGCAGCCTTGCGCGGCTAGTGGCGCGGTTTTACGAATTTCAAGAGGGCAGCATCACGCTTGATGGCACAGACATCCGGACGCTGAACCTGGCAGCCTACCGAACACGCTTGGGCATTGTCACGCAAGCGCCGTTTCTCTTTGATGGAACGGTACGCGAAAATATCCGCTATGGGCAACCGGACGCCAGTGACGAAGCGGTGCGCGCCGTGGCGGAGCGTGTCGGTGGAGGCGACTGGATCGCGGGGTTGCCAGAGGGCCTGGAGAGTCAGGTTGGCGAACGGGGAGGGAGCCTCTCGATGGGGCAACGGCAGCTTGTTGCGCTCGCGCGGGTGTTGTTGCAGGATCCAGCGATCTGCATTCTTGATGAAGCAACGGCGAGCATTGACCCGTTGACCGAGACCTTGATTCAGGAAGGACTAGACGAAGTTCTGGTGGGGCGGACATCCATTGTGATTGCCCACCGACTGAGCACAGTACGGTCGGCGGATCGCATCATTGTGCTGCGCAAAGGTGCAATCATTGAAGAAGGCAATCACGACCAGTTGATTGCAGCGAACGGCCACTACGCCGAACTATACAATACCTACTTTCGGCATCAATCGCTGGCTTATATTGAAGGAACGCGACGGGCAGCATAAGCGTCATTCTTTGCAAAGAAGACCGGTTTTTTGACGCAACGGCGCAACGGCGCAAAGGGTTTCACGTTTGCGCAGAGTAGATTAGGGTATAATGCAGCCTGGACTTGCCCATCTTTGCAGGTAAGTCTAGGCTGCATTTCTATGCCATAAGCACAGGATCTGGTGACGGAAAGCTAGCTATGAACGAGCGCATTTATGTGGCGGTTGATGTTGAGACAACAGGGCTGGTTCCGGGGACGGATGAACTGATCGAAGTCGCGGCGGTTACCTTTCGTCGTCATGAACTGCTCGACACCTACAGCCAGCTTGTGCAACCGCGCCAGCCGCTGCCGCTGAAGATCACCCGTCTGACGGGCATCGCACCCAAGGATGTAGCCGAGGCGCCCTTCTTCAATATGATTGGAGGGGACTTTGCGCGTTTTATCAAGAGTTACCCGATTGTGGGGCACTCGGTAAGTTTTGACCTGAGCATGCTCCGTGCGCAGGGCATGAACTTTACACAGCCGACGTATGACACATTTGAACTAGCAACCCTGCTAATGCCACAGGCACCGATCTACAAACTAAGCGCACTCGCCGAGCGGATCGGTGTACCGCACCCTGATGCCCACCGTGCGCTCAATGATGCGATCGTCACAGCGCATGTTTTCAACCACTTGCTTGGTCTGCTCGAAGCGCTGAGTCTCGATGCCTTGAATGAGATCATGCGATTGATCAACAAGATTGACTTCTCGATGCGCGATCTCTTTGAGCATACGCTGCGGGAGAAGACACGGAACGCCTTTTTTGAGCCAGCGCTGCCAGGGCGGATACAGCCACCCCCAACGATCTTTGACATAGCACCGCCGCCAGGCTCGGGTGAGCCACAACCACTCAAACCCACGGGTGACGCACGTCCGCTTGACTATGATGAGATTGCGGCCTTCTTTGCACCAGACGGCCCACTCGGGCAACAATTTCCCGGCTACGAGCCACGAGCACCTCAGGTACACATGGCGCAGGCGGTGGCGGAAGCCTTCAACCTAAGCGAACCATTGCTCGTTGAAGCGGGCACGGGTACCGGGAAATCGTTGAGTTACCTGATTCCCTCAGTCTTTTTCGCCACTCGCCGCGGCGAGCGGGTTGTCATTTCAACCAATACGATCAACCTGCAAGATCAACTCTTCTTCAAAGACCTCCCGGCCTTGCAAACGATCATGGCCGCGAGTAGCATGCCTCCCTTTACGGCCTCACTGCTCAAAGGGCGCGGCAACTACCTCTGTCTCAAACGGTACTACGAAATGCAGCGGAGTGAGAACCTGAACCCAGACGAGGTACGGATGTTGCTCAAGGTTCAACTCTGGGTTCCTACGACCGAGAACGGGGATAAAGCCGAGTTGCTGCTGATGGATCGGGAAAACGGCGCGTGGAATCGGGTCAACGTCACGCCCGAGACATGCATTGGCTCGCGGTGCCCACATTTTCGCGAATGTTTCTTTTTCAAGGCGCGGCGTCAGGCCGAAGCCGCGCATATTCTGGTGGTCAACCACGCATTACTGATTGCCGATCTCGCCGCGCAAGCGCATGTCTTGCCGCCGTACGCGCACCTGATCGTTGACGAAGCCCACAACCTGGAAGATGTCGCCACGGATCAACTGAGTTTCAAGGTCGATCAGGCGGCCATGCTGAAGTTTCTCGATGATATCTTTCAGACGGGCGGAGCGCAGGTTGTCAGCGGCTTGCTAAGTGAACTGCCGGCGGCGTTGCAGGCGGGCGTGGACGAACTTGTGGCGAAAAAGATTGCGCAAGCGAGCGACTTGATCCGACCGGCGCTGGTACGGGCGCGCACCGCAGTGTACGAATGCTTCAACCTGTTGAATGCCTTTGTGATCCGGGAAGGGCAGGATAACCAGTACGACCCACGCCTGCGGCTTACTCCGGGCATTCGCGAGAAGGTGGCGTGGCAAGAGGTACAAGTCGTCTGGGCGAACATGACCGACATCCTGACGGTCATTGGCACAGGGTTAGCTCAGATCGAAGAGCAACTGCGCAATCTGGATGCGAGCAAAGTCGACGGATACGAGGAACTGTTGCTCCAGGTCGAATACCTGGGGCGGTTTGCCGTAGATGTACGGGTCAAGACCGGGCATATCATCTTTGGTGACGAAGCGATCATTGCCTGGTTGACGCTGGATCGGCAGCGCGACACCCTGACCCTAACGGCGGCACCACTGAGTGTTGCCGACATGCTGCAGGCCCAACTCTTTGCGCAAAAAGCAACGAGTGTGCTTGCCTCGGCAACGCTGACGATCGAGGCAAACTTTGAGTTTGTCAAAGATCGGCTAGGGTTACCTGAGGCCAACGAACTGGAGCTCGAATCGCCCTTCGACTACGAAAAACAGGCGCTGGTCTATATCCCGAGTGACATCCCCGAACCGAATCAGCGAGGATATCAACAGGCGATTGAGCAGGCGCTGATCGAACTCTGCACCGTCACAGGTGGGCGCACACTGGCCCTCTTTACCGCGAACAACGCCCTGCGTCAGACCTACCATGCGATCCAGGAACCACTAGAAGCCCAGGAGATTGCGGTACTGGCGCAGGGGATTGATGGCAGTCGGCGGGCGTTGCTCGACCGTTTCAAAGAATTCCCACGCACAGTCTTGCTCGGCACAAACAGTTTCTGGGAAGGAGTAGACGTTGTTGGCGACGCGCTCTCGGTGCTCGTGATTACAAAACTTCCGTTCAGCGTACCGAACGATCCAATCTTTGCAGCCCGTAGCGAGCGCTTTCAGGATCCGTTTGGCGAATTTTCGGTACCGCAGACGATTCTGCGCTTCAAGCAAGGCTTTGGGCGTCTGATCCGGAGTCGCGAAGATCGGGGCATTGTGGTCGTACTTGATCGCCGGTTATTGAGCAAGAAATATGGTCAGCAGTTCCTCGACTCCTTGCCAAACACCCGCGTGCGTACAGGGCCGTTGAATCAGTTGCCGGTGCTGGGGGAGCGGTTTTTAAAATAATGGAGTTAGCTACATGAATTCTGAAGATACAAGTCCACGTCGGCCTTTTTCTGCGCTACGCCTCTTTTTGACCGGGTTTGCGATGGGCATTGCCGACCTGATCCCAGGGGTATCGGGCGGGACAATGGCGTTCATTCTTGGGGTCTACGAGCAATTACTCGATGCGATCAAATCCTTCAATGTGCGCCTGTTGCAGCTGTTATGGCAGCGTCAATGGCGTGAGGCGTTTGGCCAGGTTCCCTGGATGTTTCTCATTCCGCTCGGGCTGGGCATCGGGGGTGCCATTATTTCCATGGCACGTACGATGCGTTTTTTGCTCGAGAATTACCCGGTCTACCTCTTTGCTTTTTTCTTTGGCTTGATTCTTGCCTCGATTATCGCTGTTGGTGTAACAGCACGCTGGACCCCGGCAACCCTGGCAGCACTCGTGGTTGGTACGGTTGCCGCGTTTATTATTGTTGGCCTGGTGCCCCTCAACATGCCAAATGATCCATTGACCCTCTTTTTAAGTGGCATTGTTGCGATTATGGCGATGATTTTGCCAGGCATTTCAGGTTCTTTTATTTTGCTTATTCTCGGGCAATATGCCTATGTGCTCAATGCTGTTTCAGAGTTCAACCTCTTGGCAATCATTCCGCTGGGGCTCGGAGCCGTCGTCGGTTTGCTAGGGTTTGCGCGCATCTTAAGCTGGTTGCTGAAGCATTATCATGGGGTGACAGTCGCGGTACTGGTCGGCTTTATGGCAGGTTCATTGCGCAAAATCTGGCCCTGGAAAGAGGTACTCGAGACGATGCTTGATCGTCACGGTGAAGTTGTGCCACTGCGCGAGCGGAATATTTTGCCCAATTTTGCTGGCCCAGAATTCTGGATCGCCCTGCTGCTGGCAGTGATCGGCTTCTTCTTACTGAGTTTCATTGATCACCTACAGACCGGAGCAAACCCAATCTTCCGTTGGATGGGGCCTCGGCGAGGAAGCAAGCCTGTTGCGTCGCCATAAGGAAATCTTTTGATCAGACCACAAACGCCAGCTAAGCTGGCGTTTGTGGTCTGATCAGCAACAACGGCTTCGCTCTAACGCATGCGCCGCAATAATTCCATGCAAGCACGAGGGTGTTGATAGGCCTGTTCGTAGATCCCCACTTTATAGCGATCAGGCAGGGGAGTACCGTCGAGCGCCAAAGATTTGAACCAGTCACCATGCACCCGATCAATGAAATGGTCTTCGATATAGAACCAGATATTAGCCGCTGCCTCGGCGAAGCAGGCTTCGCCGGAGAGTTGGAAGGCGGTATACATCGCAATCAGGGTTTCGGCTTGAGCCCACCAACTTCGTTCAACGCTATTGGTGACCGGGCGCACCCCACCATCAGGGTCGAGGCCATCTTTATAGACAGCACTGGCAAGCCCCAGGGCCGCTTCGCGCACCCGTGCCTGGAGGTCACGGTTACCCTGCACGGCGGCAGCCTCAACGAGCAACCAGCTACTTATACTATCGTGGCCGTACGAAATATTGCCAGTCAGGGGCCGCCAGGTTGTATCAAAGCTAAGCCGTAGATGGCCCGTCGCTGGATTGATGCCTCGCGTCAGGATGTTTTCGATCATCGCACGCTGGCGCTCGCGCAGCAGGCTATCGTCCCAGATGCGCAAGAGATTCGTGTAAGCTTCGAGCAAATGCAGCAGCGTCGGCATCGAAAGATAGCCGTAGTTCGAGGTATAGCGCTCATCTTCCCAGACCGGCACATGCCAGGTACGGTTGGAACCCTCACTATAGCCATTACAGAGCGGATTGTAGATACTCGCCTCGATCAACTGGAAGATTTCTTTGGCAAGCTGCAAACTATTGGGGTCGCCGGTTGCGCTATGATGTTCGGCCAGGCCATACACTGCCATCGCTTGCGCAACGGTCGTCTTGCGCGTATCGAGCGGTCGCCCCCACATATCGACCGTCCAGAAGATACCACCATATTCTTCATCCCAGAAGGCGAGGCGCAGATAACGGAACGCTCGACCGGCCATTTCGAGATATTCGGGGCGACGGTAGGTGCGATAAGCAGCCGCAAAGATCCAGAGGATCTGCGCACAAATCAACGCCACGCGTGGAACTTCGTTGAGTGACCGCAGATCACGGGTGACCGCACCATAAAAACCGCCACGCGGACGATCAACGACACGGTACATCCAAAAGGGCAAAATATTGCCCAGCAACTCCTCTTCAATTTTATGACGCAAGAATATGCGCTGCAGGCCTGGCGCTGCCCGGGTTTGCTCTATTTCAGACATGGGGCTCTTCTCCACTCCACCAGGACTTGTTTGTTTTGGGGGCAGTTCGATCAGACTGTAGACCATACTACACCTGCGGATGCATGCCACGTTGCCTTCATCACATTGCCTACCTGGGCTAACGAAACTGATTAGATAAAGACTTGTCCTCTTCCAGCATACACGCTCCGGTTTCAAAGAACTTGCTTTGTACTATCCGTACTATAATAAGGGCAAGGGTTTATGCGATATAAGTCCCTGCGGGGCACCGCTGGTTCACCAGCATCAGCGTTTTTCTTGGGGAGAGACGGATGGATCCTATTGCGCACATGCTTCAGATGCATCCTTTTCTGGTGCTTGATGGAGCGATGGCAACCGAACTTGAGCGACGCGGCTGCGACCTCAATGATCCGCTCTGGTCGGCCAAGATCTTGCTTGAGGCACCGGAGTTGATCCGGCAGGTTCACGCTGACTATTTTGCGGCCGGGGCTGATGTGACGATTACGGCGAGTTACCAAGCGACCTTTGAGGGCTTTGCCAGCCGGGGGCTTGAACGGGCGGTGGCCGCTGCGTTAATGCAGCAGTCGGTACGCCTTGCGCTTGAGGCCCGTGATCATTTCTGGGCCAACCGTGGCAACCGGGTGGGCCGTTCGCGCCCGCTCGTGGCTGCGTCGGTCGGGCCATATGGTGCGTTTCTCGCCAATGGCGCTGAGTATCGTGGTGACTATGGGTTGAGCGAAGAGGCCCTGATGGAGTTTCATCGGCCACGTATGGAGGTGCTCGCGGCCGCAGGGGCCGACCTCTTCGCCTGTGAAACGATCCCCTGTCTCACCGAGGCGCGTGCGCTGGCGCGCCTCTTGCCCGAATTTCCCGAGATGTGGGCCTGGATCAGTTTTACGGCACGCGACGAGAAGACGATTGCGCAAGGTGAGTCTTTTGCCGATTGTGTGGCCCTGCTCGAAGCGTACCCCCAAATTGCCGCTCTCGGCATCAATTGCACGGCCCCGCGCTATCTCAACGGGTTGATCCGTACGGCCCGCCGCGTGACGACACGGCCCATTGTGGTCTATCCAAATTCGGGTGAAGAATACAAGGTCGCATCACGGTCGTGGTCGGGGGAGTGTTCAAGTGCCGATTTTGGGGCACAGGCACGTACCTGGTATGCGCTCGGGGCACAACTCATCGGCGGGTGCTGCCGGACGACGCCTGACCATATTCGAGCGGTGCGGTCGATCTTGTATACATAAAAGGTGACGCCCTGGCCGTCGGGAAAGGCCGGTCCCTCGGCTGTCGGCTTCGCGTTGACACCAAGGATGGGGGCAAGAGCATCGGCTTCGTCTGCGGCAAAATAGCCCGAAAGCAGGAAGATCGCGTCGGGCTCCGCTGGCTCTGAGAGCTCTGCCCCCGCAAAGCTCTGCACGGCCAGGCCGGTGGTGAGAAAGGCAAAGACCGGGTCGCTGCGCACAACTTCGGGGACATAAACCTGGGTTGCGAGCGTGCCGCCGTTTGCTTCGGCAAGCTCACGGACATGCGCGCCCATCTGGCTCTGCACCGGGTAAAAGACGAGAAAGACTTCGCGCTGAGGCGGCATGAGCACAAAATAGACGGTTGCATTGAGCGCAAGCACAAGGGAGACCAGCGTTGCGCCAACACCCTGGGTTAGCCACCGCAGTCTGCTTGCGGCAGGCCAGCGTTGCTTCAGGCTCTGCCAGAGGGCGACCCACCCCACTGCGGCGATCATGAAGGCAAAGGCCGCCGCTGAAAACCCACGCAAGCCGTGTGGCCCATTGACAGCAAGCGCGCTCGGCACCAGGCCAAGCGCCAGAGCCCCCGCAAGCATCAGGCTCCGCCAGTCAAGTGGATAACGGAGCAATCCGGCAACCCCGAGCAGCATCCCGATGCCCGTGACATAGTCGAGCATCGGACGCCCCGGGGCGTGATGACGCCCATTCAAATCGCCTTGGCCGTGAAACATCAACAGATGCTGCCGCAGGGTTGTGTCAAGCATACGCAGCGGCGGTTCGCCAAGCCGGGCTTCTTCACTCAAGAGAAAGACCTGGCTCACCCGGTCGTTAAAGGCTTCGGGCTGATTGAAGGCATAGAGTAGCAACGGCGTCACAGTCAGCAACAGGCCCACCGCTGCCGCCAGGCTGCCCACCAGCCACCCGCGCCATGCCCGTGGCGCACGCAGCAGCAAGAGCAGCGCGAGCCACGCCGCGATGATCGGGGCCATCCGCCCTGTGTGGTAGGTCTGCACCGCTAGGCCAAGGCAAACCCCACCGAGCAAGCAGGCGAGCAAGGCACGGATGCGTTGACCAACCGACAAGGCTGTCAACTCTTTCTCTGCAGCGGCGGAAGGCTGAACGCAAAGCCCCCAGCCAAGCAACCAGAGGCCGCTGAGGGTCAGCAACGGATCAAAGACGGTGGGAAAAGCGAGGCGACTGACGGTGATGTGCCAGCTAGAAACGGCGAGCAAGAGTGCCGCGAGCAGGCCAATGCTGCGACGGCCACTCAGCCAGGTGGCAAAACCGTAGAGGGGCAAGACGGTCAGCGCACCGGCGAGACCACTGACAACGCGCATTGACCAGAGATTTTCGCCCCAGAAGTGCAGTGCAAGCGCAAAAGGGTAGAGCCCGAGCGCCGGCATGTTGACGCGGTCGCTAGCGATGTAGATCGGGCGATAGTCGGCGTAGTCGCGGATTAACTGGGCAAACATGCCGTGACGCGCCTCATCACGCCACAGGCCAAAGGGCAGTTCATCAAGTCGATAGAAGCGAAGCCCAAGGGCAAGCAGCAAGGTCAGACCGAGCAACACCAGGGCATATTTCCGGGAAAGATCGGGGTCTCCCTGCGTCCAGAGATCCTTGCCGAGCCCATACGGGCCACCGGCCATCAGCATAAGTGCCACGAGCGCCAGGATCAACCCGCCGGCGACACTGAGTTGCGTATTGAGCAGACCAACCGCCACGGCAAGCAGCGCCATCGCTGCGATCAGGGTCAGCACACCAGACGCCGACGCGACATTGGGCTTATGAAGCGGGCGGGACACCCGCGCTCCCAGGATGGGGAGAGTGCTGACGGACACAACAGCCAACAACAGTGTAGCCGTGCCAAGGATCCACGGCGTGGGCGGGAGCGCCCAAGCAAGACCCGAAGGATCACGGAAGGCCCAGACAAGCAAGAGCGCGCCGCCGACCGCGCTCACCAGACTCGCCCGCTGCCAGAGATGGCGGCGTTGACGCGGCAAGAGTAGCGCATCGAGCCAGGCAATGGCAGCAACGACCAGTGCGAGCATCCAGGTCAGCCACGCTGCGCGGGCAAACGCGGGCGTCTGGATGCCACCGATGCGTTCAAGTTGAAGGGCGGCGACAGGCACGCCAAGGGGTCGAAAATCAAGATCATCGGCGGTGACACCGGGATCGCTGACGGCTGTGACCAGGTTGAGTGGACGAGCCACGCCCGATGTCGTCGCAACGGCATCAGGGGGCAAGAGCAGCGTATAGGTACGCCAGCCATCCTGCACATCAAAGCGCGCAACCTCGACCTCAGCCTGTTGCAAGACCACCGATGGGGTTCCCTGGGCAAGCAAACGCTCGCCATTGAGGCGCAGACGCAGGAACGATGGCGCAGGCGTCGCGCCGTGCAAGAGCAAGCGAGCCTCGGGGCCACTCCAGCGAAAGGTTTCACCAGCCCCAAATTCGGGTTGATAAAAACCGCTGATAAAGCGGCTATCGCCAGGCTCACCAAGATCAACAAAAAGCGGCGGTGCGAGGCGCAACACCAACCCAAGCAGCAGAGCAATCAGCACCAGCACCAGCAAAGGCACCAGATGGATACGCTGCGGCAAGCGAAAACGAGGCAAAGCAATCACACTGTTCCTTCATTTAGCGACGGGGCCACACTCGGCCTATCAAGAAAGCGAGGAGCACCAGCAAGGGCCAGAGCCAGATCAAGTCGCCTGGCCCACCAACTCCAGCTAGAGGAGCAACGCGATGCAAACGCAGCAGCCGGTACGAGGTAGTGGCACTATCCAGATCCGCATCGCTCAGACGGTGCGGGTTGATCCCGGCCAGATAGGCGGCAAAGCCACTTCCCTTTAGCACATCACGCATGATCGCCGTCTTGCCCGCGCTCTCCGTGATATCCTCTACCTCAACGAGCCAGCGTCCGTCGGGGAGCCACACCTCAGTGCGCGGCTGGGTCATAAGATTGTGATACCAATCGGCGCTTCGGCCAAATCCTGACGTGACATACACGTCACCATCACGCTCGGCGTAATTGACTGGCGTGCGATAGAGGCGACCGCTTTTGCGACCCGTATGGCTCAAGACAAGAAAACGCCCAATGCCTGACGGCCAAAAATTGAGATACGCTCCCATTCCCAAGCGCCAATGCCATAACATCAGAGGATTTAGCCGTTTGAACATCTGTCGCAAGATGTGATCGCTTGTGTGTGACATAGGTTTATCTCCTCACCCGACAAGGCCTGCATCAAGGTAGTATAACGCACTTGTTCACGAGGCGTCAGGGGGCGTTTGACGGTCTGACGCCTGATCTGAGCCTGGGCAAGATGTTCAGCCGCAGCAGTTGCGGAGCGGGCATGTAGTACCCCGCCAGGGCACCCCTTGCGGGTGCCCTGATCGCACGTCTTGTTGTCTCCGGTTTTGTATAATGCCATCGCCCTAGGTCTTTTCCTGGCAATCCTTGATCGGCACGGCACGGCACGGCCAGACCTCACAGGTCTGGAGGAGACTTCATCGGGGCGGGAAGACCGGTGAGGTCTTTTCCTGGCAATCCTTGATCGGCACGGCACGGCACGGCCAGACCTCACAGGTCGGCGCGTTCGCCTTGGGACGCCCTCATCAAGACCTGTGAGGTCTCTTCTCGTCCTTCTTTGCAAGCTATTGGGGCTAGATCACGAACCTAGAACGGGCCTGTTCGAGGTCGAGCATACAGTGGCCGTACCACGACGATCACCAAGCTCCCGACACAGGCTCAACCCCTCGCGGTGACAGTCCAAGCTTGCCGTATAGTCGTCTAACACTAGGTAGATCGAGGCGAGGCCGTTGAGGGCGGAGGCCCGAGTAGGTTGAGATTGATCCGAGGTGGCAAGGCCCAAAGCAGCGGTGAGCATCTCTAAGGCCAGGGTGAACAAGCCGCGCCGATACCAAAACCACCACAAGCTATCGGCGATGGTGATGGCAATTTCACCATGCTCACTCGCCAGGGCCCAGCGTAGCGCCACCAGGCAATTTTCGTGGTCAGCCAGGGCGCGTTGCATCCAGAAGGCCTGCTGTTCGCCCTGAAGACCATTGAAGACATCCTGAGCAAAAGCGGTGTAATGCGCGGCATGAGCAGCCTGGCACTCAGCCAGGTTGCCACTGGCCGTAAGTTGCTCGAAGGCGTAGGTGCGCAAGGTCTCGAGGAGCGTGATGCGCTCGTCCTGAAGCTTGATCAAGCTCGTACGCTCTAGGCATACCAGTATTTCTGGTTCGGCAGCAGCAACCTGTAGGGCGGCCTCGCGGCTGCACCCCCCAATGAAGACCCCCAGGCGGGCGAAGGCAATCTGCTCGGCGGTCGTCAGCCGCTTCACACTCCAGGCAATGGCGGCTTGCAGGGTACGGTGGCGTTCGGCGACGTTGCGCCGGGTTTGCTGCAACCAGGTCGAAGCAGGTTGCCCGTTGCTGCGCAGTGTCAATAGTTGCTGCACCAGCACATCGGGGGCGAGATCCCGCAGGCGCACAGCGGCCAGTTCGAGCGCAAGTGGCAAGCCATCCAACGCGATACACAGCGTTGCCAGCGGTAACAGGTTTGCTTCCGTCAGGGTGAACGCAGGGTCGGCGGCACGAATGCGGGCACAGAGCAATTGTAGGGCAGGTCGGCTGCGCCAGATGTCGAGATCAGGTGGTTGCGCAAGATCAGGGGTGCCCAGTGGGCCGAGCGGCCATTCCTGTTCGCCGTACACATCAAGCGGTACGCGACTGGTACAGAGCAGCTTGAGATACGGCGCACACTCGAGCCAAGCCGTGAAGAACGGGGCAGCATCGAGAATGTGATCGCAGTTATCCAGCACAAGCAACAGGTGACGAGGGGCCAGATAAGCGGCGATAGCATCGTCAACCGACTGGTGTGCTACCGGGGTGAGTGCGAGCGTGCGCAAGACGGCATACGGTACATCGGCAGGACTGACGACATCGACCAGCGAGACAAACGCCACTCCATGCGCAAAGAAGGGCAGCGCCGCACGGGCTACTTCCAGCGCCAGACGCGTCTTGCCAATGCCCGGCGCACCAAGCACGGTGACAAGACGCTCGCTTGCGAGCAGGTCAAGCAGAGCGTTGACCTCGGCTTCACGCCCAATCAATGGGAGCAGCGGAGTGGGTGGACTGTGGACGCGCAGCCTTGGGGTGACTATGGGGGCGCGGATCGGCTGTCCACGCATATGCCGCGTGCGGGTAGGCGTCACCTGCGTAACGCGAGTGTTGCCCGCAAGCTTGAGCAATTGTTCAATCAAGGGCGTTTCATCTTCCATCAAAAGTGCCGGCACAAAGAGCGCCGCCACCACCGTCAAGTCGGGGAAGCGCGAGCCATTTTCCAGGCGGGCGATCTGTTCCCGACTGTAGCCAACGCGCCGACCGAGTTCGTCCTGGGTCAGGTGGGCACGCTTACGTAAAAACCGCAAGGCCGGGCCAAACGAAGCGGGTAGCGTTGGCAACTTTGTCACAAAATGTCACCTTTACGAAAATAGGGCGTAAAGCCCAGCAGCTTCAGCGCTGGGATATGAGCCCTTCACGCGCTTCAGCGGCTTCAGCCCCTTGACGAACAGGCGTACGAGGCTTATCATACGCATGGGTGTTCGCACCTATCCAAGTGAGCCTTGCCGGTTCGAGCGGACAAGCCTCTGCTCGGGAAAAGGTTCAAGGTCATGTGGCGCACTGGTTCGGCGGAAGGGGCCAACCTGAGAGCCAGCACAGGCACGTGCATCCAAAGGCCACACTCCACCCATGTGCTCCATGGAGCACGAGACTGGGGCGGCAGTCTCTGAAGCCCAAGCGTTTACGCTTGGGAGCCGTCACTCATGGCAAAACCGGTATTCTTCATATCCAGGCTAATCTGATGCCTGATGCTAAGCATCGAACTGCCTGAAACTACAAGTGTAACGGTTCTCGACAAAGGACAGACCAAATGATGAAGACGTTCAAATCCTTCCGCATGGCGTTGCTGGGTCTGCTGCTGACGGGTCGGGTTTGCTTGAGGCCACAGGCCTGGTCGAAATTCCCTCGGTGCAAGTCAGTGCGCCAGACCCCAACGCACGCGTGGATCTGAAGATGCAGTGGATTTGCCAGGAACAATAAGCATGTCGATGATGAAGAAAAGAACACGTGCTTCTTTATGGTTGTTGTTCGCAGTGGTGGTGCTCCTGGTTGGCGCTCACCAGACGGCCCGCGCCGCTGATGCGGTGGTGGGTGATGGGTCTCCAGCCAGCTGCACCGAGGCCGCCTTTGACGTAGCGCTCGCCACAGTCAGCAGTGGCGGCGGGGTGATGACCTTCAACTGCGGCCCGTCTGTACACACCATCCAGCTTAGCCTGGCTAAAGTGGTAAATCTAGCCAATGTGACGATCAACGGCGGTGGGCGCATTATCCTCAACGCCGGGCCGAACGAGCGGATCTTCTTTGTCGGGCCGATCACGTTCCGCCTACAACAGATCATTCTGCAAGGCGGCGATGCGCTCGTCAGCGGCGGTGCAATCGAAGCCTCAGGGGCGCAAGTTATTGTAGAAAACGTGCAACTCCGGAATAATCGCTCGGCTGTTTCGGGCGGGGCAATCTATTGTTACGACGGTTCACTCACCATCCGCGATAGCGTTATTGCAGGCAACCAGGCCATAACGGGCGGGGCGATCTATAACGACGGCTGCAGGCTGGATATTGCGAATACCAGCTTTGCCAACAATCGGGCGAATGGTGCAACCGGGCGCGGCGGCGCGATCGAAAACGCCACCACCGGTGCGCTCATCGCCCGCCATACCTCCTTCACGACCAATTATGCCCTGGATGGCGGCGGCCTCTACAATGCCAGCGGTGCCAGCGCCGATCTAGCAACCGTCACCTTCGCCAAGAATACGGCGGGTTACGGCGGCGGCATTGAAAACAGTGGGGCGCTGACCGTGACGAGCAGCCTGTTTGATGACAACGAGACAACCGGCAGTGGTGGCGGGCTCTGGAACATCAACGGCACAGCCGTGATCGAAAAGACAACTTTTGCCAATAATTTTGCCTACGAGGGCGGCGGCGTCAATTCGTATGGCACCGTGCTGGAGATGCGCGAGGTCAATCTGGTGAACAATTACGCCAACGCGGTCAGCGGCACGCCCAATGGCGGCGGCCTGTACCACGCGGGCGGCACAGCCTTTGTCACCAATGCCACCATCCAGGGCAACTTTGCTGGCAACAACGGCGGCGGCATCTATCAGGCTTCCGACGACAACCTGACCTTGACGAATGTCACCATTGCGGGCAATGTTGTTGCCGGGTTGGGCGGAGGATTCTATCACTACGGGCGCTATGCCGTGCTGACCAATGCCACCCTGGCGAACAACCAGGCTGGCATTGCTGGCAATGCGATCTACGAAGATTCCCCGCAGACCCCGGCCAATCCGGGCGTGGTGCAGCTCGTGAACACGGTCATCTTTGGCTATCCGGTCAACTGCGATGGCGGGCTGTTTCAATCGCTCGGTCACAACCTGAGCCAGGGCAGTTGCGCGTCGTTGAGCGCCGCCACCGATCGGGATGCCTTCACCGGAGATCTGTTGCTCGGCAACCTGGCCTATAACGGCGGACGCTTCCCGATGCGAACCCTGCTGCCACAACCTGGCAGCCCACTCATTGACGCTGGTGATCCGACGGCTTGCCAGGCCACCGATCAACGCGACGCCTCCCGCGTGGGCACATGTGACCTGGGTGCCGTCGAATATGGGGCACGTGCGTTTGCCGTGCTTATGCCTTTGATCAGATTGACACCATGAACCAAGCGTTCTATACTACATAACTCGTTTTGGGCGTCAGAACGGCAGAAAATCATTCGCCGAGCCTGCTTACATTATTTAAAGATGACCATCTTTCTCGCGAAGGAGCGATAGGCAAAACCAGCGCTCTGCCACTGGTGCGCCGACGTTTATCGAAGAGATTGCACCGGAACATCTCAGCACTGCTTTTCATGCGAATCGCAACGAATGGAATCCTGACGCAGTTCTGCGGGCCAAGTCCATCGGTTTCGCTCGGGGACCTGTTCAACTTGACTTTTTTGATACCGGGTTGCTTCCTACATTGGAGGGGATAACTCACAAGAAGCTTGACCAATTGCTCCGCGATGTGCTCGCCACCTGCAAAGCGGTTTACGCTGAACATCTCGCGGAGTACATTGTCCAACAACTGCCCTTCGACGAATTGCCACAAGATGAGCGGCGTGTCTTTGCGCCCTTCACTGGGCACGCGCCATTTCTCATTGCTGCGCTTGGACGGCTTCGCACAGTCCTTCCCTCGACAATGGATGCTGACCAGCGGCATGACTATTTCGTGCGCATGTTACGCGGGATGGAACTCGATGCGTTTGCTCGTGAAGTGGCCCGCTATTCACTGATCCTTGCTGACTATCCTAATCCTGATGGCTGGGATATCAGGCAGGCAGATGTTTTTTCGTCGCCATACACCGACACGTATCTCCAACAGGCCAAGATTGTGCTCTGCAATCCACCCTTCAGCGATGTACCAACACGTGGAACACAAACACGCCTGCGAGCAGGCGCGGCCAAACGGGCGGTTAAGGCATGGTGTACGCACGAGTAGTCCACGCCGCCGGATCGCTTCCCTCAACAAACAGGAGTATGATCGCTTCCTGCAGACTGGCATTCCTACTTGGCAAGAGGATCTGCCAACTGAGTCGGTAGATGCCGCTGGCTATCCAGTATTCTGGCGTACACCGCTTTGGCGCGTATGGGAAACTCTTAGTCGACTACCTCGGCTTGGTGATGTTGCGGAGGTGCATCGCGGTATCGAATACCGCGTTCCAATGAGCTCTCATAAAGCAGAACTAGTGAGCAGTGAGCCGAGATCGGGATTTGCTGCTGGTCTTGTCAGTGCAAAAGACAACTTTGAGCCGTTCTTTACGGGCAAATTCGCATTTTTAAATACCGATGCTTCGGTTATGCTGTATGAGGCCTACAAATTACCGTGGGATCGGCCAAAAGTAATCGCCAATGCGGCTCGCCTGAGTCGCGGCCCCTGGCGAATTGCAGCAGTTATAGATCATCAGGGTCTAGTTTGTTATCAAAGGTTTCACGGAATTTGGGCCAAGGCAAACACCTCTCTGGAGGAAATCGCATCCGTACTCAACAGCCCTCTAGCTAATGCTTTTCTTTATACCAATCCGGCGGCAGGAGGGCGGGACAATCAAATACGTGCTATTGAAGACATACCCTTTCCAGATTTCACGACGGCACAAACTCAAACGCTTGTCATTCTTGTAAATCAATATAGGTTATATCGCTCTCAGTGGCTACAAAATCCTGACCAAGTGGAAGTGGTGCTACGCTGGGTCGCCGCCACACACGTGTACCTGGTGTCCCAAACGACTTGGAAGCCTTGAAGCATCAGGTTGCTGGTAGCGCAACCACCAGAGCCAAAGGAGAAAGAGACCGAGGGTGCGATAGGCAGCAAAGCTAATCCAGAAACTATTTGGCTCTACCACACTCAACCAGAGGTTCTTTGTAGTGCCAAACGTGAGCATTGCATATGCAGCAACAAATAAAAAGCCGTGCATATTGGGGTTTTTCAAGAGACGAGCCAAAGCAACGATGAGTGGTACCACCAAAATCGTTTGATAATGATCCCAACTCACCGGCATGATTAACAAGTTTGTACAAACAAGCAGACTCATAGAATCCCATAGCGGCATCGGGTAGACATAGAGTCGCCAGAGGGTCAAGCCAAAGATGGGCAGCACCAATGCCAGAAAAAGCAGATTAGCAATAGCATTGTTGGGCATAGCGCCAGCTTCAAAGATCAGATTGGGATCGAGCAGACGCACAATCAGGCCGTAGATAGATTGATTGGCTAGACGTCCGTTACGTTCACCAAGCAGCGGTACAACATCCTGCCAGAAGGTGAGCTCATTTACGGGGGCGAGCAGCAAAGAGAGTCCAATTCCCAAGAGGAGCATTAGGCCCACGCTAAACAACCAGCGCCAAGTGCGCTGCAGAAATACATCAAGAAGGAGGAAGAGAGGATAGATCTTCACCAAACCCAAGATTGCCCAGATCGTGGCACTAAGCCAGGGAGAGCGGTAAAACGTCGCACTTGCGGCCACAATACCAAAGAGGAGCAGGGCATCAATCTGCCCAAAGCGCAGTGTCTCCCAGACTGGGGCAA
This sequence comes from Candidatus Chloroploca sp. Khr17, assembly GCF_004138165.1. Taxonomy (GTDB): domain Bacteria; phylum Chloroflexota; class Chloroflexia; order Chloroflexales; family Chloroflexaceae; genus Chloroploca. The sequence goes on from NZ_RYFF01000032.1 coordinate 34,468, forward strand.
GGTTGGTGGCAACGATCAGTGCTGGCAGCGCAAGAGGCCACCAATACGTTCGTGGCTGGTTAATAACAACAATGATAGTACTGGCAATGATTAAGGCAATCCCCAGCGAGCGCCAGAGGGTAATGGCTGTGTCTAATGAGGTAAAGGCGATCGGAAAGATAAAAATGAGAAAAAGGGGATGATATTTATAGGTAACTGAGAACGTTTCGTTGCGTAGACGCTCGAGTTCATAGAGTGGTTGGCCAAGCAAAACACGTTGAGCGCCATTGTAGTAAGCAGGAAAGTCAAGTGCAACTCGTGAGAGGGCAAGGTTGAGATTCAGCAACCCCCAGGTCAATACTGCGATGAGGCTAAGGCCCACCAATGCTAACTGAACGGTACGGTTTGGCGCAAACCACAGGTAGATGATGCAACTGAGTACCGGCAAGCCAAGCAAAGTGCCAATAAATATTGACTGACCAAGCCATTGTCGGCTCAGATTGAGCGTCAATCCAGTAGCAATGTAGATCCAAGGAACGATCACCGTAGCTAAAGCAAAGAGGAGGGTATAGCATATCCAATCACGTGCAGTTGCTAACTGAAGCAAGCGTCGGCAGAGATAGCTAAATAGAGCAATGGTAAGGAGGCCACAATTTAGGGCAATTGTACTCGGCAGAACTAGATAACGATCCTGGGCATAGAAAAATGCAATAACAAGCAAAATGGCAAACAGCAAGGGCGCAGGCCAATATCTACCACGCCAATGCAGACAGACAAGAAAGAGTGCAAAAGGGATCGTAAAAAAACTCAGCACAGACAAGCTCGGTATATGCGACGTTGTCATTGGTTTTATGTCTGTTCCTATAAGGATTAAACCAAGACTACGTTGATCATTAGGAAAATCATGATCAATTGGTAGAATGTTAAAATTAATATCAAGTGAGCTTGAATTACTTGGTAATAAATAAGAATAAGTACGCAAAGGTAATCCACCTTGGATCATAAAGTCAAACGTTATATCTCTTGTACTCACTTGTAACAGACGCATCATATCCGCAGTTGGCCCAGCACTCATCTCTTGGGTAATCAATACTTGCCGTGTCGCCCATTCAAGAGGGCGGTTTAGCATAAAATCGGGCTGTGACCAAACATATGCTCCGATCGACCCCTGCTCTACGTCGTGGATGCCTCTGTAGAAACGATAAAAAGCCGGTGATGGCTGCGGGATCTGATGAACGAGGATGAAGATGATGCTGGCGAAGAGGATGGCAATGGAAGTCGTATACCATTGTGAGGAGTATAGTTTCTTCATAAATGTGATGCCAGGAAAGAGTTTTCAGTGTTATCAGGCTAAAACCTGGCCTAAACCCGGTAGATCCAAAAAACCGGAGCTTCACGCCCTGGATAGCGTTGTAACACTTGGGGCTGTACCCCCTCTAGCATGGCTTCTAACGCTGCGCGTTGATTGGCAGGGATTTCGCTCGGAATGAAGAGGCATGCACCATGCGGAAAAGCTGCGGGCAGTTGATGCAACTCGAAGGGGATAACCGTCGCTTCTGGGGCTAAATACGCAAGCACTTCACTCGTAGCATAATCTTCAGGCATAAAGATCGGGCCAGTGCAGACACCTTGTTGAATAATTTGGCCCATACTAGTCTCGGCGGTATAGCTAAAAGCATCCCACATGCGTTGGTCGTAGGGCACGCGGCCCATGTAACTCCAGCCATTCACGATAGCAATAAAAAGCACCCCACTCGCCAAAAGCCCCCATTTCAGGCGCGGCATACTCAGGGCAAGGCTCTGCGTGATCTGGGCGGCTGCGTAAGCGGCGATGAGGATCGTTGGTGCGATGGCATCCACTGTGCGCACGGCATGTGGTGCATCGGGCGAGAGCAGGCCCGGGGCGAGGCCAACTCCTAGCAAGGCCAGCAGAGGTAGGCTGACGCGCCAATTTTGACGGAGGAGCAGCACAAGTAGGCCGATAAGGAACAGTAGCCCCGTCAGAGGATCAAGCATTGGTAGCCCTGGAATGTTGTGACGGGCCGCCTCATCGCCCGCAACATGCCACATCAAGCTGTAGCGCAGGACATTATAATCCAGATCCATCGTTAATGACCACTCCTTGTCGGCACGGCTGAAGAGCCCCACTTGGCTCACCCGCTGATTGAAATCACTTGTCTGGGTCAAGAGGTACCCAAGTAATGGACTCGCAACCAAGAGGGTAGCCAACCCAAAGGCGACAAGAGGCCATTGGGCGCGACGCCAAGCGGCCCAATCGGATCCTATGCGCAAGGCAACCCACAGGGCGGCAGCGAATGGCATCAGGCGGGCGGGATGGTAGGTGTAGAGCGCCAACCCCAAGGCAAGGCCGGCCAGTACCCCTTCGAAGATCTGCCACCTAGTTGAACTCTTGCCATTACAGATGCGCCAGAGCAGCGCCAGGGCGCTGAGCGTCAAGAGAGGATCCAGGACGGCGGCAAAGGCTAATCGGCTTAGCCAGATGTGCCACATCGAAGCAGCCAGCATAAGCGCAGCGGCGATGGCCGTCGTGCGCCCCCAGATCTGTTGGGCCAGATAGGCAATGATTACGGTGGTAAGCGCCCCCGCCAGCGCTGTTACGCTACGCAGCGCAAAGACCGTCGGCCCAAAAAGGGCAATACTGCCACTCTGAAGGTAGAAGAGCAGGGCTGGAATGTCGGCTTCGGGTACAAAGATGGGCCGATAGTCGGGAGCATTGAGGATCTGCAAGGCCACCAAACCATGACGCGCCTCGTCGCGCCACATGCCAAAGGGGATGTGATCAAGCGCGATCAGGCGCAAACCACCAGCCAAGAACAGAGAGGCGAGGATGCCAATGAGATACCATAGATTGACTCCCACGATAGACTGCGCAGCACTGGTGGGCTCCTCTCGCCTACCAAGAGAGGCCGCTGCCAGAAGTGTCCCCAGTAGCAGGAACATTCCGCCAAAGGGAAACCAAAGCTGACTCCGTAGAAGTATGCCCCCCACCAAGCCAAGCCCCAAACCCACGAGCAACCAACGCTCCCGCTGGCGTATGTGGGGCGCTAGCCACTGCGCAGACCAGTAGAGTGCAATGGCCCCCACTGGCACCAAGACGCTGGCCCAGAGCGGTGGCAACCAAAAGCCCATGCCGATCGGATCAAGCCATGACCATAGGTATAACCCGCCTCCACTCAATAGACTCAAGCCCAGCGCGAGCCAAACCGAAAGCAAGCGGCTCAACCCAAACCAGAGGAGCAGCAACAAAAGCATGAGGAAGGCAGCGTACTCTATGACGGCTACCGGCTTTCGCTCGCCCATTGGGGCGACTTCAACCCGACTGACCGCCACCCCCACCCTGCGATTATCGCCCTGCTGCCCACCCGTCACTGTCCCGCCAAGCAAGATTTCGGGGGTCTGCCACGCAGGCCCGACGGCGGGCACGAGCAGGTGGTAGGTACGCCACGCCGCAGGCGGCTCGCTCGCCAACAGCGTCACTGGGCCGCTTGCCAACACCATGTTGGTGGTTTCGCCCCGTGACCCTTGCGGACCAATGATGCGTAGCGTTACCGCGAGGCGCGAGGCGGTTGCGTAGCCAAAGAAGCGCAAGCGGCTATCGCCATCACTCCAGCGATAGCTCTCCTCTCCATTCGTTTCAGCCGACCAGAAGCCATAGGGTACCTGTGCTTCACTTGCTGTCCCTATGGTGTAATGCGTAACTGGCGGCGCTTGGATGGCAATGATCCCGGCCAGCATCAGGATAGCCAAAAGGCCAAAGAGGTGTCTCATAGTGCTTTGGTAAGATTGGGAGCTTGGGCAAGTTGGCGGACAAACCAAAACCAGAGTAGGCCCAAGCCAATCACACGGTAAGAACGTAGGAACATTGTGAGCGGATCGAGCAACGCCCTCTCAGTCGGCCAGATGTCGCGCGCTACACCAAAGATGATCAGGCTATAAGCACCAAACCAGAGTAGCGCGTGATCGCCAGGATCTCCGAGCCACCCCAGGCTCACGATCAGGGGCACAAGGAGCATGGCGTGGTAGTGATCCCAAGCCACAGGAATAATCAACAAGACGGTGCAGATCATCAGGCTGAAGGCTAGCCAGATGTGTTGGGCCAAAGCAGCGCGACGCTGCCACAGCAATCCCAGCGTGGCGAGGGCAAGCATCCCACTACTGATCAGCACCGGTAGGCCCGCAGCTGACACCGCGATGTTGCCCCGATAGGCCGCAGGCTCGATGATGCGCGTCAGCACACCAGAGAGCGCAAGATTGGACAGACGACCATCGCGGGCACCAAGCGTCGGAAAGAGTTCTAGCCAAAAGATCAAGTCCCACCCCGTTACAACAAGACTCAGCAGACTCCATCCAATGGTGCATACCACCAGCATCAAGACCCAGCGCCTACGTCCCACGATGATCAAGGGCAGAGTCAGCAGGATCGGGTAGATCTTGACGAGGCCTAATAAGGCCCAGAGCAAGGCGCTGAGCCAGTGGTAACCCCGGAGAAAGAGGTACGTTGCGATCACAGCACCCAGAAGGATGAGTAACTCGGGCTGCCCAAAGCGCAGCGAACGACTGATCGGGGAGAGCAGCACCAGCAGGGCGAGCGCGATAAGCATCAGCATGCGTCGTCGCTTTGGTGGGTGCGTAGCATGCAGCATGCCCATACTGCCCACGGCAGCCCCAACCAAGAGTAGACGCCAAACATTGCTGGCCGCAGTTAGCGATAACAGGCTTAATGGGAGGAGCAGCAGCGCGGTGAGGGGCGGATACTTGTAGGTGGTCGCAAAGGCGTTGGCTGCCAGTTGATCAAGTTCGTAGAGCGGCAGCCCGGCGCGGAGGCGTTGCGCCGCGTCGTAGTAGGCTTGAAAGTCAGAGGGCATGCGTAGGAACGCATCGGTATAGCCATACAAGCCCGCCCAGAGCAGCACACAAGCACCGGCCAGCATGGCTAATATGCCACGATAGGGAAGAGATGCAGGCAGCATACTGCCTAAGACCATCACGAACGGCACCAACAGCAGAGGCCATGCGTTGGGCAGTATGCCGTCTGCGCCAATCAAGACGAGCAAAAGGGGAACAGCTGTAAAGCCCAAGCTTAGGCCAAGCACGAGGTTTGGCCAAACGGTTAATCCTTCACGACAGAGCTTGCCATAGAGCCATCCCAACAGACCAACCCATACCAATCCAAGTACCAAGCTGGGGGCCACAATCAGCAACGCAACGCCATCGGCAACGTAACTGAGCAAAAGAACACCTAGAAGCCCCAGAAAGAAGAACCAGCGCCACCCACCACTACTCCACACCCAGACCACCCCGATGAGCAACGAGGGCGTAAGTGCGAGCATGATAAGCGCCGGGCTGGGCCAAAAGAGTGGGCCAGCCAGATACACGACCTCACTGCTTTGCACAATAAAGCCTAAGGCGCGCGGATCACCCGTGAGCGGGCCAACATCCTCAATTTGATAGGCGGCGGTGACCCAACCACTTGAAACGGGCATAAGGTAGTGGTAGGTGCGGACTTGCCCCGCCGCAAGCATAAAAATTATTGGACCCCCTGGGCTATCAAGTGTCAGAGGGCGTGCTTCGCTGCCCGCACTCAGCATTTGGCGCACCATGACGTGCGGTGTATACCAATGCACGGGGATCTGCAACATGCCTGTGGGTGTTGTCCAATGGTAAGCCCCCAGAAAGGGTGTATCCTCCTGATGATGAAGTGTTCCCACCGCAAAGCTACGTGGCAGGCTGCTTTGTGGCGGCCACAGCATAAGTAGGCCAAGGGCCACGAGCAACGCGACACACCCTAACCCAGCTATACGGAACATAGCATTTGATATCATACAATACTGCGTGCTGTCATGCACGATCTACCTCAAACGGGCACCTCGGCACTCTGGCGTTGGGTCAAAAAGAAGAGGGACGAAGAGCGCGGCCAGCTACCACTACTGACGCTCGCCAAGAATAGCCTCGCTATGGTGTGGACTGATCACATCAGCCAGCCGAGCGCTAAACTGAGGATAACGACGCAGACCAGCGCGGTGAAGCATCATCCGGCGCAGGACATTGAGCGTTGCAAGGCCATAGACGACCGAGCGCTGAAAATTGACCGACGATGCCTCTTCAAAATAGCGCGTTGGCACCGCAATCTCGCCAATGCGAAAGCCGTACTGCACTGCCTGCACAATCATCTCGGTATCAAAGACAAAATCATCCGAGTTGAGCAAAAACGGTACGGTCTCGAGCAAACGACGATTGTAGGCGCGAAAACCAGTATGAAACTCGGAGAGATTGAGGCCAAGCACAGCATTTTCGCAGATCGTCAGAAACCGGTTCGAGATATACTTCCAGACCGGCATGCCCCCGGCGAGCGCAGGAACGCCGCGTTGACCTGGCTGGCGCTTCAAACGCGAGCCAAGCATCATATCGTATTCACCGGCAACGATCGGGCGAATCAACTCAACAATGCGCGTCGAATCATACTGATAATCGGGGTGCAGCATCACCACAATATCGGCCCCATCGCGCAGAGCCTCAAGGTAGCATGTTTTTTGGTTGCCACCATACCCGCGATTCTGGATATGGATCACCACCTCGATCCCGAGTTGCCGAGCAATCTCAACCGTCTCATCGCGGGAAACATCATCAACCAGGATGACGTGGTCAACCACACCAGGCGGGATATCATGATACGTCCGTTCGAGCGTACGAGCGGCATTATAGGCAGGCATCACGACAACAACGCGCGGCTTCTTCATCCCAGGCATTCTCCGCATACGACACAACGCGAGCAAACTGCCCTGATTATAGCAGAATTTGCGTGGTGGCTAGCGCTGCTGCGCAGCGCCAGCCACCACCAAGATATGCGTAAGGCGAAGCGCTGACAAGCAGCAGCGCATTGGTAGAACAGAGGGCGTACGCCCTCTGTTCTACCGATGCGCTAACAGGCGCAAGCCGTTGAGCACAACGATTATCGTACTCCCCTCGTGCCCGACGACGCCAAGCGGCAACGGGATGCCGATGGTGAGCGTCGCGATGACAAGCACAACGACGACAGCCAGGGCAAAGCTGATATTCTGCCAGACGATGCGCTGAGTACGCTTGCTCAACTCGACGGCATACGCAATGGCGCTGAGATCGTCACGCATCAAGACAATATCAGCCGTTTCGAGGGCCGCATCGGTGCCCGCCGCACCCATCGCGATCCCACTGGAAGCAGCGGCCAGCGCCGGAGCATCATTGACCCCATCGCCAACCATTGCCGTCGGCCCATAGCGTTGGCCCAGATCCTCGATAATGCGCAGCTTATCTTCAGGCATCAGGCTGGCGTGAACTTCGTCAATGCCGAGACGACGCCCCAACGCTTCGGCGACACGCTCATTGTCCCCGGTGAGCATCACAATGCGTTCGATGCCTGCGGCGCGCAACGCTGCAAGCTGCGCGGCAGCATCGGGGCGCTCGCGATCCATCACGGTGATCAAGCCCAACCAGCGCCCACCACGGGCCACCAGCAACACCGTGCCGCGGCCTTCGAGCGCCAGACGATCCGCTTCGTCCAGCAGTTCCTGGGGCACCGGCAAACCGGCATGCGCAAAGAGTTTTGGTGCACCAGCAAGGGTCTCTTGACCCTCCCAGGTCGCACGCACGCCCATCCCGGTCACCGCCTGGAAAGCTTCGGGTTCGTCGGTCTCCAGACCTTGGGCCTCGGCGTACGCAAGGATCGCCCTGGCGATCGGATGCTCGCTTTGAGACTCGGCACGAGCCACCGCCGCGAGCAACGCATGCGCTGTTACGCCGGGTTGCGGCAGAATATCAGTCACTTCAGGGCGGCCATAGGTGAGCGTTCCGGTTTTATCAAAGGCAATGACCTTGACGCGACTCAACTCTTCAAGATGGGCACCACCCTTAAAGAGAACCCCCTTGCGCGCAGCGTTGGCGATGGCACTGAGCAGCGCAGCGGGCACGCTGATCACCAGGGCGCACGGTGAAGCGACGGTCAGCAAAACCATGCCACGATAAAAATTATCGCTGAAGTTCACCCCAAAGATCGGTGGCACCAGGAAAATAAAGAGAGCCACCGTTGCAATGACACCCATGGCATACCACTGCTCGGCGCGGTCGAGAAAGCTCTGCGTCTGCGCCTTGCGGGCCTGGGCATCACTGACCATCCCAATAATGCGGGCCAGCGTGCTCTCTTCAGCCGTCTTCGCAACCTGCATATCAAGGGCACCGCTCTGATTGAGCGTGCCAGCCAGGATCGTCGCACCGACACCCTTTTGCACCGGCATCGACTCACCAGTGATGGCCGACTCATCGAAATTGCCGGTACCCTGAACGATCACGCCATCAAGTGGCACCCGATCACCGGGGCGCAGCACAACGAGATCGCCAGGCACAATTGCCTCAAGCGGCACCTCTTGAAGCCCACCATCGCGCCGGATCGTCACCGTATCAGGGCGCAACTCGAGCAGTGACGAGATCGCGCTGCGGGTGCGATTCATCGCATAGTTCTGCAACACATTGCTCAGCGAGAAGAGGAAGAGCAGGATCGCCCCCTCGGTCCAGGCGTCTACATAGGCCGCCCCGAGCGCCGCGAGCACCATCAGCAGATCGACCTCAATCGTGCGCTCGCGCAGGGCTTCGATGATCGCAATGACGGCAAAGAAACCACCGGTCACATAGGTTGCAACATAGACAGACAACAACAGAGTAGGTGCGGCTTCTATGCGCTCCAGGACGATCCCGACAATAATGCCTACCAGCGTCAGCGCGACAAAAAGTTGTTCAACAAAAGTCGCATCAAACTGAAGACGACGTTCAGGTTTTGTTTCAGGACGTGAGGTTGATAACGTAATCATATGGTGTTCCTTTAGGAGGCTTACGCCCCCAACCAGAGGCTACCGTGCTATGCAGTGGGCCGCAGGCCTGCGGCGCAGTACCTTAACGCAATACCTGACGATCTTCAGGTGACAGCAATTCAAGCAATTCAGGGCCCAGACGAGCAAAAATGCGCTGAGCAAAAAGTTCCATCCAGATAAACTGACGGGCAATCAAGACCATATTCGGGTTCGTTGTGACGGTGGCCGAAGTGACCATATGACCGCTAGCAATGAGAAATTCACACTCATCGGCAACCACGATCAGCGTCTCTTCCATGCGGTGCAATTCAGTTTCCCGTTTGGGATGCCGTACCACCTGACCAAGCTCAAAGGGGGTGTCACCGGTGAGAATGACGCCCAGCGCAACCCCACGGGCATGCGCATCTTCGAGACGATGGCGCAAAGCCTCGATGTCGGCATCGGTAAAAACAAGCATCAGTTCGCGTTTGGCCCGATCAATGAGATCGCCGGCATAGGCCAGGGCCTCGTTACGCCCACTGAAATTCCAGAGCCGCCCGGTCTTTTCTTGATGGTACAGGGGCAAAAGTTCGGTACGCAGATTGGCCGCACGCTCACGGGCTTCACGCTCGTAGCGATCAAGCAACAGCGCCGGCGAAACCGGTCGGTACAGCGTTGCCTTCTCCTCTTCGGATTTGAGCGCCGCCCCACGCGCCTCGAGCCGCCCCAAGGCCTCGTAGACCATCGAACGCGGAACGCCCGAACGCTTGCTGATTTGATAGCCAGTGGCCGGGTTTTCACTCAGCAGCGCCAGGTAGACTTTCGACTCATATTCGGTTAACCCGAGCGCTGCAAGTTGATCCAGAAGCTGTACAGTTGCCATATGGGAGATTTTCTTCTCCTTATCTTTTTGTAGTAGTTCAAATCCGAACTACTACAAAGTTTACACGTCTTTGCCGCTTTTGTCAACCCTCAGAGGACAAAACGCCCTACCGCACAGCCGCTGCAAATGGTATACTATGAAAAGATGTGCAAGGGGTGGTAGCCCCGGAAAGGATCTCATATGCGTAAAAAAGAGCGCCGTGCTATTCAGATCGCCAGTGCACTAGTGCTTGGCTTTCTTGCGTTTGTCTTGATCGTGACGGCTATTGCACCCTATTAATGTAGTCTAGAATGTAGTGTCGTATGTCTACCTATCAGTATGCGCTGTTGTTTGATGGCAAGTGTCGGATCTGTAGTAGTCAGGTCGAGACCATTGCAGCCTATAACGACGATGGTCTCATCGAATTGCTCGATATGAATTCGGCTGAAGCGCGTAAGCGCTTTCCACAAGTGACCCCCGCCATGGCGCAGCGCGAGTTGCATCTGGTGGCACCTGATGGTACCTTCTATCAGGGGGCCGACGCCGTACGCGAAACGCTGCTCCGCTTACCATCACTGCGCGGCCTGGGCGAGCTCATGCGCTTGCCCGGCGCAATGTTCCTTGCCCGCCCGCTCTATGCCTGGGTTGCCGCAAATCGCTATGCCATCGGTGGCCGCAACGAAGAGTGTACCGATGGCACGTGTCAGCCCTATCGTTCGCAGAGTTGAAGTGAGACTATGCGCCTCGTTCTTGCCTCGCTTGTGATGCTGCTCTTGGTGCTTCCTGCCGCCTGGTCAGGCTATGGGCAGCTTGCCCTCGTTGCACTCCCCCTGTTTGTGCCTGACCAGTGCGTGCATACGTGTCAGCCTTTCTTTGATCCTGAACCAACACCTGCAAAGAACGAGCGTGAACCACAGCCGCTCGGCTATCGAGCAATTGTGGCGCTGACCTGTCTCTTCGGGTTGTCAATCGTCGCCCTTACCGGCGGGATCGCAATGAAACGTCGGTTTGATGCGATGAGTCCCGATGAATAGTGCGAATCTGAGCAAATCTACCTTGCCAGACGTGGCAAAACTGGTGCATAATAAGAACAGATGGTGGTCAAAAGATGTGCGCTAGCGTGCATTTGCTGTGCAAGCATTATCTGTACACCAACAAGGTAGATTTGCGAAAGAGGAGCTCGTCGTATGCCTACGCTATTGCACCTGGTGATGACCGGTGTGTGGGGGATGACGCTGATCATTCATACACGGCGTCTCTGGCGCCTTGCTTGTGTTGAGCAGCTGCGCAATTGGGAAGACGAGCAGCGCCTTCGCACGGGTTGGAACCGTATCTGGTGGTGGCTCGGTCAGGACGAGTTCTGGAATGAGGTACGCGCCGATTGCCTCAAGGCGATCGAAATTACGCTCATGATTTTTCTGCTTGCATGGGGTATGAGTCAATAGAAGCTTTTTTGACATCTGACCGTGGGGTGCAGTGGATCGCAGTGGCGATTGGCTGGATGGTTGATTTTTCCCTCCGCATTTTGCTTCAGGTGAGCCTCTTCTGGTTTGGGTTGACGGCCTTTTTTCGTGAACCCGAGATGACCAATCCCATTCATCTGGCGATTCTTGGGTTCCTGTTGCTCTCGACCGCCATTGGCGGTTTTGTCGCCGCCCGCGTTGCTGAACGCTCCGAGGCCCTACACGGGATGCTCGTTGGCCTCGTCGGCATTCTGGCCGTCGCAGCAAGCAGCATCGGGCTCCAACCGACACCGCTCGTCTTCATTGTTGCCCAGATTCTCAGTGTGGGAACGGCAACCCTCGGTGGTCTGCTGGCGCGCCACTTCCAGTTGCGCTAAATCACGAGGAAAGAACCATCTATGCCCTATGTCCATATCAAAATCACCCGCGAAGGCGCGACCGCTGAGCAGAAGGCTGAGTTGATCCGCCGCTCTACCCAGATGCTGAGTGAGGTGCTCGGCAAGAATCCGGCAACAACCATTGTGATTATCGAAGAGGTCGAGACGGATAACTGGGGTATCGCCGGCGAGAGTGTTACGGTTCGCCGTCAGCGCGGCTCATAATGCCTCACGCTCAACCCAGTCGCGCATATCCTCAGGCAAGGGGCAATTCAGGTGCAGTGGTTCGTGTGTCACCGGGTGCCTCAGGCTGAGTACGCCGGCATGCAGAAGATGCCGTCTTATTGGCACCCCGGCAACCTCGGTCGGCCCACCATACGTGGCGTCGCCGAGAATCGGATGCCCCAGATGCGCCAGGTGAAGCCGGATCTGATGCGTGCGCCCGGTGTGCAGTTCAGCCTCGATCAGCGCATATTCACCGTACTTGTGCAGACACCTGAAGCTGGTCTGTGCTGATTTGATACGTCCGCCACCTTGCGGCAGCGTCTGACCAATCTCGTCTTCCCCATAGAGACGCCAGCGCCCATGCGCTGACCGTCCGTGGCCGGTCGTGACGGTACAGGTACTCCATTCAGGTCTCCCAGCGCAAAACGCAAGATAGCGTTTGGTCACGCTGCGCCCAGCAAACGCATCATGCAGCGCACGGTTGATGCCGGCGTCACGACTAAAGAGCAGCAACCCCGAGGTGTCGCGATCCAGTCGGTGCGCCGGATGCAAAACGACGTCGGTACCGTCACGTGCCGTGAGGTAGGTTTTCAGCGCAACCCATACATTGCCAAGCCGATCCCACGGGGTTTCGATGGTGTACCAGCCAACCGCTTTGTTGAGTACAACCAGCCAGCGATCTTCGTACACAAAATCCGCCGCCGTCACGACAGGCTCGGCATATATACCGTTCGGAGGCAGGCGTATCGTCACCTGATCCCCCGGTTCAACCGTCAACTCCGACGACAGAACCCGCCGCCAGTTTACCCAGACCCCGCCACGTTCCAGCGCCGTTGTCCCCACTGTGCCAGCCATAGATGCGACAAGTTCGGCGAGAGGCACCGCGCCCTCACCTTCACTGACGGAATGCATGATAATGGAGGGCGACAGCGCAGGATCAGGCCCACTGCTCACGGTGTCTGTACAAGCACAACGTGGAGCTCAGGCGGCCCGTGAATGCCCAACGAGAGCGTCATCTCAATATCAGCCGTGCGCGAGGGACCACTGATCAAGGTCAGATTACTGGTGACATCAAAGAGTCTCCCGGCGTAGCGTTCACGCAAGCGAGCCATCGCCTCACCGAGCCCCCGAACAAGCTGGTCGCTCGTGATCACCGCAATATGCGTCGGTGCCAGCAACGAGGCCAGCCGCGGACGGCCCGGCCCATGATAGAGCACCAGGCTGCCACTCTCGGCGATCGCAAAGTCGGCCCCTGAAAGACAGACCGGGGCCGGTTCGAGCACCTGCAACTGCGCCTTCCGCGCCTCGTCGCGCACTACCGGATCAAGCACCTGCACGCCACGTTCAGCCAGCAGTTTGTCAAGACCGGGGAGCCCAATCTGCGCGCGATCCCAGGCGACTGCCGTCGTGGCCTTGCGTTCCTCAAGAAGGGTCGCAACGGTTTCGAGGGCCTCTTCATGATCAGCAACCTGATACACGCGACCCTCAAGTTTCGTCAATTCGGCGGCAAACTGAGCCGCCAGATCATCGGCGGGCGGCAACACAAACGGTGGCGGCGTATGCGGAGCCTTGTGTGCCTCGGCCTCAAGCCAAGCCCGGTTCGAAGCAAGACTCGTCCGTAGCGTTGCTAACATCTGTTCACGACTCATTGCGTACGCCCTTTCTTCTGGCGTTCTTCCCACCATTCGCTAAAGCTCTGCGAGCCCTGAGGTTGCGGGAAATCGCGCCCGTGCGTCCAGAGGTGCAAGGGAGGCGGGAGGTGACGAATACGCCCTTTGCGCCCGATGAGCCGTGAACCGAGGCGGGCTGCGCGGCCACCAGCGCGATAGACTAGCGGATTCTTCATCATGAGCGCGTAGCTCTTGATGCCTGCCGTTTCGACCGGATGGGCCTTGCCTGCCTTGACAGCATCGGCGCGCAGGCGTAGCAGCATATCGGGGATCGCGATCCCGACGGGGCAGACCTCCTGGCAAGCCCCGCAGAGCGAACTCGCCTGAGGCAAAAGGTAGGCATCAGGCAGATCGGGTTGGAGGAGCGGGGTAAGGATCGCCCCGATGGGGCCCGAATAGACGCCGCCATAGGCATGGCCGCCGATCGCTTGATAGACCGGACAGGCATTGAGGCAGGCCCCACAGCGAATGCACATTAACGACTCGACATACTGCCCGCCCAGGATGCGCGAACGGCCATTGTCGAGCAGCACCAGGTGAAACTCTTCGGGGCCATCAGCCTCGTCGGGGCGAGCCGGGCCACTGATAATGCTCGTATAGACACTCAGTTTCTGGCCAGTGGCCGAACGAGCCAGCACCTGAAGCATCACCGCCAGATCATCAAATCGCTCGACAATGCGCTCGATGCCCATAATCGCCACATGGATGCGTGGCACCGTCGTTGAGAGGCGAGCATTGCCCTCGTTCTCAACAATCGCGATGGCACCCTCTTCGGCGACACCAAAATTGACCCCGCTAATGCCCATGTCAGCCTGGAGAAACCGTTGCCTCAGCGCCGTCCGCGCCGCGCGGATCATCGGCGGCACCTCAGTCGTCGGCGTCATCCCGAGGTGCTTCTCGAAGAGCGCACTCACCTGCTCGCGGGTCTTATGGATCGCGGGGGCAATAATATGCGACGGCGTTTCGCCGGCAAGCTGAATAATATACTCGCCGAGATCAGTTTCGACAACTTCAAAGCCAGCGTGTTCGAGGGCATGGTTGAGGTGAATCTCCTCCGAAGCCATCGACTTGGATTTGACGATGCTCTTGACCCCACGGTCGCGGGCAAGCTCGACAATATAGCGGCGGGCGGCTTCACCATCAGCAGCCCAACAGACCTTGCCACCACGGGCCTCGACCTGATCGGCCAGGCGTGCCAGCAACTCATCGAGTTTACTCAACGCATTAGCCCGTAATGCCCGCGCCTGACGGCGTAGCCCATCAGCATCTTCAAGCGCATCAATCGCCCCGGCCCGATTGCCCACAAAACGTGTGGTTGCCCGCTCCAGCGCCGTCTTCAAGGTCTCGTCGTGCAGCGCCGTATCAACCCTGTCGTGAAAATGAAGCGTCTGGGTAGCCATACCATGAATTCTAGTGGATTGCTATCATGAGGATGCAGTTGTGATGCGATCAGGTCAGATATATGTCATACTAGCATGACCTAGAGCGATCTCCCGCAACATCATCGTAGCGACCCGATAGCTATTGAATGAGGAATTGGCTATAGTGTACCATAAAAGGTACAATAGAGAGCGAAAGGAGCACAAAGATGCCACGCACAATCCGCCGCACGCCTCGTCGGCGTCTCCAGCATGCCAATCGCCTCTACCGAGTGCTGAGTCAGGTCAGTGAGACGATTGTGCGCCGGAATGACCGCCTGCTGCTTTTTGCCGATGTCTGTCAGATTGCAGTGGAAGAAGGGGGCTTCAAACTCGCCTGGATCGGCATGGTCGATGAACGGACGGGTCGCGTTGTGCCGATGGGCGTCAGCGGGGAAGCGTCCTCATATCCCTATGCGATCAAGGTGACGAGCCGGGATGAACCGGCGGGTCACGGACCAACAGGCACCGCTATTCGTGAAGGGCGTGCGGTTGTCTGCAACAACATTGCCGACAGCGCCAACACACGTCCGTGGCACCATCTGGCGGCCCATCATGCCTTACGAGCCTCAGGGGCATTTCCGCTTGTTGTCTATGGACGGGCAATCGGTGCGCTCAACCTCTATGCCGATAGCCGGGGCTTTTTTGATCGGCAGGAAGTTGGCATGCTCGAACAGGTCGCAAATGTGATCTCGTTTGCGCTCGAGAAACTGGAAGAAGAAGAGCGCCGCAACCGCGATGAGACCAACCGCCAGCTTGATATTGAACGGCAAGAGGCCCTGCTCCACCTGACCGAGATGACCAACCAGAGCGAACGTGAGGTGATCGAGTATGCGCTCGAAGAAGCAGTGCGGCTGACCAGCAGCAGCATCGGGTACCTCCACTTTGTCCTTGCCGATGGCGTCAACCTCCAACTCTTTACCTGGTCAAACAGCGTGCGCGAGGCCTGCTCGGCCGCCGCCAATACCCACTATCCCATCGCCAGCGCGGGCGTGTGGGTGGATTGCCTACGGACGCGGGCCCCCGTCTTCCACAACGATTATCAAAATTTACCTAATCGTCATGGCTACCCCGAAGGGCATATCCATCTGGTTCGCCATATGAGTGTCCCTCTGATCGACGGCGACCAGATCGTGGCGATTGCCGGCGTCGGCAATAAACTTGATCATTACGACGAAAAAGATGCCCGTCAGTTGCTCCTCTTTATGAGTGGCATGTGGGCGATGATCCAGCGCAAACGCGCCGAGTCGGCCCTCCGCGAGAGCGAAGCGCGCTACCGGCGCCTCACCGAACATGCCCCTGACATCATCTATCGGTACCGCCTGCACCCCGATCCAGGCTTTGAGTATGTGAGCCCGGCAGTTACGACCCTGACTGGCTATAGCCCAGACGATCATTATGCCGATCCGCAACTTGGCTATAAATTGATCCATCCTGAAGATCGCCATACCCTGAAAGATATGATGGAAGGAGGAGTGAGTTTCAAGCCAATTGAATTGCGCTGGGTACGCCGCGATGGTTCTGAACTCTGGGTTGAACAGCGCAATGTGCCGGTCTACAACGCCACTGGCGAGATCATTGCGATCGAAGGGATTGCGCGTGACATCACTGACCGCAAACTCGCCGAGACGACCCTGCGGGCAGAGCGGGCTCAACTTGAATATTGGGTGATGGAGCGAACGCGTGATCTGCGCCACGAACGTGATCGCACCCGTGCGATGCTCGAAGCCTTGAGCGAAGCCGTCATTGTCGTTGATCCAAACGGGGTCATTGACTACCTCAACCCTGCCGCGACCACCCTCACCGGGCTGCACGGCGGGATCAACCCGACCGTCTGGTCATGGTGGTGTACTCAGACGGCAGACGGAAACGCGAATACGCAACTCTGTGCCGCGCTGAAGAGTGGCCGCCGCTGGCAGGGTGAAGTTACGATGGTTGATGCCAGTGGCATTCCCTACGATGCGGCGATCACGGTTGCCCCCCTCTTCGATCCTGATGCACCAGGCCATCCCGTGCGTTTTGTGACGGTTCACCGCGATATTACGGCAACCCGGGCGGCCGAGCGGATGAAGGATCAGTTTGTCTCGAATGTCTCGCACGAGTTGCGCTCACCTACCTCGTTGATTACCATGCTTTCGGGCAATCTCGAATTGCTCTACCACCGGCTTGATGATCCTCGTCGCCTCGCGATCATTGCTGATATTCGTGCCCATACCCGTACCCTCAATGAACTCATTGGCAGTGTCCTGGAAATTTCACGCATTGACGGCGGGCGTGTGGATGGTGAACGCCACAGCATCGATCTGATGCGCCTGGTACGCGACGAGGTAGCCCAGTTTCTGCCGGTAGCGCGGCGCAAACATTTGAGCCTGACGGTCGAGCGAGGTCAGGCATTGCCCGTCATTGGTGAAGAGGGCCAGCTACGCCAGGTCTTGCGCAATCTCTTGACCAACGCGCTCAAATTCACGCCTGAGCATGGCCAGATTGTGTGTACGGGGGCCATCGTTGCCGATCAACTTGATCATACCTGGCCTGGGCACCTACGCCTACCGCCGGGGCAATGGGTGGCCCTACGGATCAACGATAGTGGCATCGGCATTCGGGCAACTGATCTGCCGCATATCTTTGAACGCTTCTATCGTGCCGAAACACAGGGCCATATTCCTGGCACAGGGCTGGGCCTCTCGATTGCTAGTGAATTGGTGCGCCTGCATGGCGGCACAATTGAAGTCAGGTCGACCCTAGGCATTGGCAGTACCTTTGTCATCTATCTGCCCCTTGACAGTGATGAAGAGGCCGTATGAAGAGCATGGCAGCCATTCTCATCATTGACGATCAGATCGAGCATCTGCAAGCCGTGCAGATGCTGCTCGAGGCCGAAGGCTATCGCGTGACGCTGTGTACCTCGGCGAGCGAAGCACTCACCATCCTTGAAACAGAGCCGATCAATCTGATCCTGGCCGATGTCGCGATGCCGCAAATGAATGGCTACCAGTTGCTCGAAACGATTCGCCGTCGGGTTGAATGGACCGGTATTCCCCTGGTCTATCTGACAGGCCGTGCCCTTGACAGCGATATTCGCTTTGGCAAAGCACTCGGCGCTGATGATTACCTCACCAAGCCGATCCAACCAGAAGATCTCCTGGCCGTGGTTGAGGGCAAATTGCGACGCTATGCCCAACTGCTCCAACGTACACCCGTTGCCCAGCCATCCGTCGCCGAGCAACTGCTCCGCCTCGGGCCTCTCCAGATTGATCCTGAGCGCCACCGCGCCTGGCTACACGACGAAGAATTGGTGCTCTCGGCACGCGAATTCACCCTGCTCACCGGTCTGATGCGCCAGGCTGGCCGTATCATGTCAGCACGCGAGTTGGTACAAATCACGCACAACCTTGACCTCGACGACACCGACGAAGCACGTGAACTCGTCCGCCCCCTGGTACGCACCCTCCGGCAGAAACTGAACCTTCCACTTGGACAACCAGGATCCATCGAAACCGTGCGCGGCCTAGGCTATCGTATGCTCGAAGCACCCCCGCTCTAAGCCCGCCAAACTTCACGCAAACTTCCCGTAAGTTACGCTTCTCAGCATAGATATTCTCGGTTATGCTGTACACAAGCTTGCCAGAATATTGACAAAGTATGTTCAGAATGCACTTCGTTATGACCCAGCACTTGCCAGCCATTCCCAACACTGACAGTCGTTCACCGCTGTGTGCCACGATCAACCTGAGCGGATCAATCATCACCCTCAATGCGGCATGGCACGAACAGCTTGGGTGGCCCGCCGAGGGCTTGCTTGAGACGATTTTTGTCACCCATGTCTATCCTGATGATCTCGAGCACGTGATCAGTGCGATCCATCTGGCCGTCAGCAACGAACAACCTGTGCGCTTTCGTTGCCGCTATAGCCACTACAACAACTCGTATCTGCCGATTAACTGGCAGGCCCACTTCAAGCTTGATAACCTCTGCATTGAACTGATCGGGCTGCTTGCACGATAATTCCACGAACTGCACGGAAATTGCACGGCTGATTGCAATGACATTCAGCGCACAATCCGGTATGCTCCATGGTATAGACACATCCCCGTAACGCCAACATCCAGGTCAGTTGTGTCCTCAATTGTTTTTACCTCACGCACAATGGAACAGTTTTTCCATGCCAGGATCGCATGAACACAGGGGCTGCTTCCAATCAGGCATTTAAGGAAAATGTACCATGGTTATCAAACACACTGTACCTGATCAACCCGACAAGCTGCAGCTTACCTTTTCTGTACCCTCCTCGATCTGGGCTGACCGGATCTATCTGGTCGGTGATTTCAACGAATGGAATGCCCGCGCCACGCCACTGCGCCGCTATGAGGAAGGTTGGAGTGTAGCCCTCCTGGTTGACCGTGATAGCCGTTACGGCTACCGCTACCTGCTTGACGACCATTCAGATATGTGTGACTGCCACGCCGATGCCTATGCACGCTCGGCTGATGGTAGCGCGATGTCTGTCGTTGTAAGTTAAGCTCAGTCATCACAACGCCCTAAAGACCCAGGGGTCGTCTGGTGCCAGATGACCCCTGGGCCTTTAGGACGTCAGCCCTACAATACGCTTGCTTGAAAATACGAGACCTGTTATAATGTTCCAACGTTTTCCCTGTCCCGGAATAATAACAGATGCTCAGGAGCAAGCATGAAACGACGTGAGTTTCTTCGCGGCGCGGCGGCTGGTGTACTCGGTACGGTCGGCATGACTCTCGCCGCATGTGGTGGTGCCCCCGCAGCCCCTCCCGCTGCTGAAGCCCCAGCAACCACAGGTGAGGCCCAGGCCCCTGCTCAGGCTTCGTCACTGCCAGCCGTTGAGTGGCGCATGGGTACGAGTTGGCCTATTTCACTTGATACGATCTATGGTGGTGCCACGGTGCTCGCTGAGCGCGTGAGCGAGTTGACCGATGGGATGTTCAAGATTACCACCTTCCCCGCTGGTGAGTTGTTTGGTGGCCTTGAGGTGCTGCAAAATGTGCAGCAGGGTACCGTCGAGTCGGGCCACTCGGCGATGTATTACTACGTTGGTCTCAATCCGGCCTGGGGTATCGCAACCTCGCTGCCTTTTGGCTTGACCGCGACCCAGCAGAATGCCTGGCTCTACCACGGCGGCGGTAACGAGGCGCTCGATAAGCTCGCCGCTGAATTTGGCTCGATCATCTTCCCCGCTGGCAATACCGGCACCCAGATGGGTGGCTGGTTCCGCCGTGAGATCAATACCGTCGCTGACCTCCAAGGTCTGCGTGTGCGTATCCCCGGCCTCGGTGGCCAGGTCATTCAGCGCCTCGGTGCCGTGACCCAGACGATCCCCGGTGGTGAGATCTTCCAGGCGCTCTCGACCGGTGCCGTTGATGCCGCCGAGTGGGTCGGCCCCTACGATGATGAGAAGCTTGGTCTAGCCGATGCTGCGGACTTTTATTATTCGCCGGGTTGGTGGGAGCCAGGCCCAACACTGCATGCAATGGCCGGCACCGATGCGTGGAGTAAGCTGCCCGTTGAATATCAGCGCATCTTCAAGGTCGCGGCCTGGGAATCAAATCTGAATATGATTTCCAAGTACGAGGCCCTGAATGGTGATGCCCTCCAGCGCATTCTCTCGGGTGGCAAGGTGCAGTTGCGGACCTATAGCGATGAGATTATGGTGGCCGCCCAGGCTGCCGCCTTTGAACTCTACGAAGAGACTGCTGCCAGCACGCCGATCTTCAAGGAGATCTTTGAGCCGTGGAAAGATTTCCGTAACCGCGTCTATGGCTGGAATAGTTCCAACGAGGCGACGTTTACCAACTTCGTCTACAATAATCCGCTCGCTTAACGAGTTCAAACTCGTTCAGATTACACGAGGGGCGCGACGGCGAAACCGTCGCGCCCCTCGTGCGTTTCTCTTTCCTATCTTCTCTTTCCTAAAGCATCGTCTCTGCCAAGTCAATCGCCCGCAAGAGCGCCGCCGCTTTATTGCGACTCTCTTGGTATTCCGCTTCCGGATCGCTGTCGGCGACAACCCCACCCCCGGCCTGGATGTACGCAACCCCGTCCTGCACGACCATTGTGCGCAAGGCAATGCATGTGTCCAGATCGCCGTTAAAGCCGACATGACCCACACACCCTGCATAGATGCCCCGCCGACTGCCTTCAAGCTCGGCAATGATCTCCATCGCCCGGATCTTTGGTGCGCCACTCACCGTACCCGCAGGGAAACATGCCCGCAGCGCATCAAGGGCTTTCAGGTCAGCACGGAGTTTGCCCGTCACATGGCTCACCAAGTGCATGACATGGCTATACTTTTCGACAAACATAAAGTCGGGTACGCGCACGGTTCCTGCCTCGCTGACCCGCCCGATGTCATTGCGCCCTAGGTCAACCAGCATCAGATGTTCGGCCCGCTCTTTTTCGTCATGCAATAACTCGTCAGCGAGCGCGGCATCCTCCACCAGATCATGCCCCCGCCGCCGCGTCCCCGCAATTGGGTGAGTGAGCACTTCACCCTCCTGCACCCGTACGAGTAGTTCAGGCGAGGCCCCAACCAGATCGCCTTCTGCCGTGCGCAATAAGAACATGTAGGGTGATGGGTTGACCGTGCGCAGGGCGCGATAGATGGTGACCGGATCAGCCGTTGTCGGGCGGGTGAAACGCTGCGAGGGCACCACCTGAAAGATGTCGCCCGCCATGATGTACTCTTTGGCATGCAAGACGTTCGCGTGATACGCGTCGCGACTCACGTTGGATTGGGGCTCGGTCGGTACGACAGGCACGAGCGCTGAGTGCGGTTCGTAGTTGCGCTCGCCGCCTACCAGACGATCACTCACGCTCACCGGCTGGCGTAGTCGTTCCACCAATGCCTCGATGCGCGCCGTGGCCCGCTCGTACTCGGCCTCTAGATCTTCGGCATCAAGGTGAACGTGCGATAAGACCTTGATCTTGTGGCGTAGGTGATCAAAAATCAATAGCGTATCCACAAACATCCAGAGACCTTCCGGCATCTGGTAGGCGCACGCCTCCGGCACTGGAAGCCGCTCGAAGTAACTGACCGTCTCGTAGCTCAGGTAGCCAACGGCACCACCAACAAACCGCGGCAGATCTGGCAAGCGCACCGGTCGGTAGGCGTTGAGGTAGCTGTCGAGCACCACCAGCGGATCAGTATAGGGAAGCGTCTGTTTGTACCCGCCCTGCACGGCCTGCGCCGTGCCGCGATCAAGCCGCAACACCATATACGGATCACTGCCGATGAACGAGTACCGGGCGATATGCTGCCCACCTTCAACACTCTCGAGCAGAAAACTATAGCTCCCGTGCGCCACCTTGAGATACGCTGAGACTGGTGTTTCAAGATCGGCCAAGATCTCGCGGTAGATTGGGCAGAGGTTGCCCTGACCTTGCAAGGTGCGTATCGTTTTGAGATCGGGTGTGTACATGGTTTTCCTTTTTGTTTAAGGGGCTGCCGCCCTAAAACCCTGTCGTTTGCTGGTTCAACACGCCAGCTACGCTGGCGTGTTGAACCACAAACGATGCCTGGGGGCTTGCGGTGCCCAACACCTCATGGCGTGTTGAACCACAAACGATGCCTGGGGGCTTGCGGTGCCCAACACCTCATGGCGTGTTGAACCACAAACGATGCCTGGGGGCTTGCGGCTCCCAACACCTCATCAGGTTGATAAGACAAACCCAACTCGCTCCATGACAAGGCGAACTTTTGGTTCGGCAACAGCCCGCGCCTGCTCAGCCCCGATGACGAGGATGCGATCCAGTTCCGCTGGATCGTCAATCAAGTGATAATACCGCTCACGAATTGGCCGAAGCACCTCGATGACCGCGTCTGCAACGTCGTTTTTTAGCGCACCATAGCCCTTGCCCGTAAAATGGGCTTCGATGGCGGGGCGACTCTGGCCGGTTGCGAGTTCGTAGATCTGCAGCAGGTTGTTGACCCCGGCCCGGGTGGGATCGTCGCTGAAGGTGATGTCGCGCCCGGGGTCGGTGACCGCACGCTTCACCACCCAGCGGATCTCGTCGGGTTCGTCGGTGATGCGGATCGCATGCCCCCGCGTAAAGTCGCTCTTGCTCATTTTGGCGGTCGGGTCGTTCAACGCCATAATGCGCGCCCCAGTCTCGCGGATCACCGGCTCTGGAACCACAAAGGTTTCACCATACAGGTAATTGAAGCGCTGGGCAATGTCCCGCGTTAGCTCAATGTGCTGCTTCTGGTCTTCACCAACCGGAACTTCATGCGTATCGTAGAGTAAGATATCTGCAGCTTGCAAGACTGGATAATCTAATAAACCCGCCAGCACACTCTCTTGTTTTTGTGCTTTCATTTTATACTGGGTCATACGCTCTAGCCAACCCAGCGGGGTGACACAGTTAAGAATCCAGCAACACTCGGCATGTGCCCGGACATGGCTCTGCACAAAGAGCGTCGTTTGTTGCGGATCGATGCCTGCCGCAATCAGCAGGGCCGCGAGTTCACGCGTCTGGCGTCGCAACGCCGCAGGATCCTGGGGTACCGTAATGGCGTGCAGATCAACAATGCAGATGAAATTGGTCTTTTCACCCTGGCCAGCCACCCATTGCTGGATCGCACCAAGGTAATTACCCAGATGCAGCATGCCCGAGGGTTGAATCCCCGAAAAGACACGCGGTTTCGGACTCATGTTCGCTTCTCCTTGTCTATCAGAGCCGCAGGGCATGGTATACTGCCCCGCAGAAAATGACCCTGTGCTCGCTATATGTTGAGGCCACGCCTCAGTGGATATGTCTACTTTTCCAGCCACGAAAGGAACCTCAGTGCCCCATTTGCCCTCATTGCGCCTGTTCGTCCTGGTGATCCTGCTCGTGTTCGCCTCATTGCCCCTGGCCCCTGTCCAGGCCCAGGCGCGCGCTTCGTTTACCAGTGCCCGCCCGGTTGTTGCCCCATTGGCCCCGGTGGTTGTCAATGTCAATGTGGCTGACTATCGTGGTCCCGCCACGCTCCTTGTTTTCGATGGGCGCGGGCGTGAGGTTGGCACGTTCCCCTTGCTGCTCGCCGACGGCTTCGGTGCGGTCGAGGTGGTGCCTCGCGGTGCCCTTGGCAACCATTGGGCCGCCCTCTTTCTCGAAGATGGCCGCCAAGTCGCCAATGGGACGCTCTATCGCCTTGATGCTCAGACGACCATCGAAACGGGTGTCGCCACGTTTGATCAGTTGTATGGGCGCGTGGCCGAGTTTATGGCCTCGAAACGCTTGAGCTACGCCCTCGATGGCAAACCTGTTGTCGGCTACCGCTCGCCTGATAGCCCCCTCCTCTGGCTGCGTGACCACTACTACCAAAATCGCGCCTTTCGCTACTTCGAGACCGACCTGACCAGTCTGCTCGAAGCCAACCGGCGTATCCAAGCCGATGATGGGAGCCTGCCCGATTTTGTGGCCCGGCCCGATTGGGGCATTGCCGCAATGCGCACCCCCGTCGAGGCTGATGTCGAATACCTCTATGTTCAGTTGATCTATGAGACCTGGCAGACCACCGGCGATACCGCCTGGATGCTCGGGATGCTCCCCTCGGCGCAGAAGGCGATCAACTATACGCTGACGTCGCCCATTCGCTGGGAACCCACGCTGGGCCTGGTCAAGCGTCCCTTCACGATTGACACCTGGGATTTCGAGTATGGGCCGACGACAACCGACCCCAATACCGGCAAGCCAGCGCCACGCCACTGGATCGATGAGCAGACCAAATGGGGCATCTTTCATGGCGACAATACGGGCCTGGCTGAAGCCTTGCGTTCACTTGCTGTCATGGAAGAGCAGGCCGGCCAGGTCGAGCTTGCGGCGCAGCGACGCAGCCTTGCGAGCGACATTATGGTGCGCCTCAACCGGCTCAGTTGGAATGGCACCTTCTACACGCACCACGTCAAACTCGTGCCTTACCAAGTGCCAGGTGTTGACGAAGCGACTCAGTTGAGCCTCTCGAATGCAGTTGCGCTCAATCGAGGGGTCTTGAGCCTGGCCCAGGGGCGGGCGATCCTGGCCGAATATCAGCGTCGACTCAATGATCCTTCACGCACCGCCTTTGCCGAATGGTACAGCATTGATCCACCCTTCCCCCCAGGCGCATTTGGTCTCGACGGGCGTCTCGGCGAACGCCCAGGCGAGTATGTCAACGGTGGCGTGATGCCGCTGGTCGGCGGCGAACTGGCGCGCGGTGCTTTTCGCCACGGCTACGAGAGCTACGGATTTGATATTCTTTACCGCTACGACCAGTTGATCCGTCGTACCGGTTCAACCTATCTCTGGTACTATCCGACCGGCGGCGTGGCGATTGTACGCGAATTTCTGCCCACCGACGGGTGGGGTTCGAGTGCGATGCTTGGAGCATTGATTGAAGGCGCAGCAGGCATCGAAGACCGCGGCCTGACCTATAGCATAACTCGCCTGAGCCCACGCTGGCTAGCCGATCCACGCACCCCCATCACGAACGCCTACGCCGTTGCCCGCTATGCCGCCTCAAACGGGTATGCCGCCTACCGCTGGAACTACACCCCGCCTGCATCACTCGGGGGCGACGGTCGGCTGACCCTTGAAGCCACCGGAAGCGGCGAGAACATCCAGGTACGCCTGTTGCTGCCGCCGACGCTCCGCACGGTGCGCAGCGTCATCCTCAACGGACAACCCGCGACCTACCAGATTGAAACCATTGGCCCAAGCCGCTATCTCACGCTCAACGCCGCCGGGCCACTTGTTAACGTACAGGTCACGCTCCGCTGAACTGCCGCCGCCAACGCCCCTCTAGCGGTATGGGGCCAAGGCGCACGCCTTGGCCCCATACCGCAACACTTCTACCCAACGCTTGGCAAACCGGCAAGCGCCATCGCAACCTCTTCGCTCGAGTACTCGAAATCTTTCAGTTTGCCAGCCATATAGTCGGTATAGGCCGTCATATCAAAGTGGCCGTGACCGCAGAGGTTAAAGAGGATCGTCTTGCTGACGCCCTCTTCTTTGCAGCGCAGCGCCTCATTGATCGCCGCAGCGACCGCGTGGTTCGCCTCGGGGGCCGGCAAAATGCCCTCGGCACGGGCAAACTGGATGCCAGCCGCGAAGGTCTCGAGTTGCTGCACATTGGTCGCCTCGATCTGGCCCAGTTGAAGCAAGTGGCTAACGAGCGGGGCCATCCCGTGATAGCGCAGACCACCCGCGTGGAAACCGGACGGCACAAAGGTATGACCAAGCGTATGCATCTTCACCAGCGGTGTCATCCCCGCAGTATCACCATAATCGTAAGCGTATTTGCCTCTGGTCATACTTGGGCACGCGGCCGGTTCGACCGCCACGACCCGCACATCACGCTCGCCACGCATCTTGGCCCCAATAAAGGGGAAGGCAATCCCGGCAAAGTTGCTACCGCCGCCGGTGCAACCGACGATAATATCGGGATAATCGCCGGCCTGCTCAAGCTGCGCCATCGCCTCTTGCCCAATCACCGTCTGGTGCAACAACACATGGTTGAGCACACTGCCGAGCGCATAGCGCGTATCATCGCGCTGCACCGCCACCTCGACGGCTTCGCTAATCGCGATGCCCAGGCTGCCCGTGCTATCGGGATGTTCAGCGAGAATGGCCCGCCCTGACGCCGTCTCTTCGCTTGGACTCGCGACCACGCGTGCCCCATAGGTCTCCATCAAAGCCCGGCGATAGGGCTTGTGGTTAAAACTGACCTTGACCATATAGACCAGCACTTCGAGGTCAAAGAGCGCCCCCGCAAAGGCGAGTGACGAACCCCACTGGCCGGCCCCCGTTTCGGTGACGAGGCGCTTGACACCCTCTTGCTTGTTGTAATACGCCTGCGCAACGGCCGTATTTGGCTTGTGGCTCCCTGCGGGGCTGACACCCTCGTACTTATAGTAGATCTTGGCCGGCGTATCGAGGACCTTCTCCAGGCGACGGGCGCGATAGAGCGGCGTCGGGCGCCACTGGCGATAGATCGAACGCACCTCATCAGGAATTTCAATCCTACGCTCGGTGCTCACCTCTTGCAGAATCAGGGCCATAGGAAAGAGAGGGGCAAGATCAGCAGGCCCAATCGGCTGCTTTGTCCCGGGATGCAACACCGTCGGCAGCGGCACCGGCAGATCGGCGACAATGTTATACCAGAACTCCGGCATCTCACGTTCACTCAACAGATACTTGACCGTCTCCATCAGCATGCTCCTTGTCTCAACGCAGAATTACAGACAATAAAAAAGCCCCCACCCCCAGCAGGGGGCGAGAGGCGAAAAGATCGCGGTGCCACTCTCGTTCGCAGCCATCACTGACTGCGCACTCACCTGGTACTGTCGAAGCAACTGCGCGCAATTGCCCTCGCTCTATACCATCTGCCTTGCTAACGGTGGCAGTTCCGGCGGCTCCTACTATGGCACCAGTGGTACCAGTTCGCTCCGCGACTCCCGGGTCCATTCCACACCGTCGTGCGCTCCGGCCTCACACCATCTACCGGATCGCTGGGCCGCCGTACCGTGTGTACTCTTCCCGTTCACAGTCGTTGATCTTTAGTTGGCGTGAGTATAGCACGCGCCCATCAAAAATGCAAAACTTCACGCCCGCTGCAACTGGCGGCGGGTGATGATGACGACAAGGGCAAAGGTAATGATGGAAATCAAGCTCAGGCCAAGCCAACTGCCCGGCGAGGGGGGCAGACCGCGCAGCATCAGGTACTGAAACCCGGCCAACCCGTGGCTCATCGGGATCGCATAGACCACCGGCAGCGCAACGGGGGCGAAACTCTCGACACTGATGAAAAAGCCGCTGAAGAAGATCGAGAGCAAAAGCGAGATCATCGCAAGCTGAATCGCCTGGCTATCGGAACCCGAGAGCGCCGAGATGAGAAAGCCGACCCCCAGCGAGGCAATGATCAGCAAGAGGGTCAGACCGGCAAATTGGAGCCAGTTGCCCAACAAGGGGACGCCAATCACCAGCATGGCGATAATCAGAGCCAGAGTCGCAAGGCCAATAAAGACGATATAGCCCAGATATTTGCCGATGATCAACTGGTGCAAGCTCACCGGGGCGACGCGAAAAACCTCAAACGCACCCATCAGTCGTTCGCGTACCAGGGCCAACGCCCCCAGGGTAATTGCCGTGTGCTGCACCAGCAAAGCTAACACGCCAGGCGAATAGTAAACCACCGCCGAATACGCACTACCCCTGAGATTGCGGTAGCTCAGCTTGACCGGCGAGACCAAGCGATCAGGGGCGATATTGACAAAGATTTCCAGGGTACCACTCAAGAGTTGCAGATCGCTGCGGGTTTTGGTCAATTCGAGCAAGCCCTCGCTCAGCGTCTCGTCAAGCAAAGCACGCCGCACCTCGCGCAGATTGATGCGCACCCTTGTCAAGATCGGGCGCAACTGGGCCAGTTCATCCGAGTGCTGCGCCAGTACCTCTTGGGGTGGCAGGATCCGATTCAGTTCATCAAGGAAATCAATGAAGGTTTTCAGATCCTGTTCCGCCGCTTCTTTCCGGGCTTCACTAATACCCTGCTCGAATTCAAGAATCTTGCCCTCAAAATCAACCACCCGCACCCGTATCCCGGCAGCCTCTTCCTGAGCACGCGCCGTCGTCACTACCAGCAGCGTCCGGTTGATCTCGTTCACCTGCGCATAAGCAAGGTATTGCACCCATCCTTCCACCAGTGGATTGATCACATTGGCGGTAAAGAAAATCTCGGGGCTCACCCCACTCCGCATCGTTTGAAAAATATTGTCGGGCAACACCTGGATCAGATCAATCGCCCCTGTTGCTAACAGCGCCTCGGCTTCAGCCTGGTTCCTGGTGACCAGACGCAAATCGAAGTTCAACCCGATGACCTGGCGAAGCTGTTCTTCTTCCAGGCCGGGTATGCCCTCGGCGGGAAGAACGACGGCTGTACGCACACGCGGGTTGCTATTGACATAGGTGCTGCCAAAGAGGATGAGTACCAGCAATGGCCCAATAATCAGACTCAAGATCAAGAGCGGCTGGCGGCGAATTTCGTTGACTTCTTTCCAGAAATAGGCCCGCACACGGATCAACCAGCGTTGCCATCCTGGGGTCACAATCGTCTCACGCGACGCCACAACCGGCTTGTCCGAAAGCTCAGCCATGATCAGCCTCCTGCGGTGCCTGCGCTTCCTCCATCAACCGGATAAAGATATCATCGTAGCTCACGTCGAGCGGGGCCGCACTGGCAACGACGATCCGCGGGCGCTGGTTTTCCAGGCGATTCAAGACCTCGGGCAGATATTCGCGGGCATCCTCCACCACGACATGCAGGTCAGTTTCGCTGTTGGGGGCAACCCGTACGCTCTTGACCACCTCACGCCACCGGCGCAGCGTGGCGAGCGCCCGCCCGATGTTCTCAGGATCTTCCAGGGTCAAATCAATGATCTCGCCCCCGAGCACGCGTCGCCGCAGGCCCATTGGTGTATCAACCGCCAGAATACGCCCTTGCCGCATCACGGCAACATAGTCGCAGTAGATCGCTTCACTGACGATCTGCGTGGTGACAACCAGCGTACGGCCCTCGTCACGCAGACGACGAAAATATTCCCAGAAGCGCTGACGCAAGACCGGGTCAATGCCAGCCGTTGGCTCATCGGCAAAGAGCAGCACTGGATCATGCATCAGGGCACCCACAAGCATCAGGCGGCGCTGCATGCCTCCTGAAAGATTCTGCCCCAGACGATCACGGGCGTCGGTCAGATCAACAAAAGCCAGCAATTCGTCCATCCGCACGTTAATCTGACGCGTCGACATGCCATAGAGTGAGGCAACAAACGAGATATTCTCGGCCACACTCAACCGTGGGTAAAGCACAAATTGCTGCGGGATGTACCCGATCCGTTCCCGGTCTTCGGCGGTAAAACGGGTTGGCGTGCGCCCAAGCGTGGTAATCGTGCCGCGCTGCGGGGCAAGCAAGCCCAGGGCAACCCGACATGTGGTTGTCTTGCCACATCCCGATGGCCCGATCATGCCGAGAATGGTGCCCTCAGGCACGCTGTAGTTCTGGTCAAAAATACCAGCACCATTGCCAAAGTTGACCTCGACCCCTTCAGCATGAATGGCAAGTTGTTTCTGCGTAGCGGTCATGTTATGATCTACCCTTCACCAAAGATCCGATCATAGAGCGGTGCCATCTGTTGCCAATCGTATGGCGAAGCCAGCGCTTGCCAGGTCGCACGCGGAATTGCGCCTACCCGTGCAAGTGCTGCCTCAAGCGCCACGGCAAGCGCGGCGGCCCCTCCACGATGATCATAGAGACATGTATTGTGCCATAACCTCGGCAAAAGATCAGGGTAATTGAGATAATCTGGTAGGACAGGTTCGCAACCACACGCGAGCGCTTCGATCACGCCAATGCCAAAGAACTCCTGCGCCGCTGTACTCACCACAAGATCGGCCTGGTGAAGCAGGCGCGCATAGGAGGCCCGGTCGGGCGCATACCCCCAGTGCAGCAGATGATTGGCCCAGCGTTCGCGGGCGGCAAGAAATAACGGTGCGCGCGGATCGATATGCTCACCTGCTACAATCAGGCGAAAAGCCACCCGTCGCGCTGCAAGAATCTCGAGCGCAGCAAAAAAGAGTTCGGGCTGTTTATCATAGTCCCATCGTGAATTCCAGAGCAAAATCGGTGGCCCTGGGGGTGTCCATAGCGCATCACGCTGCTCAAGTGACGCGAGATCGATCCCGGGTGCCAGCACGCTACTCTTCGTTGCAAGCTGATTCACCAACTCAAGTTCGTGGCAATCATGATACCGACGCACCAGACCCGGCAAGGCACCAAGCAATTCGCGCTGGTGAAAAGCCGAGTTGAACAAGAGCCGGTCGGCCACAAGCGCCGATGTATAGTTGATCCAGGCAAAACTGAGATCACGCTGGCGACCTGGCGGCAATGGGTAGGTTAGTTGATTTTCGTGAAAATAGACCAAGGCCGGCACGCCGCCAAGCAGATCCGCTGTCAGCGCCCGAAACGTGGCGAGATCAAGCATATCACTCGCAATGATCAGGTCAGGTCGTTCAGCACGCTCACGCACCATCCGCGCAAGCGTAAGCGCCCCGCCGCGCATCCGCCAGCGCCACCCCCCACTGGTCGTCAGCGTCAATAACGTCACCTGGTGCGCGCTGCGCGCCGCATAGCCTGCGGCCACCGCTGCATGCGACCCACCATGAAAAGGATCAAGCCACAGAATCCGCACGATCTCAGCCCCCATCCTCGCACCGCTGCTTGCGCACTTGCCTCGAAGATTGTACCATTGCTCGCGAGAAGCCTTAGCATCACCAAGCAAGAAGGAGTTGTCAATGACGACCAGCCCTGTCCCTACCTACCAGCATATTTTGCTCACAGTCGAAGACCGCATCGCTATCGCCACAATGAATCGTCCCTCGCGGCGCAATGCCCTCTCGCTCGAACACATGGAAGAATTGATCGACGCCTTTCGCACCCTGGGGCGACGGGGCGACATCGGGGTGATTATTCTCCGGGGGGCAGGCCCAGCCTTCTGTGCAGGACATGATTTGAGTGAGATGACCGGACGCAGCCCCGAGTTTTATCGCCATATCTTTGATATCTGCACTGTCTTGATGGAGACGATCCAGGCGATCCCCCAGCCCGTCATTGCCCAGATCCATGGCATTGCTACGGCCGCAGGATGCCAACTGGCCGCCACATGTGACCTTGTGGTTGCCGCCGACGATGCCCGTTTTGCCACACCAGGCGTCAAAATAGGCCTCTTCTGCTCAACACCAATGGTTGCGCTCAGTCGCGCTGTGCCAGCCAAACTCGCTCTCGAAATGCTCTTGACCGGCGACCCGATCAGCGCCAGCGAGGCCCACCAGTTTGGCCTGGTCAACCGCGTGGTGCCTATCGCCGACCTCGAAACAACCACCCTTGCCCTGGCGCAGAAGATCGCCTCGGCCAGTTCCGCCGTGATTGGCATCGGCAAACAGGCCTTCTATCGCCAGATCAACATGCCCCAGCACCAGGCCTACGGCTACGCCAAAGAAGTCATGTCCTTCAATGCCACCTTCGCCGATGCCCAGGAGGGGATCTGTGCTTTCCTCGAAAAGCGCCCACCCCAATGGAGTGATCGTTCGTGAGCATCACCGGGGCCTGTGGCCCCGGTGATGCTCACCTTTACCGATCCGCAAAAGGCTGCCCATCCCGGGCAGCCTTGCGGATCTAACCTTGCTTTGAAAAGCGCCCACCCCAATGGAGTGATCGTTCGTGAGCATCACCGGGGCCACAGGCCCCGGTGATGCTCACCTTTACCGATCCGCAAGGCTGCCCAGCATGGGCAGCCTTGCGGATCTAACCTTGCTTTCATCTTGCAAGCCATCAGCCGGTGTTATACTGAATGAAGATAGTCAATAATAACAGGATAACATCTTATGGCTGAACAGTCGCCTTTTGCGTTTCTTCGTCTGCGCTTGCCACTCTGGGTGGTGAGCGCATTGCTTGTGATAGTCCTGGCCGGAGGCCTCGGTGTTGGGCTGCTGGTCGGGTTTCTGGCCAATCGTTCGCCCATTGCTTGCCCCGAAAGCCCTGAGGTCTGTGAAGAGTTCGCGATCTTCTGGGAAGCCTGGGAATTATCACGCTCGCGCTTTGTCGATCCCGAAGCCGCAAACCCCGAGGTGATGACCGCCGGCGCGATCACGGGCATGGTTGATAGTCTCGGCGACCAAGGCCATACCCGGTTTTTGACCGCGAGCGAGGCTGAGGCCTGGGATACCTCGTTGAGTGGCTCGTTTGAAGGGATCGGAGCCTATATTGACGTGAGCGATGGTCAGACAATGATCGTTGCCCCAATCGAAGGCTCGCCCGCCGAGCAAGCCGGTATTTTGCCCGGAGATGCCATCCTCGCCGTCGATGGCGATCCAACCACCGGCTGGTCCATCGATCTCCTCCGCACCCGGGTGCGTGGGCCCAAAGGCACGACCGTTACGCTGCTCTTGCAACGTGCAGGCGTTCCCGAACCATTTGAGGTCGCGGTGGTGCGTGATCAGGTGGTCGTGCCAAGTGTGAGTTGGCAACTCTTGCCGGAAGAGATCGCCCTCGTACGCCTGAGTTCGTTTGATAGCAATTCGGGTAGCCAGATGCGCGAAGCGCTGGTCGCCGCACGCGAACAGGGTGCGCGTGCCGTGATTCTCGATCTGCGCAATAACCCCGGTGGCTTGCTCGACCAGGCGGTTGAGGTAGCCAGTCAGTTTCTCCCCGCTGGCACCGTTGTGCTGCAGGAAGAAGACCGGGAGGGACGCCGTACCAGCCGCACAACAGAGAGCGGCGGGGTAGCCCTTGATCTGCCCCTCTTCGTCTTGATCAATAACAACTCGGCCAGTTCATCCGAGATCGTCTCGGGGGCGTTTCAATCGGCTGACCGCGGTATGCTGATCGGCGAGACAACCTTTGGCACCGGCACCGTCCTGACACCTTACCGCCTCAGCGATGGCAGCCGCCTCCTGCTCGGCACCCAGCAATGGCTCACCCCCGATGGAGCCTTGATCCGTGGCCAGGGCATCACTCCCGACGAAGAGGTACAACTCCCCTTTGATGTGGTACCGCTGCGCCCTACAGATGTTGAAGACCTGAGTCGCGACGAGATTTTTGCGAGCGATGACATCCAACTCGTCCGCGCCCTCAAGCTTGCGACAGAAACGGTCGGCACCCGGTAATTTATCCACGCAAGAGCGCACGTTTACGCGTGCATGCCGCATAGTCATGCTGAACGCAGCGAAGCATCTCTGCCTTCTGCAAGCCTGAGGCTCTAAGACCACTACCTTGCCAAGAAGGACGAAGGGTAGAGGCACCCATGGCGGGTGCCCTTGCCCCGTTGCGCACAGCGCCACGGGCCTGCGGGTCTGTGGCACTCAGGGTGACCATGCGCCATGTTTATACATGGCATAGCTCGGGCAGAGGGCACAACGCGAGGTAGGCTCGCGTTGTGCCCTCTGCCTGGAAGCTACAGCGCCAGACTCGCCAAAATGACCCCTCCAAGACGCCGAATTCCCTCTTCGATCTGCGTCGGGTTGCTATGCGAAAAGTTCAGTCGCATCGTATTGCCCCCACCACCATCGGGGTGAAACGCACGTCCTGGAACAAACGCCACATGCTCGGCCACCGCCTGTTGCAAAAGCGGCTCGGCCTCAAGCTCAGTTGGCAAGCGCACCCAGAGGAACATCCCGCCACCGGGACGTGTCCAGTGCATCCCCCCCACACCTGCACACGTCTGATCAAGCGCCTGAAGCATCACATCGCGGCGCTCACGGTAGAGATCGCGTAGGCGCGGGGTGTGCTGTTCAAGCAAGCCGTCACGGCAGGCGTAATAGGCAACAACCTGGGCCATGCTGCCCGTGTGGAGATCGAGCCCCTGCTTGAGCATCACCAGCCGATCAACCAGTGGTTGCGGGGCAACGATCCACCCTACGCGCATCCCTGGTGACAGCAGTTTCGAGAGCGTCCCCAGATAGACAACATGGCGCAATTCGCCATGCAACTCAATATCGAGCGCCGCCAGGGGCGTTGTCCGCGACCCTTCATAGTAGAGCTCACCATAGGGGTCATCTTCGATGATCGGCAATGTATAGCGTGAAGCCACCTCGATCAAGCGTCGGCGGCGCTCATCGGCCAGCGTCACCCCGGTGGGGTTCTGGAAACAAGAGACAACATAGAGAAAGCGCGGACGCGCCCCGGCAGCGAGCAGCGCTTCGAGGGCATCAACATCAAGCCCCTGGTCGTCGAGCGGCACGCTCAAATAGTGGGGGCGAATCGTCTGCCACGCCTGCAAGGCCCCCATATACGTAGGCTCTTCGACCGCAACCAGGGCACCGGGATCAATCAACAGACGACCTACCATATCGAGGCCCTGCTGCGAACCCGACGTCACCAGCACTTGATCGGCAGGCACCGTGATGCCAAGGCGGGCCATCCAGGTCATAAGCAACTCGCGCAGCGGGCCAAAACCCTCAGTCGGGCCATACTGCAAGGTCACCAGCGGACTTTCAACCAGCGCCCGTTCGGCTGCGGCGGCGATCTCCTCAACCGGAAAAAGCTCCGGGGCCGGCAAACCACCCGCAAACGAAATCATCTCAGGCTGGGCCGTCACCTTCAGCAGATCACGGATCGCCGAGCTATGCATCTCTGCGGCACCAGCCGCAATCCGATTCGTCCAGACCGAGTCCATGCGGTATACTCCTCAAGAATGATCTCGAACACGAACGCCCAACCGGAGGCTTACCTTTATGCGTGAAGTGTAGCATATGGAACGCCTTGAGGCATTGCATAGCCGTCTCCAACTAACTATTTCCGGCTTATTGGTGGTACTCATCTGCTGGGGGCTGATCAGCATCCTACGGGGCCGGTTTGGCAACGGGTACACCGCAGGTCTTTGGATCGCACAACTCCTCCTCATTGCTCAGAGTATCCTGGGTTTGCTCTGCCTTCTGCGGGTGCCCAACCCGATCTATTTCGCGTTGCATA
The DNA here is from genome assembly GCF_004138165.1 of Candidatus Chloroploca sp. Khr17. Classification (GTDB taxonomy): domain Bacteria; phylum Chloroflexota; class Chloroflexia; order Chloroflexales; family Chloroflexaceae; genus Chloroploca. The sequence continues at coordinate 69,808 of NZ_RYFF01000032.1, forward strand.
GCATCTACGGTCTCCTTATCGTCACCGTTCTGCCCGCGATGCTCCACTATACTCAGCAACGAACAGGCAAGCGCGAAGCCATCTTGCTCACGGGCATCTGCCTGATGGTGCTCGTCATGGTGCTGCGAGCCTTCGAGACAGCAGTGTAAGGGGCCTGGTTCTATTTGTGCAGAGCGCAGGAGAAGATCCGGCTCACCTTCCCAACGGGCTAGACATAGGGCAACAACAACTACCCCTCACGCAAAGCATAACGCACCCCATCCTGCAGACTCGCTCGCGTCACAATCTCACCGAGGTCAATGCCAAGCGTCACCAGCGTTTCAGCGACATCAGGGCGAATCCCGGTGAGCACCATCCGTGCCCCGAGCAAGCGGATAGCGCGGGCGCACTGGATCATCAACCCGGCAACATAGGTATCGACCACCGGCACACCGGTGATATCGAGGATTACCAGTGAAGCCTGCTGCTCTTCAACTGCATTGAGCAGATGCTCAACCACACGATTCGCACGTGCGCCATCAATCGCCCCGATCAGGGGCAAGACAAGCGTACGCGCACTGATCCGCAACAGGGGGGTGGAGAGTTCGGCCAGCAACGTTGACTGCGCCGTAATGGTCGCTTCCTGGGCTGCGGTCTGTTCACGCAGCTCACTTGCAAGACGTTGCTCGGTAATATCGGTGCGAATACTGACCATAGCTCCATCATCAGTTTGATGATTGACCGCCCGGATCCAGCGTCCATCAGTGATTTGGTGCTCACTAGAGGTCCCTTCACGAAACTGCGCATACTGGCGAGCAAAAAACGCCTCAACCGTATCACTGGCAAGCATAAACTGCCCCCGCTCGACACTGACACGCAGAATTTCGCGGAAACTCCGCCCCTGGCGCAACAGATCCGCACACAGCGGATAGATCTCGCGGTAGCGACGATTGCAAAACACGAGACGTTCTTCCTGGTCATAGAGCGCAAAGCCATCAGAAATGCTCTCGATCGCATCGCGAAACTGTTCAAGCAACTGCTGGGTTGCAGCTTCAACCATCTGCCAACGCGTCACCTCACTGAGTTGCCAGAGGCAAAACCCATGGTCAATCCTGGCGAGGGTCGCATTGACCCACCGATCAGGCGGCTCGGCAAGGGCAGCGTCAAAACTAACACGATGAAGCTCATCAGCCTGGAGATGGTTCAATTCCACCTGTATTTGCTGCAAGTGGACTGGCTCCCACGCAAAGAGTCGTGCAACAGTCTCAGTCAACGGTTGACCAAGCCCGGTATCAAAAAACATATCGCTCCAGGCCGGATTCACCGCTGCCAGATGGCCGGTGGAATCAACCAGTGCGCATGGTTCGGGAAGATACGCGATGAAGGTGGCGAATGATGCCAGCATGGAAGCACCGTGAGGTTCAGCCGACTCGGACATAACAGACACTCCTGAAACAGGGCGCAGTCACTGAAGTCGTGAAACAAAGGTCGCGCAACGCACCAGAAAAAACCAGAAAAAACCGTTGCGTACTGTCCCGTACGCAACGGTTTTGAGATTGGCTGGGGCACAGGGACTCGAACCCCAACTACCTGATCCAGAATCAGGCGTTCTACCGTTAAACTATGCCCCACTACAGCCGTGTTAACTTTGCAAAAAACCAGATTGGTGCCGAAAGTGGGACTTGAACCCACACGAGGTTGCCCTCACTACGCCCTGAACGTAGCGCGTCTGCCAATTCCGCCACTTCGGCAAGCAAACCAATCGGGTGTTATGATAGCGTACTCAAAGGTATTTGTCAAATATCATAACACCGGTAACTAGGGCGATTGCATCTTCCGGGTATGCACCCCGCCAGGGCACCCGCAAGGGGCGTCAAAGGGTTTCACCTGCTCGGTCACGGGCGTTCCCGTGCGCGCTATTGCCATCTGGCAGCGCGCCAACCCATCAAGCATGCCCGGTGTGCGCCGGGACACCGCTCCGTTCCCCCACGGATCGCGGCGGCGCACACCGGGCAGGTTTCCAGAAGCCCTCCCGGGCCTCAGGGGGGGGGTTGACGCCCTCTGGTGAAACCCTCACCGAGCCCCGGCCCCGTACGGGCACCCGCAAGGGCTGCCCCTCGACCGAGCCCCGGCCCCGTACGGGCACCCCTTGCGGGTGCCCTGATAGAGCGTCTTTTTGTCTCCGGTTTCGTATGATGCAATCGCCCTAGTTGCAACCCATGCCTTATTTGCATGATCTGCGTGGTTATGCTACAATGCTCAGGCTGTGGTCGGACGGTGACTTTAAGCTGCTTGCCGACGTAGCTCAATTGGCAGAGCAACGGTTTTGTAAACCGTAGGTTCAGGGTTCAATTCCCTGCGTCGGCTCCATCACAGACATATACCGTGTGGGTCGGTTCCGGAGCGGTCAAACGGGGCAGACTGTAAATCTGTTGGCTTACGCCTTCGCAGGTTCGAATCCTGCCCGGCCCACCACTTGTAAACGTGAAACCCAGACGCGCTGGGTTTTGCCTTGACAATGCCTACGTAGCTCAGTCGGTAGAGCACGTCTTTGGTAAAGACGAGGTCACGGGTTCAAGTCCCGTCGTAGGCTCCAGAACTGCTCAGACGGGGCACGTTAGGTTGCCGTGCATAAGATGCTCGTGCCAGCTGATGCAGGCGCGAGTCGCGTTATTTTTAAGGAGCACGAGGAGTTCATGGCGAAGCAGAAATTCGAGCGGACGAAGCCGCACGTCAACATCGGCACGATTGGGCACGTAGACCATGGCAAGAC
>NZ_RYFF01000033.1 GCF_004138165.1 Candidatus Chloroploca sp. Khr17
GACCAGAATCATGCAAAACATGCAACGCTATGCGAATCATAGCGTATTCCGCCTTGGACGGGTAGTCTAAACGTCAATGAGAATGCAACTCACGTAAAATAAGCGAAAGCTCATCTTGAGATAAAGTCTTTCGAAACAAAGAGTTTATCGTATTAAGCAAAGCCTCAACCGTTTTAGGGCGTGCATTTCCTCTGTTTTGAAGGTCTTTTCTAACCATGGTTATTCTATCATGAAGGTTTGTTGGGATAGGTGCTGCCGGTACAGCCGCTTTGACTGAAACATCTGGAAGTAGTTTTATCTCAGTTTCGACTGTTACCTTTGGTGAAGTACGGAACATTGGCATATCTTGTATGCTTTTAGATCTAGAGACAAAGATTTTCCGCTCACGCAAATGTTGTATAAGCGGATCAAAGCCAGCATCATTTGAGATAATATGAAAATATGCTTCTGGATACTCTTTTGTTAGCTGACCGATATAGAAGGCAATATGAAAATCGAGCGCATTTGATCCATTACTGGACATTTTAATATATTTCACGCGATTTCCCATTTCTTGAAAAACAGAAACGATTTCGTATGGTATTTTTGACTGGTTAACGCCAAGAAACATGATTACATGAAAATAATCTTGATACAGCATTTGAACATCTGTCGGCTGAACGTTTTCATAGTCAATGAGCACATAGTTGACCTTCATATTACCTCCTTAGACACAGCAGTTATTCAGCTTCTGTAAATAACATACACGATTGGCATTACCAGAGCGTACCAATCGTGCAGAAGCCAAACATGTAACACTCTCATACGACAACAAGAATTCGCATGCGTCTCCATGAGAGCAACCTCCACATATTACCCTGACCAGATGGCCCAGCCAGAGCTTTGCATTGATCGGCATGGCCCACAAGAGTTGCAATCTCCAGCCAGAGGCTTACGGAAACGTAAGGCACCTGGAAGGCCGGCGATCTGGAAGTGATCCCTCTTGGCTGCTATGGTGAGCCCATCTGACTCTACGCTTGAAGATGGAGAAGGAAGCTCCCCTATGCACACAGCACCGCTCAACCCGATCGCATCGCGGCTCTTGATCGTCACGACCCTGCTCGCCACCTTGTTGCTTGGAGCATTGCTTGCGGTGACGCCGACGAAGGCGACGCTCACCTCAACAACCATGCTTGCCGCACCCGTTCTACCCCAAATTAGTGCCGGAGATATTCATACGTGCTTTATTGATGTGCTTGGTCGTCTAGCCTGTTGGGGCAGTAGCGAAAATGGGCGGCTTATGATCCCATCTGATCTTGGGAGCGTCACCCAGGTCACGGTTGGCGGATCGACATGTGCGATCACACATGAGGGCTTGCTCCGTTGTTGGGGTTCAAGCCATGACTACGTCAGCGAGCCAAACAATCTTGGCAATGTGGGCCAAGTTAGTATGGGAAGTCATCACACCTGCGCGGTACTCGTAACTGGTGAGTTGCGTTGCTGGGGCGACAATTGGGATGGTGAAGTGAACATTCCGAGTGATCTGGGATCAGTTAGTCAGGTGAGTGTGAATGAAGGGCATACCTGTGCTGTTACGATTAGTGGAGCAGTGCACTGTTGGGGCCGCAACAGCTATGGCGAAACAAATGTCCCTGCGGATCTTGGCTCAGTCACCCAGGTACGTACGGGGCTCCAGCATACGTGTGCGCTGACAACGGAGGGCGTAGTGCGTTGTTGGGGTTGGAATGTGTTTGGTCAGGCAACTGCCCCTGCTGATCTGACGAATGCCGTTCAGATCAGTGCAGGATTGAATCATAGCTGTGCAGTCACTGCATCTGGTAACCTGCGCTGCTGGGGTGACAACACGTATCAGCAAGCGACCGCGCCACCTGATCTCGGGCTGATCAAACAGGTAAGTGCAGGCCATGAATATACGTGTGTCGTGACAAGCAGTGACACAGCTCGTTGTTGGGGTTTGAATGCTTATGGACAAGCAACTGTGCCTTCTGATCCATTTGCGCCTACACCTACGCCTACGCCAGTGCCAACCCCAGAAGTCAAGATTACGCTGGCTTCGGTTTCATCCAATGGCGTGCAAGCCAACGGCGAATCCAGTTCAGTGGCGATGTCGGCAGATGGACGGTACATTGCTTTTGATTCGCGGGCCAATAATCTGGTACCTGGCGATCCTGGCTATGTGGAAAATCGCTCGATTGATATCTTTGTCCGTGATCGCTTGACCGGCCTGACGAGTGTGGCTTCTATCAACAGTGCCGGTGAATGGGCCAATGAACGCTCATTCAATCCTTCGATCTCGGCAGATGGGCGCTATGTGGCATTTGAGTCGTGGGCGAGTAATCTCGTTGACGATGATACAAATGTTGATGAAAATGGAAACTCCCACACAGATATTTTTGTCCATGATCGGCAGACCGGTGCAACCGCCCGCGTCTCGGTCGCTTCGGATGGAACCCAGGCCAATGAGAGCAGCTATGAGGCCCAAATCAGTGGCGATGGACGCTATGTTGCGTTCATCTCCTTTGCGACCAATCTGGTAAGTAACGACACCAATGATCTCCATGATGTCTTTGTTCATGATCGCCAGACTGGCGCAACCACCCGCGTGTCGGTCGCTTCGGATGGAACCCAGGCCAATGTCGCCTGTGGCAGCCCGGCAATCAGTGGCGATGGGCGCTATATTGCTTTCACGGCCTATGGTGATGGCAACCTCGTGCCTGAAGATACCAATGAATCGAGTGATGTCTTTGTCCATGATCGGCTGACCGGCGCGACAACGCGGGTATCGGTGCAGGCTGATGGCTCACAGACGTTTTACGGCAGCAATGACTATCCTGCACTTTCGGCTGATGGGCGCTATATTGCTTTCGATTCGACTGCGCGAATCACAGCGAATGATACGAACAATGACCGGGATGTGTTTGTGCGTGATCAACTCACCGGCACCGTGAGCCTCGTCTCAGTCAATTCAAGGGGCGTGCAGAGTCGTGGCGACTCAGGTGGGCCAACGCTTTCGGCAGATGGGCGCTATGTTGGTTTCGACAGTTACGCCAATCTGACTGAGCATACGCTGAATATGGGTTCACCCAACGGCTACATGCATGATCGGCTCACTGGCAAAACCATTCTGGTCTCGGTTACCCCTGATGGTGCCCAGGGCGATGGTTTCTCTGGAGTGGATGCGATTTCGACCAACGGATCATGGATTGCATTTAGCTCGTGGGCCGATAATCTGATCCCAGACGACAAGCTTACCACTCCTGGAAATGAAGCTGATGTGTATATTGCCGAAGTGATTGGGGTCTTTCCCTCCACGGCAACGCTTGCTTCCAACCACCCCGACGGTGCGCCCGGCAGCAGCTTCCTCATCAATGCCGCAGGTTTCCCGGCAGGAGCCAGCGTGGAACTCAGCATCAATGGCATCACGGTAGGCGCGCCGCTCACCGTGGGGAGTGATGGCGGCATACGAGCTTTGTTGCAGACTGTCGCAGGGGCTGCGCCGGGCCGCTACCGCGTGGTGCTGCGGGTCGTCGCTGGGCCAACCGCGCTGCACCCGACCAACAGCACCAGCGAGGCCACGACAAGCTATCGCCTTGCCGCCGATGCGCCGATGCGCGAACCGCCAACAGGCGTTGAGGCACCTGCGGTTACGGTTCCGACCAGCATCGCGGCTGGCCCGGAAGGGGTCTTCCTACCTCTGGTCAGGCGGTAACAACCTTGGTGGGCGGGGATCGTTCGTTCTGTGGATGGGGATCGTTCGGTCATCGACCATCCCGGGAACGGGCATCCCCCCGTCACCAGGGTAGGGGCGCAGCAGCCACCACGCACGCCTATGGACAAGAGGCAGGCCAGGCGCTGCTGCGCCCCTACGGGGCGATGATATCGTCCACGGCGGGAAGGAATGGGCATCGCCCGGTCACCAGTAGGGGCGCAGCAGCCACCAGGCATACCTTTGAACAAGGGGTAGGCCAGGCGCTGCTGCGCCCCTACGGGGCGATGATGCCGCCCACGGCGGGAAACGCGGATCGCCGACCATCCCGTGAACGGGGATCGCCCGGTCATCAACCATCCCGTGAACGGGGATCATCCGGTCACCAGGGTAGGGGCGCAGCAGCCACCAGGCATACCTTTGAGCAAGGGGTGGGCCAGGCGCTGCTGCGCCCCTACGGGGCGATGATGCCGCCTACGCGGATGCAACGATCCTCACAGATGCACCCGTAGGAGGGGCGCAGCAACTGCGCGGGCGTCAAGGCCACGACCTCACGCCGGGTGGCCTCAGGCAATCGTCCAAGTTTGCGCGTGAGTTGGCGAAGGAGCAGAGCCTGGCGTTCCTCTTGCCGCCCTTCTTCCCGCCCTTCTTGTCGCCCTTCTTGTCGCCCTTCTTGCCGCCCCTTCAATTCCCATTCTGTGATCAGTTCCACGACTGCCTCCTGGATTGGTGTCTGCCATGTGGCAACTTCCGCCTCAAACCGACGGGTCTCTGCGTCATTCAGGGGGAGATAGATGCTCACAAAGGCCGCCAGCATCCGCCGCTGCGCCGCTGTCACGGGCAACCCCGCCAGCATGCGCAGACATGCCGCTTTGACCTGCCAGCGTTCCTCCCGCGCCATTCGCATCCGCGCCATCAAGGCCGCCGCCAGCGGATTCGTGCTGCGCAGATAGCTGCGCCAGTCCAACTGGTTCAATTGTATCATGAGGTACTGGAACCGGAGCACTTCATGGGGGCCAAGCGTGACCTGATGTCGGTCGGGGGCCAACCGACGCGGGCTGGGATACGAACAGAGCGCGATCGGATAGATCGGAACGTCGTACCGGTCATAGAACCTGGCGAAGTAGCGAAACATCCGGCGGGGCAACTGGGCATCGTGCTGAGCCTGATGCTCCAGGTGAATGAGGAAGGTCGCCAGCCCCTCGCGCCCCTGCGCCTGGACCACCAGGTCAGCGGTGCGGCGATCCGGATCAAGCAAGTCCACAAACGACTCGGGCGCGAGCAGGGTCAGCGTGTCAGGGTCAAGCAGCGCGAGGATATCCGGGGCAAAGAGGTCGAGAAACTCGACGAGAAACGAACTGAGCAGTTGCTTGAAGATGCCATCATGATCGAGCGCCATCGCGTAACCTCAGTGGACAGGCGGCTCGTCCCGTGCGGGTGAACGCGTAACGAGCACCAGAAAAGAACTTATGTTCTTTTTACATTGTACCACAACCGTCGTACGCACGCAAGGACGGTTGCGTGCGTACGTAGGGCGATTGCATCTTCTGTTAGTAGGGGCCGCCAGGCCGACGGATCGCCCGCAGGTCGGGCGGCCCCCACCAACGGAAGGATGGAATCTCCCTGATCTGTAAGCCAGGTGGAAGCTTGCCTGTATTGCGGGAAGCACCGGCTCTTGCTAGGGTAGAGGTATGTTGCTGCACGCCTTGATCCTGGGGCCAGGCGTCGGAGCATTGCAGGCGGCGGGTCAAACTGCCGCAGCGTGATGCAACCCAGAGCCGGTCACCCAACACGAGGGCGTGGCAGTCCGTCTGATCATCGCAAAGGAAGAAGTATGCCCACCCGTCGCCTGATCCTCGCGCTGCTACTCGGTGTTATGCTGCTGCTCAGCGCCTGCGGCACCCAACCCGCCGCCACCTCCACGACCCCGACCGACGCGCCAACCGCCGCACCAACCAGTGCGTCCACCGCTGCGCCAACCAGTGCGCCGCCGAGTGTTCCCCCCGACCCAGCGATTGCCACCGCAGAAGCCGCCACCGTCATTGCGGAACTGTTCCCCGCCACTGCTACGCCAGTGCTCGAAACCCCTGGTTGGATAATGGTCGGGCGGGTCGAAGATGCTTCTGGAACAGTCTTCGATTTTGGGAAGGTCGCACTGGAACGCTGCCCCATCGGCACAGCGTCATCATCCTCCGAGGGTTGTATCGCCAGCGATGATGCCGAAGTGGTCTACCAGGCCATGCGCGACTTCTTTGGCGGCGCAACATGGCGCTTCTACGAAACCCCCGGCAATGCGCATGACCCACAGCCACACACTCTCGTGTTCACCCCCGGATCTGCGGAGATGCAGGCCCTGTTTGGCGAGGTTACGGGCAAGTATGGCTACATGGACGGGCTGGATGAGGGGACTCAGGCCCTGGTGATGGTCTCGCTGCGCTTCCGCAACCCCGATACCGGTGCGGAGATCAAAATCGAAAACGAGGTAGATTTTACCAGCAATACGCTCATGCTTGGGCGGGTTTGGCTGACCATCCCCGATGGCGACAGCGAGTTGCGCATGTACACCGGCGGGGCGCAACGCATCGAATCGGTCAGTGGCCCGTTGGCCGACGAGCGCCTGGGTCGTGAGTAGGCCCGTGCTTGGATCTTCCTCCCACGGGGGGGGAAGGAACGGGCATCGCCCGATCACCAGGGGAGGGGCGCAGCAGCCATCAGGCATGCCTGTGGGCAAGGGGCAGGCCAGGCGCTGCTGCGCCCCTACGGGGCGATGATGCCGCCCACGGCGGGAATGCGGATCGCCGCCCATCCCGTGAACCGGGATCGTTCGGGCATCAACCATCCCGGGAACCGGCATCGCCCCGTCACCAGGGGAGGGGCGCAGCAGCCATCAGGCATGCCTGTGGGCAAGGGACGGGCCAGGCGCTGCGGCGCCCCGACGCCGCGATGTGCCGTCTACGCGGATGCGAGGATCCTCGCACCCGTAGGGGCATGGTTATGGATTGAACCATGGTTTCTGTCAACCACGCCGAGTACGGCTTGCATCGCAGGTACCCATCAAGAGTAGTTGTTTGGGTTATCAACCTGGAGGCCCTCGACTAATGCAGCCGTAATCAGGCGCTGATCAGCGGCGAGGAAGATGAGAGCATCTCGTTGCGAGCCGACCAGTTGTCCATTCACTTCAAGGGCGGAGGCAAGGTGCAATGCATCGTAGGTGCGTAGCGGATGCCGTTCTAACAAGCTTCGGGTGCGTTTGAGCAGCATGTTTGTGATTGGAACGAGCCGGTAGGTTCGGCGGCAGCGGGCCAGAAAGTCATCCCGTAGAATTCGATAGTCATCAGGTTGCAGGGTGCCTTCGCGCACCCGCCGATTGAACGCACTGACAACCTCGACGAGGCTTAGCCGCGCTGTCTCAATACGATGACCCGCACGAGGTGCGGTCAACGCACGAAACCACGCCGATCCTCGCTCAGGTACGTGACGTTTTACCAGGACACTGCTGTCCGCGTAGAATACCGGCATCAGAAGGTCTCCTCGCGATCCTCAATCACGAGTTGAGAGAGCGGCGTCCCAGCGGGGATACGCATCCACAAAGCGTCTACGGCTTCTTCTGAAAGCGGCTCAAGGTCGGCGGGGATATCTTCTGGTATATGCTGAAGCCCTGCGGCAAGAAGGAGCGCATCGATCACTTCGTCATCATCAACGACGGCACCTCCATCTGCGGGAGCTTGCTCTAGGATGGTTAAGAGCGCACGCTGCGAACCAGAGACAGCAAGCGGCTCGAGCGGCTCAATCGTGCCGTCGGCATGAATGATGACATCAATGGTGCGGTGCATACCGTTTCTCCTCCCAACGCAGTACAGACATCTTCATTGTACCACGGTGTCATCTGTAGCGCAGCTACAGCGACCCGAACAACCAGGGCGATTGCATCTTCCTGCCGTGGCCGTCAATGGCTCGGCTTTTGGCTTGCAAAGGTCTCCTGCGTGGCCTGAGCGAGTCGGCGCAGTCCGCTGTGGTGCTCCGGGTCGTCGCTGGGCCAACCGCGCTGCACCCGGCGAACAGCGCCAGTGGTCAGACGGTAACAACCCTGGTGGGCGGGGATCGCCCGGTCATCAACCAATCCCGTGAACGGGCATCGCCCGATCACCAGGGGAGGGGCGCAGCAGCCATCAGGCATGCCTGTGGGCAAGGGGTGAGCTAGGGGCTGCTGCGCCCCTACGGGGCCGATGATGCCGCCCACGGGGGGAACGCGGATCGCCGGCCCATCCCGGGGGCGGGGAGCATCCGGTCATCAACCAATCCCGTGAACGGGCATCGCCCGATCACCAGGGTAGGGGCGCAGCAGCCACCAGGCAGGCCTGTGGGCAAGGGGCAGGCCAGGCGCTGCTGCGCCCCTACGGGGCCATGATGCCGCCCACGGGGGGGAACGCGGATCGCCGACCCATCCCGGGGGCGGGGAGAAACGCTATCTGGGGCAAGGTCTCCGCCAGGAGCTTGCCCAGCGCTTTGCCGATCAAGTCTAGTAGCAACGCATTCGGTTGCCGCACCACTACCAAAGGTGAAGCTAACAATACTGAGCATATGCAAAAAAAGGCATATACTATTCCTATGAACAACTCCACCGCCGAGCGCCACGCGCAAATCTTCAAAGCATTGATGCATCCCGTCCGGCTGCAGATCCTCGATCTGCTACGCAACGACGAGCAGTGTGTCTGTCACCTCGAGGCCCAGTTGGGCCAGCGGCAGGCCTACGTCTCGCAGCAGCTTGCCGTGCTGCGCAAAGCGGGCCTGATTAGCGACCGACGCGATGGCTTGAACAGCTACTACCGCATCACGCAGCCTGAGGTGCTGACCATGCTCGACACGGCACGAGCCATCGTTGGTGGTGACGAGGCACCCGAAACAAGCCTCGCCGTTGACTGCCCCTGCCCACGTTGTAGCCCGGCGCTCGAGCAAGACACCTATCCGCTACGCTTATTGTCTATAGAGGAGATCCCATGTTGAACGTCAAAGTGCTTGGCTCTGGCTGCACCAACTGCAAACGGCTCGAGCAGCGTGTCCAAAAAGTGCTCGCTGACTGCGGTTTGGACGGTGAAGTCGAGAAGGTGACCGACTACGGCGAGATGATGCGCTGGAACATTCTGAAAACCCCTGGTCTGGTGGTCAATGACGTGCTCGTCGCCTCGGGCCGCATCCCTAACGAGGACGAGATCGCCGGTTGGCTGGCAAAGTGACGAGTGCTTGCGGGGGCATAGCCCCCGTATCCCCGTCGGGTCAATCTGGTCAAAACCCTGTTTTGTGTCGGGTATATTCAAAAATTTGCATATTAGGAGTTATCCGCAATGGCTCAATCATTGCCTTCACCCGCCAAAGCGCAGCGCAGCGCTGATACCCGCGCCTGGCTGATCGTCAGTGGCGTTACAGCGCTCTGGCTGATCGCCTATAACAGTGTCAAGCCCCTGGCTGACTGGCTGACCTTCGCGCTCTTGGGGCTTGCGCCTGACTCGCGGCTAGGCGATGCGGTCGCTTTTTTTCTGTACGATGTACCCAAGATCCTGCTGCTGCTGACCGGTATGATCTTCGCGATCAGCACGCTGCGCACCTTCTTTAGCGCAGAGCGCGTACGCCAGACCCTGGGCGGCAAGCGTGAGGGCGTCGGCAACGTGATCGGGGCCGGGCTTGGCGTACTGACGCCGTTCTGTTCGTGTTCGGCGGTGCCGCTCTTCATCGGCTTTGTCAAAGCTGGCGTGCCATTAGGCGTTACCTTTTCGTTCCTGATCGCCGCACCAATGGTTGATGGCGTCGCCCTGGCGCTGCTCCTGGGTCTCTTTGGCTGGCAACTGGCCGGACTCTATGTGGTCTCCGGGATGACGATCGCGATCATTGCCGGGATTATCATCGGGCGGATGAACATGGAGCGCCATGTCGAGGATTTCGTCTGGGAGATCCGCGGCGGTGACGGGGCGGTCGCTGAGGAGCAGTACACCTGGACACGTCGCTTCGACGAAGCCTGGGAGCAAGTGCGCGAGATTGTCGGCAAGGTCTGGCCCTATGTCGTGATTGGGATCGCGATAGGGGCAGGTATTCACGGGTTCGTGCCCGAAGATGCCTTGGCGGGAATCATGGGGAAAGAGGCGTGGTGGTCAGTCCCAGCGGGGGTCATCCTGGGCGTACCGCTCTACTCGAACGTGGCCGGGGTCATCCCAGTGGTTGATGCACTGATGGCCAAAGGGGCGGCGATGGGCACCATGCTCGCCTTTATGATGTCAGTGGTCGCCTTGAGTTTGCCCGAAATAATCATCCTGCGGCGGGTGCTCAAGCCACGTCTGATCGCGACCTTCGTGGCGATCGTGGCAACCGGGATTATGCTGGTCGGCTATCTCTTTAACCTGGTGATCTGAATGAAAACACGGGTTCAAGGGCGTGCATCGGCTTGCAGTTGCTGGGGATGATCAACCTGCCTATGCCGATCTGGTTCGGCACCTTGCCTTGCCGGATCACCTGGCGTGGCCTCCCCGGTGCCCTGGCCCTGGGCCTGGCCTTCGGGCTCGTCGCCTCGCAGTGCACCACCCCGGTGCTTGCGGCCATTCTGACCACGGTCGTTGACACTTCACCCCAGGCCAGTCACAACGGGAAGAGAGCAATTTCCTTACCCCGTCGCCCCGTCACGCAAGCGTGCGACAAGCGTGGCGTGCTCGGGGCTCGCGAGGCCGCGCTGCAGGGCAGCCAGCATGGCGGCCAGGTCGCCCCGCCAGAGTGCAGCCGGATCAAGCCAGAGCCCGGGAAAGACCGCGCTGCGCAGCAGGCCCTCGCTATCGGGCGCTAACGGCGTGTAGACACTCTCACGCAGGGCAAACCAGTGGACTTCTTGCTCGTAGGCGCTGAACACCAGGTATTCGGCGACCCCGTTGCGCGCATAGGCGCGCCGCTTGTCGTGCAGATCGTAGGCCGCACTGCTCGCGGCAACCTCGATGATCAACTCGGGCGCACCTTCCAGATAGTCATCCGGGCTCACCCGTGAACGACCACCTCGCTCGGGGAGCAGGCGCAGCAAGACATCCGGCTGCACTTCGTTCTCGAAATCCAGCCGCACCGTCGCATTGTCGGCCCCAATGACGCCGGGGGTAGCCGCACGGTAAACCCCAACCCACGTGACAATATCACTGTGAGGGCGGGCATGATGTTCAAAATGCACCGGTGAAGCCACGTAGACAACTCCTTCAATTAACTCGGCCTTCTTGAGTTCGGGGTGGGCACGATAGATCTGCTCGAAAGCTGCCTGTGAGAGCCGGTCGCCCGAGTTGAGTGGCGGCACATCGGTGGTCGTCACCCTTGGTTGTCCACGTTCATCCTTCACCAAAACTGCCATCTGTTGCTCCTCATCAGCGCATATAAACCTTGCCGTCTATCTTCATTTTACCACTACGCTTGCAGGGGCGGCATGGTCATGCCTAAGACCTCACAGGTCTTGAAGACCTGTGAGGTCTTAGATTAAATCTACACCGCAGACAGATCTTCCTCCATCACGCTGAACATATTGCCCTCGGTGTCAAGACAATACGCCATGTAGCCTACCCCCGGAACGGCTATTTTGGGCATCGCCACGCTACCGCCATGAGCTACGATCTGTTCCACCATGGCATCAACCGACGCAACATCAATGGTGTTGATCACCCCAGGCATCGTTGGTGACTCGCGACGCATGATGCCACCATCAATGCCGGGTTGCTCACGCGACCCAGTCGCGGTCATCCAATAATCGACTGGCCCATCCCATTTGCTGATCTGCCAACCAAACACATCGGCATAAAACTTGCTCGCACGTTCCGGATCATCGGCACAGATCTCGAAATGAACCACACGGGGCATAGTCTTGCTCCTCTCTCTCTGCTTGCTGAAGATGGCAATATGAGGGGGGGATGTCTCTACTATTTTAGCACAAAAGATCTATTTTGTCAAGGAAAATTGAAACCAGGAGCGCTATCATGATGATGATACGCAGAACACTGACACCTTCTGATCGGCATGCATATGGAAGGAGACGTCAATGAGCAGGCGCAAGCGTAGGGAGAAGAAATTATCGGCCCAAAGTCAAGCGAGACTTGACCAGGCGAACGATCAACAGGCACGCGATGAGTTGCAGGACGTGTTCCTGGAGATGTGGGCAGCGCAAGATGCTGCTGCCGCCGCCCGTTATCCAGAGCGCCCAGCCCCAACGAGCGCCGAAGCGTTCCGCCAGCAGTTTGAAGAGGTTCTCCTGGACATGTGGGTACACGAGTGGTCGTGCCGCACGGAAGGAGATGGCTTGCGCTGGTTTCGCCATGCCTGGCGGGACACGCGCCGCATCTTGCACGACCATCCACCCGCCGAAGGCGAGGAGTTGCAAGCCTACGCCGCACGCATTCGCCAAGCGTTGGAGGGGATCCACTTTCGCTATGCTGGCGATGATCTAGATGAGGATGGGTATCTTGATGAAGATAACTGGTATACTGCTATCATACATACTATTCTTGCCACATTGGATCGTATGGTTTAATCGGTTGATAAAAGGCTTCGGGTACGTACGCGTGGCTACACCGCGAACACGCACCCAGCATCGTTCCCTCGAACCGTATGGTGACGCAAACCACAACTTGTTGCCACTGCCGTGCCCCCCTCAGCTACAACCGCGAGGGTCGCTGTAAGAAGTGTCGGCGGGTCGTGCTCGTGAATGGCCAGTACCTGCTAAACGGGATCATTTCCTCAGGTGGCTTTGGCACCGTCTTTTATGCCTACGATCAGAAGTCCCATCGACGTGTGGCCGTGAAACAGCTCCGGGTTGGGACGCTTTCGCAGGAAGAGTTGATCAAAAATGAGATCAAGACGATCAGCCAGCGCCTCGCAGGGCTGCGTTTTGTGCCAAGATTTTATGGTGCCTACCAGGAGGGCTCGGAAGTCTACCTGGTGATGGAGTATATCGAGGGCAAGACGCTCGATCAGGTGCGCGCACTCCCCTGGGCACCCGAGAGTGTCGAGCGCTTTTTGAGTGTCATGTTGGATCAGCTCCAGAGATGCCACGAGCACCAGGTGATTCATCGCGATCTCAAGCCACGGAATATTATCCGTAACAACGCAGACGACTATATCCTCATTGATTTTGGCATTTCCAAACTGGATAATGTGACGCAGAAAATGGCCAAGGGCTTTGGAACGCCTGATTATGCTTCACCAGAGCAAGCTCTGAGTCAGACGACCAGCCCCCAGAGCGATCTCTACAGTCTTGGCATGATTGCCTATGAGTTGCTGGTTGGGCAAAGTCCACCCAACGTGTACATACGCCTCGGTGGTGCTGCGCTTACGCCTCCAAGCAGTCACCTCGCCAACGTCCCGCCACGCTTAGAGAAGACGATCATGGCGCTGCTGCAACTCCGGGCCGCTGATCGCCCGGCCAGCGCAGCGCAAGCGCTGCTGATCTTGCGCGATCCTCCCCCGCTGATCAAGCGCTCGTCAGGGCAACCGATGAAGCCCGACGATATAGTGGCGGGTCTGGCGGGACTCGTTTTGATGTGCGTGATCATCGTTTTTGTCATTGGAAATGGCCCAGGCACGCCTCCGCCGCCAACACTCATCCCCCTGGTCGAACTGCCCTCGGGTCGGCTGGTCTTTGCTTCGGATCGTGAAGGTGGCTACGACCTCTTTCTGGCGGATGCGGGAGGCGGGCCGCCGTGGAACCTCACCCAAAGCCCCCAGGATGAAGTGGCGCCCATCTTTGCGCCTACCGAAAATTATCTCGTCTACCTCTTCAAACACAGGGATACGTACGGCATTGCGCGCCTCGATCTCGCCACGATGGAGCGGCGGGAACTGATGCCACCGAAGCCAGATTGGAATTACGGCACGCCGATGCCATCCCCTGATGGGCGACGCATCGCTTACAACGCCGGACCCCTGAACAATCTCGATCTCTATGTGATGGATGCAAATGGAAGCAACACGCGCATGCTGGCCGACAGCCCCAGCCACGACTACCACCCGGCATGGCTTCCCGACGGCACAGCGTTGGTCTATGTGGTTCAGGAACAAACCAGTTCGGCGCTGATGCTTCTCACGCTCGACGGAAACACCGCCCCGGTCGAGCTCTACCGCACCGAGGGCAGACTCAGCGCACCAGCGGTCTCACCCGACGGGCGCATGATCGCCTTTGCGGAGCGTCGCAGCAATGGCGAGAGCAACATCTATCGCATCCCTGTGCAAGGTGGGCCAGCTGAGCGTGTGACAAACGACATCGGCAACGCAACCAACCCATCGTGGTCAAGCGACGGGCAACGCCTGATGTTCAGTGCCACGCCCGCAACAGGCGACGAGCGCCAAAGCAAAATCTACCTCATCGACCGGGACGGCAGCAACCTGCAACAGATCTTTGCCGACACGGGCGAGGACATCTACCCGTATTGGGTGCCTTAAATGCTTGCAAGCTGCGCTTGCTGCATTGCGGAGGAAGGGAAGGTGCGTGGTTTTTTGAGGGAGGGCTTGCCCTCCCTGAGACCCTCCCGACCGTTTTGGTTATGATCTACTCATACGGGAAACCGGCAGCAATCCAGGCGCGCATGCCGCCGGCCATGCTGTAGAGTTCGACGTCGAAGCCGTTGGCCGCCAGCATGTTGCAGGCCGTCATGCTCCGGTTGCCAGAACGACAGACGCAGGCAATGGGTTGGTCGCTGGGTACCTCGGCCATCCGCGAGGCCAGTTCTTCGACGGGGATCAGCACCGATCCGGGGATGTGTCCGTCGCCCGCGAATTCGGCGGGTGTTCGTACGTCAAGCAGAAAGATCGGGTCGCCAGCGTCAAGCGAGGTCTTGAGTTGCTGAACGCTGATTTCGGCCACCTGGGGAACCTGTGCCGCAGGCGGCGGTGCCGCAGCAGGGGTCGTTGTCGTACCGCATCCCGCTAACCCAAAGGCGGCCAGGAGCGCAAAGAAGAGGAGCATTGTCCGTCGCATCGATCAATCCTTATCTAGCCTGTTTGAAGGTGCTCATCGGCGTATCCATACAATAGTATACACCCCTACGCGCTCGCGCCGGAAGCACTCACCGGCAACCGCACGATGAAACGGGTCGCACCAGGTTGCGATTGGACTTCAATCGTGCCGTTGTGCTGGGTGATAATTCGGTAACTTATGTCAAGCCCGAGGCCCGTTCCGGTGCCAACGCCTTTGGTGGTGAAAAAGGGCTCAAAAATACGCGGCAAGACGTCGGGGGGAATGCCGGGGCCGTCGTCGGCGACTTCGACCATGGCGAAGTTGTGCTCGCAGCGCGTGATGATCTTGATCGTGCCACTGCCCTTCAGCGCGTCGGCGGCATTGACAATCAGGTTGGTCCAGACCTGGTTCAGTTCGCCACCGCGCCCCATCAACGCCGGCAGATCGTGGCTATACTCATTGACAACCGTGATTCCTTTGAGGCGGTGACGCAAAACGACGAGGGTGTGGGCAAGGTCGCGGTTCAGATCAACCTCCTGAATAGGAGCCTGATCCATATACGAGTAGGCTTTCACCGCTGCGACGAGTTCAGCGACGCGGCGCGTGCTCAACTCAAGCTCGGCCAGCAGACCATCAACGGTGGCTGCTTCGGCAATCCAGCCGAGCGTTTCGGTGGACGTAGCGGCCTCAAGCCCGCTAATCAACCCGGCAAGTTCAGCGACCGTGACGCCTACCGCAACAAGCGGTGCCGCCAGCGCATACGCCTCGGCAACCCCATGGTCGTCAAGCCAATCCCCCAACTGATCTTCGTAATCAGAGCGTTCGAGGCTCGACATGGGCGGCAGGCTCTCTTGACGTTCGATCAAGAGCCCCTGAAAGCGCGTCAAACGCTCAAGCGGTAGATGATGATGGTCTACCCCAAGCCGCAACGCACGTGCCTGCAGCGAGGGCAACATCTCGCGGAGCGAGACCGCAGCGCGGCGCGCTGCCGAAGCCGGATTGTTCAACTCGTGCGCTAGGCCTGCCGACAGTTGGCCCAGGGCCGCGAGTTTCTCTTGCTGCTGGCGCATCGAGGCAAAGCCATACATCCGCTGTGATGCAATCTGCAGCACCTTTGAGCCGAGCGTCGGGGCAGCCGCAAACATCTGGCGAAAGGCCTCCACCCCCATCACAAGGATGCGTGAAGGGGCAATCGCCTGCACGGTTACCATCGAAGGAACGGCATTCAAGAGCGAAATCTCACCACCGATAATGCCCCGCGGGGTTGTTCCCATGACCTTGCGGGTACCATCAAGCGTCCGCGCAATTTGCAATTCACCCTCAAGCACCACATAAAACCGATCGGCCGGATCGCCTTCATGCATAAAGACCTCGCCAACCGCAAGCGCCTGCTCGTAACTATTGGCCAAGACCCACGCAAGCTCATCATCGGTCAGATCCTCGAAGAGAGGCAAACCGGCCAACTCACTGCTTGTAAGCATCAATCCACCTCATACCGCTCTTGTAAGGCCAAAGCACGCGCCCGATTCGCTTGCCACTTGATGCCGTTGTGCGCATGAAATAGTCTGGGAACTACATTTCCCGGTCGCGCCGCCGACCACGAAGAACCCTCACGAAGAGACGAAGACAGGCTTTGTGACGCAATTATTCGTTGCTTCGTGGCCCCAATTCGTGGACGGCTGAGGACGCCAGAAAACTTATTTCACAGACCACTAATGAACTTCCCGTCGGCCTGATGGTTTTCAAGAAATGAATCCGCTCAACCAGACCTCACAAGTCTGACAGACCTGTGAGGTCTCTCGCGGCACCACTGGCCGTGGGCCATGTGATACTCAGGGCGACGGCAGAATCTAACCGGTGCCCCCCGATCCCCGATCCCCAATCCCCGATCCCCGATCCCCAACCTAACGCAGTCGCGCGAGGTGCTGGTGGACAAACTGCACCGCAATCGAGCCTTCACCAACCGCCGAGGCGACTCGTTTGACCGAGCCTGCGCGGGCATCGCCGACGACAAAGATGCCGGGCACGCTGCTCTCGAGCAAAAAGGGTTCACGGTCAACATCCCACCCCTTTGGCCGTCGACCTTCCTCGAACACCTGCGGCCCGGTTGGAATGAAACCTTGTCGGTCGAGGTGGACGATCTCGGTCAACCAGCCGGTACACGGCATCGCACCGGTAAAGATAAAGAGCGCCGCCGCAGGGCAACGCTCTTCACCCCCATCCGGGGCACGCACCGTCACCGCCTCGACGTGAGCACTGCCATGCACCGCACTCACTGTGCTATTGAGGCGAACTTCAATATTAAGGCTCGCCTCGATGCGATCGACGAGGTACTGCGACATCTTGGCCCCCAGCGAGTCGCCGCGCACCAGCATAATCACCCGTTCGGCATACTCGGCCAGGTAGATCGCCGCCTGGCCCGCCGAGTTCCCCGCCCCCACGATGAAGACCGGCTGCGCCTGACACGAGAGCGCCTCGGTCAACGAAGCTCCATAGTAGACCCCGGCCCCGGTCAGTTGCTCGATCCCGGGGGCATCGAGTTTGCGGTACGAAAGCCCGACCGCAACCACAACGGCAAAAGTACTGATTTCCGATCCATCATTCAGCTGAAGAAAGCGGTACGGCCCATCAATGCGCATCCCGACCACCTCGACGGGCGACAGGATCTCGACGCCAAAGCGGCGCGCCTGGGCAACAGCCCGCCGCGCCAGATCGCCCCCGCTGAGACCTGAAGGGAAGCCAAGATAATTCTCGATCCGCGAACTCGTCCCGGCCTGACCACCCGGCGCCTCGCGCTCGATCAAGACGGTGCGCAGACCCTCGGAGGCACCGTAGACAGCGGCAGCAAGACCGGCTGGCCCACCGCCGACGATCGCGAGATCATAGTGCGTCTGCGCCGCCTGGCGCAACAATCCAGCCTGATCGGCGAGTTCGGCGACCGTCGGTGCCACCAACCAGCGCCCATCAACGAGGCGAACCAGGGGCAACTTCGGCTCGGGTTGCCCATACTGTTCGAGCAACTCGCGGGCCTGCGGATCAGTTTCGAGATCAAAATAGAGATAGGGCACATGGTTGCGTGCCAGGAAATCCTTGAGTGCGTGCGCCTCGGGCGACCAGCGATGGCCGAGAAGGCGAATGCCCTCGAAGATCGGGCTATGACTCGCCTGCCACTCTTCGAGCAGATCGTCCAGCACCGGATAGAGTTGCTCTTCGGGGGGATCCCAGGGTTTCAAGAGATAATAATGCACCGCGGCGCTATTGATCGCCTGGATCGCCGCCTCGGTATCGGCATACGCCGTCAAGAGCGCCCGACGCGCCTGCGGAAAGATCGGCATCGCCTGCGCCAGAAACTCAACCCCGCTCATCCCGGGCATGCGCTGATCAGCCAGAAAGAGCGCCACCGCCTCACCGCGCTGACGCAACTCACGGGTCGCCTCGAGCGCCGCCGCCCCCGAATCAGCGCGCACAATGCGATACTGTTCCGCATACCGACGCCGCAAGTCGCGTGCCACCGCACTGAGCACATTCGGGTCATCATCAACCGTCAAGATAACAGGCTTGGCCATACTTGGTCTTCTCTTTAATCAAGGTGTGGAAACTGCGGTAACTATACCCTCTTTTGCCCTTGCATGGCAAGGGTGCGTTAGGCGGTACCTGTTCACACTCGAGGCCGATCCAGGCTATACTTAGGTAGCGCGTGCGAGCCTATGCCTATGTCATTTGCACGCCCGCGATCCTTCGCCTGAGACCTCACAGGTCTTCAAGACCTGTAAGGTCTTTCGGGGTACCACGGCCCATGGGCCACGTGGTACTCAGGGTGACACAACCTGGAATACGTCCGTTACCCACGACTGATTCGCGTGTGAACTACATATTCCGATGAAGTGCGTAGTGTGTCAACAAAGTTTTCTGGTAGCGCCGCCGACCACGAAGAACCCTCACGAATATACGAAGACAGGCTTGGTGACGCAATTACTCGTTTCTTCGTGGCCCCCATTCGTCGACGGCTGAGGACGCCAGAAAACGTACGTTCCAGACTAGTGAGGGATTATGTCAATCACGATTGAGACCGCTGAATTGCCGGATCTGATCGCCGAAGCTGTCGCTGTAAGCGCCGAGTTTGAGCGGCGTTTTGGGCATCTGAGCGAAGCTCAGTTGAACTGGCAACCCCATCCTGAGGAGTGGAGCATTGGCTATTGCGTTGAGCATGTGATGACCGTGAATAGGTGCTACTTTGCGCCGATCGAGCAGATTCTTGCGGGAACCAGGAAGCCCACCTTCTGGGAGCAGGTGCCCCTTCTGCCGGGGCTGTTTGGCCCGTTGCTCATTCGGGCTTTGCTACCCGGAGCCAAAGGGCGCGTTGAGGCACCGAAGGTCTTCCTTCCCAGCACGACCAGCGTTTCTGGTGATGTGATGGCGCGTTTTGCCGCCGAGCAACGTGAACTGATCAGCCTGATGGAGCGCTGCCGCGACCTGGATCTGCGCTCGATCATCATCACCTCGCCTGCGGCGTGGTTTGTCACCTACAGTCTCCTTGACACCTTCCGCATCATTGTTGTCCATTTACAGCACCATCTGCATCAGACATCGCACCTGCTCGCGTTGCCTGCGTTTCCTGGTGGCGAGCCGATACGCTAGGATGAGCGACCAGACCCATTACCCTGAGCTGATTTCACCGCAGCACGTCGCGGCGCTGCGGGCGCTTGCTGATCGCCTTGCTGTGACAGACATCGTCTGGGCACTAACCGGCAGTATGAGCTTTGCGCTGCAGGGCGTGGCAGTGCCTGCGCACGACATTGACGTGCAGACTGACGCAGCGGGCGCTTACCGGATCGCCACATTATTCCCCAACGAGGTGCTCCGTCCGGTGGGCTTCTCAGGGACAGAGCGGATCCGGTCGCACTTCGGGGTACTCACCCTCAGCGGAGTCATCGTGGAGTTGATGGGTGGCGTGCAGAAACGGCTGCCCGATCGTGACTGGGAGCCGGTCGTTGATGTACGAACGCACCGGTGCTTCGTGCAGTTCGCTGATCTCAGCATCCCCGTGCTCGCTCTGGCCTATGAAGAGCACGCCTACCGCATGCTCGGTCGGATCGAGCGCGCCGATCTGCTGCGCCGGCATCTCGCCCACCAGGATGGCTCTGGCACGACGGATGATCAGCGTGCCACGTTCCCATCATCCTCGGATTGTTAGCAGAGAGCGGGGCTTTCGCGCAAGCCGCTAGTCGGGGTCACTGTCCGCAGCCTGGGCTGGTCGTGGATGAGCACAACGGTCGCGTCAGCCGCACGACGGGGTAGCCGTTCACCGTGTTCGCACATGGCAAAGCATCGCTCAGGATTGTTTACCGTTCATTCGCAGCTTCGCTGCGAATGAACGGTAAACAAGGTCAAGTGGATTTGAAGCTTGTCTTACGGGCAATTACGGCCGCTCTGGCCCTGGTTGCCGCTGCCGGCATTGCCCTGGCCCTGATTGCCCTGGCCCTGGTTGCCCTGGCCCTGGTTGCCCTGGCCCTGGTTGCCGCTGCGGGCGTTGCCCTGGCCCTGGTTGCCCTGGCCCTGGTTGCCCTGGCCCTGGTTGCCCTGGCCCTGGTTGCCCTGGCCCTGGTTGCCGCTGCTGGCATTGTCACAAACCCCATCACCGTCGGCATCCACAAAGTTCGCTTCGTCGCACACACCGGTGCCGGTGCCGCCGCCCGAGCCGCCACGACCGTGGGCCATCATCTCGACGGTACTCGCGGGGGTTGTTGCGGCAGACGCTTCCTGGGCTGAGCTCAGGGGTGCAAACGCCAACATCATGGCTAGTCCAGCAGTGCCGAGAGCGCCAGTTATCCATAGACGTGCATTCATCATTGTGCTCCTTAGTTTTCAGTGGGGTGCGGCCCTTGCTGCACCCTAGTAAGTTGATACTCCTAGCATAGCGCGTGTTTATGGAGAACCCGCGCAGAAGTGTGTGAAGTGTGGTGGAATTCGGCGCGATTGCCGAAAGATCCTTATCCGGTAGCCGAGCTGTGCGTGCCCACCACGGTGAGACCCTTGCCCGCCTGAAGCAGTGCGCTAAGCAGAAACGGCGCCATCGCCGCCCAGATTGCGGCGCGCTGCTGCCAGGTGGGGCGAATCCGCTCGGTGGACCAGCCAGTTTGTACAACGATGCCAGGCAGGTTGCGGAATTCAGCCCACACCACAGCGGTGACGGCTAGCATTCCCCTGGATCCAGCCTCGCGTAGCTTCAGATCAAATACGGCCAGGAACTCGTCGCCAAACGCCTCGCGCAATTCACGGGGGTAGAGGAGCGCCAGGCGTACGTAAAGCCAGAGAACGATGCTGATAACGTGATTCATGTAATCTCTTTTGACGCCAAGGCGCAGGGGCGCAAGGGTTTCGTTGCATAGTATCCTTTGCGCCTCTGCGCCTTGGCGTCAAGACGGGTCAGCTACCCCGTGGCATCAACGTACCAGCGGATGCGGTGACGTACCTGGAAGCCGCAGTGCTCGAACATCCTGCGGGCGGTGAGGTTGTCGGCACTGACGCTGAGCAACACGTGACTCAGCCCCTCGGCACGCATGGCCTCTACCATCGCCAGGGTCAAGGCCCGTCCAAGACCGCGCCCGTGCCAGGGCGCAGCGACGCCGATCAGTTCGAGCCAGCCAGAGGGCGTCGGATGGTGGTGCGCGGCGACCGGGTAGTGCATCCCCAGACAGTAGCCAACCAGTTCGCCCTGCGGGCTAACCGCGATCAGGTCGAGTTGGGAATGATAGCCAGGTGCAGCCATCAGCTGCTTGCGCTCGCTGATCTGCTTGCGATCACCGGCAAAGAGCTTACTGTGCAAGGCCGTAGCCGCAGCCAGGTCGTGAGGAGGATTGAGGGGCCTGATCGTGCAGCCTGCCGGCAGACTGGGCGGCGTCAGCGGATCGAGCAATCCGCGCACCATCCGCAACATCTGCCACGGCTCCTCCGCGAAACCACTACGCTCAAGCAACTGCACCAGGCGCAGGTCATCGTCGCGGACGGGCACAAAGAGCCCCCCGCCATCCACCTGGCTCTGCCCCCAGGCGAGCACAGACACCTCGATGGCCTCGTCATCGGCACCCGGACGGATCGCCCAGACAAGGACGCTCCCTTCGAGCAGCAGCGCCGCCGCGACCAGCTCGTCGTGCTGATCACACCAGAGCTGAGCACCGCATGGCTCTGTGAGGGCGGCTGCCAGCACGTGCAAACCAGGCCAGGGATCGCCCTGGCCAAGCGCCCTGGCAGCCAGCCACAGATCCAGGATGGCGGCGCGGTCGGCATCACCACGGTAGTTGCGCTGGCTATGGTACGACATAGGCATGCTCCAAACGTATCGCGGTTCTGCTTGCCATTATAGCAACACGATCAAGCAATGTGACGCCAAGGCGCAAGGGCGCAATGGTTGACGCCAAGGCGCAAAGGCGCAGAGGTTTGGGGTCGTTTGTACCTTCGGCTGATCAAACGTTAGAGGTGCTGGTTCGGATTCTCGGCTCGTAACCCCTCAGCACGGGCCGCCGTAATCAGATCAGCATCGGCGGTGACGAAGATCAGGGCGGGTACGTCAGCGGCGACCAGGAGCTCGTTGGATACCAGAGCCGCAGCGAGCTGCACGGCGTCATACCCGCGTAGCCGGTGGCGCTGCGTCAGTGCTACGGCCTTACTCGTGACGGTTGGTTCGATGGCAACAAGCTGGTATTCCTCGTCGCAATGGCGCAGCACAAGACTTACCAGATCATCTCGTTCGCTCACCCCAATGGCACCAGCGCGGCAACGTGCCGCGAGAGCCGCTGCAACCTCGACCCGGGTAATTTCGGCAATCATAATGGCGGTGCCAGCGGCTGGATCAGTCAACTCCACCACCCACCCGCTGCCTATCTCTTGGAGATACCGTTTCGTCAGCGCACTCGAGTCAAGAAAAAAGATGTTCATCCCTTTGGCCCACGCATCTCCAGAAGAACCTCGCTCAGGGGCTGGCCTCCGGCACGATTCAGGATCGCCTGCGCTTCCTCAAGCGTCAGGGTTGACTGCGCCGCACGCTCCTTTTCCTCTGGCGATAACTCGGTCAGCAAACCGGCGGCCCGTAAGACCGCCGTCACTCGCTCACGCTCACTCACGGGTGCCGGTGGAAGGTGAGTACGCAGCACCTCGGCGGCCAGGGCTTCGACCGAGGCGCCACGCCGCAGCGCCGCATCGTGGAGTCGTTGATACACGTCCGCTGGGATCTCAAGGGTCAGGGTGGTCATCGTTCCTCCTTGGGTTGCGAGGATTCTACCATAGATGGCGGCGATGGGGTGATGGATCATGCTTCCGTACGCGAAACCACAGGCAGCACGATCCTCGATGGCGCAACGCTACTCCGTGCCACCTGGAGGGTCGGCGTCGCCCGGGCTGGAATGCGGGCAAAGGTGTCTTTGTCGGCACCTGCGATGGCGACACGGATGCGGTGGCCGCGCCGGAAGAGTACCGAGGTTGGTTGCAAGCCAATCACGAGTTCGACCTGTTCACCGCGTGGCAGCGGGGCCGCGTCGGCCCGTCGGCAGGTATGGTACGGCATTCCGGTGACATAGGGCGGTGACGTATCGGCAAGGCGGCGATGGATGCCGCGCAATTGGCCTTCGGTGATATAACGAACAACCCCCTGTGGATCAATATCTTCGAGATAGACAAAAAAAGCCCCGTCGTCTTCAGTTGAGGTGACGTGCAGGGTCACGATTGGATACCCAGTTACTTCAAGATCCTGCGTCAGCGGGGCCGAGGTATAGGTCAGCAAGCGGCGATCTTGCTTGGCCCGATCGCGGTAGACCAGCGGGCGCGCAAATTGCGTATGCCAGCGATTGGTCAGGCCCGTCGTTGCGGTGAAATCAACCGTGTACCTGTCGGTCGCGTGCGCCTCGGTTGGTGCCGCCGTAGACAGGCTCTGGTTAGCCCCAAAATACCAGGTTTGCCATTGCGTATCCGGCAAGGGGAAGGTGTCCGTCTGCTTCCAGGTCTCCTCGCCAAGCGTGTAATAGTGCAGCACCTTGCCGACGGGCGGCTTATTGTCCACCAGCGTATGCTGGAAAAATGTGGTCATCGCGGCCCATTGCTGAGCCTGAAGCGGATCGGGCTTTGCACCTGGCTTCTGAAACGGACTGCCATGGGCGGTCATCTCGTGCTTCCATGCACCGATCACCGCGATCTGTGGCTGCGAAAACGTTTGAAATAGTCTCAACACACTCTCGGCCGATGCGCCGTCGAGCCAGCTTCCCCAGGCAAAGATTGGCACCTCGTGCTTACGCAGACCGTCGTTGTGGGCAAAGACACTCATGTCATCCAGCGTCAACCCCGAGGACCCAAACCGATCGTCGCGATAGGTTATGGCCGAGAGGGCGGCAAAAACATCCGTATTTTTGCGGTGCTCGGCAAGCGCCTGGTTGAGCATTGTGCGGGTTGGGCGATCAGCGTCAACGGGCCGAACACCTTTGGTCAGCAGGCGTGCCATCAGTGGAAAGAGGTCGCTCGGCTTGCCGGCATCGAGCTTATTATTGCTATCGCTCCAGGCTTTGATAAACGCAGCATTCAGAATGCCGCCGGGCAGCGCAATATCGGCATACACATCATACTCGATCTCTTGGGGAATGACGCCCTTGACCCCCTGCACACCCATCGCCGCCAGGCGCAGCGCGGTCGCACCCTCGTACGAAATGCCATAGGCCCCAAGGCTGCCATTGCACCAGGGCTGTTGCCGCACCCATGCCGCAACCTCGGCATAATCAACGCTCTCCTCGGGGGCAAAGGGGCTTCGGCAGACCCCGGTTGAGGCACCGGTTCCACGGGCATCAACGATAACCAGCGCAAAACCACGCGGAAGGAAATGATCCGGCGTTGCTTCACGCGGGCCAATCAGGGCTTTGCCGGGGCGATCCGGCACACGAAGTTCAAGACTCCGCCAGTAGCGCGCCATGATCATCAGGGCAGGCAGGCGCGTTCCTGGCGGCAGATCGGCGGGCAGCATGAGATCAAGCGCAAGTTGAGTGCCATCGCGCAGCGCAAGGTAGCGCGACTCAGATGCAATCTGTTGATAGCGGGCTTCCGGCGGGTGAGCGAAAAGTTCGGACAGCCTCTGGGCGTTCTATAGATGATCCTCACGCGCTACACTACGACTTCAAAATTCGTTTTCGACGTATTGAATTGCTTCATCCAACCAATTGATCATCGCCTGCTCGGTAGCCTCACCGCAGCGCCGGGTCAGATCCCACATCAGCGCATCGCGGCGTAGATCCGGATGTTCAGCGGCACTTTGACGAATCGTCTGGTTAATGTGCCCGCGAAAAAGCGCGAGTTGCTGCTGGCGCAGCGCCCGCTGCAAACGAAGTTGGGTCAGCACGGTCGCTTTATCGAGCAGCGCTGAAAAAAACATGCGCAACAAAAACGTCTCTTTGCTTGGCTCAAGCGCAGTCATTGGCTGAGCAAGCCAATGCACGAGATCGGCACGTCCGGCGTCAGTAAGCTGGTACTCACGGCGATCAGGGCGGTCTTGCTGTGGCTGACGCTGCGATGTTACGAACCCCTCCTGCTCCAGGGCATCCAGGGTACGATAGATCTGGCTCGGCTGAGCATGCCAAAAATGCTGCGTCGAGCGCTCCATAAACTGCTTCAACTGATATCCGGTGAGAGGCATATAGGTTAGCGCACCGAGGAGAACATACTTCAGCATGACGTTTCTCTGCTTGCCTTATCTCTATTTATACTCCACTAATGGTATATGACTTATGGAATATCGTCAAGTGGCTATCGCCGTCCGACCTGCCAAGTCGATGCTCGCCCGCCCGGTTTAACGCAGAGGCGCAGAGGCGCAGAGGCGCAGAGGCGCAAAGATGCAAAGACGCAAAGACACACCAACCTCTGCGCCTACCCGTCTCGGCGGCTCTGCGTTACCATAAGCAAGCCAAGCGTCACAGATTCGTGCTTGAAATCGGGTATACTATTGTGCGTGCTACCTGCCGCCAGCCGGGTACGGTGGTACAATACGTCAGCATACCTCAACACCGCTTGACTCTCTTCATCGGAGGATCCGTATGTCCGCTGCATCAGTGAAAGAACAGGTCGCTCGGGCGCTGGACACGCTGAGCGAGGCCGAGCTTCAGCAGGTCGCAGAATATGTGGCCTTTTTGCGCTTCCGTACGCGGGTCACACCGCTGGCGCTCGTTGATGAGGCACACCTTGTGACGCTCTATGCGGAAGGTGCGGATGAGGATCGTGCACTTGCTGAAGCCGGGATGGACAGCTATCGCGATCAGTTGCACATGGAAGATACCCAATGACGATCAGCCGGGGTGAGATATGGCTAGCGGATCTGAATCCGATCCGTGGCTCTGAGCAAGCTGGGGTTCGTCCCGTGCTGATTTTCCAACATGATGCCCTCAACCGTTTGACGACCACCGTCATGAGTTACCTTCTTCTGGGTGCTGAACGTTCACGCCCGTAGGTGGAAGATCGCCCGGAATGCTTGACGCAAAGGCGCAGAGGGATGGTGCGCCAACCTCTGCGCCTCACCGCCTCCCCGCCTCTGCGTTAAAATAATCAAGCCAGGGCGCACAGAGCCAGACGCAACGACGATGAAACAGCGCTGCTTGCGTCGCTGCGAGGCTCCTCCCTCAGCGAGGATGCGTTGGCATCGGTGCTTGGAAGATTAATGATGCAATCGCCTTCGCAGAAGACTTCATTCTTATTTGACAAAACCATCTCTACGTCGTATATACTTGTCCTATGATACGCACAACCCCGCATTTCAACCCGATGGCCCTCACCTTCAGCGGCCACGAGACGTTCATTCTGCGCAGCAATTGGCTGAAGAAGGCATACGATCTCCTTCGCCTTGACCCCGAGCTCTTTTATAGGGAAGATGCCTTCGTCTCCCTGGGCGTCGGCAAGAATATGGCCCAGTCGATCCGCCACTGGGGCCGCGTCTGTCATGTCTTTCGATCTGAACAGCGCGGTTTCCATCAGGCGACGTGGCTGGGTGATGCTCTCTTCAATGATCAGACCGGTTGGGATCCATTTCTGGTGACGCCAACAAGCCGCTGGATCCTCCATTACCACCTTGTCGCACGTCCCGAGATGGCATGTACTTGGTACTACACTTTTAATTTACTCCGCGGTGGTGAATTCACTACCACACAACTTGCCCAACAGATCATGCAGTTCGTCACACAGCACGGCGGCAAGGCACCTTCGCCCGCGACCCTCGGACGCGATATTGATTGCATGCTCCGCTGCTATGTGCGACCCGATGTCGCTCAGCTTGGCCCCGCCGTCGAGGAGGCACTCCAGTGCCCGCTCAATGAGCTCGCTTTGCTCCAGGTTATCCCCGGTCAGGGAACTTACCGAATCATGACTGGTGCGCGCCCTGATCTGCCCGACCAACTCGTGGCCTTTGCTGCCCTCCAGCAAGCGCGCTTCCTTGGACGCTCGACAGTTGCTTTTAACGAACTGGCCTACGGGGTTAGTTCGCCGGGACGCATCTTCCGCCTGGATGAAGATGCGTTGCATGCGCGTTTGCTCCGCCTCGAGGCCGTCACGAGTAGCGCTGCTATGTATACTGAGACCGGTGGCATCCGTCAGATCGCGTGGCGTAATCCGCAGGAAGAGACGCTCGACTCCTCCCTTCTTGAAGCCGCTTTCTCCCAGGAGGGTCGCTATGCCTGATCAGCTACCGATTGCGGTCGCGCCGCGCTTTACGCGGGCGATCCATATCCGGCGCGACTTCCGCGACTTGCGCTATCGGCTCGATGGCTACCAGGTAACGCCCCTGGTGTACCAGACGGCTGGCCGCATTGTCGCTGGCCTCGCACCTGAGGCGACTGAACGCGCCTTTTCGATCATCGGCCCATTCGGCTCGGGCAAGTCGGCCTTCGGCCTCTTTGTCGCCCACTTCCTTCAGCGGAAGTCGGCGGCGCGGCGACAGTTGCTGGGCTCACTGAAGGTCGATGATGCTGCCGCGTTGCTCCCCCTTGATGCACCCGCACTTCTGGCTGTCCTCGTCCCTGGGAATAATCGCTCGCTGCGGGCCGCGGTGCTTGAGGCGCTCGGTGATGCCATCGAGGGCGCACACCTGCGTTCGCCCGCCCTCGACGTGCTGCGCCAACAGGTGAGCACCCTGGCTTCTGACCCGGCCCTCGATCCGGGGCGCGTGGCTGCGCTTGTGGTCGAGGCAGCAAGAACCCTGCGGGCGCATGGGCCGTATCAGGGGTTGCTCCTCCTCGTGGACGAGTTAGGCCAGTTCCTGGACTATGCCGCTCGTGAGGAAGAGGAACGTGACCTGTTTGTGCTCCAGAGCCTTGCCGAGGCCGCAACCCGTAGTGGCGACGCGCCGGTGCTGGTGGTGACGATCCTGCACCAAGCGTTCGAGCGCTACACGTTCAATGCTGGTTCAACCCGGCGAATTGAGTGGGCCAAAGTCCAGGGCCGCTTTGTGGATCTG
Organism: Candidatus Chloroploca sp. Khr17; assembly: GCF_004138165.1. GTDB lineage: Bacteria > Chloroflexota > Chloroflexia > Chloroflexales > Chloroflexaceae > Chloroploca. Next base: position 28,132 of record NZ_RYFF01000033.1, read on the forward strand.
ACGTTCCAGGAGCCAGCAAGCCAGATGATACGTATGGTGGCCGCAGCGCTGCGCCCCGATGCCCGCGATCCTCTGCGCGAGGCGAGGGCGGCGTGGGCAGCGCGCCTTGCGCCAGCCGCCGATGCGCTCGGGCTGCGTCCGGCTGAGATCGGTGTGGAAGAGTGGGCTCGTATTGTCGCCGACAGTTACCCGCTTCACCCGACGGTTCTGGTGGCCCTGCCAAACCTGTTCCGGCAGTTGGCGCAAAACGAGCGCTCGCTCTTTGCGTTCCTCCACTCTGATGAGCCCTGGGCGCTACGCGACGTCGCGCACAGCCCAGCGACTGCCGGCGCATTGCCGGCCTATCGCCTGACCCACCTGTACGCCTATGTCGAGGCGAGTCTGGGGCCAGGTCTCTTCGTCCGGGCGCGGGGCCAGCGCTGGTCAGAATTGGCCGAGGCACGAGCGGCTCTCTTGGACAGCGACCCGCTTCTGCTCGACGTCATCACCACTGTAGGCACAATAGGTGCGTTGGAACGCTCGTCGGGGCTACGCGCTAGCCAGGCACAGGTAGCCTTCGCCCTTGCGAACGAGCCTGACGACCCTGCCGTGGCCGACGCGCTCCTAGCTCTGCTGGGGCGTCGGATGCTCGCGTATCGGCAGCACCGCGATAGCTACATTATCTGGGAGGGCAGTGATCTCGATCTTGACGCCCTTACTCAAGAGGCCCGGCGTGAGCTTGGCGAGCGTGCATCGCTGCCAGCCCTGCTCCAGCGCTACGCCGACGCCACGCCACGCATCGCCCGGCGGCATAGCTACCGCACTGGCGCTGCGCGTCTCTTTGCCGTGCGCTATGTTGATCTGGGGCAGCTCAGCTCCGAGCTACCCAGCGTCGCTGGCTTCGATGGCGAACTGCTCTACGTTGTCCCCGCCGATGAAGAAGAACTAGCGCAGGCGCTGCATTGGGCTCAGGATCCGCAACGACGGGCCGAACCCGGGCGCATTACGGTCGTGCCACGGCGGGTACGCGAGCTACGCGAGTTGCTGCTGGATGCGGCAGCTCTGCGTGTTCTGCTCGACGAACGGCCCGAACTCGAAACGGATCGGGCGGCTCGGCGCGAAGTGGCGGGGCGATTGCTGGAGGCGCAGGAGGCCCTTGCTCAGGTTATTGCAGATACCTATGGCAGTGAGCGTAGTCGGTGGTTCCATCAAGCTGATGAGCAGAAAGTGACAAACTCTCGGCATATAGATGATGTTCTTTCCGACGCTGCATCGGCCACCTATCCTCTAGCACCACAGGTCTGGAATGAACTGATTGTTCGCCGTCAGCTTTCGTCGGCTGCCGCGAAAGGGCGTCGTAATCTTGTTGAAGCAATGCTTGAGCGAGCGAACGAAGAACAATTAGGCTTAATAGGCTATCCGCCTGAGCGCGCCATCTACGAAAGTATTCTGAAGCAAGGCGGATTACATCACCAGGATGAGACGGGTGTTTGGCGTATTGGGCCACCCCCATCAGATAATCCTCTGAAGCTTAGACCTACGTGGGACGCTTTGGATCAACTGCTTCAAGAGGAGTCGGAAGACCCGCACCCGCTTACTAAGGTCTTTGCCACTCTCGAGAATCCGCCTTACGGCGTGAAGGCCGGATTGATCCCTCTGCTTTTTGTTGCTCTCTATATGTCAAGAGCCGGCGAGATTAATCTCTATGAGCGAGGCAACTATGTGCCACTACCCGACATGTCCGTCTTTGAGCGTCTCCTCACCCGTCCAGAGTATTTTGCGGTACGCTTGAGTCGCGCTGACGGTGTACGCCGCCAAGTATACGAGCGCCTAGCAAAAGGTCTTGCGCCCCGTGCCCTCGCTCAACCAGTGCAACCCGCGCTCCTTGCGGTGGCAATGCCGCTATTTCGCTTGCTGAATGGTTTGCCTTTCTACACCAAGCAAACACGTCAGCTCAGCACAAAGGCTCAGGCAATTAGACAAGCTCTGCGCGAGGCCCGCTCGCCCGATGAATTGTTGTTTGACCGCCTACCACGAGCATGTCGTTTACAGCCATTTCGTGCTGACGAACCAGAAGCGATCGAACGAGTTGAGGTGTTTATTGCTGCGTTACGCGAGGGGCGTCAGGAACTCCTGGATGCATACCCTCAACTTCTTGCTAGACTTACCACTCAAATATGTACTGCATTTGGTGTACAATCAATTGGAGCAAAGGCGCGAAGTGAACTTCAAGAACGCCATCGTGCCATTGTGGACTCAACCAACGATGCACAGATCCGTGCCCTTGGCGTTCGTCTAGAGACCGCTGATGATGGAGATGTGGCCTGGATTGAGAGTGTCGCTGCGTTGATAGCCAAGCGCTCGCCGGAGCAGTGGCATGATGGTGACATTCCAGCTTTTGAGGTTGCCCTAGCTGATCTTGTGCGGCGCTTTCGGACAGCAGAAGATTTAGCGGTAGCGGCACGCATTGTTCCTGCTGAAGCGCCGATCCTGCGTATTGCTTTGACCAACGGGCAAGGCGAGTTGAGTCGCGTCATTCATGCTGACGCCCATGATCCCGCTGTTGAACGACTGCGTACCGAACTTATGGAGTCACTGGGTCGGCATAACCAACTTTCTACTGACCAGCGCGCTGCAGCTCTGGCATCGTTGCTCAAAGCCTTGTTTGATCAGGCTAACCAGAAAGACGAGATCCTGCGATGATGACAAACGATGAGCTTGTCCGCTCCTGGGCAGAGCGTCCAGGTCGCCATATATGCAATCTCAGTGGCGGGAAAGACAGCACAGCCCTGGCTATCTTCCTGCGCGACAAGATTCCACAGTTGGAATACGTCTTTTGCGACACCCACAAAGAATTGCCAGAGACATACGAGTATTTAGATCGCCTTGAAGCATTCTTACAGCGACCAATCATCAAGCTTAACGATCATCGCGGTTTCGATCACTGGCTTGACATGTATGGTGGCATGCTTCCATCGCCACGAGTGCGATGGTGTACACGGAAGCTAAAAATTGAGCCATTCGAGGCATATGTCAAAGATGAGACGGTCTGGAGCTATGTTGGCATTAGAGCAGACGAGGAGCGAAGTGGCTACACATCAACAAAACCAAACATTCACCCAGTCTTTCCCTTCAAGGAATGCGGTATTACAATATCCGAAGTTGAAAAAATATTAGAATTAAGTGGAATAGGACTACCTAATTATTATGATTGGCGACAGCGAAGTGGATGCTTCTTTTGCTTCTACATGCGTTCAGGAGAATGGGTTGGACTTAAAGAGCGACATCCTGATCTTTTTGAACTAGCTAAGGCCTACGAAACAGAGCGCGGTGGTGAAAAGTTCTACTGGCGTCAGCGTGAAAGCCTGGCTGAACTTGAGCAGCCCGAGCGTGTTGAGCAAATTAAAGCCCAACACCACATTCGCCTCGAACTTGAGCGCACACGCCGCCCCGACCAGCCTCTGATCGAACTGGTCGGAGCCGCGCTCGACGCCGAGGACGACGATGCGGGGTGCGATATCTGCCATTTATAGGGGAGCAATATGCGTAGTATCAAGTTCCACCAGAATTTCAAGCCCGACCGCGCACGGCTCGCTGCGGTCATGCGCTGCATGGCTGAGCATCAGGTCGTCTCAAAGAAGATGGTAGCCACATATATAGGGGCGGGTGAGCCGGCAGCCGAAGGAAGTGTCGGGTGGCTCTTCAAGGCTGGCCTGAGTGAGACGAAGGAGAAGGGGTATGGTCTTACGCCGCTTGGTGCCCTCATCGCCGCGCACGACCCGGAGCTCGCTCAACAGAGCACGCTCTGGCTGATGCACTACTACCTCGTGACTGACCAGAACGAGCGGGCAGAGGTCTGGTATCGCGCCTTCAACGAATTTCTTAGCCCCGGAATGCGTTTCTCGCGGGAGTCGTTGCAAACCTACGTTGAACGGTCGCTCGAAAGCTCACCGACCAATAAGTCTGGCGTAAAGGACGATTGTAAGCAGTTCGTCAAAGGCTACGTTGACCTCGCCGCCCTGGGCAAACTCGACCTCATACGGGAGGTTGAGCCACAGACATATGAGGTTAGCCTGAACAGACTTCCTGAGGGTCACATCTTTGCGTTTGCCCTCTTCAATGCCTGGGAGCGTCGTTTTCCCCACACGGATACGCTGCGCATCTCTCAGGTTTGTGAGGAGGCCGAGCTTCCAGGTCGGGTCTTCGCCGCACAGCGCGATCAGATTGTAGCCTTGCTCCAGATGCTCCAGAGCCTTGGCCTGGTCACGATCATCGATTCACAACACGAGCCGGTGACCCGCCGCTATCGCGATGAACCGATCCAGCTACTCAAAACTTTTTACGCAACCCTATGAGCGATCTCCTGACACAAGCAAGCGAGCAGTTTACCCGCTGCTGCATCGAAGCCCCGCGCTACCGCGTAGGTTGGCTGCTCGGGCCGCCCCAGCGCAGTCGCAAAACGCTGCTTGCCCAACAACTCTGTGAGCACAACGGATGGCACTACCTTGACTATACCGGCACGCCGAGCTACTTCGACGCTCTCGCCGACTGTATTGACGCGTACCAACCGACGCAGTTCGTAACCGCTATTCGTGGTTGGTCGCAAGCCTGTACCGCACCAGTTCTGGTGCTCGACGAGATCGATGCACTGCTGGCTACCTGGGAGCGCACCCAGCGTTACAACTGGGCTGGCCTCGTAGCCCGGCTCCAGTACCTTCCGTGCGGCCTCATCCTCGTCTCGCATTTCTTCACGTTGAAACAATTGCAGCCTTACCTGCCTGATGGCGATGCGCGCTACTGTCGCGAATTACCTGGAGATTAGCTATGACCACCGACGTTCTTTATCTCCGTGACCTCATCAGTGTAGACGCCGATTTCAAACCATCGGTACAACTCCCCTTTGACTTCTTCCAAGAGGCCATCAATGAGCGCTTAATCCGTAGCTTCATCCCGACCTCGCAATCAATTGCCATCTTCACCGAGATTGCCCACAGCCTCGACCTGAATGGCAGCGAGCGTGCGCGGTCGATGGTCGGTACCTTCGGCACAGGCAAGTCAGACCTGCTCTTGATGATCTGCAACTACCTGGGGCGAAGCGTAGAAGATCCGCTGATGCAGCCCTTCTATGAGCGACTCAAGGGCGTTGATGCGACGCAGGCCGCGATTATCAGGCGGCGCCGCGAAGGACAACCGCCATTTTTGGTTGTCCTGTTGCAAGCCGATATCGTCTCGTCCTTTCCGGGGTTTGTCTTGCATGGCCTCCAGGAGGCTCTCGAACAGCAGAACCTCGGCCATCTGATACAAAAGACGCGGTACGCTGCGGCCTGTGAACAGATTGAATCATGGCAGCGTACTCAACATCCTCGCTATAGCGATTTTTGTAAGACAATTGAAGAGCACGAGAAGATCGATATAACCGGCCTCCTCGCGGCCCTGCGTGGGCCGCAGTCCGACGACGCACTGCGACGCTTTATGCGCACGTACAAGACCGTCATTGGGGCGGACTTCCCTATCTATGGATACAGCCAACCCCACGAGGCGTACGCTGAGGTCGCCCAGGCTCTTGTCGAAGCGGGGACCTTCAGCGGTATCCTGCTGGTCTGTGACGAGTTTACAGCCTTCTTTGAGCGTTTCCAGAGTGCCATTGACCAGCAGTTGCGCGAGGTCGATGCCGAAACGAAGGCGGTCGAGAATCTCGCTGAGCGCTGTGCCTCCTCAGGGCGTGCCCAGATTCATTTCATTGTCGCCAGTCTTGAGCCTTTTGCCAGCGCGGCGGGGCGTATCGGCAGTGGCTCGGTAGCTCAGGCGACAGAGCGGACGGGTGGGCGCTTCAAACAACACTCATTAGAAGTACAGGGGAGCGAGGAGTTGATCCGCGGCACGATCAAGCGCCTGCCAGCCGCCGAGAGGGTCGAGTTGCTCTCCAACGTGCAGCGTGACGAACTGATGCAGATCGCCGGAGAGATCGGAAAGCTCCAGCTCCAGGCCCAGTGGCGGAACCGCGAGTGGGTTCGCGATAAGATTGTTGAGGGCTCCTTCCCGCTTCACCCATTCAGCACGTATGCTCTCCCACTTGTGAACCAGCGTGTCGCGCAGAGCCAGCGGACAATGTTCCTCTTCCTCAAGGATGACAAAGGGCTGCGCGGCTTCATCGAGCGTGAGCCGCTGGACGACACCTACCCCGGCTGGCGTCGCCTGCTCACGCTTGATCGGCTATTCGACTACTTCCACGAGAGCATTTTCAGCAAGCGCTCGGACATCCTCGACGCCTTTGAGAGCGCTGAGCAGAAGGTACGCTCGGCGGAAACCGGGCGCGAGCTTGCCGACCGTATCCTGAAAATCGTCGCCCTGTGCGAAGTTATCGGCAACGACCAGGTGCTCCGTCCAACCCGACTCTTTCTACGTCGTGCGCTGAATCTCCCCTCAGCGGACGAAACTGACTTCCAGGTCGCACTGAATTTGCTGGAACAAGAGGATGCGCTTGTTGCCCCAGGTGAAGCCGATAGCACGACCGGCATCTACAGCCTACCAACCCGTGGCTGGGTGAGCACGAGCAGTCTACGCCAACGTATTATCGAACAGGCGCGTAAGTTCTCGGCTACCGATGCCTCGAAACTCCAGGCAACCTACCCTCCAGAGCCAATCGATGCCTTGGACTACAACTCCAAGCGCGGCTCTCACCGGGAACTCAGCGCCTACTACATAAATTTGCTCACGCTGCGTTCTCGTGAGCGACTGAAAAGCGATCTTGAGGACTCGCGCAATCAGGATGGTCTGCTCTGGTATGTCATTACTTCGACCGATGAAGAACGCGCCGAGGCCCAAAGCCTTGCCCGCGAGCTCACCAGGCTGCACAATCGCCTGGTGGTGGCAGTGCCCGTAGCGCCCTCGCAAGTCTTAAGAGCCCTGCGCGACTACCAGGCCCTTGATGCAGTGCGCCGTGACCCCAACCTTGAGCCAGGTAGCAAAGCCTACCTTGAGGATAAAGGTAAGCTCGGCAAAGCCTACAAAGATCAACTCGACCGTGAGTTGAGCAACCTGATCGATCGCCGCCAGTGGGAGTGGTTCGCTAATGGACGTGGAGATTCAGGCCTGAGCAATCAGGCGGTCACCACGCTAGCCAGTCAGGTGATGGAGATGGTCTTCCCGCGCACTCCCAATACCAGCTTCCGTCAGCATTTCAAGGATACAGGCTTTAGTAGCCCGATTCTTAAAGCCGTTGAGCAGATCCTGAAGGGCAATATCCAGATTGCCAAAAACACCAAGAACCCGTCCGATAAGATCCTGCAGATCGGCGGAGTGGCGCTCGGTCTGTTGCAGCAAGAGAAGACGCAGGGTGCCTTTGAGGTCTTTGTGCTAGCTGATCCAACGAGTAGTGCCAACTCAGCCAGTAGCACCATCTGGCAGCGTATGAGTGATCACCTTGCTGCCGGGAAACCGTGGAACTCCCTCGTACGCGAGCTGCGTCAGCCTCCGTTCGGCCTCTACGACTCGATCCTCATCTTCTTCCTAGCGGTCTTCATTGCTCGCAACGCCGATTCAGTCTCCATCTTGCGCAGTGGATTGGTAAATCGTCCGTTGGCGGTTGATCAGAACGTGTTGAAGGCGCTGCTAGAGAAGCCCCAAGACTACACGCTGCGCTACTACAAGCTGACCGAGCCCGAGAAGCGCTGGCTCCGTGGCATGGTCGAGCGAGGGCTTCGGCAGGCCGACTTCACGCTGCCTCCAGGCACAACCTTGCGAGCAGCTGTTGCGAGTAAAGTGAAACCATGGCTAAATCGCCAACAGATCCCTGTGTTCGCGCAAACCCTTAGTGTAGAGCAGATCGCCGAGTTGCTGCCCGACAGCAGTCCTGAGGCGATGAACGCGATTCAGCTCCTGCTCAAGAGTCAGAGCAGTGACAGCGATCTCATGGAAGTTCTCCTCACCGAGTTACCGCGCTGTCTTGGCGCACCAGAGCAGCACGCCGCTTGGGATCAGACCACAGTTGAGGGTTTACTCAGCAGCTGGATGACCGTGTGCGAGTTGCTTGCGCACCTACCCGTGGTGTTGAAAGAACGCACAATTCGCCGAGCGGCCGCCCTCTTCGATGCTGAGCAATATGCCCCTGAAGATCACTGGGGGGCGGTGATCCGCTGGCGGTTGAACCGTGGTTCCATCCCTTCAGGACGCCTACAGGGGCTTGCGCAGGATTTGTTCCGTTTAACTAATATGGTAGGCGGCAGCATCGAACAGACACTGCTCGATGACTTCGCTCGCCGTGTCATCGGCGTCGGCGTCGAGTATCAGCGCTGGCAAGATCTTGAGAAGATCGAAAAGGTTTTCAATGAACTGACGAAAGCCCGTGACGAGATTGACCGCGCCTGGGCCGAAGTTGCGCAAGGTGACGAGATCTGGCGCGAGGGTCTGGTGCGCACCGTCTCGGGTCGAGCGGTGAGCGGCGTAAGCGCCGACCAAGCTGCGACTGAGTTGGCCGCATGGAACAGTGAGCTAAGTTGGCCTGCGTGCGCTCAGTCACTGAGCCCCAGACAGATCCGCGAAATCTACACGGAGATCACCCCTGAGGCGGCGCACGACCTGGTCGTGATGCTCAAACGTATAGACTATGACGCCAGCCGGTGGCGTCGCGATTTGATCGAGGGGTTGCCGAAAGAGCTAGGCGTGCAGGGCTACACCAGGAGCGAGGTAATGGCGGCGCTGCGCCGTCTCGAAACGGTGCTGCCCCTTGCCGCAAGCCTTGAGACACGGCTGCAGCGCCATGTCCAGCAGCAGATTGTAGCTCTGTTTGGGGCCACGGTTGGCGTGGCTGCCGACGCAACAGCGAACGAAGTGCTTGCTCAGTGGCGTGACCGCTACTCCATTCCAGAACCAAACGACCTGTCGGCTGACGCGAAAAGCATGCTCTTCCACATCAACAACTGGGCTGGCGAAGCCGAACCCCTCGTACTGACAACCTTGCCCCGTGCGCTCAGCGCGGTGGGCCGTCCCGTTCGTCAGTGGGAACAGTTCGACCTGCTCAAGAGCTATGTCGAAGCACTCCGTAGCCTGCTCGGCGAAATTGCGAGCTACGAACCACTGAGCGCACCGGCATACCGCTGGTTGTCGGGCGTGCTGCGTGCCACCGAACGCGAGCAAGCGACGCTGCCACGCGAGCGACGAAAGCTGACCGAGCTTGTCGCCACCGAGCTAAGCGTCTGGCTGCGTGAGCGCCGCCTCCCGCCCTTTGTCGCCGACCTGGATCTTGAACAGCTCAGGAGCATCTTCCCAGACGCCGATGCGCCGACGCTCAACGCCCTGCATTGGCTGCTCCACCGTGAAGCTGTGACCGCAGCGCAGCGCCTGGTCAGCCAGGCGCTGCCCGTTGCCCTCGGCCTCCCATTGGAGCAGACGCAGTGGGATGAGCCAGGCGTAAAACTGGCGGTCGAGCGCTTTGTCGGTGTTTGTCATCGTGTTGGCACCCTCCCCGATACACTCCGTCGGGGGCTGTACATCGAGATCAGCCAGATCTTCCACGCGATCACCCCGGTCACCTCGTCTGCCGAGTTGCTAGCGCAGATGCGGGCCTGGCGCTCGTCTTATGTCATTCTTCCCAAAGACGCGGTCTCTGACAATGCACGGCTGGTATATGAATCCCTCGCGGGCCGAGAAGATGACCCGGATACGCTACTCTTAGAGCGGCTTCCAGCCAAAATGGGGGAGGTGCGCGAGATGTACGGTCGCTGGCGCAGTTGGTCGCTGCGTGACCGCTACCTTCACGCCCTCAAACTGTCGGCAGAAGAGATCGAGCAGTACGCCGTACACCGCACGAACGACCAGGGCGAAGCGCTCTGGCACGACTTCCGACGACGCCTGGCTGAGCTCGGTGCCGATGAGCAGCGCTGGGTTGTCAAAGCCTTCCGAGACGAGTTTCAGCAATGATCACCATTATCGCTGACCCGCACAATTACAAGGGTGATGTACCAGGTGTGATGCAAGCCGCGAGCCCACGCGACTATGTTGCCGCACGGCAAGCGATCCGTCGGGCACTTGACCTCGACAACTCGCTGACACTGCACGTCACCAGCCACCTGCTTCTGCACTGGCTAGAGGATTTCAACGGCTATACCGGTGTCGACTGGAAGCAGATTGCGCCCGAACTGGACTACCGTCGCATCTTCGGTGTTGATCCGCCCTCGTTGTTTGCCCCTGAGGTGCTGATCGCAATCGATATTGCGACCATCAACAAGCCGCCACCCGGCATCGAGGTCGATCCGGTTGGCTGGGTGCTCGGGGAGCGTCTACACTCAGTGTGGGGGGAACCCCAGGTCAGCGAAGCCCACCTGTCACAACTGAGCGCATGGGCTATTCGCCATGGCGACACTATTTTGCCGTTGCTGCACCCACTTGTGCAGTATTGTCTTACCCAGTGGGCCATCGCAATGCCTGCCTATGGTGCATTGCGTGCGGGCAGTCTGGCGGCGGATGCGACCAATCTCATCCGCCGTGCGGCGCTGCGGCACTACGCAGTGCCGTGGCTCCAAGCGCGGGGGCTGCAAGCCCTACCGGTGGCCCCGCTGAAGCTGAGCGGCGAGATCTGGGGCGAGGCACTGCGTGATCTCGGGCCAGCTATCGAGCAATACTGGCGCGAGCAGCGAGCAGAACGCGAGCCTGATCAGATGTGGCTTCAATCTGCGCTAGCCACGATGTCTGGACGGAGCCACGCGGAGTTGCGTGTGATCGAAGATGTGATGCGGCGCGATCCCGGCCTTCTCGACACCACGCTCGTTCACAAGCTTCGCCAGACATTTGGTGAACTTCCCAAAGCGGCTGCCACGCTGGATGAGCTTGAAAGCCTCGTTCCGCCGCCGCAGCCTGCTCAACCACAAAAGGAGTGGAGCGACCAGCAATGGCTGCGTTGGGCGACAGAAGCCTATCTGCCATACTTTGCTTGGACGGTGCGCTCACAGCAATCCCGCGATGCGCAAGCCACCTACGCCAGTCGCTATGAGGACTGGCTTGCCAAGCGTTACCCTGACTGGCTCATCACGGTCGGCGCACCGCTGATCACTAGCCAGTTCACGCTGATGCGCGATCTACTTGCGGCGCAACCTGATGCGGTTGTGGTCTGGCTCGTGGCTGATGGTTTAACGTGGTGGCAGGGTCGTATACTGAGGGAATGCTGTAAGCATCACGGCCTTCACCCACAGCGCTACGAGCCTGCCGTCGCAATGCTGCCCTCGGTGACAAGCATCTCGAAGCGAGCACTTGTCACCGGCATGGCTATCACCGACGAGCCACAGGGGACGATTGCTCAGGCGGCGCATGAGAAGCTGGCGCGGGTCGGGCTGCGTGGGTTCGTCAGCTACCACGCCCACGAAGTGCTAGAGGCTGTCCGCTCCCCCGCGCCGCCACAATGTCTCATCTGGCTCGCCAATGAACTCGACCGCCAGGCCCACGAGCGGATCACGTTTACCGACGATAGCGTGGTACGGGCTGTGCTTGAAAACTTCGCCCAAACGCTGAGTCGGCTACGCGATTTGTGTCTCGAGCGCGGTCGGCCCTTCCATGCACTGATCGGCAGCGATCATGGGAGTACCCTTCTGCCTTCAACTGCCCCGACCCGTCGTGTCCCACCAACCGCCCGTGAAGTCATCGATGTATGGGAGGATCAGAGCGAGTCACCATCGTCAGCCACGACCTCGGCACGCGCTGCGCAGGTAAGCGATGGCCGGAGCCTTGCGATCGACGGCGGCGAATGGCACCATCTTGATCGACTGCGCTACCAACTGCCTCATGACTATCTCGTCCCGCGGGGCTACGCAGCAGTCGGGCGACGACCAGCAGGCTGGACACACGGCGGCCTTACCCCAGAGGAGACCATTGTCCCACTCATTCATCTTGCCCCAGAGCCACTTGTGGTTCACAACCTGCAACTCACCCTCGACGGGCAACTCCAACCGCAAAGGGAGGGCGTTCTCTCGCTCCTGCTAGCGAATCCCAACCCTGCGCCGATTGACGGTCTTGTGGTGCGCGTGGCCGACCTTGAGCCTGTGACCATTGAGCGCATCGCAGCACAGGATCGCTATGAAACGACGATTAGGTTTCCCGCTCGACCCATTAATGGCACGAAGCTTTCGCTGCAATGGACGCTTGACGGACAAGTACTTGGCGTTGCCTATCACCAGCAAGGCGAAGCAAGCATCAAGGTACGCAGGCTCCAAAGCGGCAACTCGATCGATGACCTGTTTGGATAGAAGCTTATGACCAACCAAAAGCGTTACGAAGAAAAGGCACAGACATTCTTCGGTGAGGTTTGTGTGAACAAAGCCCTCGTCCAAGAGGCAGGTTTTGGCACGCGTAGCGTACCAGCCTATGTGAGCGAGTGGATTGTCACGCGCCATACGCCTGACGGCGTGCTTGATGATCAGGCGCGCCAGCGCATCCGCCAATTTCTTAATCAGCACCTCCCGACCCGCGACCAGAAGGAGCAACTGAAGGCCCAACTTCAGAGCGGCGAGGTGCTGACTGTGCTCGATCAATTCAGCATTGTCGTCGATCTGCAACGCAACGAGTTGCGGCTGGCGGTACCCTGTCTGGACGAACGCAAGGCTGGCGTCGACCGACCTATCGCCGAGCAATACCCCCTCCTCTTCGGCAGCGGGGTCTGGGGGGTCGGGAAACTCCAGTATTACCCGCCGGATCATCTGCGCAAAGAGGGCCAGATCTGGATGGCCGATTTTCGCCCGATGCAGAATGCCAGCCTTGATCTGGATTTATACTGTGAGCAACGCGAGGCCTTCTCGCTCGATGAATGGCGCGATCTGATGATCTGCAGTATGGGCTACAACCCCGACGCCTACACCATCCCACAGCAGATGCTGCTGCTCACCCGGCTCTTGCCACTGGTGCAAGAGCGGGTCAACATGATCGAATTAGCGCCGAAGGGCACGGGCAAATCCTTTGTCTTCCTCAACCTCTCACGTTACGCCAGGCTTGTGTCGGGCGGCAAAGTGACCGCAGCAGCGCTCTTCTACAACAACCAGAATCGGCAACCAGGCCTGCTGACCCATTACGATCTCGTGGTCTTTGATGAAGCGCAGTCGCTGTCGTTTAGCAACCCCGGCGAAATGATCGGCGTGCTCAAGGATTACCTGGAGTCAGGAAGTTTCGCCCGTGGCGGTGTACAGAAAGTGGAGGCAAGCGCCGGATTGATGATGCTCGCCAATATCCCTTTGGACGAAAACCGACGCCCTCGGTATGAAAACCTCTTCCGCGAACTACCAGAGTTTCTTGGCGAAACAGCGTTTATCGACCGGATGCATGGCATCTTACCCGGCTGGGAGCTCCCGCGGATCGAACAGTCCTTCATCGCCACTGGCGTCGGCTTCAAGGCCGACTACTTTGGTGATGTACTGCATCACTTGCGCACGCGTGCGGGCTATGAGCAGATTGTGCAGCAGCGTGGCAGCATCATCGGCACAAACGACCGCCGCGACATTATCGCCATCACGCGCCTTGCGGCAGGCTATTGCAAGCTACTTTTCCCCCACGGCGAGCTTTCCGACGAGGATCTCCGCGAATATTGTCTCAAGCCCGCGATCAAGCTGCGGCAGCGTGTGCGTGACCAACTCTCCATCCTGGATCCTGAATATGCGCACGTGAACATTGGTTGTGTCTAACCCTGAGAGGCTAGGCTGAGCCTAACCCCAGATTACAGCAACGGCAGATGCTGCCATCGCCCTACAATATCGCCTTCGCAGCAAGGCCCGCATCGGCTATAATGCAGGGTGCCTTTGCGCCTTTGCGTCAAATCATCAAGAAACTTTGTTGACAAACCACTGATTAGTCTGGGAACGACATTTCCCGAGAGCACCGTCGACCACGAATAGCGCATGGAGCAGCCCATATTCGTTTATTCGTTCTCAGCATTCGTGGTCGGCGGCGCTACCAGAAAACTTAGTTCCCAAACTACTGAGCGGCCCGATCCCGAGCCAAACACTATGCTGATCACGACCTTCGCGCCCGGATTGACCCAGTATCTGCCGAACACGGCCGCCCTGCTCGACACGGCCAATCTTGTGCTCCACCCGGCAGTCGAGCGCCTGGTTCTCTCTGGTTCCCGCGGGATCGGCGGGACACCACGCCCTGAGTCAGACCTTGATGTGAGTCTGATCATTGCCGCTACGGCGCTACCTGCCGCCGAGCCTGCCCGCGAGCAATTGCTGCGCAGCGTCTTGGAGGTCACCCTGTCGAGGTGGCAAGGCGCAGTGGAGTGCGACCTGGCAGCGATCTTCCCTGTACACACCTGTGGGCTGCGCTGCTTCGCCGGCTTGCAACACGCACCGCCGCCGTGCGCCCACCCGGCAGGCTGTCGCTTCGGCATCTTCAAACTCCAGAAGGGCTTTGAAGGCTACGTACCCTGGGAGGGCGTCGATCTGAAGCGCCTGTACCCAATCCTAGAAATCTGGCAGCGCGCGGGCGGCCCGCCGTCCTAGGTGCAATACCTTTTCTGCACCTCATCCTTCGGCAAGTGTACCGTTTCGTCCGCATCCCAAGCTTGTAGTACAGCGATATACTCTGCTGTACCGAGCACCTCATGGTGCCGAAATTCATCGAGAAGCCACAGAGTCCCGTGTACTTCCACCTGATCCAAAACTGCCAAACGTCGCAACTGGCGGTCATTAGTCAGAAGGATGCTCTCTCGACCCAGAGCTCGCGCTTGAACGAAGCCAAAGCAGTCGTATATGCTTGGCCCGCGCACAAGGCGCTTGACCTGTTCTGCTTCCCGAACCAATTCGCCAGATACGTCGATAATTTCAAGTCCGGCCGCTTCAAGGATAGACCATTCAGGCTCTGGGATGCTCAGAAGTTCGAATTTTCGTACAGGGTAGACCACTGCCATGCGGTAGGGAAGGTCGAGCATCTTTCGCAAGAGCCCGACCTTGCGCAGGTCAATCAGGCAGCAACTATCATTCAGGATGATCCTCATAGCGTGCCGCTCGTCCTCCGTCTGGGCCTCTCACCTCTAATTCCACGTGCTGAAGAGGGCAATTGAGCAACTCCGCCGCTCGGGGGAGTGAAATCATCCGTTCGGCGAGCGCACGATAGACTAGTTGCTCAAATCGCATCGGCTGCTCGAATGATGGGCGCTCACCGAGGGCCATCGGTTCCGGTTCTTCGGTACGCCAGCGGCGCGCATAGGTACGAAATGCGTTCGTGACGGCTTCTGGTGACAGCATGTTCAGGTCACGTAGCCGCATCAGCAACGAGGCCGCCGAAACTCCATACAACTGCTTTAGCCGGATAATTTCACGATAGGCGAAGGCGCGCCGGTCGTCTCCGACCTCATCACGGACATGCTTGGCCGGCACAAGGAACGCACCGGCAAAACGGTGCATTACGTGCTCCTTCTTCATCTCTGCTGCAACCCTAGGCATCACGGCGTGAGCGAGTTCATGGGTCAGGGTAAACCGTCGATGCTCGACATTGTGATTATGGCGGCTGATGATAATCACCGATAACGGGTGCGCCTCCCCCTCCCGTTCTACGGTACAGGTCAAGCCAGCGACGTGCTCGGGCAAATCGACCTCGACAACCTTGAAGCCCTTCTCCTCTAATAGTGCAGTCACACTGGGAATGGGATCGCCTCCCAAGCCCCAGTAGTCACGCAACACCCCTGCCCGTGCTTCTGCGTCTTCCATAGAGGCTACCGGATCATGTTCGCGCAACGAACCTAGATCCACCTGGTCTTCATTCAGGCCTAGAACACCCTCCACCTCAAGATAACGTTCGACTGCATCAATGACCGCAGCCTCAACCCGCGCTCGATCCTGCTTGGTAGTCCCGCTGTGTTGTCGAAACTCTACCCCTGCAAGCCCCTCGACCTGGCTCGACATCAAAAAGTCTAGTGACACGTCCAGAGCCTGACCCAACGAGACGAGCACGCGCGAGCTTGGATACATCACGCCGTCCTCATACTTCTTGATCGCTTGGTGGGTCACTTCGCCACCCATCCGTTCTGCTAGATCACGCAGGGAGAGGCCCGCCCGCTTGCGAGCGAGCCGCAATCGTTGGGGAAACATGAACGAGCCTCCTCCTTAAGGTTTACAAAATACATTTATATAATGTAATTGTAAACCCAAGGTTGCCATCTGTCAATAGAGCAGGTCGTGCGTTATAGGGCGATTGCATCTTCCTGCCGTGGCCGTGAACGGCTCGGCTCCTCGACAGCAAAGGCCACGCAGGTGGCCTCATCCAGCCGGCGAAGGCCACCTGCGTGGCCTCATCCAGCCGGCGAAGGCCGACTTTGCCCAGCGTAGCCGAGGCGTTTACGCCGACGGTCTGGACGGATGAGCGCGATCCGCGAGCAGAGCGGCCCCACGAACGGAAGATGCAATCGCCCTAGTAGGCGGCCTTGCGGCTCTATGAAGCGAACCCAAGTTTATGCTACAATTGAACTCATACGCTCATTCGTTTTTGTGCGATAGCAAGGATATACGTTCATGACCTCAACGCCAACGATACCCCTTGACCCAATCCTTCGCGCCTTAAAGGACTCCCCGCTTTTTCAACTCTCGCTCGCATCCAAAGAGTTGTTTCATAGTAACTTTCTGGCTTGGTTGTGTGAAACCTATCCGAACGCCGCCGGTCACCTCTTCGCACGCTTTCTCAAACAGCCGCCACTAACCTATGAGCATCTGAAGGTCGACCGTGAACGAAACAAAATCGATTTGTGGCTTGAATATTCAGGCGGCGAGGCACTAATCATCGAGAATAAAGTCAAAAGTTTGCCTACGCTAGCGCAATTGCAAGAGTACACAGCCAAGATCCAGAATAAAGCGCAAACTAGCTTTCTGCTGCTGAGTCTTACACGCCCTACCTTCTTGCCGCTTCACGAAACTACCATCCCTATATCTGACGGTGTGGTGTGGCACTCTCTCACGTACCGCGAACTAGCGAGTAAACTCCGCGATCTGCTGCCTGACATTACTGCGGTTAACAGCTATCATGGGCAACTACTCCGCGATTATACCGATTTCATCACGCAGCTTGATGCACTCCAAACCCGCTTTATCATCAATTGGGATGACGACAATAGTAATTTTTTTGGCGGACAGCAAGACATCCAGCGGCTCAGATCCATCCGTCTCCACGACGTTATCGATAAAATGCGCTATGCGCAGCTGGCCCAACAGATTACTGCGGTGCTTCGGACTGATGGCTTCCGAACCGACAACCAGAATTTCTGGCGCGGACAAGTAGGACAGGTATTCGTCGACCATGGTATGACTCGCGGTACCGGTCTCTTTGACTTCAAATACTGCTTAATGAATAAAGATCGCTTTGGCACACCAGTGATCTTGGGGATACAAATCCAAGGGGCTGATTTCCGACTCGTGGTTGAGGTTGGTGATCGCATCCGCGCGCCCAAGATCGCGGCAGCGTTACGCCAACCCAAAGATGGGAATCAGGTGTGGTTCAACTTTGGATTGCTACCCTCTGGGTCAGAAGAACGTCCGAAGAAACATGCATTCAACCAATATAGTGGACAGTTCCTGTACCGCTGGAAGCGTATCGAAAGCATTGCACCACAACATTTGGTGGATATCATTGTCGCCTACGCACACCTGATACGGGCAAATGAAACGATACTCTGCCAGCAGATCGAAGCCATTCCATAATGGCCCGTTTGCGGCAATCGCTTCTTTTTTCGCGGGCGACCGGAGGATCTATGATAACCTGGGAGTATCGCGTGTTTCGCGAGGATGATGGGGACTATATCATTCGTGAAGTCCTCTATGACGAGCAGGGACAGATCTTTGGATGTACGATAGATGCCATCGGGACACTATCACACCGCATCCCATCAGGCACGGTATATCCACATCCTATATCAGTGTACAATGAGGAAGGGGAAAGTGATGAAGCGCAAGACGCAAGGCGTATACGATCTGACAAAGCGCGTACTTCAAACGATGAATTCACCATATTCTGAGGATATCATCGAAGAAGTGTTTTTGGCTATAGAGGCAAACACTGAATGGCTACAGAATTATAAGGAACTTAACGGTACATTAGGGAATAAAGTTGTAAACTCTTGGATAGGGCGGTATGTAAAAGAAATAGCTGCCATGAAGACTATCCGAGAGGTTCCAGCAAAGCGCAGCTACCTCATTAAGGATTACACAAAGCTGTCGTATTAGTTTGCAATCCCGCCGCCCAACATCGCGTGCAGGTCGCGCCGCTGGCGCAGCCCGACCGTCGGCAGTTTCTACAATGTATATCATCGCGCGCTGACATCAGTGTCGATCTACGAACCTGCCAGCGGCGCACCTAACGCTGAGCGAAAGATGATCGGTGTCCAGCACGTACAGTCTGCTCATGGTGTCGGAAACTCGGCATCAACCGCCATGCAGTACGTGCTGATCGCCTCCTGAAACGCCTCCCACGAGAGATCATCCGCCCAGATCCCGCCCGCCCGTAGCCAGGAATCATCCACCGGTGCCGCCAGGACGGGAAGATCGACCTGGACAATATGGCTACGGGCCTGCAAATCGGCGAGGGCCGCGTGCAGAGCAGTAAGAGCCTCGGCCTCGCTCGCACCGGTGGCAACCACATCCGAGAGTGCCAGAGCACGAGCCGTAAGATGATTATCGGCGTCACGGGTCACGAGTACTGCAGTGCTCATAGCAAACTTCCCTTCCACCCCGTCTCAGTCACTACTGGGGTCGATCGCATGCATATATGCGTTCATATTCTCACCAGGTCGTGCATACCATCCTGGCACACAGCATCTTCATCGCTCGACGTCAGCCCACGCGTAAGTAGTCTGTCACCGAAGTTTTCTTCTCTACCTCTGGCACCACTATCCGTCGCATACTTGGCGTCCAGATGCGGTCGCAACACCCTTTGCGCCTTGGCGCCTTTGCGTCAAATCATGCGGTCGCAACACCCTTTGCGCCTTGGCGCCTTTGCGCCAAATCCGGCCAACCAAGCCCCGTTTGCGAACATGCAACCCCAAATTGAGAGCAAATTACGAGGAAGCAGCGTAGCATATCTGCTATGCTACGAGAGATGTTTTCATGCGCAGGGAATGGGGTGCCTATGAAGCGGTCAGAGCATGTGCTTATTAGTATCGAAGCCGCAGCATCAGAAATCAATAAGACTACGAATCTCGATCAGGTCTTGTTGCAGATCTGTCAGGTTGCCGTGCAACTCTTCGATATTGATCATAGCGGGCTCGTGCTTTTTGATAAAGACGGTGATAGTGGCAAGGTCGTGGCTGAATTCCCTGATCTGGGGACGCTCGGAACGCGGATTCCGGTTCGTGGCATTCCTGCCGAAGAACGCCTCATCTATCAGCAAGAGCCGATCTTGCTCAATGCCGTTCCCGAAACACCCGCCGCTGAACTTGGCCCGGTAGCGCAGACCTTTGCGAGCTTTGCGATTCGTGCCATCCTTGTCGTGCCTGTGGTCAGCGAGGGCCGCGTGATTGGCTCGTTTAGTCTCGATGCGATCGAGCATCCGTATACCTTTACCGAAGAGGATATTGAGTTATGCCGCATCTTTGCAGCCAACATTGCGACGGCCCTCGCCAAGGCCCGGCTGGTGCGTGAAGCGCAGGAGCACGAAAAACAGGTCGTGATGCTGCGGACGATGGCCAATACGCTCACCGCTGAGTATGATCAGCGGCAGTTGCTCGATCTGATTTTGATGCAGGCGGCCCAACAGTTGCACGCCCACGGTGGCGGCATCTATGTCTATGATGCGCGCCAGCAGGCGTTCTTGCTCGGCAGTGTCTATGGGCATGTTGATCATCCCCTTGCGCTCCACGTGGCGCAACACGAGGGCATCGTAGGCATGCTGGTGGCCCAGGAACTTCCCTTTCTCATCGTCTCTGATTATGCGAATTGGGCCGAACGGGTCAGCACTTATCACGATGTGAGCCCCTTCGAGGCGGTGATTGCGGTGCCAATTCGCTGGCAGATGCAGCCCGTTGGGGTGCTCTTTGTTGATGCCGAACGTGGGCGCGTCTTTACAACCCAGGATGCTAGTCTGTTGCGCGTGTTTGCCGATTATGCCGCCCTTGCCCTCGGCAATGCGCTTTTGCATCATACCCGCGAGGTAGCGGCGGCGCAGCTCGAACGCGTGCTCACCGGTCTCGAAACGCTTGTGCAGACGATGCGTGGCCCGAACCTTGACGAGCAGGTGCAGTCCATCGCCAATCAACTTGCGACACCGCCGCCGCTTCCCGAACCGCCGTTTCCCCTGCCCAAACAACGCGACGACGATCCCCAACTCACGCGGCGGATCAACCAACTCTTTGCCAATGTCCGCACGACGCTTATCCGCCCGACTGCCCCCCCTCCCCAAGCTACGCCCGACCCTGGCTGGCCGTCGCTCATCGCCCAGGCGCCCGGGGCCATGCTGTTGACGGATCATACCGGGAAGGTGGTTGCAGCCTCACCATGTGCCGCTACGTTGCTGGGGTACCCTGCCGCAATGCTCCCTGAACAGACGCTCGGTTCCCTCATGGTCGAGCCACAAGCGCTGCCCAGGTTGCTCGGCGCGCTCATCAGCAACCCCAAGGCGTGCCTCGTCGAAGAGGTCGGCCTGGCTACCGCCCACCACCAGGTGCTGCTCGTCAAGTTGCGCGCTCGCCAGTGCTACCTGCCAGGGGAAGACCAGGACGGTATCGTCCTCACCTTCGAAGCACTGCCCCACTTGCCCGTAGCGCAGACCCACCACGCGTTGCTCGCCCAGGCCAGTAAAATGCTGACGCTTGCCGATGGGTTACCTGAAGCGTTGCGCAGCCTCGGCGACGAACTTGTGAAACGCCTGAGCCTGACTTGCTGCCGAATCTATCTTGCCGACACCGCCGAACAACTGGTGCTTCAGTCCAGTCAAGCCGTGTCGGGCCTCGCCTGGCATCCCGGTCTCGGCAAGACGATGGTGATCAGCGCATGGCCTGAACTGGCGAGTGCTATGCAGCAGACAGGATCCACAGTGATCAATCAGCCTCAGGCATGGGGCCTGCAAACAGGGTTGCCCTCGAGCGTGCGCAGTGTCGTGCTGATGCCCTTGCGCCACCGTGATCGCCTGGTGGGCCTCCTTGAACTCGGGCGCGGCGTCGCAACGACCAGGTCAGATTTTGTCGAAGAGGACTGCGCCTTGATCGAGGATCTTGCCACGCATACAGCCCCGCTGATTGACCGTATGCGCCAGCAAGAATTGAACGAATACTATCAAAATCGCCTCGACCAGATGGAACGCGCCGTACGCACGCTGCGGGCCGATCACGATACCAGTCAATTACGCAATGAGATCCTGCGGCTAGCCGTTGATATGTTGCGCCAGACGATGGGTGTCTTTTATCTGGTGCGGCCCCACCTTGGTGAAGTTGAAATCGCGCATGTCTATGGCTTGCCCGAAGCCCTGCTCGGCTATGTCCATCAGGCCAGCATCGGCCTGGTCGGGCCGGTGGTTCAGACCTGCTCGTCACTGGTCGGTTTTTCCGTGGCTGACGATCCGGCGGATCCCCTGGCACTCTATCGCTGGCACAACGCGTATGCCGCGCCGATCGAATGCGGGGGTGAACTGGTTGGCGTGGTGCTGGTCGGTGGCGTGCGCCGCGATACCGCACGGCGTGAGATTGATTTGACCGTGTTAAACCGCTTTGTCTGGCAGGCTGCCGCGGTCTTGCAAACCGCTCAGTTGTCGGGCCGCGAACAGCGCGTCGTCTTGCGGATGGCCCTGCTCGGCCAGTTGAGTCGTTTCTGCCAGGAGACGACCAGCAAAGATTTGATGGTGCATGCCTTTTTGACGGCGATTACCGCCGGCTATGGGCTGCGCTTCAATCGTGGGATCGTTTTTCTACTCAATGAACGCCAGGATTATCTGATCGGCCACATGGGCATCGGCCATATGAGTCTTGAACAGGCCAACGAGGATTGGGCGACCCTTGAACAGGATGGGATGACGACCTTCCAGACCTATCTGGAACACCTGAGCAAGCATGACTTGCCCCCGACCCCGCTCTATGAGCGGATCAAGGCGCTACGTATCCCGCTGACGCAGGACGAGCCCGACCTATTGTATAAGTTACTGCGCCAACCAGGCACGCTCACACTGCATGGCAGCGAACTCGATCAGTGCTTGCCGCCGCTCCTGCTCGACGTGCTGACGCCTCGTGGCCCGACTGCCATTGCCCCGCTCTTTGTCGGTGAGAAGATCCAGGGCATG
The DNA here is from genome assembly GCF_004138165.1 of Candidatus Chloroploca sp. Khr17. GTDB lineage: Bacteria > Chloroflexota > Chloroflexia > Chloroflexales > Chloroflexaceae > Chloroploca. The sequence goes on from NZ_RYFF01000033.1 coordinate 50,332, forward strand.
GTCATCGTTGATAACGCTTTCACCCAGGCGACCATTACCAAAGATGATCGTGAGGCTTTGCTGACCTTTGCGCACACCCTCGCGGTCGCGCTCAAAAATCAGCATCTGGTCAGCCAGTATGAAGCAACGCAGCACTACCTCCATACACTGCTGGCCGACAACCAGCAATTCACTGCCGAAGGCGGGGAGACGCCAGAACCAGAACAGGTGCTGAATACAGCTGTGCATCAGATCGGTGCGGCCGTTGAGGCGCTATGGGTGAGCATTATCCTGATCAATGATCGGGGTGAAGTGACGCGTGCTATCTCTACCCGCGACGGCATCTTTGAAGCCCAGGCGATCGTACGGCCCCACGGGATCTCGATGGCAGTGCTGCAAAGTGGCGAGCCACAAATCTTTGATCCAACCAGCCAGTATCAAGATCGCCTGCAAAGTGTTATCTTCAAACGCAACGTCGGTGCCGCCGCCTGTCTCCCCTTCATCACGGGCGAACGGCACCTGGGGGTGCTCTGGATCCATTGGCGTGAGGCGCACCCAAACATGCCCGCCGAGCTTGAAGCGGTGCGCCTCTATCTCAATCAGGTGGCGCCCACCTATCAGCACGCCGTGCAAGTCAGGGTGCTTGAGCAGATTCGTCATGCCGGCGAAGACATCGGTCGGGCCACAAGTTGGCATGATGTGCTCGAGCAAATTGCCCGCCACGGGTGCTTGCTCCTGCGGGGTACCGCAGCGATCGTCTGGGCCTACAATGCCGCCAACGGGCAGATCGAACCGGCTCGCTCGGCTGGCTACCAACTGGCCCGCGATGATTGGCATCGCCTCAAGTTGCAACCCGCGACCAGCGATCGCCTGTTAGACCAGGCCGTTAGTCGAGGATGGTACACCGAATCGGATCTCCGCGGCCCTCTGGCAAGCATCGCTCCGGATCAACCAATGGCCTTGTTGCTTGCGCAAACCAGTGCACGCGCACTGCAACTCGTCGCCCTCCAACATCAAGGCGCTGTGCTCGGCATCCTGGCCGTCATCTATAAACGCCCGCAACGCTTCGCCACTGAAGATCGTAATACCGCCAGCCTCTTTGCCAATCTGGCCGCTATGGTGCTCAGCAAAGCTACCCTCTTTGATCAGTTCATGCTTGCCGAGCGCCGCCTCAAGACCGCCCAAGAGACGATGCGCCTCGTGAGCAGTGCCAGTATGCTGGAATATCCAGCCGAGGGTCTCTCCGCGATCGTCGAGGGCGTCAGGGCGTTGCTCAATGCTGATACGGCCGTTATCTATGTCTGCGACGCCGACCAACGCCACCTGACGTATCCACCGGTGGCAAGCGGGGTGCTCGATCCGCGCAGTGTGGATCAGAAAGTACGCGTGCTGCGCGAGTCACTCGTGGCGCAGGTGATCCACCACGATGGCGTCGTGATGGTTGAAGACGTCAGCAGCGACCCCCGCTTTAGTATCTCCCATTTTGTGCGCCGCGAAGAGATTGTCGCGACGATGGCAACTCCGCTGATCTGTGGCACCATGCGCGTCGGGGCGCTCTTTGTGAGTTACCGCAAGCCACACCCGTTTAGCGCCGAAGAGCTGGAGCATCTGACCCTGCTCGCCAACCAAGCAGCTATTGCGATCCGAAGTGATCAGTGTTATCGTGAACGTGAGCGCCAACGCTCAACCTTTGAAGCTCTGCGCCAGGCTGGCCATGCCGTCGCTGACTCGCTTGTCCACACCACACCCAACCCGGCCTCGCTGCAACTGACGCTCGACTGTATCGCCGAACAATCGCTCTTGCTGATCTCGCCCGAAGTCCGTGACCGGAGTTTCAGCCACCTGGCGATGGTCGAAGGCAATTATCTACGGTTTACTGCGGCCCATCCCGGAAGCTATCTGGAGCAACTGCACCATCAGGTTGGCAAGATTGATCTGGCTGGGCCGCACATTGGGATCACGGGACGCGCCGTGCAACGCAAAGAGGTGATTCGCATTGATCATGTTCAGTATGATGCCGATTATCTGCGCTACGATCCCGCCGTGACCTCAGAATTGGCTGTGCCAATCAAATTGGGCAACCAGGTCTTCGGGGTGATCAACCTCGAACATCCCAGTGAGGCCGCCTTCGATGAGGAAGATGAGCACGCGTTGCAGTTGCTGGCCGATTATGCCGCCACTGCCTTGCAACACAATCGCCTCTATGCGTGTCTCGAATTGGTACAAGAGATGGGCCGTCGGGTCGCGATGAACCAGCCGATTGACCTCTTCCTCCACCAGCTCTGCCATCGCCTCGCAACCGATATCTTCCGCGGGTGTCTGGTTTCCGTTCGCCTGGCCGCTCGCCACAATCATGAACGCCCAGTGCTGACCTTCAAACCAAGCTGGAGTTCCCCCCACAGCCACGGGGGACAGATCACCCAAGCCTTTGGCGAAGGTATCTGTGGGTATGTGGCCGCGCACCGCCGTGTCGTCAACTGCCCCGACGTCCATCAACTTGAAGGTGAACCAGGCTATCTCGACCTCGTACCTGACAAGCCCTTCCGCACGGTCTCAGAGCTCTGTGTACCTATTACATGGGGCAACGAGCAAGAAGATATGCTGGGCGTGCTTGATGTGCAAAGCCCGCGGCGGGCCGCCTTTGCCCACGATGATGAACAATTGCTCGGCATTATCGCCGGGCAGATTGCGTCAGCGCTGCACAACGCCGACCATATCGAGGCCCTCTCTTCGATGCGAGGCATCGTCGGCGGGCGCACCAGCCTTGAATGGATGCGGACAATGGTCAATGTCTGGCGCCACGAAATTGAAGATTATGCCCAGAATATCCGCAACCAGGTGCTGATGGCCGCAATGCGGCCCCCCGCAGACCAGTCGTTCGAGCAGTGGATTAAGGTGCGTCTCGGTGAAATTGATATCAATGCCCGCCGGATCCTTGATCGCTCACTGACCCCGGCCCTCAAAGCCGACGAAGGCGTGCAAACAACCCCGCTTGATGATTTTGTCCGTCGCTGTGTCACCAAGCTCTGGATTCTTGAACGGTACACCGCAACCATTGCTTCACCACAACTTGATCTGCATGCCCAAGTAAGTGTGCAAGTGAATCAGGAACTCTTGCGCATTGCGATCGAAATGCTGATCCGTAATGCTATTCACGCGATGCGTGAGGCCTCCACGCGCCATCTACGCCTAGCGACCCAGCGCATCGATCGGCATGTCCAGTTGACAGTCGAAGACAGTGGCCCCGGCATCCCACCAGCCATCCAGCCGCTCATCTTCAAAGAGCAGGTCTTGCGTCCCGAAGGAGGAAAAGTCGGCGGAACCGGGTTGATGATGGTACGGGCGATTATTGAGGCCTATGGAGGACGGGTTGATCTCGTCAAGACCGGGCCCGAGGGAACCACGATGATGCTTGAATTGCCCATCGAAGAGGGTACCTAACCCCTGCCATGAGCTTTTGCCTACAATCAGCAATCTAAAATCAGCAATCTACAATGGTATGAAGCGCTACGATGGGCACTGCATCCTGACAGGGGAACGGTAATGTCAAACTACAACCTTCTGCTTGTGGATGATGTGCCAGAAACGGTCAAGACCATCGGTGAGTTGCTTGCCCTGCACGGCTTTCACGTCTATACCGCGACGCATCCCGATGAGGCGCGGCAGATTGTTCAGACAAACCGCATTCATTTGGTGTTGCTTGATCTCTGCCTGACCGGGGATGGCGATCCCTCGGACGGGGGGCTCGATCTGGCGCAAACGCTTGATAGCGCCATCCCCAAAATCATTATTACCAAGTTCCCCTCCTTTGATACGCTCTACCGTACGCTCCCCGCTGCCGGCCAGAATGGGTTCATTGTTGATTATGTGCTCAAACAAGATGGGTTCGAGCATCTGCTCAGGCGCATCCAGGATGCCCTGGCGAAACATGCCCCGATTAACTGGCAATTGAAGATCCGCTTTAGCGAACGCTTCCCGGTCTGGCAACGCCTGTCCCTCGCCCGCCTGACCGAGTTGATTGTCCCTACGTCAGACGATCCCATGGTCGAGGCGCAAAAGATTGATGAGTTATTGCGCCTGCTCTTCCGCAAGCACGAAGAGATTACCATCGAACGGGTCGTCAGTGCAACGCCAAGGCGCGTCGCCCTTGAAGTGCGCGGCAATCATCCTGAACGCGGCCCTGGACACTACCTGGTGGTCTATGGAAGCGAAGCGGATGTGGAAGGCTATGAACAACAACGCCAGCACTATGCCCCCAAAGATGGCGATGCCCGCGTCTTGAATAAAGAATTCACTGCCCGCATCCCCGGATACACCGCCTATGCGTACCTACTCCACGGGCTGCGCCTCGCGTCGAGCGTATCGCTCCGTGAGTTCTACCACACCGCCGACGCCGCAAGTATGACCGAGATGCTCGACGACCTGCTGCGCCATGTCGTCCAACCCTGGTCTGCGCGTGCGCCCATTGTGACCAATCCCAAAGAAGCAGCCGCTTTCTTTCGCTCGTGGCTGCACACCGACAGCCCAATTTCGGCAGAACGCCAGTTGCAACAGTGCATGACAACCCTCGCCCAGGCAACCCTGCGCCTGGGGGCCTTCCGCATCAATCTGGTCGGTCAGGCGATCGAGTTTCATCTGCCCGATGCCGAGCCCGCCGTGCGCCGCCTGGCCCTGCCAACCAATGCCCTGCGCGTCGAGTACCTGCTCTCGGGTGGCGAGCAACTGGTCGGCACCGTGAATGGGGCCGTTGACCTCGAAACGGTGCTGGTTGACCCCGAACGCAAAGGGTGTACCCTGATTGAATTTGCGCACGCGACGCGCGGTCCCCTCTGCGCCGATTATGCCTTGCTTGAACATAGTCTGCGCCTCCAACTCTCGTCCGCCGTCAGTCTCAGCACCCGGCTCAAATGCGAAACCGCGCTGCTCGCGCTGCCTAATCTCACCACACCTCCCGATATGACCGGGCTCGACCCCGAGGTACAAAAATTGATGCGTGCAATTACCCGCGTGCGCTACCTCGCCGGAACCCACAGCCCTATCCGTGACTTGAAAGCCTATCACGCTAGCATCCTCTTCGCCGCACTGCGCCATCTCCTTGCTACCCCCGTCGAAAATCAGGAAGATCCCGGCGTTCTGATCAAACTAGTGCATAGTCTGCTCTGTGCCGCCCTCATCTATGACGACCTGACCCGTGAACAAGAACATGTTACTGTTGATCAAAACCAGCGCAGCGTGACCATCCATGGCCGCGAAGTCACCCTTACCCCACAACTTTTGCGCCTCTTTACCTACCTCTACGAACACCGTAACGAGGTCTGCACCAAAAAAGAGTTGCTGCGTGAAGCCCTCGAGATGCCAGATATTAAAACCTCAGCTGATGTGCAACGCAACGAAAGTACCCTCCAGAATCTCATCTCGCGCCTACGTCAACTGATCGAACCCGATTTCCAACGCCCCATCTACCTCGAAACCGTCCGCTCAAGCGGCTATCGCCTCAAACTCTAGGCCAGCACCCCGCCAGGGCACCCGCCAGGGGTGCCCCTACACCGGCCCCGGCCCCGGCCCTGTACGGGCACCCCTGGCGGCGGCCCTCCCCTGGCGGCGGCCCTCCCCCCTGCGTGCCACCTGAGAGCGTCTTGTGAGTTTTTGCGTGAGAAAATCTCTGCCCTTGTGAGCATTACGATGGTAAATCGTAGCAGCTTACGAGGGTATCTTTATCCCTATACGGTATGCTTAGACTAAGCCACAGATAGCCTTCAAAAGCATCGTGGCAACGAGAGTCAGGTTCGCATGGCCGTGAAGTATCGGGAAGAGCAGAAAGGGGTACGCGATGCCAAGTCATAACCGTCACCCGAGTGTCACCTACGTGTTTCGTCGCTACCTGCCCTGGATTGCCCTCACGATGATGATCTATGTCTCGTGTGCCGTCATCATCGTGAGCCTGGCCGTCGTGGTCAAACAGGTCGCCTTCGCAATGGTAGCCCTGATCCCGCTGGCCCTGGCGCTGCTCGCCTTGCTCCGCTATCGCACCGAAGCGGTCTGCATCCAGGGTGACCTGCTGATCTTGCGCTATGGGGTGCTGGCCGTGCGCACCTATAGCCTGCCGCTCTGGACGTGTACGCCCGATTATCACCAACAGCTTATGGGGCGGATGCTCGATTATGGCACGATCCGCGTCGGGGCAGGCGCAAGCCCGCTGACCATGCATCAACTCGCGGACTTTACCCGGCTGCGTACGCTGATTATGTCACGCCAGTCCGCGATGATGTCAACGCAAACCCAACGACGGGTCCTGATGATTACGTGACCTCAAGACAACAGAAAGGGGGTAGAGCTGTGGAACAAGCACGCAAAACCGGCTTCTATACCAACGAACGCCCCCTTGATCTGATGATTGGCGGACGCTTTATCCTTCAGGCGCAACTCGCACGGACAGCAATGAGTCACGTTTTTCGCGCCTACGATTGTCACACTGGTACCGTCTGTGTCGTCAAAAGCCTCGCGCCCACCGCGCGAGGCTTGGCCCCCGATGATGCGTTGCTCGCTTTCCTCCGCGAGGCGGCAACGCTCGCCCAGCTTGACGGGCCTTTTCCCAGGCTCGTCACCGTCAACCGTGAACAGTCGAACTGGTATATGGTGCAAACCTATATCGAAGGCCAGACGCTTGACGCTATCCTTGAGGGTACAGCGCTCACCGAAGCCCGGGCCCTCACCATCGCCGCGTCGCTGATCCAGGCGCTCAGCTTCGTCCATCAGGCCAATCTGGTCTACGGCGACCTCCATCCCGGCAATGTGATGGTCCAGGCTGATGGCAGCGTGATCTTGCTCGATATGGGCCTCGCCCGCCCATGTGCCAGCGACCCACCCGAGTTGCGCGGCATCGGCACACCCGGCTATGCCGCCCCCGAACAGTACGCCGGGTTGCCTCTCGACCAATCGAGTGACATCTATGCCTTGAGCCTGGTGCTAACCGATCTCTTTGCCCACCTGAATCTGCCCGAGGTCGTGCAGGTCGTCCTGGCCCAGGCCCAGGAACCATTGCAAGCCAGACGCCGGGTAGGGCTCGCCGATCTCCGCCGGGCGGTCGCTATCGCCCAACGCACCCGTCGCCACCGTGCGCAACCAGTGCCAACCCTGCCAGCCGTCAATCTGCACACCGCTCGGCGGCAACGCGCTCAACAAGCCCTTATCATCGGCCTCTGCATCATCACGCTGCTTGCCATCCTGGTGATCGGAGGACTAGCCCTGGGAGGAGTGCTGGCGTAGTAACGCGTAGGCATGCTTCGGCTGGCGAACGATGGCACCATCGTTCGCCAGCCGAAGGTTAATCAAGACTTAATCAAAGAAATACATCTCCTTAACACATCTGATCTACAAGCTCACTACAATTGCAAGGTGAGGGATCTCACCTGCATCCAAGTTAAGGAGAGCGTATGAAAGCCGCCCGTTTCGCCCAAGGCCTGGCGTTGCTACTGATTGCTGCCATTATGCTGGTCGCCTGTGGTACACAAACTCCCGCTGCCCCTGCCGCCCCTACCGCTCCTGCCGCCCCTGCTGCGATTGACTGGAACACTATCACTTCAGCGGCTGAAGGTGGTGGGATGGAAGCTCTGATTGCGGCCGCCCAGGCCGAAGGCGAATTGAATGTGATCGCCTTGCCTGATGATTGGTGCAATTATGGCACCATGATCTCGACTTTTAGCGAAAAGTATGGCATCAAGGTCAATTCAATCAACCCCGAAGCCGGTTCCGCTGATGAATTGCAGGCTGTCCGCGATAATCGCGAAAACAAAGGCCCCCAGGCCCCCGATGTGCTTGACGTTGGCCCGGCTTTCGGCCCACTCGCCAAGGATGAAGGTCTGCTCTCACCGTATAAGGTCATGACCTGGGATACCATTGATGGGCTCAAAGACCCCGATGGCTACTATTACACCGATTACAACGGCGTCATGGTCTTCGAGGTCAACCTGGATGTGATTCAAGATGTGCCCCAGGATTGGGCCGATTTGCTCGATCCGAAATATGAGGGCGAGGTAGCGCTCGCTGGCGATCCTCGCGCCTCCAACCAGGCCGCCCAGACGGTCTATGCCGCAGCGCTTGCCAATGGCGGTTCGCTCGATAATATCGAGCCTGGTCTGGAGTTTTTCAAGGCGTTGAATGCCAATGGCAACCTGCTGCCCCTGATCGCGAATACTGGCTCGATTGCCAAGGGCGAAACACCAATCACGTTCCAGTGGAATTACCTGGCCCTCGCCAATGCCGAGTCCTTTAACGGCAATCCACCCCTCGAAATCATCTATCCGGCGTCGGTCAACTGGGGCGGTTTCTATCTCCAGGCGATCAGCGCCTATGCACCCCACCCAGCGGCGGCCCGCCTCTGGCAAGAGTTTCTCTACTCGGATGAAGGCCATACGATCTGGATGCAGGGCTACTGCGCCCCCGCACGCCTTGCCGATATGGTCGAACGTGGGGTCGTACCCGATGACCTCAAAGCGAAGTTGCCCGACCCCGCGATCATTAGTAGCGCTGTGGTGCCCAATGCCGACCAGTTGAGCGCTGCCCGTGAGTTGATCAAGACCCAGTGGGATAGCGTTGTCGGTCTCGATATCAAGTAGATCGTGTTCGTAAGCAAACACGGAAGACACGGATGGGACGGTTTTCGTCCATCCGTGTCCTTCTGTGTTTCGCTGTGGATCCACGTTGCAAAGGGACAGTCGTTGATGAGCACTTCCCCCCCACCTCGCTATCGTCACAATGCCTGGCGCGAGCACCCGCTCTGGAATTGGGTCGGCCTCGTGCCGTTTTTCCTTTTCATTTTCTTGTTTCTGATCATTCCTTCGTTGAATCTGTTTACCGGTGCTTTTGTTACCAATAAAGGCCTCTTTACCCTCGAAAATCTTAACGTTTTTCGCAATCCTCTTGTACTCAAAGCCTACATGACGAGCCTCCAAGTGAGTTTGCTCACCGCCGTGATCGGCGGCCTCTTTGGGTTTTTCGTAGCGGCAGCAGTGACCCTTGGCCATCCCCCACGCTGGATGCGTAGTCTGATTATGACCTTTTCCGGGCTGGCAGCCAATTTTGGTGGCGTGCCACTGGCCTTTGCGTTTATCGCTACCCTCGGACGCACTGGTTTTGTGACGGCGCTGCTCAAAGAGGTCTGCTTTGCTGGCCCCGATGGCACGCAAATCTGCCCCTTTAATCCCTATGACCACGGGTTCAGTCTCTATAGCCTGACCGGCCTCGTGTTGGCCTATACCTATTTCCAGTTCCCGTTGATGGTGCTGACCATCACGCCCGCGCTCGAAGGGATGCGCAAAGAATGGCGCGAAGCGGCGGCAAATCTCGGGGCCTCTACCTGGCACTACTGGCGCGATATTGCGCTGCCAGTACTCACCCCTTCGATCCTCGGGGCAAGCATTCTGCTCTTTGGCAATGCCTTTGGTGCCTATGCGACCGCTCAGGCGTTGACGGGCGGCAGCATTCCGCTGGTCACAATCTTTGTCGGTCAACAGATCCGTGGGGACGTCCTGGGCAATCCCCACGAAGGCTATGCGATGGCGATGGGCATGGTAGTCGTTATGGCCATCACCATCGTGGCCTACAGCATGTTGCAGCGTCAAGCGTCGCGGTGGATGAAAGTATGAAGGCACAATCGATCAACTGGTGGGCGATCTTCTGGATCGTGCTGGCGGCGCTCTATTTTCTCTTGCCGATGTATGGAACGCTCGATTTCTCGTTGCGCATGGAACGCGATACGATCAGTCTGAAGGCCTATGCGATCGTTTTTGCCGATCCGCGCTTCTGGCAGGGGTTTCGGTACTCGACCCTTATGGCCCTGATCACGATTGTTGTCAGCATTATCCTGTTTGTGCCAACGGTCTATTGGATGTATCTGAAGGTGCCCCAGGCCCGTCCAATCATGGAGATCATCACGATTTTGCCCTTTGTCATTCCGACCATCGTCTATGTCTTCGGGTTGATTCGGACGTTTTCGCGCCCTCCCTTGCAATTGACGCTCCAAGCCTTCACCACTGATATGTTGATTGTGGCCGGGTATGTGGTGATTTCGATGCCTTTTATGTTCCGGGCGATTGATGTCGGCATGCGCGCCCTTGATGTGCGAACCCTCACCGAAGCCGCCCAAAGCCTTGGCTCAAATTGGTTCCAGGTGCTGGTCTATGTGATTGTGCCGAATCTGCGCGTGGCGATCCTCAGTGGTGCGCTGATTTCGTTTGCGACGGTGATGGGTGAACTTATTCTCGCCAGTTTCCTGGTACGCCCGGCCCTCGCCCCCTATATGGCGCTGCTCGGTTTGACCAAAGCCTACGAGCCAGCTGCATTGGCAATTATTAGTTATGCCCTTACTTGGTTTAGCCTCGGGTTGCTCCAACTCGTCAGTCAAGGCGGGACAACTCGGCAGTTGACTGGACGATAAGGCGCGGGAGAAGCAATGTCCCATCTTGAACTCACCCACATCCGCAAGGCGTTTGGCGCTGCTGTTGTCGTTGAAGCTTTTAATCTGGCGGTGACCCAGGGCGAGTTTATCTCGTTCCTCGGGCCAAGCGGCTGTGGCAAAACAACGACCTTGCGCATGATTGCTGGCTTTGAATTGCCGACAGCAGGCACGATCACAATCGATGGCAAAGATCTGACCAATACCCCACCCAACAAACGCAATGTGGGCATGGTCTTTCAGTCCTACGCGCTCTTTCCAAATATGACGGTCGCGCACAATGTAGGCTATGGCCTGAAAATCACCAACAAAAGCAAAGCCGACATCATGCAGCGCGTCCACGAGATGCTCGCGCTCATCCAGATGGAAGAGTTTGCTCAGCGCTATCCCTTCCAGCTTTCCGGCGGTCAGCAACAACGTGTGGCCCTCGCCCGCGCGCTCGCGATTCGCCCTCAGTTGCTCTTGCTCGATGAGCCGCTCTCGGCCCTTGATGCCAAGATTCGCCTCGAGTTGCGTCAGGAAATCCGCCGTATTCAACGGCAGTTGGGTCTTACAACCATCTATGTGACCCACGATCAGGAGGAGGCGCTGTCGCTTTCGGATCGCATTGTGGTGATGAGCAAGGGCAAGATTGAGCAGGTCGGTACTCCAACGGAAATCTATAATGCACCAGCGACCGAGTTCGTCGCTCGTTTCGTTGGACATATCAATCTTCTGCCGGTCACGGTGCTCAATCCCGACGATGGGCTCGTCAGCCTCGGTCGCCAGACCCTGCGCGCCGGGCGCTTTGGCAAGCTCAATGGGCGACCAGTGCAACTCGCTGTCCGCCCCGAAGAGATCAATCTTGGCGCAAAGCCCTCCGCCAATACCCTCAGCGGTGAGGTAGAGTCGGTCACCTACCTGGGGTCGATTGTCCGTATCGGTCTACGCATCGAGCAGCATCCGCTCTCGCTCGATGTTTTCAACGAACACACGCTCAAACTGCCGTGCATCAGTGAGACGCTCGCAATCCATTTTCCCGTGGATGCCTGCTGGCTGATGGAGAAGTCTGATTAGGCTTATGTCCTAAGCCAAGGCTAGCGAAGCTAGCCTTGGCTTAGGACGGTGATCCGTCAAGCACCTAGCGCCGCACAAACGGGAGATAAGCCCGTGGCACCACGAGAACTTGGCCACTACTACCAACGCTAATGAACCCGTAGGCCGCATCATTGTCGGCACGAACCTGCGCAAGTTGCCCTGCGGTAGGTTCAATCACGGCATACATCGTATACAGCCCCCGCTCTGCCGGGGTGGTCCACTCCACCTCTGCGTTCACCGAACTTCGCGCCGGGATGGCGTCAACAACGGTTCGCCCAATCAGGCGATCCGGTCCAGGCGGGTTCTGTGGGTTCGTCGAACCACTGTCGGCAAGGTAGAAGGCCACGCTGAAGCTCTGATTTTGATCTTGCAGACCATAGTTGTGGATCGGTACTTGCAGACGCACCTGTTCCCCCGGTTCAGGCAAGGCCGGTAATACTCTGATTTCACGGGTGTACCGACGCAATTCCTCGCCCTGATCGCCTCGCCGCCACGGGAGGTTGAAGGCTGGATCAGGCTGGTTGTAGTATTGATCCCAGCCATTGCCCGGCTCAACAATGGGCTCAGCCGCGTAGTCAATCACAAAGGCGTTGAAACCAGGCGACCAGTAGACAAATGGTTCGACCCGATACGGGAAGCGCACCGCCTCGCCGGTCAATGCTCCAATCCTGATCCGCACGACGGTATCTTCCTGAAGTCGGAATTCGTGGTTCGAGATCCGCTCTGAGCCGTATTCATCACTGTAACGCTCGACGAAGTAGGGCCGCTTGTAATCGGATGAGGCCGAGCCGCCGATCTGAAAGAGCCCCAGATCTAATCCGGCACTCACCCCGATGGAGCCTTCGGCACCGCCTGTCTGGGCCTCGCGCCCGTTGACGATGTTCTGCGAACGACTGTTGCTGCCCCGGTCTTCGCGGATTTTGCTCAACGTCAATTCAAATTCGGTGACTTGTTCGCCCACGCTGACCCGCCGAAATTGGGCAATCCGGTTGTACAGGCGATAGTTCGGTGGCGCCTCACGAGCGTACGACAAGAGATTCAGCGGCTCGTGACTCGGCACATAACCCGAAGCAAGCCGTTTGCCCGGCACAATCGTCTCGGCGCTGACGTTGCACTGGTTGTTGTCACAGACCGGCCAGACGACTAGCAAATGCCCGCCTACGGTGTTGCTTTCATCAGTGTAGATCGGGTATTCCCAGGTGTCATAGTCGCTCTCGGTACGAATGATGACGTCGTCACGCCCCGCCAGAATCGACTGCCGAATTCGTACCGTCTCGATGCTCGTGGTGGCTTTTTCAAAGTTGGTACCATAGCTGCGCTCGATGCTTGTCGCAACATGCGAGCCAAGTACGTTGTTGCCACTGTTGAGCAGATCAATCATCCGCGTTACAATTTCAGGTCCGTTCAGGTTGATCACATTTTGTTCAATATAGCGAATCAGATCTTCAATCGAAGGATCAGTTGGTGGCACGAGGGCCGCATTGATCCGCTTGATTTCGTTGATGACTTCGTCAATCACCGACGGCCCTTGCACATCTTCCGTACTGTTCCTCCCCAGGGTCCAACTCCGTTGAATGTCAACCGCAATCTCACTGGTCGCGGTGCTGGTCTCGTAGTAGACACTCGTTGCACACTCACTGGGGATGTTCGGGTTCTGGCACACGTTGACGCTGATTTCGGTGCCGTCAGGCAGAATGTCAAAATGACTTGGCGGCGCGTTGATGATCGCTAGCACCTGGCCCACGTTCGTCTCACGCCGATAGACCGGCGGGCCGAGCCGCACGCGGTCGCCATCAAAATCGCCAAGCGCCAGCGCATATTCCGTTGAGCAACAAGGTTGATTGACCGTCGCATGCGTGAGTTGCGTACGCTCGACAACGCTGCTTATATTGCCTCCCGCGTCAAGGTCGGCCCCATAGACGAGAACCTGGGTCTCTTGACGCTGGTTGTCAGTGCTGTAGCGATAGTTCACCGCCACAATTTCAGCCCGCAGATCGCGATTGAGATCCGCCATTGCCACCGGACGGCGACTGCTCCCCCGCTCTCCAAGCGACGTCAGACTATCAACCAGGTCAAGCATGCCTTGATCATCGCTCCGATAGAGCCGAAGGTTGTTATCAATATAAAAAACAAGTTCATCCTTGCCATCGAGATTCATATCGCCAACGGCAATCGTGCGAAACGAGGCGCCATTCTGATCAACCCGTTGACGATCGCGTTCGGTGACCGCCCCAAGATCAGCACGTACGTCGAAAATGCCGGCAAAACTCTCGCGCTTGCCACTGCTCGGCTGACTAAGCCCATAGCCGAAAGCAAGCTCTAGCGCCGCATCGTCATCAAAATTGCCGGCAGCCACCGCCAGATTGCCAGGCGAAGCATTTGACACCAGCGTCTCCACCACCTCTGGTCCAACCAGATAGGTCTTCAGACGCGGCTCCAGCGTATCGTTCACGAGGGTAAAAAACTGGAGATAGATGCCCCAGTAGCCACTCTCGTTCACATTCTCTTCGACCGCAATAAGCGCAAGGTCACTCTGCCCGTTGCCATTGAAATCACCAACCGCCAGATCAAAATTGAGCATACTAGAGGAAGTGGAGGCGGGAGACGGCACCGCTGTCGCCGCACGCCGACGAAGATCAAGGCCCCCGTTGCCATCAAAGATCTCCAGATGCAACTGCCCGTCTGCCCCGTGATACGCCAGCGCAATTTCGTCAGAACGATCAGCATCAAGATCGCCCGCCGCCAGCCGCATCTCGTCGCTCCACTGGGTCAACGTGATGCCTGACGTAGCAGTGTACGCCCGCTCCCAGGTAAAAGCCTGCGCGCCCCCCTGCAACTCGGGCACAAACAGGATCACCCGACGCTCACGATCAGGCCACGCGCCAACCACATTGCTACGCAGGGTGCCATCAAGGTTGAAGGTGACTACATCCATCGGGCTACGCTGGAAACGACCAACATCCGGACCAACCATACGGCTCAGAGCCTCGGTTGCTGTGATCGCCCATCCAGCCTCAACCGTGTCCGTCAACGGGCTCGTTACCGGCAAAACCGGGCCTGCCGCATCGTAAAAGGTGTGGTAGGCAACATTATCCTGACTATTGCTTGTTGGCGTCGGTCCATTCCAGAACAACACCATGTCGGCCGCATCAAGGAGCGTTGCGCTGCCAGCAAGCGGATCAAGCCCAGGGTTCTGGGCCAGTACCTCTTCAAGATTCGTTAGCTTCGAAGGCTGCCCAGGACGATGTAACGGTATCGAGCCGCCCTGCTGGGCTGAAGCTGAAGGTGGTGCCAGCGGCACGTTGCCCCCCAGCGTGAAAAAGAACAGACTCGCCAGGGCCAACCTCATAATCAAGCGCATAGGTTATGTTCCTTCTGATTAGTAGTCTGTAACGTACGTTTTCCGACATTCCTGGGAGCGAGGGCGTCTCGCCCTCGAACGCCCCCGAGGGCGGGACGCCCTCGCTCCCAGGGCGCAAAGCATCAGGAAATTTAGTTGGCACACTACCCATTAGTGTGTAACAAAAGTTTTCTGCTCTCGGTAGTGGCTTCGACAAGCTCAGCCAACGGCGGACGATGGGCGTTGCGAATGGACGGAGGCTGAGCCTGTCGAAGCCTGAGCCTGTCGAAGCCTGAGCCTGTCGAAGCCTGAGCCTGTCGAAGCCCCCGCTGGGATCAAAAAACTTACTTCACACCCTACTCATTGGTCTGTAACCTAAGTTTTCTGGGGTCGTTCGCCGACCACGAATGGGGCACGAAGAAACGAATACCGCACCGCAACGCCCATATTCGTTTATTCGTGATCAGTATTCGTGGTCGGCGGTGCTACCGGAAAACTTACTTCACACACTGCTCCTGCCTTGCATGAAACGTCACGCCGCGAAAAAGTGGATGCTTTCTATCTTAGAGAGATTCCGTCAATGCAACGTCAATCCAAGCAAGACTCATGCTAAAATGCCGTTATGCTCTTTCTGCTGGGTGCCATGCAACTTGTTGTGGATGGACGCAAAGTAGCCCTCTTTATCCCCGAAAAATCTCTTGCACTCCTGGGATATCTGGCCGCTCATCGTGGTATGCACTCGCGCCGTACTCTCGCCGGGCTCTTCTGGGGCGACATGGCCGAAGAGCGCGCCCAGGCCAATCTGCGCATGGCGCTCTATAGTCTCCAAAAAACGCTCCCCGCCGGGTATATCCAGGCCGATCGCAAGAGTGTGGCCTTTGATCCCGAGGGTCTGGTCGAACTTGATAGCGAACAGTTTGAACAGATGCTCGACGCAGTCTGTGACCTCGCTAAGCCAACCAGCCTTGATACACTCGATCATGCCATCCGGCTCTATCGTGGCGAGTTTATGGCCGGAATTGCGATCGAGCATGAGTTCGAATTTGCTGAATGGCTCTACGAACGCCGCACTTGGTACCACGGTCGGGTGCTCGGCGCCCTCGACGATCTGATCACCGCGGCAACCCGCCACAGTGCCTGGCCCAGGGCTATTACGGCCACTCGCAAGCTCCTTGCCCTTGATCCCTGTCGCGAACAGGCGCATCGCCAACTGATGCACTTGCTCGCCCAGCAAGGCGCGTATACGGCGGCCCTGGAACAATACGCGACCTGCCAGACGATCTTGCATGCACGGATGGGGCTCACCCCTATGCCCGAGACTGATGCGCTCTATGCACGCATCAGCCTGGCCCGCCTGCGTGGCCCGCCCCCCCTCCCTGACTCAACCCTTCCCCTTGTCGGGCACGAACAAGAGCTCGGTCTGCTCTATCAATATCTCGTTATTGCCCCCCTTCGCCTGGTCACACTGCTTGGCCCAGGAGGCGTTGGCAAGACACGCATTGCTCTGGCAACGGCCGCCCACCAGTACTACGCCTGGCGCAATGGCATCTGCTTTGTGCCCCTCGCAAATCTCACCAGCGGCACCGATCTGGCCCAGGCCATCGCCGAGGTGCTCCAACTGGCCCTCTCTGGGCAACGCAGCCCGCACGAGGATCTGCTCAATTTCCTGACCAACCGCGAGATGTTGCTGATCCTTGACCATTTCGAGCACGTCCGGGATGAGAGCCTTGCGCTGGTCGAGGCGATCCTTGCCACTGCCCCAGGCGTACAACTCCTCGTTACGTCACGTGAACGCCTGAGCTTGAGCAACGAGGTATGCCTCAAGGTTGAAGGACGCTCCTAGCCCCACCCCACGTGATGCCGTCCAGCAAAAGATCACCCAGACAACCCCGGCCAGGCCCACGCCAACCTTCAGCGATCATGCAGCCTAACGAGAGCTATCCCTCGGAAGTTTTCACGCGACGCTCACCACTCCCGCTTCGCATCACCACCCCAAAAACCCCCAGATAGATAACCGCCAGGCCCACCAGCAACGGGCCAATCAGCCCGACCCCATAGTTCCCCGCCAGCACGCCAATCCCCCACGGCAGCAACGCCGCGCCCAGATTAGCTGCCGCAATCTGAAACCCGATCGTATTCGCACTATGCACGCTCCCAACCCGTTGCGCCGTCGTCGCGATCAACGCAGGAAAGATCGGCGCGAGCGCAAAGCCCATCAAGAGCATGCCGGTCAAGCCCGCCCACGGCACCGCGAACAAGCCGATCAAACCTGCACCCACTGTGGCCCCCAGACTCCCCGCCCAAAGCAAGTTCGTCTGGCTGAAACGTCCGGCCACGATGCCCGCAACCACCCGGCCAAGCGTCAAGCCAGCCCAGTAAAAACCAACCCATTGCCCTGAACTGGCCGGGTCAAACCCGCGCCCAATGCTAAAAAGGGTGTAGGTCCATTGCCCAACACTCACCTCTAGCCCTGTGTAGAGCGCAAAGACCAGAATGCTCAACCAGACGGTTGGCAACCTGGCAGTGGTTCGTAACGCGACGGGGCTACGCACAGCGTGTTCGTGTGTGACTGCCCCATCAGCAACCCAACGCTGCCGACTCAAGAAAAAGGCCAGCGCCAGCACCAGTTGCCCGCCACCCACCAGCAGATACCCGATCTGCCAGGGCTGGTTACGCACCAACAGGCCCGTCATCAAGAATGGCCCCGCCGCTGCGCCCAAGCCATAACAGGCATGCAACCAGGCCAGAACCCGCGGGCTCGTCGCGGCAGCAGCGTAGGTATTCAACCCGGCATCAATCGCGCCGCCCCCCGCCCCTAGCAACATCGCCATCGGCAAGAGCATCCAAAACGTCGGGGCCAGCGCCAGGCCAAGCAGACTCAACGCCGTCACCAGGCAACTCACGGCCAATAAGACCCCAACCCCCAGCCGAGCCAGGATGCGCCCACTCAACATGCTCACCGTTAAAAAGCCAACCGAAGCAGCGGCAAGCAGGTACCCCAGCGCACCAAGCCCAACCTCCTGGGTGGCCGCAATCGAAGGCCACGCCACCCCCAACAGACCATCAGGCAGGCCCAGACTGATAAAACCAACAAACATTAGGCCAATGAGAACCAATTGTCGTGATCGCAAATGTTTGAACCTTCTTTGTATCTCGTCCCTCTACAATGAAAACCAGCGGCGCACAATATAATCACAGCCTGCATCATAGCCCGACCCGTCTTCACTTTTACCAGGCGCCGTCCCATATTCTCTACCATGGAGGTAGCCCTCATGACAACGGAAGAACTCGCCCGCAACGTGCAGTTTACTGTTGACTCCCGCAACAACATCACTTCGGTTGTGTTGAGCCCTGATCTGTGGCGCGAAGTGTTGCACTCCCTCCGCGAGGCCGAAGATCTCAACTTGGTGCATATGCTCCAGGAACGGGCAACGGCAGGTACAGTAGGCATCGGTGCGTTGCGCTGGCGTGAGTTTGAAGAAGAGTATGCGTAATTCCTGATCGCTGTATAATTCCCCATCGACCGCACACAACGCGGGACAAGCCTTGCTTGCCCCGCGTTTTTGTGTCATCAAGGCGTGGTACACTACCACCCGTATGTGCCAATAATCAGGATCAGGAGCCATCTATGGATATTTCGCGTGATTCAGT
Organism: Candidatus Chloroploca sp. Khr17; assembly: GCF_004138165.1. Classification (GTDB taxonomy): domain Bacteria; phylum Chloroflexota; class Chloroflexia; order Chloroflexales; family Chloroflexaceae; genus Chloroploca. The sequence continues at coordinate 68,832 of NZ_RYFF01000033.1, forward strand.
GCTGCGTTATCACTCTGAAGGACGCAAAGGCAAAATCGCCGTCGTCCCCACCAAACCAAGTTTAACCCAATACGATTTGAGTCTGGCCTATACGCCAGGGGTTGCCATTCCCGTGCTCGAAATTGCCAACGATCCGCAACTCGCCTACGAGTATACCGCGAAAGGCAATCTTGTCGCGGTGATCAGCAATGGCACTGCTGTGCTCGGTCTGGGCAACCGAGGTGCCCTGGCGAGCAAGCCTGTGATGGAAGGCAAGGCGTTGCTCTTCAAACGTTTTGCCGATATTGATGTCTTTGATCTTGAACTGGATCTGACTGATCCTGACCAGATTATTCAGGTCGTTCAGGCCCTGGCCCCCACCTTCGGCGGTATCAATCTTGAAGATATCAAGGCTCCTGAGTGTTTTTATATCGAACAACGCCTCAGTGAACTCCTTGATATTCCGGTCTTCCACGATGATCAGCACGGTACCGCGATTATCGCCACCGCAGGCATGATCAATGCCCTCGAGTTGACCGGTCGCACCATGGCCGAAACTCGTCTCGTCATTGCCGGGGCCGGGGCCGCTGGCATTGCTTGCGCCGAGTTGCTGGTGCTCGCCGGGTTGCCTAGGGGCAATATTACCCTCTGTGATACCAAGGGCGTGATCTACGCCGGTCGCCCCGGCACCATCGACCCCTTCAAGGCCCGCTTTGTGCAGGAGACAACCGCCCGCACGCTCGCCGATGCCCTCGTCGGGGCCGATGTCTTTCTCGGCCTCTCGGCTGCCAATACCGTCACCAGCGAAATGGTGCAGCGTATGGCACCCCAACCAATTATCTTTGCCCTCGCCAATCCCGACCCCGAAATCCCCTACCCCGAGGCCAAAGCCGCCCGCCCTGATGCGATTGTCGCTACCGGACGCAGCGATTATCCCAACCAGGTCAACAATGTGCTCGGCTTCCCCTTCATCTTCCGCGGCGCACTCGATGTCGGGGCTCGCCGCATTACCGACAAGATGAAGCTCGCTGCCGCCCACGCCCTCGCCGCCCTCGCCCACGAGGATGTCCCCGACTCGGTGCTCAAGTCGTATCACCTCGATAGTCTGCGCTTTGGGCCCGAGTATATCCTCCCCAAACCCGTTGACCCACGTGTCTTGCTCTGGGTTCCCCCGGCGATTGCCGAGGCGGCAATGGAAGAAGGCGTGGCACGCCATCACGTCGATCTCGCAAGCTACCGCGATACCCTCGAAAGCCGACTCGGCAAGGGCTGGACGTTGATGCGGTCGATCTTTAACAAGGCCCGGAGCAATCCAAAACGCCTCGTCTTCGCCGAGGGTGAGGCGGATCGCATTATTCGCGCTGCCGCGGCGATCCAGTCCCAGGGCCTTGGGTTGCCCATCTTGCTGGGACGGCCCGAGGTTATTGCCGATCATATCCAGCGCCTTGGCCTCGATTATCAGCCCGAAGTCTATAACCCGCGTGAGTCACCACGCCTCGAACACTATGCCGAGGTGCTCTTCGAGCGACGGAAACGCCGGGGGTTGACCCATATCGAGGCTCGTCAATTGGCAATGCGGGCCAACTATCACGGTCTGCTGATGCTTGCATGCGGTGAAGCCGATGCCTTTCTCTCTGGCCTCACCTCGAACTATATTGAAGCCTTGCGCCCCGCCCTCCAGGTGATAGGAACCCGCCCCGATGTCCGCCGCGCCGCAGGCTGCGAGATGATGATCGTCCACGACCGCGTCGTCTTCTTCGCCGATACCGCGATCAATGTCACGCCCTCAGCCGAAGAACTTGCCAATATTGCCGAACTTGCCGCCGAAGTCGCCACCCGCTTTGGTATCACGCCACGCATCGCGATGCTCTCGTTTGCTAATTTTGGCAGCGCCCCCCACGAAGAAAGTCCACAACGCATGGCCGAGGCGGCCCGCATTCTGCAAGAACGCCGCCCTGATCTCGCCGTCGATGGCGAAATGCAAGTCAATTCGGCCCTCGTCCCCGAGATTACCGAGCAACTCTATCCCTTCAGCCGCGTCAAAAAGGCCAATGTGCTGATCTTTCCTAGTCTCGATGCGGCCAATACCGCCTATCAGTTGACCCAGCGCCTTGGTGAGGCCGAGGCCATTGGTCCGATTTTGATGGGCATGCATCGCTCGGTGCATATCTTGCTCCCCGACGATGAGGTGCGCGATATCGTCAACCTCGCCTCCTTTGCCGCAGTCGATGCCCAGGGGTAAAAGAGCGCTCGTGCGCATGTTATCGGTCAGATGGCGCAGCAGCGCCCACCAGCAACGCTGGTGGGCGCTGCTGCGCACCTCCAACCGTCACCTGATGATGAACAAGACGTTCGCCGCTTCAGGCAAGATGGGGTCAATATAGCTGTACGCTAATGGCAACAACTCGGTCGCAAAATAGCGCAAGACAAACGAGTTGGCGATGCTGTTCCCAAGCATGCTAAAGAGAGGCAGGCCGATGTTTTGCCCGCCCCGCGCAATCATGAGATTCCACATCAGAATCGATAAAATCCCGATCAGAATGACCCCAAAAAACATACCAAGCAATGTGCCAATGACGCGATCCAGGTATTCCAGGCTCCCCGGCAGATGGGCATACCGAAAGGTGTAGATCCCCGCCGCCGTGAGAAACATAAAGGCGAGCATCAAGACAATCGTGAAAGCAATGTACTGACCAACAAAACGCTCACTCCCAAAGCTACGCACAAAAAATTCTCCTAGCGGAGCATAATAGAGACTGGCGAGCACAATGGCAAGATAGAGTGAGACAATGACGATGAGCAGACGAATCATGCCTTGAAAAAAACCAGTCGCAATCGCTCCGATGAAGAGAAGAATCAGTACCAGATCGATGAAATTCATGCAGCGCTCCTCTTCCCTAAGCGGGTAGGTATGTGCGCAAGGATTATAACATAGCCCCTCTTCAGCCCGATCTCAGTCTTTGCGACCGTTACGACTTGGGGACTACTTCTGCCAGCCCCTCTGGGGGCCAGCCGAGCAACTGCCCCCGACAGAGCTGG
>NZ_RYFF01000160.1 GCF_004138165.1 Candidatus Chloroploca sp. Khr17
CGGGTATGCGGGACCAACCCGCTGCGATGCTCGTAGGTGAATGCCAGGTTCATCGGGAACCCAGCGGCGCAGAGTGGCACGCCCTCGGGACTGAGCTGACGTTTGCCGCGCTGGCCACCGCTGCTGAAGGGCACCGTCGCGAAGCCGCCCGCTTCGTGGAAGTAGCCATAGACGTACTGGGCATCAAAGGCGGCGTCCCAGGTGCCAAAGCGCGGGCGGCGACCTAACCGGGCCTCGACTTGTTCCATCAACTCATCGTCTCGATCTGAATGATGACTGGCATAATGATGGTGCGATCAAGCGTGCCTGTCGTCTTTGGATGCGTGGTGGTTGGCATCCGCCCCCTGATGACCCGCGTGAGACGATTGGATGATACCACCCACATATAGCCCGATCACCATCCCCGGTTACGTATCCGACGGGCACGGTGCGCTTCCCGCGTGCGCCCTTGCACTGTATTCAGATACGTCGTCCACGAGCTGCGTCACGCAGGGTTTGTAGGTTGACGATCTCAGCCACTTCATAGCGTGTCGGCACACTCTGAGCCACCGGACGGATGTTGAGCATCGTCGGGAACCCACCACAACGCCCATGCAATTCGGCAACCAGGGCCAGGGCGACCGGTGCCAGGGCCGGTGGGTTCAGGATGATCGGCGTGGTTTGCCAGGCTTCGGGTGTCAGATCTGCCGCATTCGCCAGTTCCTGCGCAATATCTGCCAAGGGACGGGCGCGGTCTATCTGGGCAAGCAAATCACGAACTTCTAGGGTGCTCACGCCGCAGCACTCTGCGATCTGCGTTCGCTGTTCCTGGGTGAGCGGGTGACTGTAGTTGAGGACCAGGATCATAATTGTACTTTCATCAATTGTGATGGCGCATCACGAACGACCCGGCCATGTTCATAGACAGTTCGTACGTATTGCATCGGTACACCGTACTCACGACAGGCCAGAACTGCGCCTGCACTCATCTGTTTTGTTCCTGCCGTAATATCCACAATCAGTTGATCCACCATCGCATCAGCCGTTTCGAGCGCATCGACCACGGCACGATGCGAAGCTTCGATATCAAACGCATCCGTGAGGGGCAATTGAGTCAGTTGTACCCGATCACCACCTGATTCTGTACGGAGCCATCCCGT
>NZ_RYFF01000121.1 GCF_004138165.1 Candidatus Chloroploca sp. Khr17
AGGTCATCAAGCGAGAAGGGCGTCAGGTCGACGTCATCTTCGGCAGCGGCAGCGGGGGCGGCCTCTTCCGCAGGGACAGCGGCTTCGAGTTGCGCGATCTCGTCCGCGCTGAGGCCGAGGTCATCGAGCGAGAAGGGCGTCAGGTCGACGTCGTCCTCGGCAGCGGGGGCGGCCTCTTCCGCAGGGACAGCGGCTTCGAGTTGCGCGAGCTCGTCCGCGCTGAGGCCAAGGTCATCAAGCGAGAAGGGCGTCAGGTCGACGTCATCTTCGGCAGCGGCAGCGGGGGCGGCCTCTTCCGCAGGGACAGCGGCTTCGAGTTGCGCGATCTCGTCCGCGCTGAGGCCGAGGTCATCGAGCGAGAAGGGCGTCAGGTCGACGTCGTCCTCGGCAGCGGGAGCGGCATACTCCACAGGAGCAACGTCTTCAGTAAACGCAAAAGCGGATGTGGAAGGCTCAACATCAGAAGGAGCAAGAGACTCAGCCAGAGGAGGTTGCTCATCAAAACTAAACGGCGTCACCCCACTCGCTTCAGCGAAAGCCGTCTCCTCTGCAGAGCCAGCGTCCATCGCCAGGAGACTCGCGAGGAAATCATCTTCATCATCAAAATCGCTGACAGGAGGGGATGGAGGCAGTTCAGGTAGCACCTCCTCAGCGGTCACGGTCGGCTCTACTGGGGGAGCGGCTTGTGCGAAGACAGCGTCTGGTTCTTCCGCGAGAGGGAGGGCATCGGGCGGCTCATCGGCCTGGGCACGTCGAGCCAGCCAAGCAGCCTCGTCCCATGCGGGGACGACAAGTTCTGAACCAACGATACCAGGCATCGTATCAAAGAGCGCATGGGCGACCAGTTCATAGGGGTCGAGGGCCTGGGCATGACGCCAATAGGCTTCACCGGCGGGATCGCCACCAGCGAGGAGGATATAACCAAGGAGCAGATTCGCCTTGAGCACCTCGGGGCGCCGGGCGAGGATCTGCTCACACAACTCGACAACAGCCTCTTCCTGCCCATCGCGCCAGAGAGCCTCAGCGAGGCCAACGCGGGCATCGAAGCGATCGGGATGCTCCTCAATCACGCCACGGAACTCTTGAATAGCCTGAGGAAGCATATGGCCCTTGGCATAGAGGCGTGCGAGGCCGGGGCGGCTCAAGCGGAGGGTTGCGCCCTCGGCACCCCAGAGATCGGTATAGAGGCGAAGCAATTGCCCGCGCAATTCGGGCATATCGGGCCGAATCTCGAGGGCCTGTTCAAATTCAGCGACCGCGTGTTCAAGGTTCCCCTGGCGTTCAAACGTAATCCCGAGGCCAACGTGAGCGGGAATGCTTTCAGGATCAACAAAGAGCACGCGGCTAAAGGCAGCCTCGGCCTGATCGAACTGCCGTCCAGCGAGATAGGCCTCACCAAGAACCCGGTGAGCTTCAAGATTTTCAGGAAAGTGGTCAAGGATCTGCTGAGCCACACCAATCGCCTGATCGACCTGATTGGCCTCAAGATAGTTGCGGGCCTGATCATATGCGGCTTGCAGGCTCATCGTAGCCATGCGAACGCCTCCTGCTATACTTTGCAGAGCGGTGGGGGAGGAAACATCCTGAAGGTGAGCAGGGTACAACACCAGCTATCAGCATACTACCCCGCCTTTGATGCGTAAAGTATATGCTGAATACAAGGCTGATGTCAAGGGGAAGCGAGCGTACGCCAAAAGACAGCGGCCATGAAGATCCGACCGAGGGATGTGAGCAGAAAGAGGAACGCGAGTCCGGTTACGGTAACCATTCCAAGGCTGAGATGGATCTGGGCAAACCAGAGAGCGAGGCTTCCCCCGATGAGGCCAGCGATCAAGGTTCCGAAGCCAGTCACGGCCCCATAGCCCGCGATCGCGGAACCGCGATGGGCGGCGGGAGCGCGTTCCATCAAGACATTGGCGAGCCCCTGGGTCAGGCCGGGCCAGAAGACACCTGTGAAGATCGCGGCGAGCCAGATTGGGAAGAGATTCGTAGGGGTGGCGACGACCCAGGCCAGGGGCAGGGGCACCGTCCCGAGCATACACCCGACGAGCACCAACCGCGAGCCGACGGTATCCTGCAGTCGTCCAACCAGCGGATTAAAGATGAGCGAGACCGCACTGGTGACAATCACCGTGAGGCTCAGGGTAGAAAAACTGATGCCAAGGACGGTCAAGCCATAGGCAAAGAAAAAGGGCGAGGCAATGCCAGTCACGAGTGCCCAGCCGACATTAGCCATCACAAACGAGCGAAACGGACGTTCCTGAAAGGGGGCACTGAACATCTTGGTGAGGCGCATGCGAGGTTTAGGTTGCACTGGTGGTTCAGCCTGGCGATGGATCAGCAGTGCTGCGCCGATGGCTGCAAGCACAGCAACCGCAAAAATAAAGGCATAGCCTGTTGCTTCGCGGCCTTGAAGGCGAAAATGGTCAATCGTCAGGCCAGCCAGGAACGTGGTGATCATGGCCGACAGCGTCGCAACGGTATTGCGGATCCCAAAGTAACTCCCACGGCGACGTGGGGGCACAAGATCGCTCATCCAGCTAAGCCAGGCATTGCCGGCGATGCCATTGGCGGCATAGGAACAGGCCAGCAAGGCAAAAAAGGTCAACAAGCGTGTATCTTCGGTCAGCGCGAGGAAAGGCAAGGTCAGGAGCGCGGCCCAGATCAAACGACCGACGAGGGTACCGGTCAGCACAAGGCGGCGCCGATGACCAAAACGATCTTCAAGGTAGGCCGCGACAAACTGGGTCAACTGCCCAATGAACGGTAGTGCACCGAGCATCCCGATGTGCAAGCTATTGGCACCGAGCAACACGGCAAACCCGGTCAAAAAGACACTGCCACCGATGGCCCCGGTGATGGCAAGGTGGACATTGGCGACCGCGCCTTCAATGGTTGAAAGGCGCAAGGCTTGCCGTACTTCGGCCTGAGTGAGGCTCGAGGGTGGGGGAACTGACTCAACGCTCACGCGAGCCTGTTGAGGCTCAGAAGGGGCCGCAGCGAGATTGTCGTGCGGCATCGCTGCCTGATCCACCCGATGCAGGGGTGGCAGTTCGGTTGGCGCATCCATCAACGGGGGCAAGGCAACCGAAGGAACGATCGATGGCTCGTCGGTGAGGAAATCAGCCTGAAGTGCTGGCTCAACATTGAGGGCATCAGAGGGAAGCTGAGCGGGACAAGATCCCGTGGCAAGCGCGCTCATAGGTACATATCTCCGAATCGAATGACAGTTACTGGTGTGTCAACGAAGTTTTCTGATAGCACCGCCGGCCACGAATAACACTCACGAATATACGAATAGGGGCGGTGCGGTATTCGTTTCTTCTTGGCCCCATTCGTGGTCGGCGAACGACCCCAGAAAACTTCGTTGACGCACCCCTCATTGCGCTGAGAAGTAAGGTTTCTGACATGGGCGCAGCCATATCCTGCTGAGTATCAAATGGCTCACGGGCCAGTGGTGCCGAGATAACATCTAGGGATGTTATCAGGAGCAGAGCGAAGCATCGCTGCCGTAGGGATGCCCGAGCCCCGTCGCTGCGCTGCGCTCCTCAGAAACAAAACCCGCATGAGAACTCACAGGACGTGAAGACCTGGGAGGTCTGACGGGCTTTCAATGGCACATGGCATGAAGCCATCTCTTCTATGGTAATACTTGGGCGAGCGGTGTCAACTGTCTAAAGACTGAGACCGATACACATTAGGGACTACGCAGTGGCATCAGGACGCGCCCCGTCACCAGGGCGCTTCGTTATTTCGGCCT
>NZ_RYFF01000161.1 GCF_004138165.1 Candidatus Chloroploca sp. Khr17
GCGGTCATGCGGTGGTTGGGCAACCATACATCGATCCGTCTGCTATACTAGCGTCAGCACAGTTTCTTGAGGCTTGTTGCGATCCGAGCAACGGGCGTTGCTCGTGGGACGCGAAGGGAGGGCGATGATGACCTGGAACCAGGCGCATGCGTTGCTGGTGGGCGTGGGTACCTATGCCGATCCTGGGTTGCGGGGGGTGCCGATGACGGTGGCTGATGTTCACGCGCTGGCGGCAGTGCTCGGTGATCCGCAGTGTGGTGGCTATGCGCCGGGGCAGGTGACGCACCTGACCGATGCCGCCGCGAGCCGGGCGGGGGTGCTGGCGGCGCTCGATGCGCTGGCGGCGCGGGTTGCCGAGGGCGATACGGTCTTTGTCTTCTACGCCGGTCACGGCGACTATGGCGATGATGGCTACTACCTGACGACGCACGATACGCGGATGGTCGGGCGCAAGGTTGCGGTCGGGACAGGCTTGCGTGAGGCCGAGGTGATCGCGAAGCTGCGCGCCATGAAAGCCAAACGGCTGCTGCTGATCGTCAATGCTTGCCATGCGGGTGAATTGTCACCGGTGCTGGCCGCTGATGATGCGCCGTTGACCGGGACGCCGCTGCCGCCACCGGTGGCTGCCGCGCTGCTCGGCACCGGCGAAGGCCGGGTGATCATCAGCGCCTGTCGTGAGCACCAATACTCGTTTATCGGCCCTGGCCCGCTCACCCTCTTTACCCAGGCGCTGGTTGATGGTCTGCGGGGCAACGGGGTGAGCAGCAATCGCGGCTACATCAGCGTCTTTGATCTCTATACGCACCTCTACTTCACGCTCGAGGAGGCCGTGCCGCGGACGATTCCGGCTGCTGTGCGGCAGCGCTACGGTGAGCAGCAAGAGCCAGAGTTGACGATCCTCAAGGGCGTGGGGCCGTTCCCGGTGGCGCTCTATCGGGGGGCGACGACGCTCGGCACGTTTGATGAGTCAGGGGCACCACCCGAGCACACGGCGGTGCGCGCGGTCAACCCGGCCTACAGTCAGGCCATGCTCCGTCAGCACCAGCAGTCCATTGGCGATCAGGCGCACGTCGGTGCCGCGATTGCGGGCGATGTGCATGGCAACGTCACGGTGACGACGCACGACCAGCGCGG
>NZ_RYFF01000122.1 GCF_004138165.1 Candidatus Chloroploca sp. Khr17
GGCGGTCAGGCCGAAATAACGAAGCGCCCTGGTGACGGGGCGCGTCCTGATGCCACTGCGTAGTCCCTAATGTGTATCGGTCTCACCTGAAGCATCGCAACAGGGCGATTGCATCATACGAAACCGGATACAACGCGGCACCCGCCAGGGGTGCCCGTACCGCGGCGGGGCCGCATCCGGCGTAGGGGCACCCCTGGCGGGTGCCCTGGCGGGGTGCCTACACAGAAGATGCGATCGCCCTAGCCGCTGAAGCGCGTGAAGGGCTTATATCTCAGCGCTGAAGCTGCTGGGCTTTACGCCCTATTTTCGTAAAACACGCTGTTGCTATGTAGAGAGTTGGGTAAGCTCCCTGCGCAACGCCATGCGCCCCAGCGCAGCCACCCCAGCACCGGCAAGGGCAACCAAACCAAAAAGCAGCCATCCCGACCCGCTGCTCGCCTCGGGCAAGGCCCCAACCAGCACCAGGTTTAGCGTAACCCCCATCGTGGGCGCACCACGGGTAATGACCGGCACGATCTGATTGGTGGTGTAGCGCACCTGACCACCGACCGTAATATTTGACTGAACCGTATACTGTGCATTGAGATCAATGCGGGCCGGATCATAGCCAATCGTGTAGCGGAAAGGCGGCTGGGCATTATTGCTGGTAAAGCGCTGTTCCGCAATAACCTGGGGCATAACGCCAGGGCGCACTTCGGCAATCTGCACCGTCACGACCGCATTGGGCGGCAACGCGCTGCGATCACGATAGGTAAGCGTGCCTGACACGACACCCTGCCCCTGCGCCTGCGCAAGGCCGGGCAGCAGCAGCAGGGTGAGGGCAAAGAAGATCCCAAATAGAGCAACTCTAAGCTTCATACGACTCTCCTAGCTAGTGCAGTGCCAGGCAACCTGTTTGGGCAGCAGCGCGACACCGACCGCGTCCAGATGGGCTGCGCCCAAGCGACAATTACAAACCTGCAAGCTGCAATCGCTCTAGGGACGCAAGGTTCCCATCAGGCGCGCCAGTTCATCCTCGACCACCTGTTCATCAAGCTTCTTGAAGAGCGGGGCTGGCTCACGCAGTTGCTGACCGACCGGCAACGACGACGGCTCCCAGCGCCCAATCCAGGACTCATAGTCACCGGTGAGCACCCGATGGGACGTGCCGTGCTCTTCGGTGTACTCGCGGAACTCAAGCGGCCCCGCGATATAACCATCGTAGCCCAGATACGCATGGAGCCGCTGGCTGCTAAAGGGCAGGAATGGTGTAAAGAGCAGCTTGAGTTGATCAACACAATGCAAGGCCACATACCAGATCGTCGCGGCCCGCGCCCGATCTTGCTTGATCACCTTCCACGGTTCCTGTTCACTCAAATAGGTATTGACCAGGGACGCCAGGCGCATCGCTTCGCTGATCGCGCTCTTGAAACGCGCCTGTTCAATCGCCTCGCCACAGGTAGCAAAGCCACCTTCGACCGTCGCGATCAGCGCGTGATCACCTTCCGTCAGCGTCTCGGGAGCAGGGACGGCCCCAAAATTCTTATAGACATTGGTCAACGTCCGGTTGACGAGATTGCCCCAGGTCGCGACGAGTTCATCGTTATTCCGGCGGACAAACTCGGCCCAGGTGAAGTCGGTATCTTGATTTTCAGGGCCGGCGATCGCCAGAAAATAGCGCAGCGCATCGGGATCATAGCGGCTCAGAACCTCATTGACATAGATGACGACACCACGACTACTACTAAACTTCTTGCCCTCCATCGTCAGAAATTCGCTACTGACAATATTGTGGGGCAGCTGGAGTGGCACCTCGGCAAAAGCCCCGGCGGCACTGCCGGCATAAAACCCATCGCTAAAATAGCCCATCAATTGCGAGGGCCAGATCACCGAGTGAAAGACGATATTATCTTTGCCCATAAAATAGTAGTGACGGGCGCGACGATTCTGCCACCAATCACGCCATGCATCAGGCGTACCCCGATTTTTCGCCCATTCGATACTGGCCGAGAGATAGCCAATCACCGCATCAAACCAGACATAGATCTTTTTGTCGTCGCGGTCGGCATACTCGGGCAACGGGATCGGCACCCCCCAATCAAGATCACGCGTAATTGGCCGTGGCTTCAGCTCTTTGATAAAATTGAGCGAAAAACTCCGTACATTGGGACGCCAGTGGGTCTGACGGGTGATCCATTTTTGCAGACGATCGGCAAAGACCGGCAAATCGAGAAAAAACTGCTCGGTCTCTTTAAAAACAGGGGGTTGACCATCGATCTTCGAACGAGGGTTGATCAAATCAATGGGATCAAGCTGATGACCACAGTTATCACACTGATCGCCGCGGGCCTCGTGATAGCCACAGATCGGGCAGGTTCCCTCGATGTAGCGATCAGGCAACGTACGGCCGGTAGAAGACGAAAAGGCCCCGAGCGTCTCCTGACGGAGGATATAGCCCTTTTCATAGAGGGTCTTGAAGATATCCTGGGTGACCCGATAATGGTTGAGCGTTGTCGTCCGCGTAAAGGTATCGTAGCTCAGGCCCAGATGATAGAGGTCATCACCAATAATATTGCTATAGCGATCGGCGATCGCCTGGGGCGTCACACCTTCTTTATCAGCAGCAAGCGTAATCGGGGTACCATGTTCATCGGTACCAGAGACCATCAATACATAATTGCCCTTGAGCCGATGATAGCGGGCAAAAATATCGGACGGAACCCCAAACCCTGCAACGTGCCCAATATGGCGTGGACCATTGGCATAGGGCCAGGCAACAGCAACCAGAATATGCTCACCCATTCACTACCTCCAAACAACACATTGTGCACTTTTTTGAGCGAGAACTGCGCACAAATGCTCGTTCAATTATACCATGCTTGCAGAAGAGCGCCCATTGTCATATGATGGGTACATGTTCACATTGATGGTACACAAGATCTGAGATAGGCAGTTTGACGAAGGGACATTGAACACTCATGCAAAACCTGCTCAGCGGATTGCCGACACCAGTGGTCATTGGCGTGATCGTGGTGGTTGTGCTGGTACTTGTTGCGGTGCTGATACTGATGCGACGCAGGCGGACAGCCGCAGCACCTGATGAGCAAGTCGCCCCTCCCGAGCTCGGGCCGCCGGTTGATTATACGGCCGTGCCGCTTGATGAAGAACCAAAGGGTTGGCGTGATCGCTTTGCGCGTCTCTCACCAGCCGGTAAAATCCTCTTGCTGCTCGTGCCTCTGCTCGTGATCCTTAGTCTGCTGGCCCTGATTTTGCTGCTCTTACCTGGAGGCTCTCAGACAGTCCTGCCGCCCACGCCGGTGCCGGTCACCCTGGTGGTGCGGAGTGCCTCGGTGGTGCGTGCGGAGCCCCTGACCGTCGTGGTTGTGGGCGAAACGACGGGCATTGAGGATGGTACGCTCATTCAGGCTGAGATGCGTGAGGATGGCGAGGCGTTTGACTGGTTCAATCCTGAGCAGGCCAGCGGCACGATCCGCCGCAATCGGGTCGAATTGACGATCCAACGCGCCCCTGAGGCACCGCAACCCGTCGAGGGCCGCAGCTATACCGTCGTGCTGCTCACCGCTGACGGTCTCGTCAGCGAACCAGGCGAGTTGCTGACCCCCGAGATCAGCGGAATTGCCGACAGTTTCTTTGGGCGCACGGTCGCTACGCCACCAACCCCAGTGCCCACGGCGACACCGGTACCAACGGCGACCACCGAAGCTGAGGCA
>NZ_RYFF01000034.1 GCF_004138165.1 Candidatus Chloroploca sp. Khr17
GCGCACCTTCGATCGTCCGCTGCCGGTATTCTGGTTTGTGTACGTTTGACACCATAAAAAAGTGACACCTGGTGAGGCGCCACGGCCTTGAAGGACTCGGGAATCGCGTAGAGCTTGCCATCGAGGCTCATACCCTGAATCGCGGTCGGCGAAACATTCTCGGCCTCGAGCATCGGCACATACTCGGTCAGATCGGCGAGCAAGCCGGCCCGGATCTGGTCGCCGAGCGAGTCATTGGGGGCAATGAACATATCGGGGCCAGCCCCAGAAGTCACTTCATTCTGGAATTTGTTGAAAATCTGATCGAAGGGGATCTGCAACATATTGATCGTTGCATCGGGATAAGCTGCCCGTGCATTGGCAATCAAGGTATTGATGGCTTCCTCTTCGGCACTGCCCGTACCATAGGCATGCCAGAGGGTGACTGTGCCAGTCAAACCCGAGGGTTCTTCAGGCGTTGTCGGGGCCGATGGTTCGGTCGGGGCCGGTGGAGGAGTAGCCGTCTGGCCGCCACAGGCAACCAGAAGAAGCGCCAACAAAGTTGTTAGCGCAACAAACGAGACGAACCGCTTCATGTTTTTTGCTCCTTAGCAAGGTAACTGGCCAACGTCGGCCAACGAAAGTTTAGTTGCACTTGCAACTATCTAATATGCAACTTTTCGCATTGTGAGTATACTACGTCGTAGGCTGCTCGTCAAGCCTAATTTTGTTGCATATCATGCGTGGTATTATATCGCATCTATGATGCGGAATCAATGGGTTTGGGGCTACGCCCCAAACCCAACGTTATAGGGTATGTTGGGCGGCTTCGCCGCCCAACATACCCTATAACGAGGCTTGGGAGCGGGGCGGCGGCGCGCCAACATGTAGGGGTGGTGCAGCGCCGATCCCGGCAACGAGGCTTGGGAGCGGGGCGGCGGCGCGCCGACTCCTTGGCAGCGGCGAGGTTGCCTAGGCCCAGGCCTGCGAACCTCAAGAATCATGGGGGTGTGCTGGCGAAAACGGCCAGCGAAGCTGGCCGTTTTCGCCAGCACACCCATAAGGTTGCTGCAACTTTACGCTGGGGGCCAACGTATAACCATCAGAATGAACAACGGGTAGCACAATGGGTGCCAAATCCGCAGGATACGTGCAAAGGATATAATGATGAATATCAATCAGAACCAGGCCCGTAACGCCGGCCTGATCTTGATCGTACTTGGGGTGGTGGCGATTTTTAATCTATGGGCGCTGATCCCACCAGCATTGCTTGCGTTGGGTGGCGTTGCCATCTATCGTCGCCAGAAGGCACTCGGACGGACTGGTGAGGCTGTGCAGGGCTTGCTCTGGGGCGTTGGTTTGGCAGCCTTGTTGGGTTTCAATGTCTTTACCCTGCCAGGTGTGTTGTTGCTCGCCGGGGCAAGCCTGTTGCTCCGTGGTCGTGAGGCCGCAGCCGAGGCACGTTTGTTTGCCACCGTCGGTCGCTTGAGCCGCCGCCGCACACCAGTAACCCCGACGGCACAGCCAACGATCGTTCAGCCGGCGCAGCCGATGCTGCCTGCCGAGCAACTGGAGCAGCCATCCCGTACGAATGAGACCGTTCGTCTATCATAGGTGTTTACCCTTGAGGGCGTTCCTCCCACCCGCTTCTCCCGGTGGGAGGAACGCCCCGGCTTTCGCCCGCTTGAGCGCACGTTTGCATGGGCATGCGAATACTGCTATACTACGCTCAGATGTGCGAATGCACTCGTGGTGCGCACCACGAGCCACGGTTTGCACGTTGCCAACGGAACCTTCGGGCGTTCCGGCAGGGAGCCCGCTGCCGGGTAAAAGGTTGACGGTCTGCGCCACGCATGACACCTTTCGTTGTGCAGGGCCAGGGAAAGCGGAAAGATGAAAGACGAAAGCTGAAACATGGATCATTTTTCATCTTTCATCTTTCCGCTTTCATCTTTCCCCCGGCCTCTTGTGCTGCGTCGCCTCCGGGCGAAGGAGCGAGCACAAGCCCACCTGCTTGAGCGGTGGGTATCTGACAAGAAAGTAGAGAAGCCCTTCGATGGCTATGGGCGGTCGCCCATCCTACCCACCACCACCTCGCTTTCTACGCCCGTCCCGCCGCCAGCGCCGGGGCGGGCGTGGGCGTGTTCGCCATCCGATCCTGGCCTTCTTCTGGCGGCTGAGCCTGGCGTTTATCCAACTCAGCCTGCTTGCCGTGCTCATAGTTGCCGCCACTGGTACCTGGCTCTACTATCGCTACGCCCGTGACCTGCCCGATCCCCGCCGCATTAGCGAGTATCGCAGTTTTGAAACAACCCGTATCTATGCCAGCGATGGCACCACCCTGCTCTTTGAACTCGTTGATCCCCAGGGCGGTCGTCGCACCCAAGTCGCCTTTGACCAGATTCCCCCGATGCTCAAAGATGCGACGATTGCCGTTGAAGACGCCGATTTTTATGTCAATCCAGGCGTTGATCTACGCGGAATTATCCGGGCTGCGCTGCAAAATTATCAGAGCGGCGAGATTGTCAGTGGGGCGTCAACGATTACCATGCAACTCGTGCGCAATCTGTTGCTCGATCCAGAGGAACGCGCTGAGCAGAGCTACGAGCGCAAGCTGCGTGAGGCGATCCTGGCCTATCGCGTGGCGCAGACCTATAGCAAAGATCAGCTTCTGAACCTCTATCTCAATGAGGTCTATTACGGTGCCCAAGCTTACGGCGTGGAAGCAGCCGCACAAGCCTATTTTTCAAAGCACGTTGGTGAATTGACCCCCGCCGAAGCCAGCCTGATCGCTGGCTTGCCTCAGTCGCCCACGACCTATAATCCCTTCACCAATTTCGAACTCGCCCGCGCCCGTCAGCGCATTACCCTGAATTTGATGGTGCAGCAAGGCATGCTGACCGAAGCCGAGGCAGAGACGATCTATGCCGAACCAATTACCCTCAAGCCGCCCCTAACCGATCTCGTCGCGCCCCATTTTGCCTTTTATGTGCGCGACCAACTCGAGCGGCACTATGGCCCCGAGTTGCTCTATCGAGCGGGCTTGCAGGTGATTACGAGCATTGATCTCGCCTGGCAAGCCGAGGCCGAACAGCTTGCCCGCGAGCAGATCGCCCGCCTCCGTGAGCGCAATGCGTCCAATGCCGCCGTGGTGATGCTGGCCCCCGATGGCCGTGTGCTCGCGATGGTGGGAAGCATTGATTACAACGCCCCCGATGGGCAAGTCAATGTGGCAACGGCGCTTCGGCAGCCCGGGTCAGCCCTCAAACCCTTTGTCTATGCGACGGCATTGCAGCGCGGTTGGACGCCCGCAACGGTGATCTGGGACACACCGAGTCGCTGGGTGTCACCCGAGGGGGTAGTCTACGAGCCCCAGAATTATGATCGCCGCTTCCACGGGCCAATGCGCCTGCGCATGGCGCTTGCCAATTCGCTCAATATTCCTGCCGTCAAAGCACTTGAATACGTTGGCATCGAGGCGTTTGTCGAGCAGATGAGTCGGCTTGGGTTCACGAGTTTTGCCGACCCGAGCCGCTTTGGCCTCGCGATGGCCCTTGGCAGCAATGAAGTGCGTTTGCTGGAATTGACCGGGGCATACCATGCGCTTGGCAATGGGGGGCGATGGCTCAATCCGGTGACGGTGCTAAAGGTGACCAATAGCAGGGGTGAGGTGCTTGAGCGCTGGCAACCCGCCCGCGGGCGACCAGCGTTTGGGCCACAGGGTGAGCAAGTTGCGTATCTGCTGACGAGCATCCTCAGTGACAACCAGGCCCGCCGTTATATGTTTGGGGCCAATAATGTGATGGAATTGCCCGAGTTGATCGCGGCGGTCAAGACCGGCACGTCCAACGATTTTCGCGATTCGTGGGCCGTCGGATATACGACCGATGTGACGGTAGGGGTCTGGGTTGGCAATAACGATTCATCGTCGATGCAAGAGGTCGCCGGGGCCAACGGAGCCGGCCAGATCTGGCGTGAGTTGATGCTCCGTTACCATCAAGGGCGCCCTGCGACGCCCTTTGCCCGCCCAGAGGGGCTAGAAGAGATCCCGATCTGCGCCGATACTGGCGGGCGTGCGGGGGCGGGTTGCCCACGAACGATCAACGAACTCTTTGTGGCAGGAACTGCGCCTACCGAGGTAGATGTGCTCTATCAAACGGTGCGCGTCGGGGGTGATGGCAGTTGCCTGGCGGCGTCGTATACCCCGGCCGACCAGATCCGCGAAGTATCGTTCCCCGTCTATCCGCCTGAGTTCCGTGAATGGGCGGCGCGGAACATGCCCCAGCCGCCAACAACGGTCTGTCCACCGCCAACAAGCCCGGCCGAAGCCGTAGCCCTGATCTATCCACCAGGTGCCAGCGGTGTCATCACGACCACACAAGTCTTTCTCAGTGGCATTGCGCGGGGGCCCTTTAGCCTCGAAGTCGGCCCCGGCACGGCACCAGCACAATGGCAATTGCTCGGCCAGAACAACCTGCCCGTCTTTGATGGTCTGCTGGGGGTCTGGAATACGGCAGGCTTGCCAGCAGGCGACTATACCCTGCGCCTCCAGGTAACGACGCCCGAAGGCTTTAACGTCAGTACCACGCAACTGGTGAGGTACGAACCAGGGGGGCCGTAGGGCAGGGCATCTTCTGTTCGTCCGTGCCGCCCTGTGCGCGGATCGCGTGCATCCGCCCAGACCGTCGGCGTCAACGCCTCGGCTACCGTCTGCGAAGCCGACCTTCGTCGGCTGAATCAGGCCACGCAGGTGGCCTTTGCCAACCAAAAGCCGCGCCGTTCACGGCGACGGAAAAAGATGCAATCGTCCTGGGGAGGCCGTAAAGTCGGCGGCATGTTGGCCGAAAAGTATCGTATAATGCAAGGCATGGTCGCCGGCAAGCTGTCTGCAAGGCATTCAACTGCCACTCTCCCGGGAACCACATGACGACTGACACATCCTTACCACGCCGTGCGAAGTTTTGCCCAAACTGTGGCACCGAACTGCCCCCTGGTGAAGTCCGTTTCTGTATCGCATGCGGCAAAGCTATCGCAGGTGCCCCACCACCACCGCCACCTGACCCAACGCCCGCAAGCGGGGTTCCAACGGTGCGCCTTGCCAATGCCGGCGTCGAACAACAGGTCATTGGCGGAACCGTCAAACTACCGATGTCAGGGGCGGTTCCGCCTGGGCTCTGGGTACTTGATGAACCACCCGGGGCGATGGATGTGGTCGCGATCTACCCACCCCTGCGCCCAGTGCGTGATGGATGGAGCGGGCTCGTTGGGCGAGGGTGGCAGGCAGCCGGAAGTGAGCCGAAAGGCCGCGCCATGGTCTTTCACTTCCGTGCCGAGGTACCCTGGTTTGCTGCGGAAGGATGCGGCCGGGGCATGCGCCTGATCACCAAGGTAGCCGCACGTTCGCATACGCATGATGGCCGAAATCGGCGCGGATTTCGCTTTGGCCTTCACCGCGACGGGCCAATGCAGGTTCTCCAAGCCGCCTGGCAAGACGAGGATGGACAACCCGTCCCTGACCTTGCCATTCCACAGATTCAGTTGATGGCCCCACCCCGCGTCCCACGGGTTTCGGATTATCAAGAGGAGCCAGCGCTGCTTGTCGCCAGTGAGGCGACGCTCTGGGTAGAAGGATCACAGGCGTATGGAGCCTACCGGCTTATGCGGGAAACGCTGGTGCAAGAGCATACGCCGGTCGGGCGGGGGATCACGCTAATCGGGCTGCGTGAAGGGCGTGAAGGCGAACGCCCCTGGTGGGCGCGTCTCTTGCCCGGGATCACGCCCACACGCTATCGCGTGCGCATCATGAATCCGTTCCGGTGCGAATGGCGCCAATGGAAAGCTCAATTGCGTACGATCACACGGGAAGCCGCGAGTCTTGGGCTCAACCTCGAACCGGCCCTGGCCGCCGAATGGTGGCTGGATCGTAATGGGTACGACGGAGTGATCTTTACGCAGGCGCAGGATCGTTATCAAGTCAACCAGGTTGTGATTGCCTTTCGCCGGGCGCAACTGGCGCAGATCAAAGATTAAACCCAATACCTTGCACATAAGGACGAGAAGCCCGGGGGACGGGCACCTGCACGGGGCGCCCCGACCGACCGGGGGACGCGCCCGGGGGACGGGCACCCGTCAAAGGGTTTCACTAGAGGGCGTCAAACCGCCCTGAGGCCCGGGAGGGCGTCTGGATGGCGGCTTCGTCGCGCCAAGGAAACCTGCCAGGTGGGCGCCGGGACACCGCTCCGTTCCCCCACGGATCGCGGCGGTGCCCACCTGGCAGGTTTGATGGGTTGGCACGCCGCCAGATGGCAATAGCGCGCACGGGAACGCCCGTGACCGAGCAGATGAAACCCTTTGACGATGGGCACCCCGTGCGGATGTCCCGACCGACCGGGGGACGGGCACCCGCACGGGGTGCCCCACAGCTTCCGGGAAGCTCTGCGCGAAGATGTCATGGCGCACCGACGTGCCTGCTACCGATGAGCATGCTGCCACCACCGCGCAAGCTTCCCGGAAGCTTTATGACCATGCTATACTGTAGACTTCAAACATCTGGATTAACGTTCACAAATGCTGGCGCTCGCAGATCATGTGGCGCCACCAGGAGGAAGATATATGTCGGGTGAAGTCCATGTACGTGCAACGCTCGCACGTCCCTTTCTTGCCGCTACCACAACGCCACAGGTTGCCTATGCGTTGATTGAGGTGCAACCGACGCAGGTGCTCGCCCGCGTGCGCGTACCCGTCAATGTGAGTTTCGTGCTTGACCGCAGTGGTTCGATGAAAGGTGAGAAGATCGAGCGGGTGCGCCAAGCGACGTCAATGGCAATTGATCGGCTTGATCGCCAGGATATTGTGTCAGTGGTCACGTTTGATCATCGCACCGAGGTACTTATTCCTGCCAGCCCCGTCCAGGATCCACGGTCCATCAAAGACCGGATTAGCCGGATCCGCGATGCAGGCGGCACGCGCATTGCGCCAGCGCTTGAGCGAGGGTTGCGTGAGATCGAGAAAGACCGGAGCGGCGCGATCCGGCGGATGGTGTTGCTCACCGATGGACAGACTGAACACGAGGCTGATTGTCTGCGGCGGGCGGAAGATGCCGGACGCATGGGCGTGCCTATTACGGCGCTCGGGGTGGGCAAAGATTGGAATGAGGATCTGTTGATCGAAATTGGCAATCGTTCTGGCGGCACTGCTGATCAGATCACCAATCCTGATCAGATTACCACCTATTTTCAGAATACGGTGCAACAGGCCCAAAATAGTGCCGTGCAAAATAGCGTGATGAACCTACGCCTGGTACAGGGTGTGGCCCCACGGGCAGTCTGGCAAGTGCTCCCGATGATCAACAACCTTGGGTATCAGCCGATTTCGGAACGCGATGTCAGTGTGCCCCTCGGCGAGCTCGAGACGGGGCAGGGGCGTACGTTGCTGATCGAATTGCTCGTTGATCCACGAGCCGTGGGGTCATATCGCGTTGGGCAGGTGGAAGTCACCTATGATGTGCCCGTGCTCGGTTTGCTCGGTGAGAAGGCGCGGGTTGATCTGCTGCTCACCTTTACCGCCGATCAGGCACAACTCAACCAGGTGAATCCCGGTGTGATGAATATCGTTGAAAAAGTGAGTGCCTTCAAACTGCAAACCCGCGCCCTGCAAGACATTGCCCAGGGCGATGTACAGGGAGGCACCCAGAAACTCAAGAGTGCGGTCACACGCCTGTTGAGCCAGGGCGAACTGGAACTGGCCGAAACGATGCAGAAAGAGATTGCCAATCTCGAACAGAGTGGGCAACTCTCGAGTGAAGGCCAGAAGACGATCAAGTTCCAGGGACGCAAAACGGTACGCCTCAGCGATATTGAGATCCCCCCACAATAACATGTATATTCTCTTGACGAATGACGACGGCTATCAGAGCGAAGGCCTGGTTGCGTTGCGTACCGCCTTGAACGAAGTTGGCGAGACCGTCGTGGTGGCCCCGGATCGGAACTGGAGTGCCGCAGGGCATTATCGGAAGTTGTTTGATCCACTAAGGGCCTGGGAGGGAACGCTCGCTGACGGCAGCGCGGCGATCCTGTGCGATGGAACCCCTGCTGATTGCGTTGCGCTTGGCGTGATGGGTCTCTTGCCACGCAAACCAGATCTGATCGTCTCGGGGATCAATCTGGGGGCCAACCTTGGCACCGATCTGCTCTATTCGGGCACGGTCGCGGCGGCGATGGAAGGCATTATGTTTGAGATCCCTGGCATTGCCGTCTCACAGGTGCGGCCCAAAGAGGGCGACTGGGACTTTCGGGCAGCCCAGCAGGCGGTCATTCGCCTGGTGGGGCTCGCCACCAAGCATCACTTGCCGGCGGGCATTTTGCTCAACCTGAACGCCCCGGCGCGCCCACCCGAAGAGGTCTATGGGATGCGCATTGCCCGCCTGGGGCGGCGGCTCTATCGTGACGAACTCGTGGTGCGCCACGATCCGCGGGGCAAACCCTACTATTGGATTGGCGGGGCCGAGCCCGAGGATTACCACGAAGAAGGTACCGATATTGCCGCGATTGCCGCAGGCTATGTCAGCATCACCCCGGCCCATATGGATCTGACGAGCCACCGTTGGTTGGAGGAGTTGCGCGAGTGGGGGCTTGAGTAACGAGCAAACGTGCGCGGGCCGTCCGGCCCGCGCACGTTTGCTCGTACGGTTGCAAGGACAACTGGCGCTTTGCGCTGGTCAACGTCGCATAGGAGGAGTTGCGGTATGGTACGAGGACGACGGCAGGATCGGCGTGAAGAGCGCCGCGAAGAACGGGCGACCTTTGGGCGCCGAGGGACGGCGACACGCTACCGGGTGCGTCAGCGGATGCTGGCGATTGGTGATGATTTCTGGATCGAAGATGAGTCTGGCCGGCGGGCCTTCAAGGTTGATGGCAAAGTCTTGCGCATTCGCAAGACCCTTGTGCTACAGGATGCCCAGGGCAATGATCAGTGCCGGATTCAAGAGCGTATGCTGCGGGTGCGCGATACGATGCAGATCGAAAGCCCCACCGGCGAAGTAATGGCAACTGTCCGGAAAGCGTTGATCACGCCGATCCGCGACCGCTGGACGGTAAAAATCGGCAATGCGCCGGATCTTGACGTGCGCGGCAATGTGCTCCATCACGAATATACCATTGGTGAAGAGGGACGGCGCGTTGCCGAGGTCTCGAAGAAATGGTTTCGGGTACGCGATACCTATGGTGTCGCCATTGAGCCATCGCAGAATGATGTGCTGATCCTCGCCGTGACGATTGTGATTGATATGATGGCCCATGGTGGAAGGTAGCCCTGAAACAGCAAGAGGAGTCACGCAGATGAAAATTGGACCAATTCAGGTGCTTGCCTTCGAGTTTGAGAGCATTGACAAATTCAAGGGCCAGATCCAGGAAGAACTCGATCACTTGCGAGGACATGGCCTCATCCGGATCATTGATCTGCTTTTTATCTTGAAAGAACATGATGGATCGACCCATAGCCTCCAGATGAGCGATCTGCTCCCCTACGAAGAGGCCGATTTTGGCGCACTGCTCGGGCACATGCTCGGGCTTGATTTGAGTGAAGAAGAAGAGGCGCTGGCAGGTGAACTGATTGCGGATATCGTTGGTGAGGCCCCAGGCCAAGGGATGGGGATCGCCGAGATCCGTGAGGCAGCAGCGACCATCCCGCCGGGCAAAGCTGCGGCGTGGCTGATGGTAGAGCATACGTGGGCGATGGGCCTGAGTGCGGCGATCAAGGGGGCCGATGGCTATCTGGTCGCCCAGGGTTTCCTGACGCGTGATGCGCTGCTGGCCGTCGGGCGCGAGATGCACGCCATTGTTGAAGCCGAAGTGAGCATCGAGCGTGCCGAAGCACTCCGCGGGGCTGCGATGCTTGATGCACTGAGCACCGTGGCGGCCGCTGAGCAATTAGAGCAAGCCGCGATCAATCAGGCCACCGCAACGATGGTCGGGGTGGAAGCCTTCCGTACCGCCATTGCCGCCGAGGCCGTGCGTGCGCTTGTTGTGGCCGGCCTGCTCGAAGAAGCTGACGCCCCCGAGGCGATTGAGACATTGGTGGCAGCCGAACTGATTACCGAAGCGGCCCTCGATGAAGCGCTTGAGGCAGCGGATATGGCGGCGGCTGAATTGGCAACTGAGTGGTAGTTTTTGTACCGTTGGGGGAACTGCTGTGGGCGGTTCCCCCAACGGCACGGATCTGTAAGGAAGGAAGCCTTGGATGAGCCATCTCACCGCTATTGCCTTTCAGGATAAACATCAAGCCGGACGGGTGCTGGACTCGTTGCGACAGTTTGAGAAAGACAAGCTTGTCGAGCTTGATGAGGTTGTCGTACTCGTTCGCGATGAAGACGGGACGCTCCGGCGGATGCACGGCCTCGATGAAACCTTGCCCCAGGTTGGTTCGGCAGCAACGGGGGTGGGCCTGGGCTTGCTGGTTGGCGCACTTGCTTCGCTGCCGATTGTTGGCATGGCCGCCGGGGGGCTACTCGTCAACCGGTTTATGTCACGCAAGCAACTGGCGCGACGGGTACGCCAATTCAACGATGCGATCGAACCCGGGATGTCGGCGCTGTTTGTGGTTGGCAAAGCCGCCAATGCAGAAGAACTGCTCAGCCAATTACAACCATTTCTCGTTGGGGCGACCTTTCTTCAGACCAACCTGCCCGACGAACTGCTGAGCAATCTGAGTGAATCGGTTCAAACCCCGGTGACAACCCTTGATGGCACCGCGCTGAAACGAGTCAAAGTCATCATCAACCCGGCGTCAGGCGTTGAGCGTCCGATCCTTCGTCCGCTCAACCGGATCTTGAAGGAGGCACCTTTCACCTGGGACATCGCTCTGACCCATCGCAGCGGCGATGCGCAACGGCTGGCCGCTCATGCCGCGCTTGATGGCTACGATGCCGTGATAATTTACGGAGGCGACGGTGCCGTCATGGAGGCAGCCAGTGGTCTGACGGGCACCGGCGTGCCGCTGGCGATCATTCCTGGTGGCACGGGCAATGTGATGTCGATCGAACTTGGGATCGAAAACAATATCGAAACGGCGGCTGCGCTCTTGACCCGTGACGAGATTCCTGTCCGCGACATTGATATGGGCGAGGTTGGCGAGCAGCGTTTCGCGTTGCGCGTCGCAACCGGTTACGAAGCACGCTATGTCAAAGAGACAACGCGTGAGTCAAAAGAGCGGCTCGGCAAACTGGCGTATGCACTGACGGCCATCAAACAGGATTTGGAACTGGTACGCTACCAACTGGTGATTGACGGTGAAGCTGTCGAAACCGAGGGCTATACCTGCATGGTAGCCAACTCGGGCAACATCGGCATCGCCGGGTTGCCCTTGCTCTCGCGGATCAGCATCAGCGACGGCTTGCTTGATCTGGTCATCGTGCAAAACCTGAACTACCTCTCGCTCTTGCGCCACAACGTCTCGGCAGATGAAGCAGCCGAGCGCAACAAAATGGTACGTCACTGGCAAGCCCGCGAAATAACAGTGACGACCGAGCCAACCGAAACGCTCATTGGCGACGGTGAAGTTTGGGGCGAGACCCCGTTTACCGCAAAAGTCTTGCCGGGGGCCGTGCGGGTGATCGTGCCGTGACGGTTGACCTGTAGTGACGCAAAGGCGCAAAGGCGCAAAGCACGTCGCACGCTTGGCGAGACGCCAAGCGTGCGACGGATGACTGGGCCAGAGGTGGAGATGGAAGCACAAGCCAGTGGCAGTTTGAAATTACTCCTGCTCGAATGGACCGAGTTTGTCGCGCTAGGGATCGAGCTTTTGGCCGTCACGATTATTCTGATCAGCACAATCGTGAGCACTGCGATCTTTCTGCGTGGTTTCATCAAAGGACAGTCACGCGTCGCGATCTACGAAGCCTACAAAGTCCAACTTGGGCGTGGCCTGCTGTTGGGGCTCGAACTATTGGTTGCAGCCGACATCGTGCTGACCGTTGTCCTTGAACCAACCCTGGCCAACGTCGCGGTGCTCGGCATCTTAGTTCTGATTCGCACCTTCCTGAGCTGGTCAATCGTGGTTGAAATCGAGCACCGCTGGCCGTGGCAACAAGCATCGCGCCATCCAAAGAGCGACAACAGCGCTTAAAAGAGACTCCAGAGTTGCTGGTTGGTTACTTCGTGGTGGAACTGCACCTCGGCGCGTTTGATCACGTTGCCAAGCAACCGCGGGCAGCGCTCAGCCGAGGCCAGCTTTTGCTCGAGGTAGCGGGCTTTGGCCGCTTCGCCCAGCAGGTCAGACATATACGTGCTCGCCCGGAACCGCTCGAGGGCGTCATAGATATTGGCTGGCAAAAAGTCGTTGGTAAAGGGGGTCGAAGCACGACGACTGCCATGCAAGCCGGTACGGAGCAACGCATAGATCGCCATGTACGGATTGGCATCGGGGGACATTGAGCGAACTTCGATCCGAGCCGAGCGAGCATTGCAGAGCGGAATGCGGATCATTGAACTCCGATCAATCGCCGAGGTCTTGACCTGATTTGGAGCCTCGTAGTGAGGATCAAGGCGGCGATAGGCATTGACACTGGGGTTCAAGATCAGACAGAGATCCTGCGCCGCTTCGAGGATGCGCTCGACAAACTGCCAGCCGAAGGTAGAGAGGTCGTGGTGCCCATCGGCGTCATAAAAGAGGTTGGTATCAGCCTGGCTCACGGAAAGGTTGGTATGCATGCCACTGCCATTCACGCCAGTGACCGGTTTGGGCAGAAAACTTGCCGTCATCTCGAGGCGATCGGCGATCTGGCGACAGATAAGCTTATACAAGAGCACCTGATCAGCGGCAAGCGTGGCCTCGGCATACGAATAGTTCATCTCGAACTGGGAAGGGGCCACCTCAGGATGGTCTTTTTCATTATCAAAGCCCATCGCCCGCTGCACCTCGGCGGCACTGTCAATAAAGAGGCGTAACGGATCATTGGGCAGCGTATGATAATAGCCACCGGGGCTCACAAATTCAAAGCGATCCGTCTCGCGGAAGCGCTGCTCGGCATTGCGCCCCTTGAAGAGAAAGCCCTCGATCTCATTGGCGACATTGCAGATCAACCCCTCACGGGCATAGAGATCGCCCGTAAAGGCCTTGAGGCGAGCCCGCATATCAGCACTATAGGGCATCCCATTGGGTTCTAACACATCACCAAAGACGAGCACCTTGCCTGGCCCAAAGACATCAGCAGGGAGCCAATAAAAGGCGGGCCAATCAACGGCAAGGCGCAGGTCACTCTCGGCCTGCCGCGAGAAGCCACGGATCGACGAGCCATCGAAGGTAAGATTATCGGAAGAGGAGAGGAGAAACTTCTTATCATAGTCGAGCATATGCAAGCGACCTTCGAGATCGGCAAAGCAGACCGTCACGGCCTTGATGCGTTTCTCATCAGTCAGATAGCGGATGCGCTCTTCGCGAAGCTCATCAAAAGGCCTTCGCGCCATCCGCTTGCGCTTCACCTCAAGGTTCAGTTGCTCGAGTTCATCATACGGAATTTCCAGAAAATCGCGGAGTGGGGTATGCATGGATTGCCTCGTCTTACAGGACTTCTACCATATAAGGAAACTTTGTTGACAGACTATTGAGTAGGTCGTATTGTCACCCTGAGGACTACATGGGCTTTGGGGCAGTGCTGCCGTGAGCAACAGGGTGAGCACTCGTCAGACCTCACAGGTCTGTGTAGCATAAAGATGCCTTCAGCGCCGCGCCAACTCTTCGCGGAGAGAGAGCACCTCGTGATGGGCATCGAGCAGTTGACGACGCAACTGAATAATGACTTCGACGCCGGCCAGATTGACGCCGAGGTCATCAACGAGGCGCTTGATAAAACGGATCTGTTCAATGTCGCGATCACTGAAGAGGCGAATATTGCCCTTGCTACGAGCGGGACTGATCAGGCCGCGACGCTCGTACATCCGCAAACTCTGCTCGTGCAAGCCAGTCAACTCGGCAGCGACCCGAATGGTATAGGTTGGTTGCACACGCCTCAACTCACCGTTCATGATGCAGCTACCTCCCGAAGCTGGCGCAATTGCAGAACGAGTTCGCGTTCTTGAGGGGTCAAACCAGTCGGCAACTCGGCGCTGACCGTGACATAGAGATTGCCACGACGGTCAGAGCGCATCGTTGGCATGCCCTGCCCACCGAGGCGAAAGACACGCCCATTCTGGGTCTGCTCGGGAATAGTCAGGTTGAGCGTCTTGCCTGCTAGCGTCGGGACAGTCACCTGACCCCCAAGCATCAACGTATAGAGATCGGCTTTCACTGTGATGTGAAGATCATCACCACGACGCTCGTAGCGCGGATGCGGCTGCACCTTGACGACCATATAGAGGTCGCCACGATTGCCCCCATTCAAACCCGGGGCACCTTCACCGGGGACACGCACACGATTGCCGGTATCGACCCCAACAGGAATTTTGACCGTCACCGTACGCGGGGTTCCGTTGCTATTCGAGAACTGCACACTACGCTGCGTACCACTGAACGCCTCTTCGAGGGTCAATTCGACTTCCTGGTCAATATCGTGACCATTCATACGGACATTGAAGCCCGAGCTGCCAGCACGTCGCCCTGATCCACCGCCAAACAGCGTCTCGAAGATATCGGCAAAATCGGTACCGCTAACATCAGGCCCAGGGCCGCCTGCTTGCTCGTAGCGGCGCCAGTCGCTGCCAAAGCGGTCATATTTCTCACGCTTTTCGGAATCCGAGAGCACCTCATAAGCTTCATTTATTTCTTTGAAACGCGTCTCGGCCTGTTTATCCCCAGGATTGATATCCGGGTGATAGGTACGGGCCAATTTACGATACGCCTGTTTGATCTCTTCCTTCGAGGCGCTACGATTCAAGCCGAGGACTTGATAGTAATCTTTCATTATTTGCCTTGCCTTGCTTGTAGCAGGCTATCACCTGCACACCGGTTCTTGTGCTCAGCATAGCAACCCGCTTTGCGGGCTGCTATGCTGAACAGACAAGCGCGCTTGCTGGGGGCGCAGCCCCAAAACCCACCATCTTGTACCAATTCTCTTGATATTACACCCACACGTATTGTACAAACTTGATAGGATCATTGTCAAGGTTTTTCTGTTAGAACGGTGTTAAGAAGATCAAACCCATGCGGCAGGCGCGAGGGAGCGCACAAAAAAAACCTCTGGCATAAGGGCCAGAGGGAACGACCATTGCCGGATTATTACCGCAAATCAAGCGACCTGTGTCTCCCAGACATTGGTATGACGAAAGATCGCATAGGCAGCAAGGTCACGAATCGAATGGTGGAGCAGATCACGTTCCATCGGGTCATCATACCGTGAGACAAGTTGATCGATCGACTCAAGCCGTTCTTGCACCGGGTCGTAACGATAGACCGGCTCACCATTCGAGACTGCGGAAATCAACATAATTCCGTCGTGCGCCATCTCGCTCAACGCTTGCGAAACACTCCATATATCGCGACAGACACGGTCGGCAATAGCGCGTGCTGTTGCTTCCATACGGGGATTTTCGTAAAACATCATGAGAAGATGTAGTTTCACAGGCGAGTCAATTGCCTGTTCAAGTAATTCCTGAACCATTGGATCAACCATTGCCATGCCTCCTCAAACGTGTGATCGCCAGTGACCACAGGGGCACCGGGGGGAACCCTCATTTCACACTTCGATTTTTGCTACTCTAAGGGAAAGCAGGCTCCTGCAAGCAGGGGAGGAGCAAGAACCTGGAGGACTGTACTCAGCTTATTCGTGATAACGCGGAGATGAATGTTCTGTAAGCTGAACACAGTATACACGAATTATCTGTATTTTGCTAGAGGGCATTGTTGGTACGAAAGTACCGGCTACAGGGTCTGGGGCGGTGTTGCGGGCGTTGCCCGTGACACCACCCCATAGGCACCGAGGCGTAGTAGGCGCACAACGTGAGGGTTGACGCGCTGACCCGCCCTTACCCCTGATCGGCGGCGAGAAAACCGAGGAGGAGGCCGTGGAACGTTGCTTCGGCTTCGATCATGGGGAAGTGGCCGCAGTTGGGGATGACGACCAGTTGCGCACCTGGGAGGGCCTGGTGAGCAAGTTGAGCATACTTCACGGGAAACATGCGGTCTTCGGCCCCCCAGATGATCAGAGTTGGCTGTTTGATCTCGGCCAGGTGCGCCCAGAGGCCACTCGCTTTGAGGTCAGTGGAGGCATAGCTGCGACTCAGGGCGAGCATCGTCTGACGCACACCAGGATCGCTGAGCGTTTGCCGCCCCCGTTCGATCAATTCAGGGGTCACGTACTGATCCGGATTGGCAAAAGCCGCCTTAAGTTGCATACGAATAAGCCCCGGTCGCGAGGTCAGCGACAGAATGGCTTCACCGAGCCAGGGCAGCGTACCACCTTTGCGCATAAAGAACGGGATCTGCATAAAGCCTTCGCTGTCGGCAATAAGCAGGCGCGTGATCCGCGTCGGATGCAAGATGGTGGTCGCCAGAGCCAGTTTGCCCCCCATCGAATGGCCCACGAGAGCAACCTGATCAAGACCAAGGGCATCGAGCAAGCCAGCGTGCAGATCGGCATAATGGTGCAGGCTATAGGCCGCCCCACCTGGTTTATCAGAGCGGCCAAAGCCGAGCAAGTCGAGCGCAATGGCCTGGTAACCTGCCTTGACCAGACGTGCAATCGTTGGACGCCAATCATCCGCATTAACGGCAAAACCGTGCAACAAGAGCACAGGCGGGCCTTCGCCAGCCATCAGCACACGGAGCCGCAGCCCATCAACGGTAACCATTGTTTCATCAATGCTGAACTCATCCGCGATCAGCGACGACATACGGTTCTCCTTTCGTTCGTCGCCATGTTCCTTATGCCACAATGCCACAACGAAACGCCATGACACAACGCAGCACAAGCTATTGTACTACAGGTACCGATTAGCCTCACCAGGCTTACGCATCGGGATAGCGCTGGCGCAGCACCGAGCGCGTCTGCGCATAACAACGACGCAGTTGGTCAATCAGTGTCGGCACATCGTTATCAGAGCGAACATCCTCAATTTGCTGGCAAATAGACCCCATTGCCTGCGCACCCATCTGGCGACTGCCCCCACGTAAGCGATGGGCTTCAGCCTGAAGCCGAGCGCGATCGTGTTCGACGGCGGCTGTTTCGAGGGCAGCGATCTGGGAGGGGATGCTCTCTTCAAAGAGATCAATCATGGTTGCAATAGCTTCGGGGCCATCCGAACCAAGGGCCGCCTGCAATTGATCAAGGATCTTCCAATCAAAGATTGCCTCGTGCGGCTGAGGGCAAAGGGGTAAGGCTTCAGGTTCAGGCTGATTGCCGAGGGGCGCATCACCAAGCACTCGTTTGAGATCACTCAATTGCACTGGCTTGCAGAGGTAGTCATCCATCCCGGCCTGCAGAGCGCGCTGACGGTTGGCCTCAAGGGTATCGGCGGTAAGTGCAATAATGCGAGGCTGGTTGATCGTGGTACCAAGCTCACGAATCATACGGGTCGCTGTTTCACCATCGAGTTCAGGCATCTGCATATCCATCAGGATGACATCATACGGATGCTGCTTGACGGCTTCGAGCGCTCGTTGACCATTGTTGACCATGGTCACCTGATGGCCCATCCGACGCACAACGCGATCAATCACCTGCTGATTGATCGGGTTATCTTCGGCGATCAGGATCTGCAAGGGATGATCAAACTGAACGTGGAGTTCTACTGGCTGTGGTAACAGATCTTCGGTGGCAAGCGCAAAGGGCACACGCACCGTAAAGGTGGTGCCAACTCTGGGGCTACTCGCGACCTCAACGGTACCGTGCATCAAATCAAGCAACTGCCGCGTAATCGCCAGACCAAGGCCAGTCCCCCCATACCGACGCGAGGCATTGTTGTCGACCTGCACAAACGGCTCAAAGATATGTTCCGACTGCGCAGCAGTCATCCCAATGCCCGTATCGCGCACCTCAAAGGTTATCAGCACGGTCCCGTCAGCACAGGGGAACGCATCAGCCGTGAGCGTCACTTTGCCCTGATTGGTAAATTTCACCGCATTGCCGAGCAAATTCAGCAGCACCTGGCGAAGGCGAGCTTCGTCGCCGACGAGCACGCGGGGGAGATCGGGGGTATAGGTATAACCGACGGTCAAGCCTTTCGCCTGGGCGGTATGTTTCACGAGATCGACCGTCGCGGCGAGCGAGGCATAGAGGTCAAACGGTGCCAGAGCGAGTTCGAGGCGGCCCGATTCGATCCGTGAGAGATCGAGGATATCGCTGAGCACAACGAGCAAGGCCTGGCCACCTGTATTGATCGTATCAGTCAAGAGGCGTTGCTCAGCGGTCAGTTCACTATCACGCAGCAAGGCAGTCATCCCAAGGACCGCATTCAGGGGCGTGCGAATTTCGTGGCTCATATGGGCAAGAAAAGCGCTTTTGGCCCTGGTCGCGGCCTCGGCGGCATCACGGGCCTGGGCAAGCTCGTGGGCGGCCTGCTGGCGCTCGGTAATATCAAGCGACAGACCATCCCAGACGATACTCCCATCGGCCTCACGGCGCGGGCGCGACGAAATATAGAGCCAGCGCTCGGTGCCATCGGGCAAGATGAAATGCACCACTTCGTTAAAGAGGCTCATCGCTTTGAACGAATGCAATTGAGCTACCAAGACGCGTTCACGTTCATCAGGGCTGATCAGATCATGCAATACCGACGAATCAACAAAGACCTCCTCAGGAGCAACGCCAAGCACCTGTTGCACGCCACCGCTAATGAAGAGATAGGAGGGTTGCATCGTCTGATCATGACGGTATTGATAGATGAACCCATTGGGCAAATTGTCACCCACAGCGCGTAGTTGAGCCTCACGTCTGCGCAGGTCACTCGACATCTCCCACTGTTGGAGAAACGCTGAGATCATCTCAACCGCCGTATGCAACAAGCGTATGGTTGGTTCATCCCATGGCCTGGTTGCGTCACGATCACTCGCGACCAGATAGCCACGCCAGATACCATTGATGAAAACACCGGCAAGGCAGAGATTTGGGCGCTGATTGGCGTGGAAATAGGCGTAGAGCGAAGAATCGGGGGGAACGAGGTCATCAATTAGGCCAGTAATAGATTTGCCTCGTTGCAGATGCTCAAGGAGTTCTGGAGGAATATCGACAAATTCAACCGGACAAGCCTGATAGGGTGATGCAGCTTGATCCTGAGCGACCAGTTTGTGCTCGGCAATGCGAAAGGTTTCATCGGCGACCGGAAAGAGATTGATGCTCAAGCGGGTACAACCAATCGCCTGACGCAGAAGCGCAATAGCCTGTTGCACGACTGGTTGCCAGTCAGCAACATCCGTACTGGCGACAAGCAACATCCGTGAGCACTGTTCGAGGACTTCGGCATAGCGCAACTCGCGTGCGAGGGCCAACTCAGCTTCTTTACGCACGGTAATTTCCTGCACCGTACCGCTAAGTTGCACCACAACCCCCTCACGGATCACCGGTTGCCCCTGCGCACGCACCCAGATCCGGCGGCCCTGCGCCGTAATGAACGGCAACTCGAGATCCCAGGGGGTACCATGTTCCAGACCTTCATTGATCGCCGCCTGCAAGACGGGGCGAGCTTCGGGGGCATAGAAATTGATTGCCTCGTCAAGAGGAGGAGGTTCGCCCACGGGCAGATCGTGGATAGCATAGACCTGTTCCGACCACTGGACACGCCAGGTCGGGCAATCAAGCGTCCAACCGCCAACGCGGGCGATCTGGCCCACCTCGCGCAACAACGCTTCACGTTCTTGAAGCGCCCGAGCAGCCTCCCAACCCTCCACAAAGGTCACGATCATCTCAGCAGCCGTACGCAGCAGTTGCAGCGCACCGGCATCCCATGAACGGCACCGCTGGTAGTCGAAGAGCATAATGTGACCCCACCAGCGCTCTTGCAGTTGCACCGCCTGAATGCAGAGTGATTTGAGGCCGCTGGACTCACAGGCACCCTGATAGATGGGATGGTCAGGAAACTGGCCTGCCACCGGGCCATTGTACATGCCACCACCCTGTTGCCACACATTCAACACAGGAGGCAAATCCCGAACCGCTTCGGCAGGAAAAGGGCGCGCTGGCGGCAAACCAGGCCGATCATTGCCAGCCAGATTCTGAAATGCGCGCTTCAATGTTGCTTCACCCAGCGCATAATGAGGATACCGGGCGAGCGAAATACGATCCGCGTCTACCGCTTCACGGACAATGCCCAGCGCCTCATTCAAGGTCTGCTGCAAGGCTTGCTCGTTCTCCACCGCGATCAACAAGATCCGCGAGCACTGCGCCAGCGCCTCGGCATACTGCAACTGCCTGGACATCCGCTGCGCGGCCTGCTTGTACGAGGTAATATCCTGGACAGCGCCAGCATAATGCGGCACACCAGACGAGGCCTCGATCTTGCCGAGCAGACGAACCCAGATCGGTCGCCCGGCCAGCGTGAGGCTCGGAAGTTCCAGATCATACGGCTCACCGGTGGCCTCGAGCCGATCACATGCCTGGCGGAGGGTCGCCCAGGCTTCTGGGGGATAGAGTTGCTGCAACAACGCTTGATCAATCACCGTACCCAGGGGCACCTCGTGGATCCGGTACAACTCATCAGTCCAGGTAATCAAGCCATCGCGAGGGCCATAGGCCACCCCACCGACACTGGTGATATGCTGCGTCGCCTCAAGAAGAGAGAGCGCACGGCGCACCTCAGCCGTACGCTGGTCAACCTTGGCATCAAGGGAGGCATTGACCCGTTCTAACTCGGCGAGCGTCGCACGGGTCGTCTGGAGACTCGTTTGCAGCGCGGCAAGCAGGGAATTGACCATCAAGCCCAGGCCGGCGGCGATCGCAATGATCAACAACACATTATTGGTCAGCACGCGGGGATCAGTCACGTTACTCAGCGCAACATAGGGATACGGCAAAAAGCCAGAGGCAAACCCGGCAAAGACGAGGGCGACCCCCATACTCCCCAGAATCCCAATCACGAGCGCCGGGCGTGAACCGAGCAACAAGACCGCGAGCACAACATTGAGGGCAAGCAGGGCGGCATTGATCCCATAGAAGCCCATCGTCGCGAGCGCAAGCAGACACCCGAACAAAAAACTCCCGAGCAAGAGAAAGCTGCGCAGCCGATCATCAAGGCGAGGCAAGAGCGCCAGCACCACAACCAGCACCGCAAAACAAAAGCTCCACACGGCCATCGGCCAGCGTCCAAACTGGAGATGCAGAAAGGCATCAAAGAGCAGGACGGGAATCCCAATGAAGGCAAAGATCTTGAGCAGCAGGCTGATCGTGCGCTGACGCCAGACAACGAGCGGATCATCACGCAAAGTTTGTTGAGAAGTTGAGTGCGATGCAGGTACCATAAGCTACCAACCATATGTTCAGGTCTGTCTAAGATGGGCATAACAGACAACCCGATTACGGCCACGATGTTTCGCCGCATAGAGCGCATGGTCGGCAGCGGCAACCAGAGCATCGAGATCAGGTAACTCGGCAGAAGTGTTGGCAACCCCAATGCTCATTTGGAGCGCAATCTGTTGATGATTGGGCAACACAAGCGGCTGCGTCGCGATCTGTTCACGCATCCGCTCGGCGATACAACACGAAGCTTCAACACTAGTTCCAGGCAGCAGCACCAGGAACTCTTCACCACCCCAGCGTCCCACGCGGTCATACGAACGCAAGACACTGCGCAAAAGTGACGCAACATGGATCAGGGCCTGATCGCCAATAATATGACCATAACGATCATTCACCTGCTTGAAGTGATCAATATCAAGCAAGGCAATCGCCAGCATCTGACCGGTGCGTTTGGCACGATTCAATTCGAGATGGGCCTGACTCACCACGCCCTGACGATTAAAGAGCCCGGTCAGCGGATCATGATCAGCCTGATACTGAAACTCATTCGCCAGTTCTTGCAGACGAGTATTGGCCTCACGCAGATCTTGTTCAAGGCGAAAGATCCGGGAGGCAACCGCGAGGCGCGCCCGCAATTCATCGGGGTCAACCGGTTTGACCAGGTAATCGTCGGCGCCGGCATCGAGACCGTGGATGCGGTCGGTACGCTGATCGCGCACGGTCAACAAGAGGCACGAGATATAATGAGGCAAAGGAGCAGCGCGAATGCGGCGGATCAGGCTGGGGCCATCGAGTCCGGGCATTTGCCAATCGGTAATCAACAGCGCAATATTTTCGCGCTGGATCACCTCCCATGCCTGCAACCCATCTTCGGCAATCAGAACCTCATAGCCAAAGGCGCGAACAAGCGCACACACCGCATGACAGACGAGGGGATCGTCATCGGCAACCAGTACGCGCATCATTGCTTTTCCTTCACCCCACGAGACAAGTTTTGCTATAGCACTGCTATATCGTCTAGGGCTACTATAGCTGCAATACCTTAATCATGATACCATGAATATGTATCGAGAGAACTACCACTCAATGAACGCGATACGGTCGTCAAGCGCAACGACTACGCCGAGGCCGCCATCCCCGAGTACTGGATTGTCGATCCTACGAGCGAGACGATTACGGTGCTGACCCTGGTTGGTTCATCGTATCAGGAATACGGTCTGTTTGCCCGCGGCACCACGGTTAGGTCGGCCTTGCTGGAGGGGTTGGCCTTGTCGGTTGATGCTGTGTTTGACGCAAACTGAGGCAATGGCACGTTGCCTCAGTTTGCGTCAAGATCAGGTTTTGCGCCCTAGAACCAGTATCTTGCAAAGAAGGCGTTTGTTTTGACGCAAAGGCGCAAAGGCGCAACGTTTTTCGCGTAGGTGAGCGAACCCTCTACGGGGCGAGGCTTACACCAAGGCGACTGAGTTGGACGCGGTTGGCCGGCGGTAGATCGGGGTGGTCTTCGAAGCGGGCACGTTCGAAATATTGCACGCTCAGGGTGCGTCCGTTTTCGACGGTTTCGCTGGCTGGTTCGCTGATGGGGAAGCCAAAGGTCGCGAGGCCACCATTGCGTTCCCAGTAGGCCCGAAAGGGTGGGCAGAGGCTGTGGCGGGTTTCGGGGAAGTAGCGACAGCCTGCGGGTGCCCCGTCAACGGTGGGGAGGTTGCGCCAATCAACCCCCTGGCGAGCGAGGTATTCAACCCCGACGAGGCCAATCAGTACGTCGTTGGGCGACCGGTGCTGAGGATGGCTCTCGAAGCGGGTGCGTTCGAACCATTGCACGATCCGTTCGACCCCGTCGCTGCCGCGTTCGAGGCGTTCGGGGGTGATGGGCAAACCGTAGATCGCCAGTCCGCCGCCGCGCTCCCAGGTGCGCAGGAAGCTGCCGCGGATGCTCTGCCCGGTTTCGGCAAAGCTGCGACTGCCGCCAGTGACCTGACGGATGTAGATCGGGTGTTCGGTGATGGTCAACCGGGCCACACCTCCGCCAAGTTCGCGCAGCCGTCCATCGCGTTCGATTAGGGTTGCACTCAGACCGGCAGCTAGCGGGAAGTCGACCGTGCGCTGACCGCTGATTGTCCAGAGCACGTCAACGACGCCGCCGTCGGGCAGGGTGAAGCGATGGTTCGCGAGTACACCCTGGCGGTGGAGTGATCCGGTGCCCTGGTAACGGGCAAATTGAAGTTGCGAAACCATCGTGCCATAGGCTTGATAGGCGGGTTTGGGGCTCAGGTCATCATTGAGAATAGCGGCAGGCCCCCAGGGTTGCTGGCCGCCCTTGAATTTATCGCTGAATTGAAAATAGCTGACGTGTTCGATACCCGCAGCCGCGGCGAGCACAAAGGTGCGTACCATATAGTTGGCCTGTTCTTCGCCATTCTTGGCAAACTGGGGCGGACACGCACTCCCGCAGGTGCTCCAGCCTACTTCGGTAATCCAGATCGGCTTGCCGCCACCGCGGGCGGCGACCCAGCGCTTGGCCAGTTCGAGGCGCCCGGGGATGGTGACGTCGAAGCGTTCACGGGGATTGATGAGGGCGGGATTGTCGGGGGCGTGGTCGATGAGCCAGGGATGGATCGAGAGCACATCAAAGCTGTCCCACCCGGCAAGGTCAACCACCCGATCGAGGAACCCCTTTTCGCCGACGGCATCGAAGACATAGACGCCACCGACAAGCACCAGGGCAGTCGGATCGGCGGCTCGGATGGCCGCTGAGGCTTTGCGAAGCATTTCGGCGTAGGCGACAGGATCGGCCCTGGGCAGCCATGTTCCGTCCATATCGGGTTCATTCCAGATTTCCCAGGCGGCGATCCGTGGTGAGCCAGGGGCATCTTGGGAGCCATCGCCATCGTAGCGTTCGACGACCTGGCCGACCCAGCGGGCAAAGGCGTCCATATCAGTTGGCGCACACCAGTACGCGGGTTCGTTGACGCGGCGAGCGTGCGCGACACAGGCGGGATCGCGGTACTCTTCAGGAGTTGTAAGGAGCATGCCAATAATGCCAATGCCAGCCTCGGCGAGCATCGCGATCCGGCGGTCATAGAAATCGTTCCGGGCCTCACGGCCCCAGCATGCCCAGCAGATCTCTTCACGCGTCCAGCGTGCGCCAATTGTCCCAGCGAGGCGGACGAGTTGGGCAGCTTCGGCTTCAGAGCGTTCGCGCCCGGTGATATACATATTGAGGCCAAAGAGTGAAGGTGGCAACCCTGGCTGGCGTGCTGCGAGTGGGGCTGCCTGGACGATTGGGGTAGCGGGGGGTAACAGGCCTATGGTAATCAGGATCATTATGACAATGATCATCAGTGGAGACAAACGCATCATGTGGGGGAAACCTCATTGGGCCTAAGAGAAGGCTTTAGGAAATAGGAAATAGGACGAAGCGGCACGTTTCGTCGTCGGACTAAGCGGTCTGTAACCTAAGTTTTCTGGGGTCGTTCGCCGACCACGAATGGGGGCACGAATAAACGAAGAGCGCATGGGGCAGCCCATCTTCGTTTATTCGTGCTCAGTATTCGTGGTCGGCGGCGCGACCGGAAAACTTACTTCACAGACTACGAAGCGGTGCGGTTGAGCAGTCGGGTCATAGGATACCATATCTCGGCGTTTCGTTTTAACGCAGAGGCGCAGAGGCGCAGAGGCGCAAGGGACTTGACGCCAGAGCTAGATTCGGGGTACCCTCAATAGTATGAACACAACAAAACGCATCATTCTCACTGGGGCAACCGGGTTGGTCGGACGGAAGCTTTTTGCGGCGCTACGCGAGCGCGGCTATGCGGTCGTTATCTTTTCGCGCAATCCTGATGCGGCGCGTCGGGTCTTGCCAGGGGCGGCGGAGTATATCGCGTGGTCGCCGGCGGAGGATGGCCCCTGGGCGGCGGCGATTGATGGGGCGCATGCCATTATCAATTTAGCCGGGGCACCGATTTCGCAGGGGGTGATCGGTGTGCGGTGGACACCGGCGTACAAAGAAGAGATTCTGAGTAGTCGGGTGATCGGGACACGCGGATTGGTGAAGGCGATTGCTGCGGCACAAAACCGCCCGACGGTACTGGTCAATGCCTCGGCGGCGGGCTTTTACGGGTATAGCACCACGGCCACCTTTGATGAGGACTCGCCGGCAGGCAGCGACTTTGTGGCCAAGGTGAGCATCGCCTGGGAGCGTGAGGCGCAACGGGCGAGCGAGTATGGGGTGCGGGTGGCCTTTATTCGTACCGGCATTGTGCTTGATCCTGACGCCGGGGCGCTTGGGCAGATCTTGATCCCGTTTCGGGTGCGCGCTGGCGGCCCGATTATGCCGGGCGCGCAATACTATTCGTGGATTCACCCTGATGACGAGATCGGGCTCTTTCTCTTTGCGCTTGAGAACGAACAGATCAGTGGCCCGCTCAACGGTACAGCCCCAAACCCCGAGACCAACCGCGACTTCTCTGAGATTCTCGGCAAAGTGATCGGGTCGCCCTCGTGGCTGGCGGTGCCCGAATTCAGCCTGCGGCTCACGCTTGGTGAAATGGCCGATCTGGTAGTCAAAGGCCAGCGCGTCGTACCGAACCGGGCGCAAAAACTCGGGTATACCTTTGCGTATACGGAATTGCGTCCGGCGTTGCAGGATCTGCTCGGGTAGGTTCAGGCTCTGCGCCTTTGCGCCTCTGCGTTAAACTCAAGCACCCTTTTTAACGCAGAGACGCAGAGGCGCGGAGAGCAAGGTTTAGGGAAGCGGGCCGCTTGATGGAGGCCAGCCGCGTGCAAAGTAGTCACCCATGACAATAATGAAGAGGATCGCGAGGCCAATAAAAGCTGCGGCAGCATAGAGTTGGGTAACACGATTGCTGATCTTGATATGCATAAAATAATAGATGATCAGCACCGTCTTTGATGAAGCAATTGCCATAGCGATGAGCACACCCAGGACACGCGGGATCTCCATAAACCCTTCGATCCACCAGGCGCCCACCGTCAAAACCATCAGCACCATCAGGGCGGCAAAGACCCGATAGTAAGTGTCGCGTCCGATATGGCCGTGGCTATGATGGTCGCTTGCCGCTGCGTGCCCATCGGTGCCAGGCATGGTGTTGCTGTGTTCTGCCATCAGTGTACCAAATAAAAGAGCGGAAACAGAAAGACCCAGATAATATCGATCAGGTGCCAGTAGAGGCCCCCGATCTCGACTGGTGTGGAATAGACCGAGGTGAAGACCCCGCGTGCGGCCATAAAGGTCAGCATGCCGACGATGCTCAACCCGATCAGCATGTGGACAGCGTGCAGCCCGGTGGCGATAAAGTAGAGCAGGTAAAAGAGTTGATAGGGACTGCTCTGGCCCGGCGTGACTTCGTGGTGCGCATCGGCGGCAGCTTCGCCGTGGGCCGCGGGGAAGACAAAAGCCCGCCCGGGCACAAGACATTCTGTTTCGCCGAGGGGTGCGCCACTGGTGGCCCAGGCGATCGGCGTTTCATAGCCAGCGCAGTGGGCAAACTTCTCGCTATACTCATAGCCTTTGATGCCCAGGAAGGCCACGCCGAGCACCATTGTCACCCCAAGCAGGCGAATGAGGCGCTGTTTGCGTCCCTCTTCGGCGGCATTGACGGCAAGGGCGACGGTGAGGGAACTGACGAGCAAGACGACCGTATTGAGTGCGCCGAGGGGCGTATTGAGGTGATGGGCTGCCTCGGCCCAGATATCGGGAAAGGCCCAGCGATAGACCGTATAGGCCATAAAGATCCCGCCAAAGAGCATCAACT
This sequence comes from Candidatus Chloroploca sp. Khr17, assembly GCF_004138165.1. GTDB lineage: Bacteria > Chloroflexota > Chloroflexia > Chloroflexales > Chloroflexaceae > Chloroploca. Next base: position 27,133 of record NZ_RYFF01000034.1, read on the forward strand.
CGGTCACCAGAAAGACCCACATCCCCAGGGTAGCGGCCTCTTTCTGCTGTTGGGCCGTCTCAAAATGGTGCTGCAACTCGCGGCCGTGGCCGGCGTGACCGTGGTCAGCGTGTGCCCCGTGGCCCTGTACCTCTGATCCTTGCGTTGTTGTTGTTGTCGCCAAGGTTTCGCTCCTCAAACCTTTGCGCGGGGTAGGCATACCACCGCGAGAAACGGGCAGAGGTTGGGGCGCAGGTGAGCCTGCACACGACCTCTGCGACTGACCAGTCTACAGAGGTGAACCAGGGCGCCACGCAGCCGCGTCGCGCTCGGCGGCCTCGGGCGGGTAGGCATACGCCTCGGTGGTCACCACCGGGATCTCATCGAAATTGTGGGCTGGCGGCGGTGACGAAACCGTCCACTCAAGCCCGGTGGCATCCCACGGATTATCGCCGGCGAGCTTGCCCTTCCAGAGCGAAAGCGTCAGGTAGATCAAGGGAATAATGAAACCAATCGCCAGCACGGTCGAGCCTGCCGACGAGAGCACGTGGAGCACCTGGAATTCCTGGGGATAGACGTGATAGCGGCGGGGCATGCCCATATAACCAAGCACAAACTGGGGGAAGAAGGTCATATTGAAGCCAACGAAAATGATCAGGGCCGAAATCCCACCCCAGACCTCGTTGTACATCCGGCCGGTCATCTTGGGCCACCAGAAATGGATACCGCCGAGGTAGGCCATAATTGTGCCACCGACCATCACATAGTGAAAGTGAGCCACGACAAAATAGGTATCGGTGACGTGGATATCAATCGCGACCACCCCGAGGAAGATACCGGTGAGCCCGCCGATCACAAAGAGCCCGATAAACCCAAGGGCATAGAGCATCGGGGTGCGATAGCTAATCGAACCCTTATAGAGCGTCGCGGTCCAGTTAAAGACTTTGATGGCGGAAGGAATAGCGACGAGCATCGTAATGAAGCTGAAGACCAGGCCAGAATAGACCGACTGCCCGCTCACGAACATATGGTGGCCCCAGACAAGGAAGCCAATGATGGCAATCGCCATACTGGAGAAGGCAATGAATTCGTAGCCAAAAATGCGTTTGCGTGAGAAGGTTGAGATCAGTTCCGAGATCACCCCGAACCCGGGCAAAATCATAATGTAGACGGCAGGATGGGAATAGAACCAGAAGAGATGCTGAAAGAGCAACGGATCGCCACCGAGGGCCGGATCGAAGATGCCGACGCCCCAGATGCGCTCGATGGCAACCAGCAGCAGCGTAATGCCGACGACCGGCGTTGCCAGCACGATAATCAGACTGGTGGCATAGCTTGACCAGACAAAGAGCGGCAGACGGAACCAGGTCAAACCGGGGGCGCGCATCGTATGGGTCGTCACGATGAAATTCACACCGGTAGCGATGGACGAAAAGCCCATCACAAACGCCCCGGCAATGGTCAGGATCACATTTGAATTAGAATAGGTCGAACTAAAAGGCGTATAGAAAGTCCAACCGGTATCCACGCCACCAAAGACAGCGGCAGAGAGGGCAAAGAGCCCACCGATCATATAGAGATACCAGCTAAAGAGATTGAGGCGGGGAAAGGCCATATCGCGCGCCCCGACCATCAGCGGGATCAAAAAATTGCCGAGCACCGCAGGAATACCCGGGATCAAGAAAAAGAAGACCATGATGATCCCGTGCAGCGTAAACGCCCGGTTGTAAAGATCTGAGGAGAGCAGATCGCCCTGCGGGGTAATCAACTCGATCCGGACGACTGACGCAGCCAGACCACCCAGGAGGAAGTAAAAATTGATCGCAAGGAGATAAAGAATCGCAATGCGCTTGTGATCAACCGTGAAGAGCCAAGACTTGATCCAGGCCCAGACGGTTGGAGTATCATCTTCGAGATAGCCACGTGACGGAAGGGCTGTGGTTGCCATAATGCATCTTCCCTGGATAGTTCTATACGGTCTACTTCAATTCGTCAGCAACGACACCGGCGATCTGGTCATTCGAGAGGCGAGTGCTAGCGCTCCCACTATCCGAGAGCGACTTGATATACGCGACCAACTGATTCAACTGATCCTCGCTGAGTTGCCCATCGTACGACGGCATCACATTCGCATAGCCAGCGACAGTCTTGGCCCCAGGATTCAGGATCGACTCGCGGAGATAATTTTCATCGGCGGTCACCAGGCTGCCATCCTGCATCCGTGTCTCGACGTTATAGAGCCCCACCAAGCTTGGCCCAATGCCGGCCCCATCATCGCGATGACAACCGACGCACCCCAGGCTCGTAAAGAGTTGCGCGCCGGCGAGCGCCATGGGATCGCCGATCGACGGAATCAAAGTTGAACCACTACCTCCCGCGCCGGCGCTGCCATCGGGGAGAATAATCTCGCCGGGGGTGGTCAACCAGCGCTCATAATCGGCGAGGCTCATGGCAACGACACGTCCAACCATGCGGGCGTGTTCAGTGCCACAATATTCGGCACAGAAGAGATGGTACTCGCCGGTCTTTGTTGCTTCAAACCACATCGTGGTATAGCGCCCCGGCAAGACATCCTGTTTGACGCGGAAGGCGGGAATATAGAAACTGTGGATGACATCCTGCGAGGTCATAATCAACTTGACCGGCTGGTTAATGGGCACGTGCAACTCGTTATTTTCGCGCTTGCCATTGGAATGCTGGGTATGCCACATCCACTGCTTGCCAATCACATAGATCTCAAGGTTGCGTGCGGGTGGGGTGCGGATATCAATATAGAGGAACGCGCCCCAGAAAAAGACGGCCAGCACAAGCACCAGCGGAATGATCGTCCACGTCAATTCGAGCGGCAGGCTTCCCTCGGGTTGGTTTCTCCGGTCAGCCTTCTGGCTGCGATGGTAGCGCACCATCAGATAGAGAATAATGAACGGCAGGATGCCGCCAAAGATCAGGCTGAGCGCGATCAAAACACCATAGAGGGCATCAATTGGCCCGGCAAAGGTTGAGGCCTGTTCAGGAAATAAAGGGAAGTCGGGCATAGTGCTTCCTCTCAATCTGCGCTGGCAGCTGACCCGGGAGGTGCGCCACGTTGCTGAGAACTACGGCTTAGGAAAAAGATCGAGCCAAGGATGAACATCACGGTGATGGTTCCGGCGATGCGAGTGATGGTCATGACCAGACCGGTGTACTTGCCAGTCGAAGGGTCAAAGTGATAACAGAGCAACAGTAATTGGTCAACCGGTGTGCCAATCTTGTTCCCCGACGCCTCAACGAGCCCGAGGCGCAGGTCACTGGCGTTGTACTCGATGCCATAGAAATAGCGGGCCAGAACACCCCCAGGGGTGAGCACGAGAATGCCGGCGGCGTGCGCATACTGGTCAATCGTTTCGTCATAGAAGTAGCTAAAGCCTACTGCGTCAGCCAGTTGCTTGATGCTATCCTGGGTTCCGGTCAGAAAGTGCCAGCCCTCTTCGCTGCCAGGGCGAGCATAGCGTGACACGATCGCAGCTTTGGTATTGGCCGCGTGCATCGTCGTCTCGGTGGGATCAATGCTGACATTGACAACGTGGTAATCAATGCCTGCGGTAAGGCGCACATCACTCAAGCCGTCGACCATGCCATTGCGCACCAGCGAACAGAGCATGGGGCATTCATAGTAGCCCAATGCGAGCACCACTGGCAAGTCACCGAAGTAATCACCCAGAGCGACGGTTTCGCCATGTTCGTTGACAAACGGCAGATCGAGCGGCACCTTGTCACCGAGACGTTGCTCGAACGAGATATTCTCGAGAAGATGGGCCCCACTCTGTGCCTGCACGACTGTGGGGGCGAGGCTGAGCATCAGCATGATCGCAAGCAACATGGCTGAGAACCAGCGGAAACGGGGAGTGTAGATCGTCATGGTCTTGTCCCGCCCTCGGGTTGAGTTGCTGCAAAGGGAGCGATACCCTGCTCAAGCAACAATTCCTTGGCCCGATCGATAGGAATATGGGCAACGCCGGTACGCTGATTGACCCAGCCGTAGCTCTCGATCTGTTCCGTTGCCTCGCGCACAATGCGTGCCCCATCAATATTCGGGTTCTGTTCGAGGCGCGGCGAAGGGGGCAACTGGGCGAGTTCGGGCGGGGCCAGGTTATGGCTGACATCGCCAAGTTGCCCCTTGGTTGCGCCAAGCATAATGAAGATAACGACAATTGCCAGCGGCAAGAGACTGACACAAGCAATCGTGAGGATCAAGACCGGACGCATGCTCCAGTCGCTCACCTCATAACCTTTCGCGCGACTCTCTGGCGAGGGTTCTCTAATGGTGTGGCTGTCTGACGTATGGCTCATTGGGTTCCCTCTATTAACGGTGACACGTATAACAATGGGTCAGCCGACCATCAACTGGAATCTGATACTCTTGAACCAGCGCGAGCCGATCAGCAATCGGCATCATCTGTGGTTCGTAGGCCATATTGAAGACCTCATCACGTGGACGAATATGCTCTTCGGGAGCGCGGTGGCAGCCGAGGCACCAGCCCATATAGAGTGGTTGAGCCTTTGCCGTCAAGTGTTGCTGGTCAATCCGTCCGTGGCACGATGCGCACCCGATGCCCTTGGCAACGTGGACACTATGGTTGAAATAGACAAAATCGGGCAAATCGTAGACCCGATTCCAGAGCACGGGTTCACCGGTCTGATAGCTATCGCGCACTGGTTGCAAAAGCGGGCTATTCGTCCAGATCTGCGAGTGGCACGACATACAGGTATCGGTCGAAGGAATGCCTGCGTGGGCAACCCGTTCGACAGTCGAATGGCAATAGCGGCAATCAATCATCAATTGATCAACGTGGTGTTTGTGGCTAAAAGGCACTGGTTGCTCGATCGCATCACCGACCCCGGTATACCAGGGTGACAGGTAGAGCCCGATCAGAGCTGAGATAATGCCGACAATGAGCAGCACAATCGCAGCGATACTCACCAGCAGGATTGCATTGGCGTTGCGCGAGAAGATCTGTGCAGACATGACGGAAGCTCGCTCTCTATACCGTTACGGCCCACCAAGCAGGGCACGCTCTTCGGCGGTCAGGGTATCAGCGTCAACATTCTGGCTCAACTGCAGGGCGCGCACATACGCGGCGACGGCCCAGCGATCCTCGGGTGGAATGCGATGCGCATAACTATACATCCGGTTGATGCCATTGGTGATGACGTCAAAGTAGTAGCCAATGGCAACCGTGCGGAGGCGGTCATTGTGCAAGGTTGGCACCTGAAGCGGCCCGCGATAGGCGATCACGCCGTTGCCGTCGCCGGCCAGACCGTGACACGGCGCACAGAAGGCCTCGTAGCGGGTCTGCCCACGTTCAAGCAGATCGGCGGTCAGTTCCATGGGCAAGTCGACCGCCAATTCACCATTGAGACGCCCAGTAAAGAGCGCCGAGTCGGCTTCGAAACTCCCCATTGCGACCGTATTTTCGACGGGTGGGCGCATCGAGCGGCCATCCTCAAAAAAATCACTCGGGCGATTGGGCCGATACTTGGGCTGATCGTACATATCGATATGACATCCGACCAGCACGAAACAGAGGGGCAACCAGGCAAACCGGGCCAGGAGGCTCATCACGGTTGGCTTCCTACGGAGGGATGGGGCAACAGGCTGCATCTCAGGCCTCGCCTTCTTCGCCAGCCAGGGCTTCATTAGGATTGCGTACACGGGCCATATAGCTTGTCCGTGGGCGGACATTGAGCAGACCAAAGACCGTATAGTTGTGCGGCTCGGCCTTGCGCTGGGTCACGAGGCTCTGGGTATCCCTGATATCGCCAAAGACGATGGCCTGCGTCGGGCAGGCTTGCTGGCAGGCGGTGAGGACTTCACCATCGCGAATAGGGCGATTACCTTCAACCTTGGCCTTGATCCGCACGGCACTGATGCGCTGGATACAGAAACTGCACTTCTCCATAACCCCCCGATTGCGTACCGTCACCTCGGGGTTGCGCCCGAGTTTCAGGCTTGGCTCGTTGAGATCTTGATACTGGAAGAAGTTGAACCGGCGCACTTTGTACGGGCAGTTGTTTGAGCAATACTTGGTGCCGACACAACGATTGTAGATCATATTATTGATGCCTTCGGCATCGTGAACGGTTGCGATGACCGGGCAGACCAGTTCGCACGGAGCACGCTCGCAGTGCTGGCAGAGCATTGGCATCACATAGGTTTCAGGGTTATCGAAGTCGTGGCCAGCAAAGTAGCGGTCGATGCGGATCCAGTGCATCTCGCGCCCGCGGGCGACTTCTTCCTTACCGACGATGGGGATGTTATTCTCGGCCTGGCAAGCGACCACACACGCATTGCAACTGGTACAGGCGGTCAAGTCAATGCTCATCCCCCATTGGGGGCCGGTCTTGAAGTCGTTGGGGGCGGGCAGTTCATCAGGAAGCAGACTGATGTAGCCGTCGGTGCCGGGGCCGGGTTTATCTTTGCCGTACTCTTCCTGATAAATTTCACGCGAGATATACTTGGGGTCTTCTTTGAAGCGGGCGAAGGCCCCGACGCGCACAATATCGCGTGCCTCGAGCGTCCAATGGTTCTGGGTACTTGCCAGCGCATAGGTGCCACCGGCGAGGCTCACTTCAAGCGGGCCAAACCAGGGAGCGTCACTGGTGCGCAACTGATACGTATTGAAGCCCGTTCCGTCTGAGACCCGTCCACCGCGTGGGCCGTGCCCATAGCCGAGCGTCACCGTGACGGTTCCCTCGGCGTGGCTGGGCACAACCCAGATCGGCATCGTCAGCGTCCGCCCAGCGTGTTGGAGTTCGATCAGCGTGCCATTGGCCTTGATCAACTGTTCGAGGGTGCGCTGGGCGGTAAGATTATCTTCAGCCGCAAGATCTTCGGGGTTGATGCTGAGGTTAAGCAGGCTAATCGCCGTACGCGGACTGATCAGCGCCGCATTATCCCAGGTCAGCTTGGTGGTGGGCCGGGGAACCTCTTGGAGCCAGCCATTATTGGCATAGCGCCCATCATAGATGCCCGGATCGGGTCGGAAGTTGAGCTCAAGCCCGGCGGGGGCTGGCGCGGGCGGTTGGAAGGTGAGCCCACTGCGCAGGGTGACAGTGCGGGCGGGCAGGCTGGTGTCCGGCACCACACCATTATTCAGACTGCTCTTGAAGAACGGCTCAAAATCGGCGTTATCTTCAAAGCCGCTTGCCTGCTGCCAATAGCCACTCACGACCGAATAATCCGTCTGCCCACTCTGCCCGAGCATCACCGCGAGCAGATCGTGCGGCGTGCGCCCGCCATAGAGCGGCTCGATCAAGGGTTGAATGATCGTAGTGGTGCCATCGAAGGCACGCACATCGCCCCAACTCTCTAGGGGATGCGCGGCGGGCACAAACCAGGTACTAAGGGCAGCGGTCTCATCATCGTAGTAATTGAGCACCGCGCTAAAGCGGGCCTGAGCCATCGCGTTCGCAAAATCGAGATCGGCAGGCGCGGTAAAGACCGGATTAGAGTCGAGAATGATCAAGGCTTCAACGGCCCCGCTCTTCAACTCATCGGCCAGGGTACGGAGGTCAGCGAGTTGATTGGTAGGGGCAACGGCGACAGGATCGCTATAGGTCACGGTTGTCCCGACGGCACCAAGGGCCACATTGATCACATGGGCGAGGGCATGCACCTCGGGCGGCTGCGCCTCACCGGCGATCACCAAGCCTTGCCCACCGGCGGCCCGCAGATCCGCGACGGCGGCCGCAACGAACGCGGTTGCCGGCTCGGCGAGCGAAGGTGGTGCCCCGTTGAGGCCTGACACACCCAGGCCACTTGCAAGCGCATACGCGAGACTAGCGACGTCACCAGCCTTGAGGGGCAAGCGATGATCGGCCACAATCCCGGTTGGGGAGAGCGCCGGTTCGACGCTATAGAGGCGACTCACCTCGGTACTAGTGCCGAGCACACGGCGACCGGCGGCCCAATCGCGGGCATAACGCACCCGGCCTGGCCCCTCGCTGAACACATCAGCATCGAGGGTCACGATCACCCTGGCGAGATCCAGGCGATACCGTGGCTCGAGCGGCTCACCAAACGCCAGTTCGGTGCCACCATAGGTCTGCGAGCGCCCGATGGGGTCATACTGCACCCAGCGCGCATTGGGCAGGCTCGCCAGCAACTCATTGATCTGGGCGGCCAGGCTTGGTGACGTAACCGTCGGCGTCAACAGACGCAACCCCTGGCCCTCCAGTGCCCGTTGTAACTGCATCACCTCGCTCAACGCGACCACAAACTGATCCCATGTCCGGATCGTATTGCGGCTCAGCACCGTCTCGGGGCGATCGGGATCATAGAGGGAGAGGATTTCGGCCTGGGCAAAGAGATCGGTTGCGCCGAGGCTGGCAGCGTGGTTCGGATTGCCCTCGATCTTGACCGGGCGGCCATCGTAGCTCTTCACGGCCACCCCGAGCCCAAAGCCATCGAGGGGCAAGGCCGTCGCATAGTACTGAGGAAGGCCGGGGACGCGATCATGCGGAGCACGCGCAAAGGGTGCGATCTGCTCTTGCGGTTGCCGGATTGCCATCGTACAGCCTGACAGACCGGCAAGGGCAAGCGACGCGCCCATCAGTTTCAAAAAGGTACGGCGCGTCACCGGGTCGTTCAACTCGGACGCACCCGCAGGGAATTCGCGATTCAGAAATTCGTGAAAGGTCGGGTTATCAGCCAGTTCATCAAGCGAACGCCAGAACTTCCGCCCTCGTGAGGATTGGAGGCGGGAGCGAATTGCTTCAAGCTCGTGCTCGGAAGCGTGGAGAGTGATCTCACTCATTGGCAGCAGCCAGACTAGCCAGACAGGCACATAGCGGCGACGCGTACTTTGTGAAGAAAAACACTAGTTTGAGGAGTAAAGCAGATACATTGTGAAAACAGGCACTAGAATTGCAAGGCTATTATAGCAGACAGCAAGCGTTTTCAGGCATCAAGAAAGATATCTGTTAGACCTGAAAGATCGTACCTTTAGGAATAGAAGATCTAGGATACTTGCCGTGCTGGGGCAGCGGCCAGTGCCGCTGCCCCAGCACGGCAAAGATCGTTACACATGGCCCATCTTGCGGCGATAGCTCTCATCGAGCAACTCGACGATATAACGCACCTGAACCTCTTCGCCGCGGCGGCGCAGTTCACCGGCGAGTTGCAGGGCGCAGCCCGGATTGGCCGTTGCGATCACCTTTGCGCCGGTGGCGAGGGCGTTCTTGACCTTACGTGCGCCAAGCTGGGCGGCCATCTCGGGTTGAGTCACATTATAGACACCAGCACTGCCACAACACAACGAACTTTCGTTCATTTCGCGCAACTCAAGTTCAGGAATCGCCCGTAAGAGTTGACGCGGTTCGGCGGTAATGCGTTGTGCATGCGCCAGGTGACAGGGTTCCTGATAGGTGACCGTAATCGGCAGTGGAGCTAACCCAGCCTTGTTCATGTCGATACTGGTCAGAAACTCGTGGATATCCTTAATTTTCTCGCTGAAGGCTTCGGCGCGGGCGTGCCAGATGGTATCGTCGTGCAGCAGATGCCCATATTCTTTGAGCGTGCTGCCACAGCCAGCCGCATTGATGACAATTGCATCTACACCCAGGTGCTCGAAGGCGGCAATATTGCGCCGGGCCAGCGCGCGTCCGCCGTCGAGATCGCCGCCGTGCGTATGCAGAGCCCCACAGCACCCCTGGTCGGGCGGCAAAATCACTTCACAGCCATTCTGTTGCAGCACCCGGATCGTGGCCTCGTGAACGTGAGAAAAGGCTGTCCCCATAATGCATCCGGTCAGCACGGCCACACTATAGCGCCGCTCGCCAATGGCCGGGAAGATCTGCCCCTGGGGAACCGTAAAACTACTGCTGATCGGCGGCAGCATCGTCTCGGTTTCGTCCATCCGGATCAGTTTGAGGATGCCGCTGTTGCGGGCAAACCACTGCAACCCGCTGCGTTGATAGAGCCGCATTGACCATGAGAAGGTACGGAAGGCCCGCATATCCTGGAAGAGCAGATCAAACACCCCCCGTCGCAACCCTTCCTGCCAGAGTGGTCGCGGGGGCAACACAGGCTGCGCGGCGATAGACGTTGGTGCCTCGGCGCTGCGCCCGGCATCACGCGCCTGCTCGATCTGCGTCCGGCTTGCTTCGAGAATGGCCCCATACTGCACTCCCGAAGGACAGACGGCCTCGCAGGCGCGACAGTTGAGGCACTGGCTCATCTGCTCTTGAAAGACCTCGCTATCAATGCCGATGCGGCCTTCATCAACGGCCTTCATCAAATAGATGCGCCCGCGTGGCGACGACATTTCCAGGCCCGTCTCGCGATAGGTCGGGCACGACGAGAGACAAAGCCCGCAGTGGACACAGGTATTGATGATCGCGGTGCTGGGGCGATCCTTATTGCCAAATCCAACCAGGGGAATGTCGACCTTTGTTCTTGCTTTGGTAGGCTCACTCGTCACAGTTGCTGCTCCTCTAGATATAGTTTCACAAGGCCTTGATTGCGCGGGCTATCGTTAATATTCTGGTTAGGCAAGGTTTCAGAAGGGCCGGATCAGTTTGACCCTCGCCGCGGAGTGCCGACTTCAGTCGGCTGAGCCGGAAGCCGACTGATGGTCTTTCAGTAAATGATCCGCTATGCGCCTGATGCCGTCGGGCTAAAGCCCTCGGCTAGGGACTGCGAAGCCCACCTTCGTGGGCTAGAGCGGATTAATTTCTTGAAAACCATAAGCCGGCACTCCGATGAACGTAAGCGGCACCGCATCCTGGAACCTTGTCTTAGGGCACAAAACGCACCGAAGGATGCATGCATCCCTGGGGATCGAGTTCGGTCTTCAGCGTGCGCATCAGATCCTGGGCAGGCACGAACCCCCAGGGGTGGAGGCCCGCCCGTACGGCAGGTGTGGCGTCAAGCAAGTGGACATGCAGCCAGCGTTCGGCGAGGAGTGTATAGAACTGGCGGAGATCTTCCGTGGCACCGGTGGCGTGCAGATACGCGACGCCATTGAGGGCGCGTGCGTTGAGGCGCAGGCCAAGGCGACACTGCACCGCAAGCTGTCCGGCATCTTCCACCGCCTCACACAGATCGGCGGGTGGCACGGCCAGGCGTATGCGGGCAGTGTGCGGGTCAGAGCCAGCGCTATCAAGGGCAATGAGCTCGTGCCACAGGGCGCTTTCGGCTTCACCCTCCAGGTGCTGGCTCACCATCAGGGAGGAGCCTGCCATCAGCGCAAGTTCACGCAGATGGCGTTCAACCGCAGCGGGATGGCCTTCAGCACGTATATAGAGCAGCGGAAGAGGGGAGAGTACGGTCTGGGATGAAGGCGATCCTGCTTCGATGGTTGGGATATGTTCAGGAACCTGGAGTGAGACCGCGGCGGCAGCAGCCTGGAAGGCCTCGACATATTCAACGGCAGTTGGCTGCAAGCGACTGGCGGCCAAGTGATCAACCAGCGCAAAAGCACTGGCACGATCAGGGCAGGTCAGGACGAGCGTCGCCGTAGTAGGTGGTTGTGGAAAAACCTTGAGGCTGACGGTGGCAATAATGCCCAGGGTACCACGGCTCCCGACAAAGAGCTTGGGCAGGTCATAGCCGCTCACATTCTTGACCACCTGAGCGCCGAGGCGCACGAGGGTGCCATCGGCTTCCACGACCGTCATGCCAAGCACCCAATCGCGCAGGGTGCCATAGCCTGTGCGGCGCGGCCCATCGACGGCGGCAGCCACGAGGCCCCCCAAGGTCGCCTGCTCTGCCCCGGCGACGTCGAGGGGGAGTTGTTGCCCATTCGTGGCGAGCAACCGGCGCAATGCGGCCAGCGTCATCCCTGCCTCGACGCCAATGGTGAGATCATCGGGAGCATAGGTGCAAACCCGGGTCAAGCGTTGCGTCAGAATGACAACCTGCACGTCGGTGCTTGTGTGGTCAAGCTCAGGTGGTGTACCGCCACCGAGAGGCACAACGGCGACCCCGGCGCGATAACAGACGGCGACACTCGCGGCCAGTTCCTCGACAGTACCGGGTTGGATCGTCACCTGCGCGTCGTGCGCGCTGACATAGGCAGAGCCGAGCAACTGGCGGAGCGTGTCGGCCAGAGCTGCGACGGGCAACTGCGGCTCGCGTGCGGCGTGCAAGCGTGCGCGTCGCTGGGCAGCCAGGTCAAGCGGCGGCATCGCCGTCGGAAAAATCTTGGCCGGATTGAACTGATTGGTCGGGTTAAAGACCGCAAAGACAGCGGCGTGCAATTGCAGATCAGCGAGACTCATCAAAAGGGGCAAAAAATCCTGTTTTTCCAACCCAATGCCGTGCTCACCACTAATCACGCCGCCCTGCTCGATGCTCAACGCAAGCACCGCCTCGGCGATCGCGTGGGCGCGATGGGTCTGGTCGGCATCGCGGGGATCATAGAGCACGAGGGGATGCAAATTGCCATCGCCGGCATGAAAGACATTGCAGACCTCCATGCCATATTCTTGGCGCAGACGCTCGACATGCTCCATCATCAGGGGCAAGCGAGTCCGCGGCACCGACGTATCAACGAGCAAATAGGCGGGCGCGAGGCGGCCAATCGCCCCGGCAAACGCCTTGCGCGCCGCCCAAACGCGGGCCTGTTCAACGGGCGTACGGGCCGGGCGCAGTTCAAACGCGCCCTGGTCACGACAGATCTGCAGGATCTGCTCGAGCAGATCATCAAGCCCATCCTCGACCCCATCCACCTCAATAATCAGGAGGGTCGTACCCTCGGCTTCGGGCAAGCCGAGGCCATAGGCCCCATTGACAGCCCGAATGCCATTATGGTCCATCACCTCAAGCGACGTGGGAAGCGAACCAGCGGCAATGACGGCGCTCACCGCTGCCGAGGCGGCAATCACACTGGGGAAGAGGGCGAGCACGACGCGATTCGCCTCGGGCAATGGTGTCAGGCGAACAATCGCCCGCGTCACCGGCCCAAAGGTTCCTTCGCTACCGACGATCACGCCGGTCAGATCATAACCAGACGCCTCGGCAACCCCATCGCCAGTCCAGACCAGCGTCCCATCGGGACGCACGAGTTCGACAGCGAGAATATGATTGGTTGTCACCCCATACTTCAGACAATGAGGCCCGCCGGCATTGGTCCCGAGATTGCCGCCAATGGTACTGGCGCGTTGGGAGGAAGGGTCGGGGGCAAACTGAAAACCGAGGGGGGCGAGGTAGGCATTCAACTCAGCATTGACCACGCCTGCTTGAACAACCGCGAAGCGTGAGCGCGTTTCAACCTGCTCGATCTGCTCCATCCGGGCGAAGCTCAGCACAAGCCCACGACGGACGGGAACAGCGCCACCGGCAATACCCGTCCCGGCACCACGGGCGACAATCGGATAGCCGGCTTGCAGCGCGAGGCGCACCGCAGTTGCCGCCTGCTCAAGCGTCGCAGGCACAGCCACGAGATCGGGTATGCAAGCCACAATCATGCTCGCATCTGCATCGTAGGTACGCAGTGCATCAAGCGAGGTCACAACAGCGTGTGAACCGAGTGCCTGGCATAATGCGGCAACCAGACCATCAGCGGGGGCAACGTGATCCATTGGCACCATCGCCTATCCAGGAAGTCTCAAGCGGAAACGGCCTTATTGTAACATGTTCTTATCTATTTGTGGCACTCTGCACGCCCTAAATAGTGTATGAAATAAGTTTCCTATGCTGGAGTGTCGGCTTTAGCCGGCTGAAGCCGGCACTCCCTTCGGCAGCAGGGCAGAAAACGTACGTTGCAGATCACTAAGGTGATGCGAAGCCCATCTCGTGGGCTTGCGCGGATTCATTTCTGGAAGATCATAAAGCACGCACACCTAAACCGTGAAGCCTCTGGGGCTGTGCCCCAGAGGCTTCACGGTTTAGATCGTATGAAGGGCCTAGGCTGCTTTAGTAACGAGGACGCCGATCGTAGCTACCTCGACCAGACGAGGACTTCTCCTCGGCCTGGTTCACCCGCAGGTTACGACCATCAACCTCGTGACCATCAGTCGCCTGGATCAACGCACCGATGTCATTTGTTTCCATCTCGACAAAACCAAAGCCGCGTGAACGGCCAGTATCACGGTCGCTAATGACACGTGCGCTCTGAACATCGCCGTGATCCGCAAAGATCTGCGTCAACACGTCATCATTCACGCTCCAGGGAAGATTTCCGACAAATAATTTGACCTGCATTCCAACACTCCTCTGCGCGACTGCGCAGGCTTAGATGACAGCATTGCTATCATCACGATACATCCGTCGACAACTCGAATCGCCGATGGCCAGGCATATGCCTGACGCGCTCGCTCCGGCAAACACAACAACAGCATACTTCGAGCGACGAAGGGTATCCGTGGAACCAGGAACTAAGAGGTAAGTAAGGTCTCACAGCAGGTGATGTTGGCTAACCTATCCATTATACCAAGCCTTGAGCTAAAAAGCAACCGTGATCGAGAAGCTAGATAGGGCGATGGCATCATACGAAACCGGAGACAAAAAGACGCTCTCTCAGGGCACCCGCAAGGGGTGCCCCTACCGGCCGGGGGCCGGACCCGGTGTACGGGCACCCCTTGTGGGTGCCCTGGCGGGGTGCATACACGGAAGATGCAAGCGCCCTATACCCGCCATCCACCGGCTATCCACAACGGCTTTCTGGTGCTATACTGAGTAGAGAAGAACAAAGGAGTTTCCGATGCAAAAACGCATTCTTGGTTCAGAAGCTGTCATCGGCACGGATGATACCAGCACCTGGCTCGACCTGGAGTCACTCGCCAGGGTTGAGCTTTCTTCCGAGGACCCTGACCACCCGATCGAAGCCGCCTTCCGTCCTGGGTCCGGGTCAGGCTGGCGCGCAGCTTCCCCCGGGCGCCAGATCATTCGGCTTATCTTCACTGTGCCCCAGGCCCTTCGGCGCATACGTCTTGTCATTGATGAAGCTACGCATCAGCGCACGCAGGAGTTTGCGCTCACCTGGGCAGAGGCAATGGGCGCACCGCAGCGCGAGATCGTGCGCCAGCAGTTTACGTTCAGCCCACCCAACACGACTCAGCAGGTCGAGGATTACCATGTGGAACTGGCTGGCGTGAGCATCATTGAGTTACAGATCATTCCGGACATCAGCGGAAGCCCGTTGCTAGCCTCGCTGGCAACATTCCAGCTTGCGTAGGGCTTGGCAGCTTAATGAAGGAGTCCAGAGCAATGCCTGATCGCACATTATCAGTCTACGAATCCGCTGATTGGTGGGCACGCCTCGCCGGTGTCGCCCATGTTCACTATGATGCTCGAGGCATCCTGTTGGTCAATGAGGTAGCCGTTGAGTCGACGCGCAAAAGCGGGCACTTCACGGTGCTGAGTTGCGTGGATGGAAGTACGACTGTGGTCTTGAGTAGTTTTCTCCGTCTGGTGCCTGATCAAGACCATCAGGATGTGCCAGGTGATCCGCTGCTCAAAATCTGAACGTCCCCAGTGCATCAAGCACTCAACCCGGCTTGCTGGCGCACCTCTTCGCGCAGCGAGTCGGGATCCCAGCCGGCATCGCGGTCGAGGTCGGCATCGGCGAGATCGGCCAGCAGCAGTTGCTCGAGATCGGCAATGCGGCGGCGAGCGTTGGTGAGATAGGCGGCCTGATCATCGCGGTGTGCGACCAATTCATGCATTGACTGTTCATCGTGGTGCAAGAAGGTCTGGGTTGCGCGGCGGGCCTGATACGCCCGAAAGCCCATTGTCTGCATCACCTCGGCCCCCATGCGCAGCGCCGTATCAACACTCTCACGGTAGACGTGGTGTGCCCCCGCACGCACGAGATCCTGGGCGTCATTCCAATCAAAGGCACGAGCATAGATCGTCAGATGCGGAAAATGTTTCTTGGCTGTGTGGACGAGGGCCATCGTCTTTTCGGGGGTGTCAAGGGCGATCACAAGAATTTTCGCGTGGCCGGCCCCTGCCGAGGCGAGCAGATCGTAGCGTGAGGCATCGCCATAGTAGACTTTTAGCCCCAGCTTTCGCAAGAGATCGACCCGATCCGAGTCGATATCGAGCACGGTGGTACGGATATTATTGGCCTTGAGCAAACGACCGACGGTTGCGCCGAAGCTGCCAAAACCAACGATCAAGACCGCATTCTCCTCATCAATTGCGTCAGCGGGGCGGGCTTCGGCTTTACGGGTGCCAAAGCGCGGCTGCACAAAACGCTCGTTGATGACGAGCAAGAGCGGCGTCAACGCCATTGAAAGGGCCACAGCGGCCACCAGCGGATCGGTCAGCGCCGCCGTCAACACACCCTCCTGGCGGGCAAAGGAAAAGAGCACAAAGGCAAACTCGCCCACCTGCGGCAACGAAAACGCCACCAGCGCACTCTGATCCATGCTCAGGCGGAAACTCCGGGCCAGCCCAAAGAGAATGGCAAATTTGACGGCAATGATCGCGACCACAAGGCCGACGATCAAGAGGGGTTGCGCGAAGAGCAAGCCAAAATCAATCGAGGCCCCTACCGCAATGAAAAAGAGGCCAAGCAACAGACCCTTGAAGGGATCAATATCGCTTTCGAGTTCGTGGCGATACTCGCTATTGGCGAGCACAACCCCGGCGAGGAAAGTCCCGAGGGCGGGACTCAGCCCGACGGCGCTCATCAGCAGGGCAATGCCGATCACCAGCAAGAGCGCCGCAGCGGTGAAGATCTCGCGGAGGCGGGTCTGGGCGATGGCACTGAGAGCGGGGCGGACGAGGAAGCGACCAAACACAATAATCGCGGCCACAGCCCCGATCACGGCCAGCGTCTGCGCCCAGGGCGGCAGGGATGCGATCAACGTCGTGCTTGCGTGGCCCTCATCGTGATGTTCAGCGGCGGCACTGCCCCCGGCGGCAAGCAGCGGGAAAAGCGCGAGCATCGGGATCACCGCAATATCCTGGAAGAGCAGCACCGCAAAGGCACTCTGGCCGCCCTCAGTTTTGAGCAACCCACGTTCAGCGAGCGATTGCAGCACAATCGCGGTTGACGAGAGCGAGAGGGTCATGCCGATCGCGACTGCTTCTTGCCAGGTCAGGCCGACGACGATGCCGAGGCCCGCAAAGACAAGTGACGTCACGAGCACCTGCAAACCACCGAGCCCCAGAATCGGCTGACGCAAGCGCCAGAGCAGACTCGGCTCGAGTTCGAGGCCGACCACAAAGAGCATCATCACCACGCCAAACTCGGCGAAGTGCATCACATCTTCACCCTCTTGCCCCACCAACCCGAGCATAAACGGGCCGATCACCACTCCGGCGAGCAGATAGCCCAGAACGGAACCGAGCCCAAGGCGTTTGGCAATGGGCACCGCGATCACGGCGGCGGCAAGATAGATGAACGCCTGAAAGAGCAGACTCCCATTCATACCAGCACCTCCGGCGCAAGCGTCGACATGGCCTCATTCATCGTCGCATAGCTTTGCGTCGCTGAACCATCGAAGGGAAGTTGATTGTTATGCACCCACTCGAGCAAGCGTCGGTACGCAACCGCCTCCCTAACAAGATCGTCCTCGTTCAGACGATGCGTGCCATAGATCACATAGGGGGCAAGATAGTCCATCCGGCAGAGCCGTGCGGTCTGCTCAATCGGCAGCAAGAAATCACGGAGCGTATGCTTCTGGAAGCCTTCATGCATGTATGAAGAGGCTGGGCCACCCACCGTTATGATCTGAAAGACCTGTTTGCCACGTAGCGCCTCGCCGCGCAGACCATACGCCCAGCCATGCTCAAGCACGAGATCCATCCACTGCTTGAGCAAGGGTGGCACACTGTACCAATAGAGTGGATGTTGCATGATGATCGTATCGTGGTTGGTCAGCAACTCTTGTTCATAGGCAACATTGAGGTGGAATGAGGGACAGTGCTCATAGAGATCATGGAAGGTGAGACCAGGAAGCTTCGGTAGCGCCTTGAGCAGGCGACGATTGACCCTGGATTTCTCCAGGGCCGGATGAGCGAAGAGTACCAGCACACGTGCCATATCATCTCGCTTGACTAGGCTAAGGGAATTTTACTTGGTGACGAGAGGGTATTATACACGACGGGGTCTTTTTTTGCGCTCAAAAAGCCAGCGACGCTGCCTTTTTGGGCGCAAAGGCGGGGATTTTCAGCCCCTACCCAAGGAGATCAAGCAACTCACGCACGGCGAAGCCCTGTTGGGCAGGATGGCGCATCGGCGCGTCAGCGTGGATTTGGTAACGATTGGTGCGCCCATCACGGGTGTGGCTAAGATAACCGCCCTCATCAAGATCACGCAAAATACGTTGCACCGCACGCTCGGTGATGCCAACTTGACTGGCAACTTCACGCGCCGTGACGCTCTGATTACGGGCAATGCACAGCAACACCTGGGCGTGATTGGTCAAAAATGTCCAGTGAGCCATAGCTATTCCTAAGCGCTACAGTGAGAGAGGGTCTTGTCTGCGTATTCTATAATGAAAGTAGCCGCTCTTGCAAGACAGGCTCAAGCAGATAAAGGTCCTTGGGGTTGCACCCCAAACCCCAGTTTTTGGTTCGTTTTGGCGGCTACCCTCCGCAGGAGTCCCTCTCATGTTATACTACTTATATCGTACGAAAGCGATAAAATAAAGAGAGATCTAATCTAACTGGAGGAAGCGCGTGTCACAGAAGATTTTGATCGTCGGGGCTGGCCCTGGGGGCTTGTCAACGGCGATGCGGTTGGCAGCAGCAGGCTATGAGGTGAGCATCTATGAGGCTGCTGACCGGGTGGGCGGGCGCATGCGCGGGCTCAGTGTTGGTGATTACCATTTTGATACTGGCCCGACGATTTTGCAGGTGCCCCGTGTCTATGAAGAACTCTTTGCGGCCTGCGGGCTCAATTTTTATGATTATGTAACCTTGACTCGGCTCGATCCAAATACGCGGATAAAATTCTGGGATAATACACATCTCGATTTGAGTTCAGATCTTGCTTCTTTCAAGCAGCAGTTGGCGACTTTTGGGGCTGATCTGCCCGAGGCGTTTGACCGTTGGTATATTGAGCATCTACGCAAAGATGTTATTGGGTATGGCCCCTATCTTGGCTCGCCCGTGCGTTCGCCGCTGGGCTATCTGAAGCCGACCGAGATTGCGGCAGCGCTGCCTTTTCGCCCGTGGGAGACGCTCTATCAGCATTTTGAGCGCTTCTTCCCCGATGAGCGCTTGGTCTATGCGATGGGCTATCAGGCCAAGTATCTCGGCATGCACCCGACGGCCTGTTCGAGTGTCTTTAGCCTCGTCACGTTTCTCGAATTCCACTATGGTATTTGGCACCCCAAGGGTGGCTTCCGCGCCCTGGCTGGTGGCCTTGCGCGCGCCGCCCAAGATCTGGGTGTGCAGATCCATCTGAATAGTCCGGTGCGCCAGGTTGTCGTTGAAGAGGGCAAGGCCAAGGGGTTGTTGCTGGCTGATGGCACCAGGGTGATGGCCGATGCGGTGGTGATCAATGCCGACTTTGGCCATGCCGTCCAGAACCTGTTGCCCGCGCACGCACGCGGCCCGTACACCGACCGCAAGCTCGACAAGATGGAGTTCTCGTGTTCGACCTTTATGCTCTATCTGGGCGTGGATCGGCGCTGGGAGGATCTGCCGCACCATCAACTCTATCTCTCGGAGAATATCCGTCGGCACGATCCGATGTGGGCGAAGAGTGCGGTGCTTGACGAGGAAAATCCTTCGTTCTACGTGTGCAATCCGACGATTGTTGATCCTGCCAATGCCCCCGAGGGCCACAGTACGCTCTTTGTACTGGTGCCGATCCCGAATTTGCGCCATGGAATTGACTGGTCAACCAAGCAGGCCCCGTACCGCGAGCGGATTCTGCGCCAGATGGCGAAGCTTGGCTACGAGGATATCGAGCGTCATATTGTGGCCGAGCATTGCTACACTGCCGAATCGTGGCGCGACGAGCACCGGACGCACCTGGGCGCGGTCTTTAACCTAATCCACAGTTGGAACCAACTCGGCCCGTTGCGCCCGCACATTCGCCACAACGGGGCCAAGGGGCTCTATTGGATCGGCGGGGCCGTGCATCCTGGCAGTGGTTTGCTGACGATTCTTGAAGCGGCGAAGAGTGCCGCCCACTTTATCGGCGAAGATCTGCCGACCCTCCAGCGGACAGCGCATCTTGTGTAGATGCGCAATGGATTTTGACGCAAAGGCGCAAAGGTTTTTGCGTAGGTGAGCGTAACCCTTCACGGCTTCGCGTGAGCTTATTTGAAAAGTATTGGATCTAGCCGAAGCTTGCTGCGCTTCACACCGCGATGTCCCTAGATCGCTAGCCAGAAGTTATTACGCTGAATAGCATGCTCGCTGCGCACGACCAGGCCGCCGATGTTGGCCTGGTCGTCGTTATGAACGAGAACCAGCTGTGGTATGCGGGCAAAGCGGGCCTGATAGGCCACGCTCGCTTCGTGAATCTTCTCAGCCGCAGTTTTCAGTGTGCTCTCATCGTACCAGACAAAATAGTCCATACCTCTCCTTTGCGAATTTGCCTTGTCTTAGGGCGCTTATGGTGTTTTACAGGCTGCGTTGAGTTCAGTCCTGCCAAGCGTGCTGGACAGGGATGCGAGAGAGCAATAAGGTGACAGTGCAGCCCTCGCCCTCAACGCTCTGCACGCGAATGCTGCCCTCGTGGAGATCCATAATCGCCTTGCAGAGATAGAGCCCGAGGCCAAGCCCTGCGGCTACGCGTCTATCCTCGGCTTTGGCCCGAAAGAAGCGCTGGAAGAGATACGGCTGAACCTGTGCTGGAATCCCGATCCCCGAGTCGCATACGTCGATCTGCACCTGACCATCATGGAGCATCGTGCGGATCACGATTTCGCTGCCACCAGGGCTATACTTGACCGCATTCTCGATCAGATTAAGCAGCACTTGCTCTAAGCGGAGCGCATCGCCCTTAATCCAGAGCGGTGACGGATCAGGGTCTAGCCTCAAGGTGTGAGCACTCAGGGTAGGCGCGAACGACTGTGCGACGCGCTCGACGAGGGCACCAAGGTCAAGGGTGGTCTTGCAGAGTTGCAATTCGCCATAGTCGAGTTGGGTCGCGTCCAACAATGTGCTCATGAGATCTTTGAGGTGAATGGTCTGCGCGACCAGGATTTCGGCCATGCGGTGGGTATTTGGCTCAATACCCTCGTGGTTGTTCAGTCTTCGTTGCAGCAACGTGCTCTGGCCTAGCAGCACGGTCAGCGGCGACCGAAGCTCGTGGGCGATAAAAGCAAGCATGCAGTCGCGTTCGGCAGCCGCCTGTTCGGCCTTCTGGCGCAACATTTGCTCGTTTTCCAGTTGGTGTTCACTATCAACTGACACGGCAATGCCTGTCCAGCCGATGAGGGTTCCCGTCGCATCGAGTTGAGGCGTGCATTGAGTGCGAAACCAATGGTAGATGTCGTCAGCCCCGCAGAGCCGGTATTCGATCTGGAACGACGCGCTATGCCTGATGGCGGTTTGCCACTGTTGGAGCGTGATGGGTCGCTCATCGGGATGTACAAGTTCCACCCAGCCGAGATCCGTGAGTGCCTCTGCGGGCGTGCCAGTATAGGTGCAGAAGGCCGGATTGACGTAGTTCCAGGTGCCGTTTGGGTGGCAGGTGAAGATGAGGCCCGGAATGATTGCAAGCAACTGGTGATCGGCAGGCAACTCGGCACCTTGCACTACGCCGTTGGTCGTGCCTGCAGCATGCATTGCAATTGATGTGGGCGGGATGTGCTGCTGCGAATGCCCATTGGCGCGGGACAAAGCGGTTTTCTCAATCATAATGGGTGTCCCTTTCGCAAGACAGAACTAGGACTTCATTGTAATTGTAGCAGCGAAGATTTGCGTTCTCTAGCAGGCAGAGCTTGATATCTGAATACGGGAAATACCTGACAGTGTCAGGTATTTCCCGTATTCAGATATCAAGCATGGCAAGATCACCCACAGACCTCCATCAGGGCTTCGCTCTGTGCGCCTTGGTGGCGGAGAGTTGGTACCAGACGGAGAAAACTGCTCAACACCACGCTCGTACTTCCGTCCACGCAGTTCAGCACCGTGAAGTGCCCACTTTTGCGGGTCGTCTGGACAGGCACTTCATTGACCAGGAGGATGCCACGCGCATCATAGCGGACGAGGGCGACACCGGCGAGTCGTGAACCCCAATGAGCGGATTCGTAGACTGATAATGTGCGATCAGACATTGAGTTGAACTCCTTCGTATAGATCTTGCCCTGGATGAACCAGGGCTGCCCGTGCGTTCACATCATCCCAGCGGACTTCGTCCTGCCAGTTGCGCCTGTGCGATCTCCTCCTGGGAGCGCGGGCGGCCCGCCCGCAAGCGCACGTAGGCGGGCGGGCCGCCCGCGCTCCCAGCGGCAAAGCTCACCGCAGATGTGAACAGTCACTCCGTTGCTTGCGCTGATTATTCGCTCGCTGCCCTCGCAATCTGGCTTTGCGCATAAGCCGGTCGGCGGCGGTCGACCAGCGGCCCGGAGCCATGCGTGCGGAGCCATGCGAGCAATTGCTTGATGCTGGCCGTGGCCAGAGCGATGCAACTGTCGGCACCACCGTAGTACATATGCAAGGTGTCACCGTCGTCTGCGACCGTCACCCCGCAGGGAAAGACGACGTTGCCTACGTCCCCCGTACGTTCGTAGACCTCCTCTGGGCCAAAGACCCAGGTGTCGCCGCGGAGCAGGCAGTGCTCTGGTGTGTCCAGGCTGAAGAGTGCCAACCCGAGCCGATAGAGGCAGCCCGCCGGGGTGTGACGTACCCCGTGATAGATCATCAGCCAGCCCTCGGGGGTCTCGATCGGCGGTGGTGACATGCCGATCTTGTTGGCGTCCCACCAGGCACCCAGGCGTGCCTCGAGCATCACCTGGTGGCTCCCCCAGTGGCGCAGATCTGACGAGTAGGAGATCCAGATATGGGCTCCGGACGGTCCCACTGGTCGGTGGATCAGCGCCCACGAATCGCCGATGCGGTGCGGAAGCAAGGCCGCATCCTTATCCTCGGGCTGCATCACCACCCCGATACGCTCGAAGCTGCGGAAATCGCTGGTGAGTGCCATCGAGACCCCGGGCCCGCCACGGGCATACGAGGTATAGACCACCACGTAGCGCTCTAGCTCGGGCACATAGGTGATGCGGGGATCTTCGACACCCCAGAGTTCCTCGGGCCGGTGCTCTGGGTCACCAAGCAGGGTTGGTTCTGGATCGATCTGCCAGCCATCGAGTCCGTTGGCCGAGCGTGCAGCGCACAGGTGCGAGTGTCCACGTCGGTCTTCTACCCGGCAAAGCAGCAGGGTGGTGCCGTCGGCCAGCCGAGTTGCGCCCGGGTTAAAGACCGTGTGGATTGGGTATGGCCAGTCGGCTGCAGTCAGGATCGGGTTGCCCAGGTAGCGATGAAACAGGGTTGGGTAGTGCTCACTCATAAAATGCCTTTGTAGAGCTGAAGCTCGTTGTCCACCATCCGCTCGCGGCTAAAGCGCTTTGCGACCGTGGCGCGGATCTGCGCCCGGTTCAAGGTGCGAACAATTGAGACTGCCGCAACGGCGTTGAATCTCATCGTACCCTGCCCTCGCGTGCCCTGCCGTTCCGTGACACCGGTACCACCGGTGGGGTGAGCACCACGTGCTCTGCGGCTATGAGTACAGACGATGGTAGATCCGTCACGCGCCCAAGCGCCAGTCGGGTGAGCAGATAAGCCAGAGTTGATTCGGCACCCTGGTTCTGGTTCACCCGATCCATCAGCAGCCCGTCGTGGCAACCACCGGTGATCGGGTCGTAGAGGGCCAACCCCAGGTCGTTGCGGCCCAGGAACCAGTCGAACGCACGATGGGTCTCGGCGAGCCAGGTGTCGTCGCCAGTAATCCGCCAGGCGTCGAGGGTAGCCAGTGCCATGGCGTGAGCCTCCAATGGCTGCTGGTCGAAGCGTGCCCTTGCTGTTCCGCGCTGGGCAAAGCCGTGGCAGCCTATCGGCACCATGTGGCCCGCTTCGTCCCGTTGGAGCGCTGCGAGCCACGCGAGGGCCTCTAGCCCTACGGCGGACATATCAGTTCGACCGAGCGTGCTGCCACTCAGCAACAGGGCGTGAGGCAAGATCGCATTGTCGTAGGTGAGCTCAGGGCTAAACCAGCGCCAGTCATCGGTGCGATGCTCAGCATAGCGCGCCAGCAAGTTCGCAGCGAGGGTGGCCTGGGTCTGCTGAGCGAGGCGATCGCCGGGGAAGCACTGCAGATACTCGTAGAGGCCAAGCAGGGCAAAAGCGATGGGCCGCGGATGCGTAAAGGCCAATGCTGCGGGCAAGGCGTTGATGAACAGCGCGTCGGCGACACCGATCAGATCCGGGCGGGCCGAGCAGTGCAGGGTTGTCCCCAAGGCCCAGAGCGCCCGGGCGTGACTATCCTCCGAGCCGGCCTCTTCAAGCCAGTGGCGGTCGTAGCGCATAAAGTTACGGAAACGACCCTCGTTCGGGTTAAAGGCATGCCACAGGAAGGCTAGGTAGCGTGTCGCTAGATCTGCGGCCCCCGGATGTCCCAACTCCTCCAGTTTTACGGCGGCGATCAGTGCGCGTGCATTATCATCAGTGGTATAACCCTCGTTCGTATTCGGCACGGCCATCACGGCATGCTGAAGCATCCCGGTGTCGTCGGACATGCGCCGCAGGTGATCCAGGTTGATGGGAGGCAAGACTCCCCTGTGCCAGTCTGCCGCCCTGAGGCGTGTACCTACACGCTCGCTCAGCCGGTGCTCGACCCGGGCGCGTTGGAAAGACGCCATATAGCGCTCGGCGACCCGCGGCCAGATCATCGCACGCCCCAGCAGATAGGCCCGCTTGCGCATCGCGTGGCGCTCGGCTTCATTGTCAAGCAAAGCCTGAACGCGCTCGGCGATCGCGGCCGGATCAGCAAAGGGTACCAGCATCCCGCGCCCATCGGCCAGCAATTCCTCGGCGTACCAATAGGGGGTCGAAATCACCGCTTTGCCGGCCCCGACGGTGTAGGCCAGGGTGCCCGAGACGATCTGGGCCTCGTTGAGATAGGGCGTGATGTAGATATCGGCCGCGCCGATGAACTCGACCAAACGATCAATCGCAACAAATTGATCGTAGAAAATCACCTGCTCGGCCACGCCGAGGCTGCGGGCGAGCGCCTTGAGACTCGTACGGTAGGCTTCGCCCTCGTGCTGGCGAACGTGGGGGTGGGTTGTGCCAAGCACAAAGTAGACCACATGCGGGTGATGGGTGAGGATAGTTGGCATTGCCGCGATGACGTGTTCGAGGCCCTTGTTCCGCGAGAGCAACCCAAAGGTCAGCAGCACCTGCTTGCCCTCGGCGTGAAACTGATCCTTGTGAAAACTCGGGTCGAGGAATGGGATGTCAGGGATGCCATGGGGAATGACATCGATTTTATCGGCGGCCACGCCATAGATCTCGCGCAGGAAGGTGCCGCCCCGCTCGCTCATGACCACCAAGCGATTCGAGAGTTGGGCCAACTCGACGAGCACACGGCGCTGTTCCGCACTGGGCTCACGGAGAACGGTGTGCAGGGTGGTGACGATCGGGGCGCGCAGATCGCGCAAGAGGTCAAGCAGATCGCCGCCGGCGGATCCGCCGTAGATGCCGTACTCGTGCTGTACACAGACGACATCGGCATTGCTCAGGTTGATGCTATCGGCGGCACGGCGATAAGCACTCAGATCGTATTGGTCAAGCGTGAAGCGTACCCGTTCTGGGTAATCATAGTCCTCAACACCGTCGTTCATCGCCAGCGCGAAGACCGCAGTGCGCGGGAACACATGCGCAACTGCCGCACAGAGGTCGGCAGTGTACGTGGCGATCCCGCACTGGCGCGGCAAGTGATTGCCGATCACGACCAGCGTATTCATAGGTGAAACGGATACCAAACTCATTGACGTTACTTTCATTGGTATTATTGCTATAGAGCAATCCTAGACGATGTGTGTCTCAGTGGTGCCGACGTATGGTTTTCAAGAATTACATCAGGTAGGTAGTGCCGATGTAATACTGAATATTCATTAGCCAGCTAAAGCACGCCTGTAGACAACCCAGATAGGACTGCTAGAGCAATCCGAGTGCTCACCAGAGGGCGGGGAGAAGAGGCAGTTCTCGTGTGGGAGGCGCAAACATGGATTCTCTCCTCAGCCTAGCACCAGGAGGCCGCTGCGGGAAGCGGGTAAAACAGCGTTGTCGTGTCAGGTCAATCCTGTCAGAGTCAGGGTTTGAGGTCGCAACACCCTTTGCGCCAAATCATCAAAAAGCTTCGTTGACAGACTAATAGTAGTGTGTCACGTACGTGGCACCCTCGCCCTAGGTAAAAAACCTCGCCTTATAGACCACGGCAAGCGACAATGGTATAATGAACATATAGGTTTAGGAAGTTGACCCGTTTTCAGGAGGTTTACGATGCCTAATGATCCCGGTTCAGCACCTGGCCTGGATACCCCTCGCTCACCGCTCCCAGAAGAGAGTAGAGTGCCCAAGGCAAGCCCCAGAGTTGTCGGCATCGGCGCTTCAGCTGGGGGTCTGCAGGCTTTCACCGAGTTTCTCCAGCACATGCCCCCCGACAGTGGGCTGGCCTTTGTGCTGATTCAGCATCTCGACCCTCAACAGCCCAGCTATCTCCCAGAACTGCTCAGTGCGCAAACGCAGATGCCCGTAGACCAGATCAGTGACCTGACCCTGGTTGAGGCCAACCACGTCTATCTGATTCCGCCAAATACCGCGCTCACCATCAAACAGGGTCAACTCCACCTGGAGCTGCCCGCCGCCGAACGCGGGCAACGCTTGCCAATTGACCATTTCTTTCACTCGCTGGCCGTCGACCAGGGGGCGCAGGCTGTGGGCATCGTGCTTTCGGGCACCGGCGCCGACGGCACCGAGGGTCTGACGGCGATTCGCGAGCACGGCGGGCTCACGCTTGCCCAGACGCCGACCTCGGCAGCCTATTCAGCGATGCCACAGGCGGCGATCGAGCGCGGCGTGGTTGATCACATCCTCGAGCTTGCCGCGATGCCTGCGCTGCTGCTTGCAAGCAACCCTTCCACAGCCTCGCCGCCACCCGTCGCGCCACCCGTCGATACGTTCCGTCTGATCGTGGCGCTCCTTCACCAAGCCTCTGGTCACGATTTCAGCCACTACAAACGTACTACCCTCCAGCGCCGCATCGATCGCCGTATGCAGTTGCTCCATCTGCCCAGCCTCGAAGCATACTTTGTACGCCTTCAGCAGGATCGCGATGAGGGCGCTCTGCTTTTCCAGGATCTGCTCATTGGCGTAACCGAATTCTTCCGCGACCCAGCCGCCTGTGAGGCGCTGGCACCAAACGTGATTGCTGGCCTGTTGCGCAGCAGAGATGCCAGCGCGCCGCTGCGTGTCTGGGTACCCGGCTGCGCTTCTGGCGAGGAAGCCTACTCGATCGCCATCATCCTGCGCGAGCAACTGGCGCAACTCGATACGCCGCCACCCATTCAGATCTTCGCCACCGATATTGATGAGGCCGCCCTCGCCGTCGCACGGACGGGCTGGTACGATGCGCGGATTGTCGCCCACGTCAGCCCCGAGCGCCTGAGCCGGTACTTTGTGCCAGAGGGCGCGGGCTACAAGGTGAACAAAGCCCTTCGCGAATTGTGCCTCTTCTCGGTGCATAATTTGATTAGCGACCCGCCGTTCGGGCGGATGGATCTGATCACCTGTCGCAATCTGTTGATCTACTTTGACACCGACCTCCAGCGCCAGTTGATCCCGGTTTTTCACTATGCCCTGTCGCCGGGTGGCTATCTCTTCCTGGGTTCAGCCGAGAGTGCCGTCGGCGCGATCGATCCGTCCGAACTCTTTCGGGTCATTGATAGCCGGCACCGCATCTACCAGCGCAAAGAACGGAGCGTGCATCCGCAGATTGCGCTGCCCTGGGCCAGCGCCCGCCGCCCCCCTATGCGCATCTCTGGCACGACGGTGCATCAGCAAACCATGGCTCCGAGCAATCTTGGTGCCACAATTGAGCGCATCCTGATGCAGGATTATACGCCGACGGCACTCGCAGTTGATCCGCAGGGGATCGTCGCGTACCTCAGTGGACAGGCCTATCCGTACCTCAGTGTCCCCCCGGGCGAACCCACCGCAAACCTGTTCGAGATGGCCCATCCCGACCTCCGCCTCCCCCTGCGTACAACAATCCGTGCGGTCAGCCAAACCCTCACACCGGTGGTACGCGAAGATCTGACGCTGAGAACTGCCGAAGGGCAACGGCAACTGACCCTCACGGTGCAACCCTTTCCCGAGACGAGATCGGAAGGGGGCTTGCTCTTGGTCGTGCTGCAGGCGAGTCGGGTTGCCCTGCCACAACTCTCCCCCGTCGACCAGACATCTTCACCCATGACGCCTGCTGATGCGCTCACCCAGGAGTTGCAACGCACCCGCGAAACCCTAGAGTCAACGATCAACGAGCTCCAGGAGACCAACGTCGACTTGACCGCAGCGAACGAGGAACTGCGCTCACTCAACGAGGAGCTTCAGGCAACCAATGAGGAACAGCAGACCGCGAAGGAGGAAATCCAGTCGATCAACGAGGAGTTGCAAACGGTCAACGCCGAGCTGAGCAGCAAGATCATCGAGCTCGATCGGGCCAATGCCGACCTTGCCAACCTCTTTGCGAGTGCCCAGATCCCGGCTATTTTCCTGTCCCAAGATAGTCGGATCACGCGCTTCACACCCCAGGCAACCGAACTCTTCGCGTTGATCGAGAGCGACATCGGGCGTCCGCTTAGCGACCTGCGCACATATTTCCACCACGACAATCTCCCCCTCCTGATCACCCGGGTTCTCCAGACCGTCACGGCCATTGAAGAGGTGATCCACCAACCCGAGCGGGATCGCTGGTGGAGTATGCACATCCGTCCGTATCATACCCTTGCGGGTACCGTGGACGGGGTCGTGCTTACCTTTGCCGACATCAGCACGCTCAAACAGGCTGAGGCGGTGCTCCAGAACGCTCGGAATGATCTGGAGAAGCGTGTGACTGCCCGCACCGATGAGCTCGCGCTTACCAATGTAGCGCTCCAGGCCCAGGTAGCTGCGCGAACACGCGGTGAGCGAACCCGCCAGCGGCTGCTCCAACAACTGCTGATGGCGCAAGAAGAAGAGCGGAGCCACATCGCACGCGAGCTCCACGACCAGATGGGGCAGGATCTCACCGCTTTGATCCTGGGCCTCAAGGCCCTCCAGGATCGCCTATCAACCGATAACCCCTCGGCAGAGCGCGTTACGCAACTTCAAACAATGGCGATGCAGATCAGCCAGGAGATCCGCAATCTGGCGGTGCAGTTGCGTCCCTCGGTGTTAGACGACTTAGGGATAATTCTGGCGCTGCGCAACTACGTCGAGCAATGGTCGGCCCGTACGCATGTCGCTGTGGATTTGCACACCAGTGGGCTCGACGAAAGTCGCCTGCCTCTGGCGGTCGAGACAACAATCTACCGCTTGGTTCAGGAGGGCCTGACGAACGTGCTCAAGCACGCCAAGGCCTCCGAGGTAAGCATCATCATCGAGCGGGACGCCGACCGGGTGCGTGTGATTATTGAAGACGACGGGCTTGGTTTTAATATACCAGCAAACTGGGATACCCTCGTCGGAACACAGCAGTTGGGGCTGATCGGGATGCGAGAGCGGGTGAAGCTACTGGGTGGCAATATGACGATCGAGTCGGAACCCGGCAGCGGCACCAGAATTTTTGCCCTCATCCCATTGCCCGCCGCCATAGAAGGAGACAGCGATGATGCCGATCTTGATCTTCCTGGTCAATGATCATATGGAAGGAGACAGCAATGACGCCAATCTTGGTATTCCTGGTCGATGATCATATGGTATTACGTGAAGGGCTCAAGACGCTAATCGCCGCCCAGGCCGATATGACGGTGATCGGCGAGGCGAGCGATGGAGAGGATGCCTGGGAGCAGATCGCTGAGACCCGCCCAAATGTGGTAATCATGGACATCTCGATGCCGGGGGGAAACGGCATCAAGGCCACCGAGCGGATCAAGCAGACCTACCCAGAGGTCAAAGTGCTGGTCCTGAGCATTCACGACGATACGAGCTACCTGCGCCAGATGCTTACTGTTGGGGCCTCGGGCTATATCCTCAAACACACCGCAGCAGACGCCCTCATCCGGGCCATCCGCATCGTCGCGGCGGGAGGCGTCTACCTCGAACCATCGCTCGCCGAGCATGTGGTGAGCCGGTATGTGCAACGACCCTCAGCCGCCTCTGATCTGCTGGGTGCCGAACTCAGCGAACGCGAGCGCGAGGTCGTACAAGGCGTCGTGCAAGGTTACAGCAACAAGGACATTGCCAACCAACTCAGCTTGAGCGTAAAGACGGTTGAAACCTACCGGGCGCGCGCCCTCGAGAAACTCGGGCTGACCAGCCGGTCAGCCCTGGTGCGCTATGCCCTCGAACGCGGCTGGCTCGAGACAAACTAATGGATGTTGTCATCGTGGCCGGACGCAAGGAACGTGAAGCGTGCCCCCTTGCTTCTAGGCACTCACCTCGGCTTGCCCAACGAGGTGCGTTATTTGAATGCGCACCAGTAGTTCACCGGGTACGCCATTGCGTGCGCCGTAAGCGGCGGCCTGTTCCGGCCCCATATAGCGCCCGGCAATGCGCGTTGCCCAGGTCTTCAGGGCGACCGGATCTTCACTGAGCGTGGCAAGGCCCTCGATGATGACGAAGCTAAACGGTGGGGCATCGTCGTCCACACAGAGGCTCACCCGTGGGTCGCGCCGCAGATTAGCGGCTTTGACGCTGGTATGCCAGGTGGTGAAAACTACGTCGTCGCCTTCCAGGTCGAACCAGATTGGGGCGACGTGTGGCCGCCCATCGGCACGTACCGTCGCTAGCTTTGCCGTGCGCGCCCGCGTGAGCACAAAGTCACGCGCCTCGGTGGAAGTCATAGGACGCATTGGATCTCCTTTTTCAGTACCCTGCTGTCTCAAGCGGGACAAAGTTGCTCATATCATCAAAGCGGCAGAGTTGCGGCGGTGGCAAAACAAGCGCTGCCCCGGCTGCTTGTAACGCAGGTCCCCAATTATGACACACCTTCGCGAGTACCTGCGCTTCCGCTGGCGTTACCTCGATCAGGCGATAGGCCAGAGAGAGGTGAAAGCCATACGTGTCGTGATCGGGAAATCGAATGCCGGTCGCTGCCGCAACCGACGCACGATAGGTATGCAAGGCCGTGCGGGTCGCTTCGTCGGCAGGTTCGAGCGTCAGCATCAGGTTGTTGCCGTAGAAGATGCCGACGACGCGCATAACAAGCTCAGCTGGTGGCACAAGCGGCTGCACGCGTGCATAGACAAAGGCATCAGCCTCGGCCATCGTACTCTCACGCGGCAAAGCGTGGGCCCAGTGCGCGGGATCGCGAGCCTGATCACACAACAGATCCATCACCGTCATGTGAAAGCTCGCTGGTGGCAAAAAAGCAAACTTTGCCCCAACGCTCGTCTTGCCAAGCGCCGCCTGAAAGGCGCTGGCTACCTGAAACAGCGGCTGGGTCGGGCTAAGCATGCAGATGATCGTATTGCCGGGAAAGGAGTGCGGGGTGCCATCCGCATAAAATTTACGGCCCACTTCGCGTGTATAGCGCGGCATGGTCATGTTCAACTCCTCGGTGTTGCTCTAGGCACAATACCTTGCAAAGAAGGCGGTTGTTTTGACGCAAAGGCGCAAAGGCGCAAAGGTTTTTGCGTAGGTGAGCGTAACCCTTCGCGTCTTCGCGCCTTCGCGTGAGCTTATTTGCAAAGTATTGTCTCTAGGCATGTCTTTTGTTTGTACCTTCAGTATACGATCAAAGCTGATCTTTTTGCTATCGCCGGTGGTATGATTGAGACGGAGGATTGCCAGGTCTGGCATCGGGCGGTTGTGCCGTCAGAAAGGGTACCATGAGCGATAATTTGTGGTTCTTTCTTGCCAATGAGTCGTTCCGTCAACGGGGTGAGGGTTTTCAACGGGAGTGGTCGTTTCATATGTTGGCCGCAAAACGTGGTTTGGGGATGCCACTTGCGCGGTCGCTGCCTTTTGCAGAGCAAATTCGGATTGGTAATCAGACCTATGGGCATCAGCCTTTTGCGCGGGATCTGCTCTTTAATCCCTCAACGTTCTGGTTGAATGTTCGTAGTCTCAATGATGAGTTGCAGGACAAGCCACCTTCCGCAACTTCGCTGGCTTTCCACCTGATCCGCCATGCTTATCCACGCTCGATTGGGGCAAGCAATCCGCCCGAAGGCATTGCCACCCACACGGCTTTTGAACGCGATTGGACGTTTCATCAAGAGGCCATCCGGCTCAAGCTGGGGATGGCGCTCAGTGGCAATTATGGAATTTCGCCAGGACCCAATCTCCTCGTGCAGTTGCAGGTTTTTGCCGGCGATACGCTCTACAGCACCGAGCCGCCTTTCCGCGATGCCCTGCGCTTGAGCGATCTCGCGCCCGATGATCCGCTCTACCATCCGCTCTGGTTCGAGACCTACAAAGTGGCCCAGGCGCTTTTTGGCAATGAGACCTTTGGCTTCAATCCCCATTTCCACAATGCCGCACGTGAAGCCAGGCTCGGTGCCCCACTCAGTGGCTGGTATCGCACGAGCCACGAGGGTGTCCCCTACGATGTGCAGGTCTTTGCCTTCGATACACTCTATTCGCCGCTTGCCGGACCAATTCTGCGCTGGAGTCAGCTTGATCTGCCGCAAGAGGTACGCGATTTTCCCGAGCCGTCGGGCGATGAGACGATTCCTGTGACGGGTGACGGCAAAATTGCGGGCACCCAGTTTGTCTCGCAGTGGCTTGAGGCTCAGCCAGCAACACCCGATCCGATCCGTAAACTGATCCGTCTGGCCCTCCGCGTGCTCTATGAGATGAGCGATAGCCGTGTGCTGGCGATCTTGACCGCCAAGCAGCGCGCCCAGATGCGCGGTTCAACGGATATTGTCTGTGCCGATCTGGTTTCGATGTGTCTCAAAGAGGCCGGCGTCAATACGCTCTGGAATGTCACGCAGCCTCCGGGCACCAACTTTCGCTGGGATCGTGCCGCCAACTACTTCCGCCCCGAACCAGACCATCCCCTGCTGCGCTACGTCGCCGACCATGAAGCGTGGCTCCCTGGAGATATTCTGGTCTACAAGGATTTTTTTCAGGCGGTTGCGGGTTGGCTGCCTGGCGAATACCATCATGTTGTCATCTATGTTGGCCCGTTTAGTGGGAAAGACCGGGGAGGACGCGTCTACCCGGTGTCGCGTACCTACAGTGTGGTCAGTTCAAGCATCTACAGCCCGTACACCAGCGGAGCGACCCGCGACAACGCAGCGCGGGCAAGCTATTTTGGCTACGGTTCGGTCGTCCGGGTGCGTCACCGCGACATCGAGCAACTCTATCGTGACGCGGGGATCGTTGGGTGATGCTGCTGTTCCCAATGAGATAGAGGGTGCAGCAGTAGCTGCGTAAGGCGATAGCATCTCACAGGTCTGCTCATTCGCATTGGGACGCCATGATCAAGACCTGTGAGGGCTCTTCTCGTCCTTCTTTGCCAAGAAGCTCACGCGAAGGCGCGAAGGCGCGAAGGGTTCGCTCAACTACACAAAAACCTTTGCGCCTTTGCGCCTTTGCGTCAAAACAAGCGCCTTCTCTGCAAGCTATTGGTCTTAGGCCGGTTTTGTTGCTTAGGATCGGAGCGAAGGTCGCAGGGAGGGCTGGCCCTGCCTAACTTGAACGATTGTGCTTCACAGCCTGCAAAATTATCGTATAATGGAACTGTCTTACATTGCTAAAGCCCTTGAAGAGACGAAATCAGGAGAAAACCGATGGCGCAGGTTGTAAAAAAATATAACGAGGTTTCCGATGAACCACAACTATATCTTCCATTCACTGAAAAGCCCACCCTACCTCTAGGTGATGATATTCTCGAATTTCCACCTGAAGACAACACGACTGAAGGGCTTCAGGCACTATTGAATGCGAACTCTCTCTACCGAAAACGTCCTTGGCCCGCACCTTTTGATAGGACGACGCATAAGATTAAACTTGGAGATGCACGAGATTTATCCTGGATCGATAATGAGAGTGTTGATCTTATTGTCACCTCCCCACCTTATTGGAATCTTAAGCAATATAAAGCGGATCGCGATGGACAAATGGGAGATATAGAAGATTATGAAGCCTTTCTTACCGAGCTAGATCAAGTTTGGCGTGAATGTGCTCGCGTACTTGTGGGTGGTGGGCGTATTTGCTGTGTTGTAGGAGATGTTTGTATTCCGCGGCGGAGAGGTGGAAAGCATTATGTTATGCCTCTGCATGCCGATATACAAGTTCGAGCACGCTCATTAGGGCTTGATTGCCTTACACCTATCATTTGGCATAAAATCGCAAATGGCGCAACAGAAGCTGAGGGTAACGGTGCCGGGTTTTATGGCAAACCATATCAGCCAGGATCGATCGTAAAAAACGACGTTGAGTACATTCTCTTTATGCGAAAAGGAGGCAAATACCGTTCCGTAAGCTCAATGAAAAAAGCTCTCTCGATGCTTACGAAAGAAGAAATACAGACCTGGCTTCGCTCTATTTGGACTGATGTTAAGGGTGCCTCTACTCGTGCTGGTCATCCTGCCCCTTATCCTGTAGAAATTGCCGACCGGCTTATTCGCTTGTTTTCTTTTGCAGGTGATACTGTGCTCGATCCATTTATGGGAACAGGAACAACATCTATTGCTGCTCTCCTTGCTGGCCGAAACTCGATTGGAAATGAAATAGAACCTGCGTATCTCGCACAGGCTTACGAGCGCCTAGAAACCATGAGTATGCGCAAGCGAGACGTTGGAGCTATCAGGAGTACCGTGTGGCGTATCGACTCTTAACCGAATTCGAGAACCTCTTTGCTGGGAATGTCTACCGTCATCGTGATTCGAGCCTTGGCGACTTTGTTGCAATGCAGCTGTACGAAGATCTTGTGAGCCTCAACCGATCTACGAAATTATCCGAGCGAGTAGCCTCGCACGATTGGATCCTAAACACAGCAAACAAACGTCAAGGTATTCGAGCTCGACGTGGAGATGGTACGTTTGGCGAAATTGTTCCTGGCGAAAAACCAATCGTTGATCCAGGTTATCAGGTCGCTCGTGGGAAAGTAGCTACGGTAGAGATTGGCGCAGAGGTTAAAATTCTCGCCAAAGCTATGATCAAGCAGATTGATCGAGTGATTGGCGATTTGCAGAAGCAGGTAACCGAATTTAAGCGGGGTGGTGGAAGTAGCTCGCCGATATGCATCGGTATTGTAGGCCTTAATCATGCAAGTGTCTATACCAGCTTCGAAGGGACTCGCTCCTTCAAAACAGATGGGCGCGGTACGTATCGCCATCCATTTCAAGAGGCCCCAGAAGCAGAACGACGGTTATTACAGCTTGCTGCTCCGTACTACGATGAATTTATCATTCTCCATTTTGAAGCCTCTAATGAATCACCATTTCCATTTTCTTGGGTGAATTTGACCCTAACTTCCCAGAATTATGGTTCAGCACTGCTTCGTATAAGTAGAGAGTATGATAGACGTTTTTAGGATAGCGAATTAGACAGATCTCGGACATGCCGAGGAGACACCGATGACGGCTCAGCCACGGTCATATCTTACGGAAACAGAATACCTTGAGCGTGAGCGTGTGAGTACGATCAAGCATGAATATTATGCTGGTGAGCTTTTTGCCATGTCAGGCGCAAGTGAGGCGCATAATTTGATTGCGAGTAATGTAAACGCGAGCCTATACGCTCAAATCCGTGGACGAGGCTGTCGGATTTATCCAAGTGATATGCGCATTCGAGTGGTAAAAACTGGCTTATATACCTATCCTGATATGACGATTGTCTGTGGGACGCCTGAGTTTGCTGATACGACGAAAAGAGATACGCTGCTTAACCCTACGATTATTATTGAAATTCTTTCCCCATCAACAGAGCGTTATGACCGTGGCGTTACATTTCAAAATTATCGTACCATTCCATCCCTGAAAGAGTATATCCTTATTGCGCAGAACAAACATCACATTGAGCGCTATATACGCCATGAAGAACATACATGGCTTCTAACTGAAGCCGTAGGTCTTGATGCGACCATTGTCCTTGCATCAATCCAGTCTACGCTTGCACTTGCGGATGCCTACGAGC
Organism: Candidatus Chloroploca sp. Khr17; assembly: GCF_004138165.1. Taxonomy (GTDB): domain Bacteria; phylum Chloroflexota; class Chloroflexia; order Chloroflexales; family Chloroflexaceae; genus Chloroploca. Next base: position 63,302 of record NZ_RYFF01000034.1, read on the forward strand.
TTGTCGACCTTGCTCCAGGCTCGCCTGCGGAAGACCGAGCGGGTAGTGATGAGGCGTAGGCCAAAGCCTCGCCCTCATAGCGGGCGGGACTTTGGCCTACGTCTCTTCCCCCATGCGACTCACGTCGTAGCCGCCGAGCGCCGCCACGGCGGCTTGGTACGCCGGATCCGCCAGGGTGCGCCGCAGTGGCTCGCAGAGCTCGCTCTCCCAGTGGCGTCGCGGGATGGCGAGGTCGTAGCGCTCGCTGAAGAGCGGCACAAAGTCGAGGCCTAGCGCACGCGCTGCGGCGAGGATGCCCAGGCCGACCTGGGCCGAGCCGCTCATCACGGCGGCGGCCACCGCCATATGCGTGAATTCTTCGCGCTCGTAGCCGATGATCTGGTCGCTGCTGAGGCCAGCCTGGTTTAGGTGATAATCGAGCAGGACGCGGGTGCCCGAGCCTTTCTGGCGGTTGGCAAAACGCACGTCGGGGCGCACCAGATCGCGCAATTCGCTCAAGCCCTGTGGGTTGCCGCGTGGCACCAGAAAGCCCTGTTCGCGGTAGGCAAGATGCACAAGCACAATCGCTTCGTCGGGCAAGAGGCGCTCAATAAAGGGGCGGTTGTAGCTGCCGGTTGCTTCGTCAAGCAGGTGCGTGCCGGCGAGATGCGCGTCGCGCCGTTTGAGCGCAAGCAAACCACCGAGGCTGCCTACGTTGGCTGAACTGAGGCGCGTACCCGGGGCAAGTCGCCGCATATGGCTGCCCAGCAGATCGAGCGCCAGATCGTGACTGCCAATGGCAACCAGCGTGCCTTCGATCTCGGCGGCATCGCGCAGCAGGGTCACGTTCACCCGCGCCCCGGCGTGAACGCCTTCGGCAAAGCGCGGAATGTGCGCCATGCCGTCGGCGCGTACCAGCGACATCACGAGCCCCGCCCCACGCGAGAGTGGCGTCGCAATCAGGCGGTCATCAACACGGCCCAACGCAACCCGCACAAACTCGTCTTCCCCAAGCGGCGAGAGCAACTTGCGGCTCATCGTTGCTTCGACGACGGGGCGTTCTGGTGGCACCATGCCCTGAAGACGGTAGACCAGCGGGCGCAGGAACAATTCGGCGGTCACGGCAGCCGAAACCGGGTACCCTGGCAAGCCAAGCGCCGGTTTGCCATTGGCGACCGCAAGGATCGCCGGGTGACCAGGACGGATCGCGACACCGTGAACGGCTACTTCGCCCAGTTCGCCAAAAACGGTCGCGGTATAATCTTCGGAACCCGCCGACGAACCGGCATTGACGACCACGAGATCATGCGTGTCAAGCGCTTCGGCGACAGTCGCACGCAGCAGATCCTTGCGGTCAGGGACAAGGGGCAAGCGGATCGCTTCGCCCCCCCACTCTTCGACCATGCCGGCGAGCATCAGCGCATTGAACTCGATAATCTCGCCGGGTTCCAGCGTGCGACTCGCGGCCTCTTCAACCGTCACCAGTTCAGTGCCCGTGGCAATGATCGCCACGCGAGGGCGCCGCCGCACTACGACGGTCGCGTGGCCTGCCGCCGCCAGAGCGCCCAGATCAACCGGGCGCAACCGATGGCCCTCGGGCAAGACAAGTTCGGTTGCCACGAGATCTTCGCCAAGCGGACGAACGTGTTGCCAGGGTGCCACCGAGGCGGCAATCTCAAGCGTTGTCTCATCAAGCGTCTGCACATGCTCGGCCATAATGACCGCATCCGTCTCGGGCGGCATTGGGTCACCGGTATCAACCCAGATCGCCTGTGTCCCGACCGTCAATTGGAGCGGCTGCGATTCGGTGGCCCCGAGGGTGTCGGCAGCCCGCACCGCAATGCCATCCATCGCGGCGGCGTGGTAGTGGGGCGAAGAGAGGGCCGCCCAGACCGGCCCCGCAGTCAAGCGTCCACGCGCCTCGGCCAGGGGCACCACTTCGGCTGGGGGCAAGCGCAGCCCACCGACCCGTTCCAACGCCGCCTCAAAACGGCGTACCGCCTCATCAAGGGCAACATCCTCAAGATAATAACGTCTCCGTGCCATCGTCATTGCTCCCAACAAAACCCGACCCAACACGTTGTGGCGTTGCGCCAAAAAACCGATCTTATGCCATTTTAGATTTTAGATTTTAGATTGCAGGTTGCCGCGCCTGCCGTTCCAATTCAAAGAAGCTCACGCGAAGGCGCGAAGGCGCGAAGGGTTGTTCACCTACGCGAAAAACGTTGCGCCTTGGCGGCAAAACAACCACCTTCGTTGCGCAGCTTTTAGATTGCAGGTTGCCGCGCCTGCCGTTCCAATTCAAAGAAGCTCACGCGAAGACGCGAAGGCGCGAAGGGTTGTTCACCTACGCGAAAAACGTTGCGCCTTGGCGGCAAAACAACCTCTTTCTTTGCAAGATATTGCGGCTAAAACAAACGCACCTCGACCAGGGTATCAGCGTAGAGCCCCGAGTGGTCAAGGGGAACGCGCACAATGCCATCGGCGCGGGCGAGGGTATAGATCTGATTTGATTTGCCAAAGACCGGATCGGCCCAGAGTTGGTCAGCGCGTCGTTCGAGACGCACTGGCACCAGATCTTCGCGTCCAGGCTTCGAGGCGATATTGCGGGCAAGGCGTGCGGTTGTGACGGCACTGAGCGCCTCGCCGGACCCTTGCAAGCGGCGGAGCGTTGGGGCCACAAAGAGTTCAAAGGCAGCCATGGCCGAGACCGGGTTGCCGGGCAGCCCAAAGACCGGACGCCCATCGGCCATGGCGAGGATCGTCGGCTTGCCGGGCTGGATCGCGACGCCATGCACCAGAATGCCCGGCTGCCCCAGACTCGCAATGATCTCGGCGGTCATATCGCGGGTACTCACCGAGCTACCCGCCGAGACGACCAGGACATCGGCGGTTTCCAGGGCGGCGACGGCCATACGGTGCAGCGTCGCCTTATCATCGGGGGCAATGCCCCACAGCACGGGCTCGCCGCCGACGCGACGGGTCAGGGCGGCAAGCGTATAACTATTAATATCGCGTACCTGCCCTGGCCCAGGCGTTGTATCCGCAGCCACCACCTCATCGCCCGTTGCGAGGAGCGCCACCCGAGGCCGGGCGACTACCGCAACGGAGGTCAGACCGACCCCGGCAAGCCCACCGAGATCCTGGGGGCGCAAGCGATGCCCCCGGGGAAAGAGCAACGCCCCGGCCCGGACATCCTCGCCGACGGGGAGCATATTTTCGCCCACGGCGACCGGGCGGACGACCTCGATCATTGTTGCATCAACGGCTTGCGTATGTTCCACCATCACCACCGCATCGCTCCCAGGCGGCAACATCCCCCCGGTATGGACACGCGCAGCCTGACCAGAGCCGACCCGCAGATCGGCTTGGCGGCCCATCGTCACTTCACCACAGAGCGTCAGATAGGCGGGCAGACCCTCGCTCGCCCCGAAGGTATCGGCGGCGCGTACGGCGAAGCCATCCATCGTCGAACGGGGAAACGCAGGAAGATCGCATGGTGAAAGGAGATCCTGAAACAGAACACGATCAAGTGCTTCAGCTAACGGCAGTTGCTCAGCGTGACCGAGCAACGTCAGCAAGCCTTGCAAACGTGCATTGGCCTCATCTGCGGTGACAACCTGAAACAACTCGGGCATAACGACTCCAGGCCCGGGGGCCGGTCTTCAAGGGGACTATGGGAAAGATGCTGGTTGTTTATTATACCATTGAAAGCAGGGGGGGTGAGAGGCGGGGAGGTTTTAACGTAGGGCTGATGCAAAGTCCACCTGACCGGAGCACCGTCGGGCTAAAGCCCTCGGCTACGGGTCGCGAAGGCCGCCTGCGCGGCCTCATCCAGCCCGCGCAGGCGGGCTTTGCACGCAGGAGCCGAGCCGTTTACGGCGACGGTGACCCTGGAGGTCTGACTTTGCATCAGCCCTGGGTTTTAACGCAGAGGCGGGGAGGCAGGGAGGTTTTAACGCAGAGACGGGGAGACGGGGAGACGCAGAGAGTCTGGACGCTTCCCCTCTGCGTCTCTCTGACTCGGCGTCTCTGCGTTAAAAGAGCTAGTTTTTTTAACGCAGAGGCGCGGAGGCGCGGAGGCGGAGAGGTTGTGTTACCATGGTTAGGGTGTTTCAGTTCATCGTTTATAGACAATACAACATTTAATGCAACGAGCAATACGGTTCCTCCTGGCCCTGCTGTTAGCTGGTGCCATCTATTTGGGGTTGGCGGCGTATGCGGCGGCGATTTTTACGATGGCCCCGCGTACGTTTGATCCGGACAATAATCCGGCGAAGTTTGGGCTTGACTTTCGTGAGGTTCGTTTTCCTTCAAGGACACCGGGGCTTGAACTGGCGGGTTGGTATATGCCCAACCCTGGCAGTACGCGGGCGCTGGTGATGGTGCATGGGCATACGAGTAGCCGTTCGTCCGAGTTTGGCGGCGGCCTCGGTGAACTTGCGGCGGCGCTGCACCGGCGTGGTTTTGCGGTGCTTGCCATTGATCTGCGGGGGCACGGTGCGAGCGATGCGGCGCCGATTGGCTTTGGTACCGTCGAGCACGATGATGTCGCCGGGGCGCTCGATTGGCTCCGTACCGAGGGCTTTGCTGCGCATCAGCTTGGTGTCTTTGGCGTCTCGATGGGGGGCGCGGCGTCGATCCGTGCGCTCGCCGATGACCCCGAGGTTGCGGCACTGGTTGTCGATGGCGCGCCGGCTGTCATTCAAGAAGTAGTGCAACGCCAGTGGACGCAAAACTTGCGCCTTCCTGAGTTTTTTCTCTCGACGACCCTGTCTGTGGCGCGTGTCCGGTATGGCATTGACCTTGAAGCCAACGCAGCGCTGGAGGCGATGCCGCACCTTGCGCCACGGCCAGTGCTGATTATTCACGGTCTCGACGATACGCTGATCATGCCTGATCATGCCGAACGCCTGGCAGCGGCCTTGCCTGGCTCTGAACTCTGGCTCATCCCCGGGTCAGGTCACGCTCAGAACTTTGCGACGGAAGGCGAACGCTATCTCGCCCGCGTCGCTGACTTTTTTGACCAGCATGTCCCAGCGCGGTCGCCTCGCCCATAATTGGGATGCGCTCGGCCTATTTCCTCTTTTCTATCTCCTAAATCCTTCGGCAATTGGTATAATTCAGCCTACAGGCTTGCCTGATCGTCTCTTTTTGCCAGGTTGAGAAAACCCATGACAATATCAGATCTTGAGGGCATCCAGTTTGTGCCCGGTGCCGACGGGGAGCGTAGTACGACGAGGGTGAATAAGGCGATCTGTAGTGCGGCTCTTGAGCCGGTTGAGCCACTTGCGGCCCAGGCGGTGCGCAATGAGGCGAACTGGCGGAAGCAGTATCCGCACCATATGCGCGCCCTCACCGAGGCCGGGATTGCGCATCCGGCTGCGGCGCTGACGCTTGCCGAGGCCGGGTTGGCGGCTGCGTGGCAACAGATCGAGTTTGTGCGCAATGGTCAAGCCCGTCCTTTTGCTGAAGCACTCGATGATCCGAGCCCCAATGCGTTTGCGACGGTTGAGGTGCAAGGTCAGGGGTCACCTGAAGTTGAGCCCTGGTCGTTGCCGTATCGTGGTCAGCAGCTGCGTGGCGCGGCGTTGCTCGCCCAACTGGCCCGTTGGGAAGAAGCCGGCATTATCGAGCCGAGTCATGCCCGTGCGCTGCGCCGGGTCAATGAGCACCCCGAGTGGTTCGATCTCTCGGATCGGACGCTGGTGCTGCTTGGGGCTGCTTCGGAGGCGGGGCCGCTGGCGATGTTGGCCCGCTGGCGAGCGACAATTGTTGCGGTTGATTTGCCTGATCAGGCGCGCTGGGATAAGCTCGTGCGTCTGGTGAGCGAGGGCAACGCTCGCCTGATCGCGCCCGTCAGTCAGCCGGTAGCCCCTGGCACACCGACGGCGGACTGGGCAGGTCTGGCCGGGGCGAATTTGCTGACCCAGACGCCCGAGTTGATTGCCTGGTTGCGGACACTGGAGCAACCGCTTGATCTTGCCGCGATTGCCTATCTGGATGGCGAACGCCACCTGCGGGTCTCGTTGGCGATGGACGCGATCATCGCCCGGATGAGTGCGGCGCAACCCGCGACAACCTTGATGTATATGGCAACCCCGGCTGATGTCTTTGCGGTACCCGAAGAGCCCGCCCGCATCGCGATGCAACGCTTTGCCAGTCGCGGCTTACCGGGGCGGCTTTTCACCCAGATCGGGCGTACCCTGAGTGGCGGGCGCCTCTTGCAACCGCATGTCACGACGCTACGTGATGGTGGCAACGGGCGGCACTATGGCATTGTTGACGGCATTGTCGTTGAGCAAGGCCCGAACTACGCCCTTGCCAAGCGGCTCCAGCAGTGGCGGGCGGTGACGGCGCGGGCCGCAGGGCAACGGGTGGCGATCAATGTCACCCCTTCGACGATGACACAGTCGGTAATCAAGAATCCGGCGTTGAAGGCGGGCTACAACGGGGCCGATCGTTTTGGCATCGAGATCTTCGCGCCCGAAACGACGCGAGCAATCATGGCGGCGCTCTGGGTGCATGATCTGCGCTGCCGTCACTGTGTCGCCGATCCCGGGGTGCCACTGGTGCATCCGCTCGAACTGCTGATGGACAGCGCCAACCACGGCGGCCTCTGGCGGATCGGCTTTTTGCCGCGCTCGGTGCTGCCGTTTGCGGCACTGATTGGCTATATCCGCGGCAAACTTGGGCGCACGTAGTGTACCCTGCGGCCCTGTAGGGGCACCCGCAAGGGGTGCCCCTACAGGGCCGGGGGCCTCCGCCACCAACGGGGGCACCCGCCACCAACGAGGGCACCCGCCACCAACGGGGGCACCCGCAAGGGGTGCCCCTACAGGGCCGGGGGCCGGATCCGGTGTAGGGGCACCCCTTGCGGGGGCCCTAGCGGGTACAGGGCCGGGGGCCGGACCCGGTGTACGGGCACCCCTTGCGGGGGCCCTAGCGGGTACAGGGCCGGGGGCCGGATCCAGTGTACGGGCACCCCTTGCGGGGGCCCTAGCGGGTACAGGGCCGGGGGCCGGATCCGGTGTACGGGCACCCGCAAGGGGTGCCCCTACAGGGCCGAGGGCCGGGCCCGTACACGGAAGAGGCAATCGCCCTGGAGACCGATACACATTAGGGACTACGCAGTGGCATTAGGACGCACCCCGTCACCAAGGCGCTTCGTTATTCCGGCCTGACCGCCGTTTCTGCTTGGGTATAAACTTGCCAACCTTCACGGAAGGGTGTACATGGAGTGTTACCTGACACGAC
>NZ_RYFF01000123.1 GCF_004138165.1 Candidatus Chloroploca sp. Khr17
ACCACCCGCTGGAGATAGGTGGCAAGCAGCGTGGCATGGGCCTCTGTGCGCTGACCATCGAGAAAGAGATGCCCGTGGACATCACCCGCCACCGCCACCTGCGGACTGCCGGTCACCGTCTGCACATGGACACGCGGCACCTCGGTTGGCGACGGCAGCGGCACCTCGGTTGCACACGCGGCCAACACCTCGGCCACCGCCGACGCCCCATCGCGGGCCCGCAGCCGATCAAGCGTGGCGGTCAACGCGGCATCATCAAGCAAGCCCTGCGCATGCAGCCCCAGCAATTGCGTAATCGTCGTCGCAAGGGGATTGTTCATAGGAAAAACAGGTGCGCCATCCCCTGATGTTCAGGCATCGTATGGCCTTACTAGCCCTGGCATGGCGCGGTTCTCTTTGGCCCCTTCTGCCGTGTCGCGCAGAACTGACCGGGATCAGCGCTGGCACCCTCCTGATACAAAGCGGAACCATCCCGCCCCCTGGGGTACGGTATGGCATTTGGCCGCACCAGTCAGGTGCCGGGCAAGCCGAAAACCCACATTCCGATTATGGTTGTCGGGCGTATTATGGTTGCGGTTGGCCGCGCGCAGGTTGAACGATTCATCGTTCCACGAGCCGCCACGGGTGTGCGCCGATCCACTGACGCTATTATAACGCCTTCGCGTTGATGATGCATGCATAACTGTTTACACGTCTCGTGGGAGCGCGGGCGGCTCGCCCGCATCCAGGCCCGCGCGGGCGAGCCGCCCGCGCTCCCAGGGTGGTGGTTTCCCTCAACTCTGAACAGGTACATGCATGCCGATCAGGTGGCCTGCTCAATCCAGGCTCCCAGCAACCGCCCGACTTCATCAATCAGACGCGCCCCATGCTCGTAGCGGCCCTGTTCGATCAGCTGCAACGTATGGCATAAACGCCAATGAAGACGGAGCTGTTCAAGACGAACATCCGCTTCCCATAACTGACGTCGCCGTTCAGCACGTTGACTCTTGCCCGCCGCGATCAGGCGTTCATGGACATCCAGGGCAGCGTTTTGCACGCGCAACGCCATGATAAACCGATGGCTCTTGGGGAATTGCATGGTCGCCGGAAGCAACCAGGCCAGCAGATCATACATCTTGACAAAGACAGGCGATGGTTGAAAGCTCATCGGTGACCTCGACGTGGCACGACGAGACCCTTGAGTAATTGGGCGCGTAATCGATAGGTGCTGCCATGCGAGGCATGGGCAACCCACCCATTGATGCTAGCCTGAAGGCGTTCCATCGGGAGTTGCGCATCTGCAAAAGCGAGGAACAGGCGGCGCATCCGCCGCTTGAAGCGTACCACATTGGGCCGTTTCAAGCGCCGATAGGTGGGATAGAGCCGAAAACCCAGAAAGGGAACTCCGGTTGCCGTCGGGTAGATCTGCGTCTTGCGATCATGCAACACCAACCGCAAGCGCGTAAGCATCGTCATGATCGCTGTTCGCCAGTGATGCAACTGTGCTTTCTCATTGCTAAACACAAGCCAATCGTCGGCATAGCGCACATAGGCTCCCGTGCGGAGCTCCTGCTGCACAAAGGTATCCAACTCGTGCAGGTAGACGTTGCCCCAAAACTGGGACGTCAGATTGCCAATCGGCAGCCCCCGAGGGCGTTCCAACGGGTTCAAGAGATCGTCGCCAGGAAACCACTGCATGGTATACTCGCTCTCCAGGTGCCCGGCCCCGGTCGCCAAGATCAGGTCAATCAAGGCCATGACCTGAGGATCAGCGATCCGGCGGGCCAACAAAGCCCGGAGGATCTGATGATCCACACTGGGAAAGAACTGGACGATATCACCTTGCAAAACATAGCGATAGCGGCGGGCCAGGGCTTGCGCTGCATCGAGGGCACGATGCGTGCCTTTGCCGACACGGCACGCATACGAATGATGAATAAACCGGCACTCGAAGATCGGTTCAATGACGGCACAGAGGGCATGATGCACCACCCGATCACGAAAGGGGGCCGCACTGATCTTCCGTCGTTTGGGTTCGGTGATATAAAAATGGCGATAGCCACCTGGTTGATAGGTTCCCGTGAGTAGTTCGCTTTCCAACGTCAACAAGTTGCGCTCGAGATGATACTCGAACGACGCGACTTCCCCATTGCTCCGTTTGCCACGGCGCGCCCGGTGAAAGGCATGCCAGAGGTTGTCAAAGGAAGCGACCTGGGCCAAGAGATGGTTGTATGTTTTCATCGCTCTCCACCCCTACCTGCCGCGCCGTTGCGCCACAGGCGCAAGCAAGGGGGTGTGCCCCCTTGCATCCCCCCGGCACCGCGCCGCGCCCCCGCTAGCCCTACCTGTGCTACCTGCATAGCGGTACTTACGTCATGCGACAGAACACAGAACACTTTACACATGTGGGTGCCGGGCAAGCCGAAAACCCACAACCCGAAAATGGTTGACGGGCGAATTAAGGTTGCGGTTGGCCGCGCGCAGGTGGAACGAAACATCGTACCACGAGCCGCCACGAAGTGTAAAGCGTTTTCTGGCCGCATCAGCTTCCTCTTCCCGTCCATTGTCAGGTTCAGGATCATAGGGATACGGACGATACACGCTCCGCGTCCATTCCCACACATTGCCCGCCAGATCCAGCACCCCGTCCGGCGTCGCCCCGGCCGGGAAACAACCTACCGCAGTCGTGCCACGATAGATCTGATCAAAGTTCGCCCGTTCACCCTCAGGCTCAGCCGCCCCCCACGGATAGATCCGCCGCATCGGCCCCCGCGCCGCATACTCCCACTCTGCCTCGCTCGGCAGCCGATAGACAAAGCCATCATCCAGGTACGCCGTCAGCCAGCGGCCAAAGGCCATGGCTTCATACCAATTCACGCCCACCACCGGGTAGTTGACGCGCCCATGTCCGAACGCTTCATCATCCCATGCCTCTGGCTGATCTTTGCGCTGCCGCTGCTGCCACCGTTCCAACCCCTCGGTGGCGGCATCATCGCGGGCCAGCCACGCCCGCCCTGCCGCATCCCACCAGGGGGCCGTTGGATCATACCCGCCCTCGGCAAGAAACACCGCATACTGCGCATTCGTCACCGGGTAGCGCCCGATCGCGAACCCGGGAACGGGCACCTCCACCTCATTCTCTGAACGTGCAAACCAACCCTGCCACTCCTCTGGCAGTTCGGCACGCTCCGCAGCGGTTACCCCCAGCATTACGCTACCCCCAGGCAGGGCCACCATCGCGGGTGGCAGCGTGCAAACCCCGGGGCGGGGGTCGCCCAGCGGCGCAACCAGGGCGCCCGCCTGAACGCGTACCGCCACCGGGACGGTCGGGTCGGTGATCAGGCTCGCCAGATCCGCCGCCAGATCCGCCTGGAGTTGCTCGAATTCGTCGCCCCCGCGTCGCAGCCGCTTCCAGCCCACATCTGCCGCGATCACTGCCGCCAAGAGCAGATCCTGCTGTCGCTGCCCGGCACTACGCTCGCGCAAACAGCGCAGTCGGTTCAGGAATTGGTACGGGATGGCAAACAAGCCTTCATGCACCGCATGCCCGAGCCCCAGCATCATCGGAATCTGCCACCGGTCGTCGTGTCGCACGGCCATCATCTGCTCGACGAAGGCCGGACGACTCACCAGTTCCAGGCCCGCCAGATACTCTTGGAAGGTCTGATGCGGAAAGACATAGTCTTCCCCGGCCCCCTGCGC
>NZ_RYFF01000162.1 GCF_004138165.1 Candidatus Chloroploca sp. Khr17
TGCCGACCCGTCATTTTGCACATTGATCCAGCGCCACCAGTTCGCCGCCTGGGTCGTGCCCGTGAAGGTGATCGGGTTGGTTGCGGTTCCCGTTGCATCTAGGCTTCCATCTACCCAGAGCCCGCGATACTGCGGGAACTCGATCCGCACCCCTGGTTCAACAGTCAGAGTCGCAGTGACGCCAACGGTGACGTTGTCCACGATGCGGAAGGGGTTGCCTGCCGGGCTGAGTAGCAGATCGGTGAGGCGGGTGCCGCCATTGATGCCAACCGCCGCCGTGCCATTGCCGGTAAAGGTATTGCCGGTATAGCCAAAGGTGTCATTGACGTCTTGCAGGATGCCGTAGGAGGTATTGTTGCTGAAGCTGGTGCTCTGACCACTGACCTGACCCGCATTAGCGAGGCGTAGGCCCGTGGTATTGCTCATCAACAAGGTATTGGTCAACGTCACGCCACCGGTGTTCCCGGCAACCCGCAGGCCATCGCCGTTGTTATGGCGAATCGTGCTGTGCTGAAGGGTGAGGTTCCCGGTGCCGCCTTTGACCAGGCCTGCCGAGTCGTTCCAGCCAGCATAGGCGATCTGCGCATAGCTGAAACTGGCCGTGCCAGTGGTACGCACATTGATCCAGCGCCACCAGTTGGCAGTGGGGCCGCTCGCAGCGCCATCCTTGTTGGCATCACCGCCAATGGCATCATCGCGCCAGTCGGTGAAATAGATCGGAGCACCGGCGGTGCCCTCGGCTCGTAACAAGCCATCCACCCAGAGCGCACGGTACTGCTCGAACTTCACGACCGTCCCAGGAAGAATGTCAAGCGCTCCCGTCGCTCCTACCGTGATATCGTTGCTGACAAAGAAGGAGTAGGCCGGATTGAGGTTCCAAGTGACGGGCTCGGTAATCGTGCCACCGGTAAGATAGACATCCAGGCCATTATCGGCAAAGGTGGACGTATTGTCATCGAACGAGGCATTGATGCCCACCCGCACGCCATAGGTGTTGTTGGCAAAGCTATTGTGGGCCGAGGTGAAACTGCTGTAGCCTGCCGCAATCCGCAGGCCATCGCCGTTGTTATTGCGGATGGTACTGTGCTGCAGATCTAGCGCCCCCGTGCC
>NZ_RYFF01000163.1 GCF_004138165.1 Candidatus Chloroploca sp. Khr17
ACAGGCTTCACAGTAAGCGGCGGATTTAACCCACAGGGTTCGATAGTTGGTACACCTGTAGCTCCTGCACTTTGCGATGGCGGTACCACAACCGTTACCTATACTGTAACGGATGAATGCGGTAACGGATCGGTTACTGCAACTTTTGCAATTATCGCCCCGGAAGCAGTAGCTGTAACCGGACCGGAAAATGCCGATTTGAACAGCTGTGATTATGCCGATCAAACAGCATTAGATGCAGCTTTTTCCACATGGATAGGACAGTTTGCTGTAACCGAAGACGGTTGCGGTATAACTACTCCAGACTTGAGCAATTACACAGCACCTGTACTTTGTACTGGTGGCGAGGTATCAGTTACTTATGAAATAGCTGATTTGTGCACCACGGCCGGCATTACCAGAACCTTTACCCTTACTGCACCAGTTGCAGTAGCCGTAGCAGGACCTGAAAATGCTGATTTGAACTCTTGTGCTTATGCCGATCAGGCAGCATTAGATGCAGCTTTTACTGCATGGATAGGACAGTTTGAAGTAACCGAAGAAGGATGTGGCGTAACTGCACCTGATTTGAGTGCTTACACAGCTCCTGTACTTTGTGAAGGCGGCGAGGTCTCTATCACTTATGGCGTAGCTGATTTGTGCAGTAATGCCAGTATTACACGGACCTTTACAGTTACTTCACCTGCAGATCTTTCCATCACCGCACCGGTTGCTTACAGTGCAGCTGCAACTGATTTTGCCAACCAGGCAGCCATAGACGCAGCCTTCAGCACCTGGCTTACAGGCTTTGGTGTAACCGGCGGATGCGATCCACAGGGAAGTTATGGTACACCAACTGCACCCACCCTTTGCGGTGGTGAAACAACCGTTACTTACGATGTTACCGACCTTTGTGAAACGGAATCCGTTTCAGCAACCTTTACCATCGTATCACCCAACGAGCTGGTTATCAATAAACCTGAGGACTTTACAGCTTCATCATGTATTTATGCTGACCAAACAGCATTGAATACAGCATTTACTTCATGGCTTACAGGCTTCACAGTAAGCGGCGGATTTAACCCACAGGGTTTGATAGTTGGTACACCTGTAGCTCCTGCACTTTGCGA
>NZ_RYFF01000164.1 GCF_004138165.1 Candidatus Chloroploca sp. Khr17
CCCGCGCCCAGGAGCGGCTGCTTGATGCCACGCTTGAAACGTGTCGTCGCTTCTATAACGATTGCCTCGCAGAGCGCAAGCAGGCGTGGGAGGACGAGCAGCGCACGGTGGGGAAGGTGGCGCAACTGCGCCAGGTGAAGGAGCGGAAGGCCACAAACCCGTGGGCGAAGGACGTGCATAGCCATGTCTTGCAGATCGTGGTAGACGATCTGGATAAAGCCTTCCAAGCCTTTTTTCGGCGGCTGAAGGCGGGCGAAGAACCGGGCTACCCGCGCTTTAAGGGGCGTCACCGCTGGCGTTCGTTCGGCTTCAAGGAGTACGGGAATGGCTTTCGCCTCGACGGGCGACGCGTGAAACTGTCAGGTATCGGGCGGATCGCCGTTCGCTGGCATCGTCCGCTTGAGGGTCAGATCAAGACGCTCCGTATCAGCAAGCAGGCGGGGAAGTGGTTCGCCAGTTTCTCCTGCGTGGGAGACGAGCCGACGCCGCTTCCTGCGACCGGCAAGGATGGAGGGATTGATGTCGGGCTGGCGAGCCTGATTACCACCAGTGCGGGTGAACAGGTTGCGCATCCCCGGTTCTATCGCCAGGCCCAACGGAAGCTGCGCGTCTGCCAGCGCCGGGTCGCACGACGGAAGAAGGGTGGGCAGAACCGCCGTAAGGCCGTGGTGATGCTGCAACGGCAGCATGAGCGGATCAGCAATCAGCGCAAAGACTACCTCAACAAGCTGGCGCACGATCTGGTGAAACGCCACGACCGGATCGCGCTCGAAGACCTCACGATCACGCGCATGGTTCACGGAAACCTCGCCAAGAGTATTCTGGACGCTGGATGGGGCTACTTGGTTCAGCGACTCACGCACAAGGCTGCAAGCGCCGGTCGTGTGGTCGTTCTGGTAGACCCACGGCAGACTTCCAAGCGGTGCTCTTCTGGTTGCGGGCATGTCTTCGAGACGCTTTCATTAGCCGACCGATGGGTTGATTGTCCCCGTTGCGGCCTCTCGCTCGATAGAGATCACAACGCGGCCATCAACATTCTCAACCGGGGCGGACAGCTCCGTTGGTCGTTAAGCTCGCCAGAAGGCGGGTTGGGCCAAGAAGCCG
>NZ_RYFF01000165.1 GCF_004138165.1 Candidatus Chloroploca sp. Khr17
AGCCCTCACCGTGGTGATCCTTCGCACCCCGAAAAGTTGCCGGTATTCTGCACCAGTCTCTTGAAGGGGTTTGAAACCCGTTAAGAACTCCACGGCGAAGTACGCAAACATAAGTGACACAAAAAAAGCCCCGCTTTGAAGGAGAGTGGTGCAGAATAGGGGTTGCCATCTGCCGAGCACGGGCCACACGCGGTCGCCAACAGGGGGTGGCCGCGCTCGTTCGGGCAGGATGCGGGGCCAGGCGCCCGCAGGTGCCCAGAATCTGGTCATCCATGCCCACTCCAGACCGCATATGTGCCCGTGGGTGACGTGTGCTGGGCAGGCGCTCACGCCGCACGTGGGGCGTGCGCCGTGGTGCGGGGTGTGGGAACGACGCGGGGGCCGCGTGGGCTCGCTCAGGCGGCGGCCCTCCGCCCTTGCCGGTGGAGCCAACTGAGCAGGTTGCGGACCGCGCAGGCCTGGAAGAGTTCAAACTGCGCCGCGGCCAACCCGATGCAGCGGGCCCGGCGACAGCCCTGGTAGCGCGTGAGCCAGGCGATGGTCGGTTCCACGCGCCAGCGGTCGTGCAGCAAGGCTTTGCCTTCGTCACTTTGGTTGACGCGCCGGGCCTCGCGCATGTGATGGTGATCGTCCGAGATGAAGACGGTGCGATGGCTGTCGGGTTTGGCCTTGGGGTCGCGACACTGCCCGTGCTTCGCACAGCCCGCGCAGTCGGACGCCCGAAACCGGAAGTGGATGCCATCGGCATTGCCAGACGCGTACGCGGTGGTGCTGGCCTTGCCGCCCGGACAGGTGCAGGTCATGCGGGCGAAATCGACCTGAAAATCGGCGACGCTGAAGCGGGCGGGGTCGCTCCCGCCACCCTGTGGAATGGGCGCAACGAGGCTGGTCTGGCCGTCACTGCGGGTGTGGACCTCGGCGCGCGTCTTGCCCCAGCCGGCGGCGCCATCCATCACGATGATGTCGGGCAGCGGTGCCCCGGCGTCCTGCTGCTGCTGGATCACCGCGGCGGGCGCGACACTCTCGGGCGTGCAGCCGGTCACGATCACGCAGGCACGGATGCGCGTGCGGGTGGTG
>NZ_RYFF01000035.1 GCF_004138165.1 Candidatus Chloroploca sp. Khr17
TTGTCAGGATGACGTGCGTCAAAGCGGAAGAAGCTGGGCGGACGGTCGTACTGGTCGACCCCGCATACACCTCGCAGCTGTGTTCGTCCTGCGGTGAACTCGTGAAGAAGACGCTGCGCGACCGCACCCATTCCTGCCCGAATTGCGGGCTGGTGATGGATAGGGATCATAATGCGGCACGCAACATCCTGCATCGGGGTCTCCAGTACCTTAGATCGTAGCTTGATGAGTGTGGGGCGGCACACTCTGAAGCCCAGGTGCTTTAGCCCTGGGAGCCGTCACATGCGACTGATCTCGTTTTTTGTTTTTGCATCCCTGGCGCGGGGCGTTCTTGTCCGTATGCGACGTGACCAGACGTTCGGTGTCTGCAAGAGGATGCGCACATCTTCGAGCCATGTGCGGGTCGCGGTATAGTAGACATCGGTCACAATCACGGTGTCGAGATCCGTTGTGCTCTCGGTTTGTAGATACCAGAGTCCGGTAAGCCCGGCTGGTGCATCGTGGCGACGTTGATGCCATTCTTCGGTCAGTTGCGCTGCTTCGGCGAGGCTCAGGGGCTTGACGCCAACCAGTTCGAGATCGCCACGCAACACATTGAAGAATTCTGGCAATCGATGCAACTCCCACTGCTCTAGCCATTTGCCAAGTAGCGTGTAACTTCCATCGTGACGACGAGTGCGAAAGTGGATCAGTTCAAAGGTGTATAAGCGTCCATTCTCTTCGTTGAGGCGCTGGCCTACCTTCACGTCGCGGATCAGCATGCGCCCGCCTGTCGTCAAGAAGTTGAGCAGGCCGATCACGCCGAGCAGCGGGCTCGTGAGCAAAACGAGGAGTAGCGCAACCAAGTTGGTCAGCGTACGCCGTAGTGAACTACGGTTGCGTTGCTTGCTTTCGACCTGACCGATGAGGAATGGATCGACTATTTCGGTCGTTACCTCTTCGACTGGATCGTTCACCGAGCCGGGTGTGACCAGTTTGTGCTCAATATGTACGAGCTGGCCGACGTAGGTATTGTTCAAGATACTACTCTGGATGATAGTAGCCTCATCGTCAATAACTACATTGCTCCCGATGATTGTTCCGAACCCGAGTTCAACCTCCCGCCCGATCCAGGTATGCTGTCCAATATAGACTGGAGGGGCGAGTTTGGCCGTCGGGTGGATCGAATGTTCGCGGCCAACCCAGATCCCGGGGGCGATCTGACGGGCGTCGAGGGAAGGATAGCGGAGCCGATCCGCCGGGCCTGTCATGGCTTCTTCAGGGGCACTGGCGGCATAGGCACTGGAGAGATAGACCTGTTGCGCTTCGTGGTAGTCACGGAAGGTCGCGAGCGGATTCCAGTACCCGGTCATCTGAAAGCCATAGATTGGTTCATTGGCCGCCAGCAGTTCGGGCAAGAGATCGGCCACAATGTCGTAGTGCTCGTGATCAGGAATCGCCCGCAGGAGTTCAGGTTCGAGGATGATTGCTCCGGTGACTTGCAGGCCAGTCGCAGCGGCACCGAGTTCGGTGATGCGCTGGTCGTCGTTCAGGCGTACGCGGGGGTGTTGGTCGCCAGGGCGTGGCGTATGGAGGATCGCCGTCACCTTGCCGCCGTGGGCCTGATGAAACGCCACCGCCTCGGCCAGATCGAGATCGAAGAGCGCGTCTCCCGGCAGCACCAGCGTGGTGGTTTCGAGCAAACTCCCCGCCCAGCGCAGCGAGCCTGCCGACCCCCAGGCTTTGCGTTGCGTCACATACTTGATGTCAAAGCCCCAACGTCTTCCGCCGCCCACATACGCCGCAATTTGGCCCCCACGTTCGTACAGACTGATCAAGACATCTGGACAACCATAACGACCGAGAATTTCGAGCGTGGTGGCAAGCACAGGGCGATCAATGAGCGGGAGGAGGGCTGCTGGCATCGTTGCGGTGAGCGGCCCCAGCTTTGGCTGCTCATCGGTTGCGAGAATGAGTACTTGCATAAGAACGCTTATCGTCCGATCTCAAAAAAGGCCTCGGGCCTAATAGGCTCCACGACTAAAGATCACGGCGGGGATTGTGCGCGTCAGAATCTCGATATCTTTCCAGAGGCTCTGCTCGACAATATACTGGAGATCAAGCTCAACCCAGCGTTTAAAATCGAGATTGCTCCGCCCTGAGACTTGTTGCAGACCGGTGATGCCGGGTATTGCATTGAGGCGCCCAAGTTGTTCATAGCTATAGCGTGCCACCTCACTGGGAATCGCGGGTCGTGGCCCGACCAGGCTCATTTCGCCTTTCAAGACATTGAAGAGTTGCGGTAGTTCATCAATACTAAGTTTACGAATAACCTTGCCCACACGGGTAATGCGAGGATCATCTTTCATCTTGAAGACCGGGCCATCCGCCTCGTTTTTCGCCAGTAACTCGGCTTTGCGACGCTCGGCATCAACATACATCGAGCGAAACTTATAGCAGCCAAAGGTTTCGCCATCTTTGCCCACCCGTTCCTGCTGAAAGATGACCGGCCCTGGCGAGTCGAGCTTGATCGCAACGACTGTACCAATCATGAGGGGGGCCGTGGCAACAATGGCCGCACTGGCAAGCGAGACATCGAGCGCACGCTTCAGGTTCCGCACCACTTTCGTGCGGATTGACCACACGAGCATGCGTGCGCGTAACCGCTGGTTGGCGCGCGAACGCTCAAAGCGTCGCTCGGCGAAGATCGCGACCATCCGGGCTGTCTTGGGGTCATCTGGTGGCTGAGCCATCGCTTCTTACTCCTTTGAAATGCACGCATGGCAGGTTATCGGTACTATGTCCCACTCTACTTTACCTGAAATTTTAAACTATTTCCTTACATCTTGGCAATCTGCAGATGAAGATTACTTCACGTGCTTAGTGCTGATTCCTTCTGGATAGCGCCTTGAGGGGTGATGGGAAGGATGGTTAGATGGTTAAGGATGGTTTTGGTGGGCCTCTCTGCTCTCTCTGCGTCTCTCTCTGTCGCCAGAACTCCTTCGTTGGACTGGTTTTCTGAGGCTATAGTATCACCTTTTGTTCATTCAGGATAGCCCGACTGCCATCACCAATGACAGAGATGTCAGCCTCAGGTGTGGTATGCTACCATCACAAGCAGAGTCGCATTATCGCGTGGCATTGTCCATGCATTCACTGTGTGCTGTCTGGTTATACCTATCTGGTATGCTCTTTACAAGAGGCAATGCAGCTTGAGGTTAGGCAAAGGATACGAGCATGTCGCGCCGGTTTATCTTGCGTTTTATCGAAACATTGTTGCGTCATCGCTGGTTGCATCTCTTGCCTGTGGTGGGCCTGACGCTGCTGGCAATCCCGTTCTTACTGACACCGGTCTATATCTCGCACGCCACGATTTATCTGCAGCGTGATAATCTGCTTGAAACCCTGACGGCCATTCGGCTTCGTGATACGGCCTTTGGTGGCGTCACCGTGGTGAGCCTGGCCCAGATCACGGCCAGCGAGTTTCAGGCCCTGGCTTCAACCGAGGCGTTTGCTTCCGCCGTTATCGCCGAGACGGATCTCCGCGATCAGTTGAATGGTTCCTCTCGTGAGGTTGAGCAGGTGCTTACTCTCTACCGTGAGTCACTTACGGTCGCGGTCCCGGCTGATAATCTGATCCGGTTGGAGCTTGAGGCTGAGCGTCCTGAACTGGCCTATCAATTGGCGATGGCAACCCTTAATGCGTACCGTGCCTGGAATATCAATCGGAGCATTGTTGAGGGCCAGATTGCCCAAACCTTTTTTGCCGAACTGATCGAACCCTATCAGCGGGATCTTGCTGAGGCGCGTGATGCCCAGCGGCGCTATCTTGAACTCTATCCCGATCCTGCCGTCGGCAATCGCCCCGTCGAAGAAGTGCTCGAATTGACTCGCTTGCAGAACGAGGTGACGCTGCTCGAACAGCGCTTGCAGGACATCCAGGATAAAGCCGAACAGGCGCGCCTGGCTGAACTGCAAACCGATCGCGATATTGATCAGACCTACCGGATTATTGATCTTCCCGTTGTTCCTCCAGCGCCAGAACCAATTGTCGCACGTCTGGTGTTGGCAACCATCTTTCCGCTCGCTGGTCTGCTCGTGATGATGATATTTGTCTTCGCACGGATGGCCTTTGATCGCACGTTGCTCTTCCGGATCGACGTATATGAAGAATTGGCGTTACCCGTACTCACCGAGGTTCCTCCGGCGCGTCAGCATCTGGTACCCGCGCCGCACAGCAGAGGGCGTACCGCCCCATCAACACCAATTGATGACCCATTCACCAGAACCGCTACTTCCTGAGCTATAAGGTAGTTTCTCCATGTCGCACTCCAAGGAAGTCATCTTCAAAAATGCCCGGGTCATGCTTGCATCACAGTTGATCACCTGGATGCTCACCCTCGTCTTTTCGATCATCATGCGGCGTTTTCTTGGGCCGGAAGGTTCAGGGCATATCGTGATCGCGATGTCGATCTGGTCCATTCTGGGGGTCTTTATTGGCTTTGGGATGGATATCCTCCTCGCGAAAGAGATTGCCCGTGATCGTGAGCGTGCCGCCGAGTTGCTTGGCACCTCCTATTTCATCAGATTTGTCTTTTACGTGATCAGTGTGACTCTCGTCTATTGGTACAGTGTTGCTCTCAACTTTACGCCTGAAGTTAGGCTGTTGATCCAGGTAGTTGGGATGATGGCCTTCCTGTTTCAGCTCTCCAGCGCCAGTTCAGCGGCCCTCCAGGGGCTTGAGACGATGGAGTATATCTCGCTGTCAGAGATTGTCAGCAAGTTTGCCCATATGGTCTTGGGCATCACTGTGCTCATGCTCGGTTTTCGTGAACTGGCCGTGGCGATTGTGATGACGACCACTGGTCTGTTGATGTTTCTGATGCAAGCCTATTTTCTCTATCGCTACCATCATTTAACGCCGCGGGTGCGCCTGGCGGCGAGCCGTACGATTTTGACGATGAGTCTGCCCTATGTTGCCACCATTTTTGGCATGGTTGCCTATGATGAACTGTCAATCCAGACACTCTCCATCCAATTGGATGCCACCGAGGTAGGGTGGTACGGCGCTTCGATGCAGATTTTTGGTGCATTGCTCTTTGGGGCGGTCATTTTTAATACCGTGACGTTTCCGCCGATGGCGCGTGCCCATAAAGTTAATCCGGAAGGCATGCCTGCCCTGCTCCGTCGGAGCCTTTCCCTGATCTTGATGCTCAGTGTCCCGATTGGCTTTGGTGTTTTTGCCGTTGCTGATCAGTTTATTTATCTGCTCTTTGGGGCTGAATTTGCTCCTAGTGGTGATATTCTTCAGGTGCTCGGGTTTGTGATTATTTTCATGTATCTCAATACGCTCTTTGGACAGTATTTTGTCTCGATTGATCGGCAGCATATCTGGACGATCGTGATGATTGTGACGGCGGTGATGATCGTGCCGCTCAATTTTCTTTTTGTGCCCTGGAGCCAGCGTGTTTTTGGGATTGGCGCAATCGGCGGTGCCTTCAGTTTCCTGGTCACCCAGGCCGGCCAGGTGTTGGCCGGCTGGTTCCTCGTTCCTCGCGGAACCCTTGATGGCAAGGCAATCATCCATTCGCTCAAGGTGGTTGCGGTGGCTCTGATCATGCTCCTGTGTGTCTGGCCGTTTCGTGATCTGTTTCTCGCGCTTCCTATCTTGATCGGGGCGGTTGTCTACCCGACCTTGATTGTTCTGCTGCGGGTCATTGCTCCAGATGATTTACAGATGGTGATCGATTTTGTCCGCAGTGCATTTGTCCGCCTGCGTAAGTCTGCTGCTGATACGGTCAATTAGTCAGAGAAGGGGAGATCGTCTATGTTGTCGCGACGTAAAGAGCGTATGCCAGTCGATGGTGCCGAATATGAACTGATGTTGAGTACGGCTGATGGCAAAGGTATGCTCGCCTTCTCTGGAGAAGTAGTGACGAGTATGCGGCGCATGTTGACGACGCTGATGTATCAGTCCACGCTTCCCCGTAGCATTGCCTGTATCTCGGCGCTGCAACAAGAAGGTGTGAGCTATCTTACCCTCGCCATGGCGACAACGCTCGCCCATGATGTCGAGGCTCGCGTTTGTGCCGTAGAGGTAAACTGGTGGCATCCCGGAATGCATCAGTATCTTGCGGGGCAACCGCCAGCCCTTCGTACGGGGGGCAAACGCAAGCAGCACAAAGCTGCCGCCGCAATGGCGCCGCTGCCGGGCCCTGACGATCCGGGCCTCGGGGCGGTCGTGCAGGGTACGCTGGCGCTCGAAAAGGCCCTTGTGCCGACCGACCGCGCTAATCTGTGGCTTCTCCCGGCTGGTTTTGTGGCCCCCGATGTACGTTCCGCTATTGCCCGTAGTAGTGAACTCAAAGCGGTGTTTGCCTCGCTGGCCGAACAGTTCGATTATCTGTTCATTGATGTGCCGGCTGTGGCGACGAGTAGTGATACGCTCGCGTTGACCTCCCTGGCCGAGGCGGCCTGTGTGGTGGTGCGCCATGGCGTGACCCCGATCAATACGGTCAAGCGTGCCCTTGATGAGGTTAAGCATATGCCCGTGCTCGGTGTGGTCTTGAATCAAGTCAATCTGTCCACCCCTGATTGGATTTTGAGCCTCTTGCCGCAGGAGTAGATGCATGACGCAGTTTATTGTCTTGATGCTCATTTTTAGTGTGCTCGGCATTCTTTTACGCAAGAAGCCCTTTATCTATACCCAACTTGTGCTCGCGTTGATCATTGTGCTCTTTATGGTTCGTTTATATTTTTTTTAATGCGTATGACTCAGCATAATCCATCTGTTGCGTTGCCGACGACGATGCCGTTGATGCAGCGTATTTCGACCCTTGGACAACAACTCGCCTATGCGCGACGCAAGCATGTGCTTTTGTCGCTGGCAGGGCTTGGCTTTAGTCTGCTGGTTGCCCTGGCTTTCTTTCTCCTTGGGCCTGGGCCGGCGGCCCTGGCCTGGCTTATCTTTATGATCGTCGTGGGCACCATTTTCTATAACCCGCGCTATGGAATCTATCTGATCGTTGGCTTTACGGTGGCCGCAGATGGGGTGCTGCTGCCGTGGTACCCGATGAGTAAAAATCTCTCGAGTCCCGAATCGATCATGTATCTTGGTCGGATTGCCAGCTTTAGCCCCCTCGAGATCTTGCTCGCGTTGCTGATGCTCAGCTGGTTTCTGCGTTTGCTCGCAACCCGGCGTTTTACTGTACCCTTGACCCCGATCCTCTTCTGGACGCTGATCTTTGTCGCGTTTGTTGCTCTGGGCTTTGCCTATGGTATCTTTCGTAGTGGTGATACGACGATTGCGCTCTGGTCGATTCGCTCGATGTTTTACCTGCCCATCATGATCCTGATGGTGAGTCAGTATATCGAAACCCGCGAACATGTCCGTGTCCTCTTCTGGAGTGTGCTGTTTGGTCTGACTTTTAATGCGCTCTATGGCTTCTATTTTGTCGCGATACAACTCAATTGGGCTTATGCTGAGTTGAATGAAATTGCCGAGCATCCCTTATCGATTCAGTGGAATACGATCTTTTTGTTGGCGGCGATGTTGATTTTTCTGGCCCGTGCCGAGCCAGTGACCCGCCCGATGCTCTGGTATACGCTCTTGCTCTTGCCGTTCATGCTGGTTGCGTATGTTGGCAATCAACGTCGTGCCGGCTATCTTGCCCTGGCTGTTGCGCTCATCGTCTTTGCGCTGTTGCTCTTCTGGTTTCATCGTCGCATCTTTCTGATCTTTGTCTTGCTTCCTGGCTTGCTCTTTGGCCTCTATCTCGTTGCGTTCTGGAATGTTCAGTCGGCACCAGGTGCTGTGGCGCAGATGATCCGGGCCGAGGTTGATCCTCCCCCCGAAACTCGCGACTCTTCGTCAAACCTTTATCGCGATCTTGAGAATGCGAATCTCTTGTATACGATCCGTCAGGCTCCGTTGCTGGGGATCGGTTTTGGCCATGCGTTCTATAAGCCTTTTCCTATGGCTGATATTAGCTTTTTTATCTGGGCTGATTATATTCCCCATAATTCGATCCTCTGGATCTGGGTGCAGACGGGCCTGGGCGGTTTTTTTGCCATGATGATGTTGATTGGCGTCTCGCTTGCGCTGGGGGTACGCCGTTTATTTCAAGCACCACCTGGTGAGATGCGTGCCTTTGCTTTTGTTGCCTTTAGTTATGTGCTGATGCATGTGCTCTTTACCTACCTTGATATAGCCTGGCAGCCTCAGAGTATGGTCTATCTGGGGGCAATGCTCGGCTTGATCAGTGTGTTTGATCGCATTGTTGCGCATCCCGTTGTGGTGCCACCGCAACGCTGGCCTTGGCAACCGGTGCCTCTGCCTCCCCCTGGCCTCCAGCAACTTTGAGGTGAGGATCACGATGCGTTCTTTTGTTATGTTAATGCTAGGGTTCCTCGTTGCGCTTGGTGGCTGTGGTTCGTTTGCCTCGACGACGGATCAGCCACCCCGCCCAACCGCGACGATCGCTCCGCTCTTTACCGGCCAGGTGCCAACGATTCCGCCGGCGCTCTTCCCAACGGCGCCCCCTCGCCCTACCCGGATTGTCACTGATCCGCCCCGTGAGATGGCGACCCGCCAGGCTGAGGCGAGTCGCGATGCCTCCAGTCAGTTTTTGACGGAGTTTGTCATCTTTGATGATCAATTCGCCCCCGGTTGGGGCGTTGGCGAGAGCTGGAATATGCAAATTCAACTGCAAAATCAGTTTGCAACCTCGGGCCGCACGGCGCTCCAGGTGACGCCGTTGCAATATGGCTTCCGTGGCCTCTTCTTTGCCAATGGCCCCCAGGGTGGTGTCTATCCTCGCGCTGAGGTGCTGGGGATGCGCTTTTATGTCAGCGGTGGGGCCAATGTCCTTGAGCCTGATAGCCTCATTGTTCGGGTGATGGGCAGTAATCGCTATCCCTACCATGTTCAGGGTGATACGTCGGTGCGCTTGCCTGAACGTGGTGCCGATCAGACGCTGGTCTTTCCTGAACTTGGCTTGAGCCAGTTTGGCTTGCGCCGTGCTCTCGAACCTGGTGAATGGGCTGAAATTGAGGTCTGGCTCGATGGTTACGATCAGGTAGACTATACCTATGTGACGGGTCTTGTGCTGATGAATGATGCATCCTATGTCAAGACCTTTTATGTTGATCGAGTGGTGCTGTTACTGCGCCGTTCCTAGCTCTCTCTAGCGAAGGGGTTTTTGATGAAAGATAGATCGATCTGGTTGTTGGGCGTGCTGCTGTTGTGCAGTCTGCTTGGTTTGCAAGCTTGTGGCAGCCAAGCCGCTCAGGTTGCGCTCTCCCCTATCCCTGTTGATGCGTCGCCAACCCCACTCGCGCCGTCAGAGCCGGCGTTACCCTCAGAAGCAGCGCCCGCTCCCTCCCCGGTTGATTACGATGGCACGCTTCAGTTTGATGCAACAGCCTCGGGGCGGGCGATCGATGCGCGCCTCTTTGGTACCAATGTGCCTGCCTGGCTCAATCCGAATGGGTTGGCTGATCCGACCTTGATTGACCGCACGATCACTGCGGGTACAACGGTGATCCGGATGCCCGGCGGTAGTTGGAGCAATCACTACGACTGGCTGGGTTGCCAACTCGGTGACGAGGCGAACTGTTACTGGACCTGGGCCGCCCAGCCGATTCATTTCCTTGAACTGTTGACCCGCGTTGATCAGCAAGGGATGTGGACGATCAATTTCAATGGGACGTCACAAGAAGCTGCGGCGCTGGTGGCTTTCTTTAACGCCTTGCCCGATGATGTGCGTCCGATCGGTGTCGATCGCCGAGGCCGCGATTGGAAGACCGTCGGCCACTGGGCGCAACTGCGCGCTGACCTTGGCTATCCCGAACCAGTGCCGATCAAGCTCTGGGAAATCGGCAACGAAATCTATGGCGGGAAAGAAGATGTTGGCAAAGGCTGCACCCCCTGGGGCTGGGAAGAGGGTGGCTGGACCTGTGATGGCACCGAGTATGTGCTGGGACGTGGTGAAGGCGCTGAACGTGACGAGGGCTTTCTTGATTTTCGCAATGCGATGCAGGCCGTTGATCCTACGATCCTCGTTGGGGCTGTTGGCGTCCCGTTCCAGGATGATTGGAATAACTGGGGCAATGATGTGATCGCTGCGGCGGGTGATGCGATGGATTTCTATGTTGTTCATCAGTATGCCTACTATGAACTGCCACCCTCGATCCAAGAACCGCTCGCTGAACCCCAGCAGACCTGGCAGGCGATCGTCGCTGATGTCCACGCGGCCTTCGACCGCTATGCCGGTGGCCGCCGTGTCCCGATTGCCGTCACTGAATACAATCTCTTCTCGTTCCAGGATTTTGATACCGAACGCTGGATGACACGGGCGATCAATATGCTCCATCTGGCTGATACCATCGGGCAGATGGCCGTGCATGGTGTCGCTATGGGCAACCAGTGGAATCTTGCCAATGGTGAGACCGATAGCTTTGGCAATTATGGCCTGCTTGATGCGGGCAGCCTCGAACGCTACCCACAATATTATGTCTTCCCACTCTGGACGAACTTTGGGAACACGCTGTTGCCTATCGAGTCGTCGTTTGATGCCGCAACAACGCTCAGTGCCTATGCCGGACGCAAGGATGAGCGCACCCTCACGCTGCTGGTCATCAACAAGCAGGGCCAGGCGCAACGTGCGTTGATTGCCCTTGATGGTATCGCTGAGGTCATCGGTGGACGAGTTGATGTGGCGTCGGCTGACTCACTCGAGGCGATGCAGGTGCGTTGGAATGGGGTGGCTGATCCCGCGAATGATCTGAGCGATGCGCCTCCAACCGAGTTGACCGGGCTGAGCAGTCGCTTTATCTACACGTTTGCCCCATACTCTATAAGTTTGTTACAGATCGATATCCGACCTTGATTGAAACGTACCATCGCGCACGCCCCAAAAAGAGCCAGCATTGCTGGCTCTTTTTGCAATCAGCCCACGAAGGAAAACGGGGGCGTGGGGGAACTTGGTTCCCCCATTTTTAGCGTAGCCCTCACAGGTCTCCAAGACCTGTGAGGGCTCATGCGTCCAGGTGGGGCATGGTGTTAGCGCGGCAATACTTCGCCAGCTACAACATCTCCTTCGACAAGACCGCGGAGAATCTCGACTTGACTGGGGGTGACAATGCCTGTGACAATCTCAAGGCGCTGTTCGGTATCACCATCAACTTTATTCACGAAGGAGCGATCTCGTGTGACAATCACTGCTTCAGGTGGCAACCAGAGCGCATTGGCAACGCGCCCGAGCACAATCGTCACCTCAGCAATATCACCGACACTCAGTTCGACACCGGGCGCTTCGTAGCTAATGGCATACTCACTGCTCAGGAAGGCATCATTCGTTGGGAGGCGACCGGGCACACGCGTCACCACGCCCGAAAAGACCTGCCCAGGATATCGGACAAACTCGATTGCTACCGCTTGACCAGGCAACAAACTGGTTGTGGTTCCAAGCGGATCGAGGGCAACTGGCTCTTCAACAATGATCTCGCGGCTGCTATTATTTGCCAGCATAATCACAGGACTGGCCGCACGAACTGCGATCCCTGGCTCGGCCTCTAAGGCCACGACCTGACCGGTCATTGTCGCAATCAGGCGACGACTTTCAATCTGCTGTTCCAAACGGATCACTTCGGCTTGGCTGCGCGCAATTTGCTTGGCGAGTTCGGGATCAGTCTGGGCCTGTTGACGTGCCGCCTCGAGGACGATCTGGGCGCGTGCCACAGCCTGTTCAGCCTGGGCAACATCAAAGGGATCAGGTCCCGCCAGCAAACGATCAAGGTCAGCCTGGGTTGCCGCCACGACAGCCTCAGCGCGACTCACCAGCGCGACTTCATTCGACAGGGCCGTATCGTAGGCAATGCGGGTTCGGCGCACTTCATCTTCGGCTACCCGCAAATCTTCGCGAGCCTGGAGGGAAGCGTTGCGGGTGGTCTCATTCGGATTTTTCTCAAACTCAATCTGCGCTGCAGCAAAACGCTCTTGGACAAATGTCAGGCGTTCGACCGCCGTTTCCATCTCACGGAGGGCCTGATTCTTGACTTGTGAGGCCTCGTTGCGTACATTGGCGAGATCAGCCTCGGCTTGTTGTAGCACGGCGCGTGCCCGCGAAATCTCATCGGGCCTAGCCCCACGCTGAGCGCGGGCTAATTCGGAACGGGCCGCATCAAGATCAACCTGGGCCTGGCGCACTTGTGTTTGCGCAGTAGCTCGCGCACGCTCAAGCGCAACGCGATCCTGCTCGTAAACCACACGAGCCTGGCTCAACTGGGCATTTAGGTCACGTGTATCGAGTTCAGCCAGCAACTGACCTTGCTCGACCATCGCCCCCACTTGCACAAAAATTGCTTTGAGCACCCCGTCTTCGGTAAAAGCCTGCCCCTGTTGAACCTGAACAACCCTGCCTTCAAGGGCTAGTTCGTTGACGATTTCGCCACGTCGCACGGTGAAGAGGGTTCGTTCTGGTTCGGCGACGCTGGGTGTGGGTGTGGGTGCGGTGGGTGTGGGTGCGGGTGCGGTCTCACTCCCACCGGCGGCTGGCGTCTCGGTGGGTGGCGGTGGCGGTGGGGGGGTGGCAACCGCACATGCCCCCAGAAACAGGGCCAACGTTAACAAAAAGAGCAATCTGAAATGCATACACGAACTCCGAACCATGACCACAGAGTTAGGACTGCTATAGTCAAAACAAGAAAGCTTGCTGGTTGTCACAGCCTAGCTTGTATCTTATCATTAGTGTACCTCAAGCGCGAGTCGGATGGTGACAGATACGCACCTTTTGTCGTCTGAATGACAAACTTTTTAACAAGCATGTCGCGCTTTGCAACTCGGTGTACATAGCGATCTGGTATAGTGATATGATAGGGATGGAACTAGTGATGGATTTTGAACGAGGATTGAGCGTATGCTGCGTCTAATCACCTTGCGTTTTCTTGAAACAATTTTTCGTAACTATCGCCTCTATATATTGATTTTGGTCGCTGCCTTGCTTGCCGCTCCGGCGATCTTCTTTCTGATCCCACCCAATTATCAGTTGCGCGGTACCGTCTATGTGCAGCGTGACTCGTTGCTGACGTCGCTCTCTGATGTTACCCAGGTGACGCAATATACCAGCCCCTCACAGGCCACGCTCTCTGAGGTCGTCTCGCTGATCTATACCGACTCGTTTGCGAGTGATGTGCTCAAAGAGACCTCTCTGCGCAACAATGTGCTTGCTGAAGGCCGTTTTCGTGAACGTGCGCTGCGTGATTATCGCGACGCAATGATGGTGATGGCCGAAGGTGTGAATATTGTTGTCTTTGTTGCAACGCATCCTGATCCTGTGCTTGCGCAACAAATGGTCAATGAAACCATGAATGCCTATGTCGACTGGCGGATGACCTTTGAGCGTACTGATAGCGAAGTGGCGCGCGATTTCTTTGCGGATCTCATTGTTCGTTATGAAGAAGACCTCGCCCGGGCGGAACGGGCCTTGTTTGACTATCTGATGCTGTATCCTGACCCGATCCGTGGCGAACGCCCGTCTGAGGAGGTCTTTGAAATAAATCGGCTGCAGTCGCTGGTTGCTCAGGCGGCAAATCGACTGGCCGATGCGAAAGATAAGGAAGAGAATGCCCGCCTATCGCTCGCTAAAGTGAATAGCGAGGCCTTGCAACGCTATCTGGTGATTGACTCGCCCGCGATTCCTACCCAGCCGCCTTCTCTGCTGCGACGAGCCATCTTTGTGTTTGGTGGTTTCCTGGCAGGTGGCTTCTTCCTAATCCTGGTCCATATTATCCTGTTGATGCTCGTTGATCGGGCACTCTACTTTCCGACAGATGTGCAGTATGGTTTGAAGGCACCTACGCTTGCGATGGTTCCGCTGATCCAGCATCGCTCATCCAGCAACATGCGGGTCAGTTCATCTTCACGCTCTGATCCTGGTGCCGCAGGTGCGGTTTCGCCTGTGAAGAGTTGATCAAATAAAGCAGGTTCTGGCATGGATATTGTCCTCACGCTCC
Organism: Candidatus Chloroploca sp. Khr17; assembly: GCF_004138165.1. Classification (GTDB taxonomy): domain Bacteria; phylum Chloroflexota; class Chloroflexia; order Chloroflexales; family Chloroflexaceae; genus Chloroploca. The sequence goes on from NZ_RYFF01000035.1 coordinate 13,993, forward strand.
TCCGCGCCGGTTTGCTCGCTTCTGATCTGATCCTGGCCGTCCTTGTGGCCTATTTGCTCTTGTTGACCGCTGCGGCATTCTTTGCGCCGCGCTTGACCCCGCAACACGGTGGTGCTCCACGCCACCGTTTCGCTTTTTTGATCCCTGCCCATAACGAAGAGCAGTTGCTGCCCGAGGTGCTCGCGAGCCTCCATCAACTCGATTATCCGCACGTGTTGCGCCAGTTTTTTGTCGTGGCCGATAATTGTACCGACCGTACCGCCGAGGTGGCCCGATCCGCCGGGGCCATTGTCTACGAACGCCACGATCAGACGCTGCGCGGCAAGGGCTATGCGCTCAATTGGCTGGTCGAACAGATCGCTATCCGCAATGAAACCTATGATGCCGTCGTCATCCTTGATGCCGATACGGTTGTTTCGCCTAATTTCTTGCGGGTCATGGATGCTCGTTTTGCTCGTGGCGAACGCGTCATCCAGTCCTATTATGCCGTCCGGAATGCCGAAAGTTCGTGGAGTACCTCCCTCCGTGCGGTGGCATTGATTGTTTTGCATTTTCTGCGCCCCCAGGGGCGCATGGTGCTCGGTGGTTCGACTGGTCTCAAAGGCAATGGCATGGTCTTCGCTACCGATATTGTCCGCCGTCAGCCGTTTACCGGTGGCCTGACTGAGGATATTGAATACCATATGGAACTCATCCTTGATGGTGAGCGCACCATGTTTGCCCCCGATGCCGTGGTCTGGGCCGAGATGCCGAATACGCTTAAGGCCGCCGATTCACAGCACGCACGCTGGGAACGAGGGCGGGTCGAGATGGTGCGCCGTTTTGTGCCGCGTCTCTTGCGTGAGTCGCTTCAGCGCCGCGATTTTATGCTCTTTGATGCCGCGATAGAGCAACTGATCCCGCCCTTTTCGGTGTTGGCAGGGGCTAGCGCCGCCGCGCTTGGGGCCGGTGTTGTGCTGCGCAGCCGTCCGGCGGTGATCATTGGCACAGCCCTGATCGGCGGGCAGGCCGTCTATGTCTTGGCGGGCCTCGCTATGGCAGGTGCTTCGCCAAAGCTCTATCAGGCGCTCGTGTATGCACCAGGCTTGGTGGTCTGGAAGATCTTGCTCTATCTACGCGTGCTCTTTGGGGCCGGCCCCAAAGCCTGGGTGCGTACCACCCGTAACTGAGGAGAAGTTCGTGTACGTGGAAACAGCCAGCTTAGCTGGCTGTTTCCACGTACACGAACAGAAATCCACCATTCTGGCACTCAAAACAAAAGAGTGCTAAAATACCCCTTGACAAAATCCCCCCGCTTGAGTATTATACACAACGGTTAGCACTCGTGCTTGATGAGTGCTAACACTTCTCACGTCAGTCAAGTCAGTAAGATGGAGGGATAACGATGACCGATTTCCGTATCCGGCCCCTCGGCGACCGTGTAGTGGTCAAGCCGATGGAGCGCGAGGAAAAGACGAAGAGTGGGATCTTCTTGCCCGATACGGCCAGCAAAGAGCGCCCCATGGAAGGCACGATTCTGGCTGTGGGTGAGGGCCGCCGCGATGATAGTGGCAAGCTCGTCCCGATGAATGTCCGTGCTGGTGACAAGGTAGTCTTCGCGAAGTATAGTGGCACCGAGTTCAAAGTTGACGAGGTCGAGTATCTCATTCTGTCAGAGAAGGATATCCTGGGCATTATCCAGGCCTAATTGTTGAGGAGCATTACGAGATTATGGCTAAGCAGATTTATTTCAACGAAGAGGCTCGCCGCTCGCTCAAGCGCGGTGTAGATATGGTGGCCGATGCGGTCAAGACGACGCTTGGGCCCCGTGGCCGCAATGTGGCGATTGATAAGAAGTTCGGCTCGCCTACTGTTACCCACGATGGTGTCACGGTTGCCAAAGAGATTGAACTGAGCGATCCTTTCGAGAATATGGGTGCCCAGTTGCTCAAAGAGGCTGCCACCAAGACTAATGATGTCGCCGGTGATGGCACGACAACCGCGACGGTGCTCGCCCAGGCCATTGTCACCGAGGGCCTCAAGGTTGTCGCCGCTGGTGCCAACGCGATGCTGCTCAAGCGCGGCCTCGACCGTGGTGCCGAGGCGCTCGTTGCCGCTATTAAGGCCAGCGCTACCCCCGTCCGCGACCGCGTTGATATCGCCCACGTTGCGACTAACTCGGCTGCCGATACCGAGATTGGCGAGTTGATCGCCGAGGTGATGGAGAAGGTCGGCAAAGATGGCGTCATCACCGTCGAAGAGTCCAAGGGTGTGGCTTTCGAGAAAGAGTACACCGAGGGCATGCAGTTCGACCGTGGCTATATCTCGGGCTATATGGTGACCAGTGTCGAGCGCCAGGAAGCTGAACTCGACGATCCCTATATCCTGATTACTGACAAGAAGATTAGCAGCATCCAGGAAGTGCTGCCCGTCCTCGAGAAAGTTCTTCAGGTTACCAAGAACTTTGTCATTATCGCTGAGGATGTTGACGGCGAGGCGCTCGCGACCCTGGTGGTCAACAAGCTCCGCGGGACGATCAATGCCCTGGCAATCAAGGCCCCTGGCTTCGGCGACCGCCGCAAGGCGATGCTGCAGGATATCGCGATCCTGACCGGTGGTACCGTGATCTCTGAAGAGGTTGGTCGCAAGCTCGATAGCGCGACTATTGATGACCTCGGCCGCGCCCGCAAGGTGGTGGCAACCAAGGACGATACGACCGTTGTTGAGGGCCGTGGCGATGAGAGTGCAATCCGCGCTCGTATCGACCAGATCCGCGCTCAGATTGAGACGACGACCAGCGACTTCGATCGCGAGAAGCTCCAGGAGCGTCTGGCGAAGCTCGCCGGGGGCGTGGCCGTCATCAAGGTTGGTGCCGCAACCGAGCCCGAGCTCAAGGAGAAGAAGCACCGTGTCGAGGACGCGCTCAGCGCGACCCGTGCGGCCGTCGAAGAGGGTATCGTTGCTGGCGGTGGCGTCGTTCTGATCAATGTCGTCGCGGCCCTTGATAATGTCAAGGTTGCTCACGACGATGAGAAGGTCGGCATCCAGATCCTTCGCCGTGCCCTTGAAGAGCCTCTGCGCATCCTGGCTCGCAACGCTGGCGAAGAGGGTTCGGTCATTATCGCCAATGTGCGTCGCTATCAGGAAGAGACCGGCGATAAGACCCTGGGCTACAATGTGCTGACCGGTGAGTATGGCAGCATGATCGAGCAGGGCATTATTGACCCGGTCAAGGTGACCCGCAGTGCGGTGCAGAATGCGGTCTCGATTGCAGGCATGATCCTGACAACCGAGGCGCTCATTACTGACCTTCCCGAAGAGAAGAGCGCTGCCGGCGGTATGCCCGGTGGTATGGGTGGTATGGGCGGCATGGGCGGTATGGACTTCTAAGAGGTTCAAGCGCCGACACAAAAACACGCCAGCAAAGCTGGCGTGTTTTTGTGTGCCGAGGATGTATGTTCTAGGGTGCCCAGCGATACTCTAGTTTCACTGGCTCACGCTCGGTCAGTACCCGCAAGCCCAGCGGATCAACTGGTTGTTGCGGGGCGCTCAGCCGACTCAAGAGCAGGCTGCGTAACGAACTGCTCTGCGTATAGCGTACGACCAGCGCGGTCTCGAGGCCAGCGAGTTCGCGCGCCCCGGCGATGGCTTCGTCGAGGTTGCCCAGTTCGTCAATCAGGCCCAGCTCGAGCGCCTGGTTGCCGGTGTAAATGCGCCCGTCAGCCAGTTCGCGTACCCGAGCCTCGTCCAGGCCGCGCCCCTCGACAATGACCTGCACAAAGCCATTGTAGGCCTCGTCAACAATGGCTTGCAGCACGGCGATCTCTTCTGGCGTGGCTTCGCGGGTCGATGACCCAATATCTTTGAGCTCGCCACTTTTGTAGACAATGCTCTGCAAGCCGAGTTTCTCAAAGGCCCCTTCGATGTTGATGGTCGAAAGGATGACCCCCAGGCTGCCCGTCAATGTATCGGGGTTGGCATAGATGCGGTGGGCCGGTGCGCTAATATAATAGCCGCCACTGGCTGCGGTTGATCCCATCGAGACAACCAGAATCTTGCCTTGCTCACGCAAGGCACGGAGTTTCTCGTGCAACTCGCTGCTTGCCACCACACCTCCCCCGGGGCTGTCCACGCGCAAGACGACAGCCTTGACGCGATTGTCGCTGCTCGCCTGGCGGATCTGGCTCAACAGTTGTCCCTGCGAGAGTTGCAGGCTAAACGGGTCGGCGGCTGCGCCAATGGCCCCACTCACCTCAATAATCACAATGCGATCGGTGCCTGAACCTTCCACCAGTTGTTCTTCCCAGGGTGGTGAAGCGATTGGCCCGATGCTGGTGTTGCTGCTGCCCGCAGCAAGCAGCAAAGCGAACCCGCCGAGTGGCAAGAGCGCACAGGCAAAAATAATCCCAAGAATGATCGAGACCGCAATGATCCAGCCCCGCGCGGCTGGCTTTTGCGGTGCTGGTTGTTCGACAGACATCTAGCCTCCTTCTGTGGGTCGTTGTACGACCTTGATCGCCGTGCTCAGACGACGGATCGCTGCTTCAATCTGATTGCCAGGCAACTCGCTGAAGGCCAGACGAATATACGCTTCGCCTGAGCCATCGGTATAACAGCGTGTCCCGGGCAGAATTTCAACCCCGTGCTGGAGGGCAACCGGGGCCAGTTGGCTCGCCTGGACGCCGTGTGGTAGCTGCAACCAGATAAAGAAGCCCCCATCTGGTTCGATGAAGGTGGCTTCGGGTATGTGACGACGCAGCGCCTGACTCATCGTAGCACATTTTAGTGCATAATGAGCACAGAGATCCGTAATATGTTGTTCGAGCCGACCGTTGGCGCTAAACCTGGCCACCAGATGGGTCACGAAGGGGCTGCTCGCCCCTTCCAATTTGAACATTTGTAGACGTGCGATCAGTTCGCGGGGGCCGTGTGCCCACCCCACGCGTAGCCCTGGGGCAAGAATCTTGGAAAATGTACCGACGCGTAGCACCCATCCTTCCTGATCGAGTGCCGCCATCGGTGGCAATGGCTCACCACGAAAACGTAGATCAACATACGCATCATCTTCCACGACCAGTACCCCATAAGTGGCGGCAAGTTCAACAATTCGCTGGCGCCGTTCCAGGCTCAATGTAACGCCAGCGGGGTTCTGGAAGGTCGGAATAGTATAGAGAAATTTGGGACGAAGATTTTTGCGCTTCAGCGCTTCCAGGGTTGTCGCGAGGGCTTCCACATCAAGCCCATGGGCATCAACTGGCAGCCCGATCATCTGTGCCCCTGCCCGCTTGAATTGACGTACGGCCCCCATAAAGGTTGGAGCCTCGACCAGCACGGTATCACCAGGCTCGATCAACACCCGGGGCAAGAGCCCGAGGATCTGCGACGAACCGTAGGCGACGAGAATCTCGTCTTCATGAGCCTGTACGCCCTCGTGGTGCAGGCGCTCGGCAATCAAGGTGGTTAACGCAGGTGCCACAGGCGCATAATTCAAGGCGTCATTCAGATGTGAAGCCAAGATCTTGGCCGTTGTGTCAACCAGTTCTTCCTGGGGAAACAACGCCGGATCAGCCAGTCCATAGGCCAGTGAGAGCGGCGGTTCTCCATCCGTCTCAAGGGAAGGCCCCCAGAGCGGGGGCAATGCTTCGCGTGCGCGGGCTGTATAGAGGTCGGCAAGTTGCATATGAGTTTCTATCCTTATTCTGGGCTGACACCCTAAACCCAAGGTTCCTTCTGGCGAAAGATGCCAGCAAAGCTGGCATTTTCTTGTGCTGGCGCAAACAGCCAGCGAACCTGGCTGCTTGCGCCAGCACAAGCGAAAGGTTTGGGGGCCGCAGAACCCCAAACCCCAGATTCACATCACGAGGGCCGGGGTATGATGCAACGAGAGCATCCCGGCAGCGGCTTGCTCGGCTGAGGGCAGCGCCGATTCGGCTGGTTTATCTGACGCGGCCATGCAGAGTGCCCCCCGGCGGGCAAGATCCTGACTGACCTGAAAGAGATCACTACACAAGGTCAGGCGCCCATCGTGCATTCGATCCAGCGTTGCGGTGAGTTCAGCGCGCCGAAAGGCTTTGAAGGGCGTTGGATCACCCTCGGCGACCCTGGCTTGCAATTCGACTTGCAGGCTCGCCAGACTCGCCGGCAAGCGCGGCGTGGCAAGGGCCAGAATCTCGCTGATGGTTGGTGCCGTCCCGTGCAGAATTGCATCAAGCATTGGCTCAAGCTCAATTGCCCCGAGCGTCGCCCACAGGGCCGTTGCGACCACGTAGTCCTGATTATCAAGCGTATAACTGTGCCATTCTTTGCGGCAAAGTTCACTGTAGTAACGGCGAAACGTACTCACGTCGAGGGTTTCGCCCACCAGTTGGCTGGCGATCACCAGGGCCCCCTCGGCCCGTGCATCATCAATCGCCCCATCTGAGCGCCCGCGTGGGCCGAGCAGCGTCTTGTCAATATCAATCAGCAGGGCGGTACGTGCCCAGTCAATGCCCCGTGCTTCGAGTTCGGCAATCCATGGGTGAATCAGATGCCAGCGGGTTGCCGTTGCTGTATCGCCCTGCCAGGTCATCGCCTCGTCGGTAACAGGCCTATCTTCACCGATGAAGCCATAGGCAGGCCGTGAACCAATGATGCGCAGGTGGGCAGCAAGCATGCGATCATTATCGGTGTCGCCAAGCACCGCAAAGGCGGTCAGCGTCGGCCCGCCTCGCAGCTGCTGGGCTGAATCTGCGAGTGCTTGCATCACCTCGGCATAGGCCTGATCACGCTTGCGTGGCGGTGGCCCGTCGCTATGGCCAAGCGATGCACGGATCGTCGCCAGCCGCGGCAGCCGGAGCTCACATGCCTCTAGATCACGATAGATCACCACATCCCCGGTAAGGTCGGCAATCGTTGCTCTGATGCTCATGCCTTCACCAGGCCCTGTGCATACATCAGTTCCGCATTCAGCAGTGAACCACCAGCAGCCCCGCGGATCGTATTGTGGCTCAGGCACACCAGTTTGTAATCGAGGAGCGAGCATGGGCGCACCCGGCCCACTGTGGTGCTCATCCCACGCCCAGCATCGCGGTCACGGCGTGGCTGCGGGCGGTCTGGCTCGTCACGCACAATGATGGGTTGGGCTGGCGCACTGGGCAGGTTCAGTTCTTGCGGGAGACTCCGGAACGAGCGTAGTGTCTCGACCATTTCTTCAAGCTCGGGCCGCCGTGCAAAGCCGATGGAGAGGCATTCCAGGTGGCCTTCTAGTACAGGGACACGATTGCAATGGGCTGAAATTGTACACTCAATTGGCACGATGACCCCATCACGCACAACACCCAGCATCTTCTGTGGCTCAGTTTCTACTTTTGGCTCTTCACCACCAATATACGGGATCACATTGTCAATCGCATCGTAGGAAGGAATGCCGGGATACCCTGCACCCGAGAGCGCTTGCATACTCATCAACAAGATCTTGGTGACGCCAAAATGGTCATGAAGGGGGCGCAGCAGCATTGTCGGACCAGTGGCGGTGCAATTTGGATTCGTCACGATTGCGCCAGGCCAACCCCGACGGGCGCGCTGCACGTCAATCAACGCGAGATGTTCAGGATTCACCTCGGGAATGAGCAAGGGTACATCAGGTTCCATCCGATGATCCGAGGCATTGGAACAGACGATATGCCCAGCTCGCGCGAGGCGTTGCTCGATGATGCCTGCTGTTTTGCTGGGCAGGGCCGAGAAGACCAGTGGGGTATCGAGATCAGCATCGTCAGGCAAAATCGTCATACCCTCAACCTCGCTGGGCATAGGCGCATCAAGAACCCAGCGAGTGGCCTCGGCGTAGGTACGCCCGGCACTGCGCTCGCTCCCCACAAGCGCGGCAAGCTCAAACCAGGGATGCCCTTCAAGCAACTGAATAAAACGCTGGCCGACGGTTCCTGTCGCTCCCAGGACACTGACGCGTATCTTCATCGAGCTTACTCCTTCAGTCTACATCCTCGCGTGAACCTCTGTGCTTCCCTCGGCGAGGTAGCGGTAGGGATCGGTATAGGGTGTATTATAAGCGCTACTGCGCAGAGTGAAACATCGTCGAACAACAGGAAGAACGCTTATGATCAATGCACTGCTGAGCCTGCTCGTTTTTCAATTGCTTGGCGAGGTGCTGGTACGTGCTATGGGGGTGCCGATTCCCGGACCCGTCGTGGGGATGTTGCTCCTCTTTGGTGCGCTGAAGCTCCATGGTCGTGTGCCCGACACGCTCCACAAAGTGTCCGAAGCCCTGCTCAACAACCTCTCGCTGCTCTTTGTGCCTGCTGGAGTCGGGGTGATGGTACACCTGAATCTGTTGCGCACAGGATGGTGGCAGTTGCTCGTGACGGTCATCGTTAGCACGCTCATTACCCTTGTTGTGACGGCCCTCACGATGCAGGGGTTGGTCAGGGTGCAGCGACGCGCCAGGGGAGGACAGACAGATGGGTGAACCAATGATCGAGATCTGGGTCTACCTCGCTCAGACGCCGCTGCTCTGGCTGGTGACGACGATCGGGGTGTATCAGGGTGCGCAGGCGCTTTCACGGCGGGTTGGGGCACCCCCGTTGCTCAATCCGGTCTTACTGACGATTGTGGCGCTGGTCAGTCTCTTGCTGCTCACCGCCACCTCCTATGAGGTCTATTTTGACGGGGCGCAGTTTATTCACTTTTTGCTTGGGCCGGCCACGGTTGCGCTGGCGATCCCACTCTACCAGGCCGAGCGCAAACTACGCCAGGTGCTCTTGCCCGGGCTTGGAGCGCTGGTGATTGGTGCGGCGACCGGAATCATCGCGGCGGTGCTGCTTGGCCGACTGGTCGGGTTAGACGAACCGGTGTTGCGTTCGTTGGCTCCCAAGAGTATCACCACCCCGATCGCCATGGGTGTTGCCGAGGCCATTGGAGGCTTGCCGTCACTCACGGCAGTGCTGGTCATTCTGACTGGCATGGTGGGGGCTATCGTGGGGCGTGAAGTGCTTGACCTGTTGCGCTGTCGCGATCAGAGCATCCGCGGTTTTGCGATGGGCCTAGCGTCACACGGGCTCGGCACTGCACGCGCACTACAACTTGACCGCGAGGCAGGTGCCTTTGCGGGACTGGCGATGGGCCTCAACGGGGCAATAACGGCCATGCTGGTGCCGCCACTTTTGCGATGGTTGGGGTTATAATGTTACGCGCCAACCCGCGTCACGATGCGGGTTGGCGCGTCGCTTGTATTACTCACGCTGCATCGTGCCATCAGGCAGCCAGCGAATGCGTACACCGTCAACTTCTGTCCAGGTCTCGCCTGGCTCGTCGTCATCTTCTTCGCGCACCATGACCGGGCCATTGTTGCGCGACCAGAGCATCAATTCGTCAATCGTATACCAACCTGATTGGTACTGAACCTGATCAGTTGGATTCAACCAGAAGCGAATCTGCCCATCCATCCACTGCCAGCGTTCAAGTGAGCGCCACTGCTTGCCCTGATCGTTGAGTGCTGTCTTCAACTCTTCAAGCATACGCAGCAGTTCGGGGAGGGTGTGGCGGTTACTGTAGCGAAGTTGGATAAGACGATGATTGACCGCATCACGTAACTGTTCCAACTCGGTCAGACTCAAACCATCGATATCAATGTCGATCACAGCAGCGTCCTTTCTGTGGACACTGGTTCAGCCGGGCGGCTGTGAACGCCGTAGAGGAAGTCGTGCGACTTTCGCAGCTGATCCGCTCCAATGTCCATTCCAGAGCGACTCCGTGGGTTCCATCCGACGCGTACTGCGGTGTACGTAGGCCGTCGAAGCTTCTCCCCCTAATTGTATCATACCGCAAATCTATTACCAGGAACCTGGCAAAAACGTGACACTCTTGTCACCTAGAGGAAAATTGTAGCATTTATCGGGGAAAACAGGGGCCAGGATCGCCCATCTTGGTCAAAATTGATGGCAAGTGCCATTCAGTACTTGCGAAACGTGGCCTTCGTCGGTTAAGATAGACAAAAGCAGGATACCATGACATGATTTTCTGCGCTGAGCCGTTTATACTAGAGCCAGGGGGATCCTACCGCGAGTTGTCGGCTATCTGGTGCGGCAACGGAAGCAATTCAGTTGATGGACTGGTCAGCCCAGTCTGGAGTTGCACAACGCAGAGATGACGGCCCTCTTTCGTCAGCAACACGCAATGCATTCGAAGGTGGTCGCCCTGCCTCTGCTAGCACGATGGTAAAGCGGTGGGTTGCTGGTTTCCGGTTAAGGAGCAGGTGACATGCATATTCTGGTGGCCGATGATGATATTCCCAGTGTAAAGTTGACGTCTTTTGTGCTGGAAGAGGCTGGTTACCGGGTCTATAAAGTCTATGATGCGCAGAATATCTTGCAAGCTGTTGAGCAGCACAATCCTGATCTGATCCTGCTTGATGTCATGATGCCCCGATCAGATGGCTTCGAGATTTGCCGTCAGATCCGGCGTAATTCGGATGTGCCGATCATTTTTCTCTCAGGTCGTTCCCTGCTGCAAGATCGGGTGATGGGGCTGCAAATTGGTGGCGATGACTATCTGGTCAAACCCTACGAGCCATCTGAATTGCTTGCGCGGGTGGAGGCAGTGCTCAGGCGTCGCAACAGTGATATGCTCAACCCTTCGTCACGCCTGAGTCAAGGTGAAATCACGCTTGATCCTGTGGAACATAAAGTGATTTTTACTGATAATCGTACAATTGAATTGACTCCGCTTGAGTTTCGGTTGCTCTATTATCTGATGAAGAATTCCGGACGCATTCTCAACATTACCCAGATTCTTAATAAGGTCTGGGGCTATGATTATGAAGGCGAGAGCAACCTGGTCGCGGTCTATGTTCGCCGTCTACGCACCAAAATCGAAGAAGATCCTGAACATCCTCGCCATGTGATTACTGTGCGTAACCTGGGCTATAAATTTGAGCCTTGAGGAAGAGAGCCGATTTCATGGCGGCAACCGAGACACCTCTTGCGCGTGACCCGTTCTGGTTGCGTGCGACTATTCGTACCGGTGTGCGCGCAATGCTGCCGCTCCCCGTGGTGGGCCTGGCCTGGTGGTTGGCACAGATGTCTCTTGAGACAACCACGACCATCGGGCTTGTGATCTATGCCGTTGTCAACCTGATGTTGTTAGCAGGGCTTATCAAGGCTGATCAACAACGACAGCAGCGCACACTGGTCGCCTTGTTGCTTGTGTCGGTTGCCAGTGATGCCATCCTTGCTTGGTTCGTCTTTGCCACCGCTGGTCCACTGACCCTCGGTATCTTTCCTCTTTATGTAGTGATGGTGCTGAAGGCGCTCTGCTATCGCCGCATTACCCTCTGGACGTTGCTGGTTCCAGCCCTGGTAGGACCAGTCGATCTCGCTGTACTCTATCTGACGCAACGCCCGGAAGCTTTTTCAACCGAAGAATGGCTCGCTTTCTGGGGCATTGTGACGAGTTCTGTCTTTTTTGTGGTGTTGCTGCTCGTCCTGGCTGAACAACGCATGGCAACTACCCGACGCGTGAGTCTTCGCCTGGAACAGGATCGCTCTGCCAACGCTGAACACGTCGCTGAACTCGAAGGCATTGCGACTGATCTCCGCTCGCGCATTCGCCGCCAGCAGACGCTCGAAGAGAGTTTGCGGGCCATTACTGGTTTGCTTAGCCTTGATGCAGTGTTGAGCCAGATCCTTGATAGTTTGCGCCAGATGCTTGGATCACGGCCAGTCAAGGCGATCGCACTGACGCTTGCCCGGCGTGACCAGTTTGACCACCGTCTGTTGAGTGACGATTCCAAGCTGATAAGTGAATTGATCTGGGCTGAAGTGCTCGCTTCGCATGTCATCAAGACGCGTAGGTATTTGCTGGTGGGCGATGCAAGCAGTGAGCCCGAGTGGCTCGCCCTTCAGCCTTTTGCGATCAAGTCGGCGCTCAGTGTACCCTTGATTGACCCTGATGATCAGGTGCTTGGTGCCTTGACGATTGTCAGTGATGAGCCTCACCTCTTTACGTCGGTCGAGTCACGGTATCTCACCTCGTTTAGCATCCAGGCAAGTATTGCGATTCATAATGCTGATTTGCATACCCAGTTGACCCGTCAGCGTCTTTTGCTTGAAGCGGTTCTGCGTGATATTGGCGATGCATTGCTTGTCGTTGATGCTCACGGGGCCTTGCTATTGGGCAATTCCCATGCGTATAAGGCGCTCCAGCATAACGATGTCCACGCAGGGAAGCTGCGCGAGGTGCTTGATCAGTTGAACCAGGAGATACGTGCGTATGAGGCTCCCGTCTTGACCCGCGAGTTGACGGTTGGTGAGGGTGACGATGAATTGCACTATGAGATCTTTGCCTCGCTTGTGCGCGTGCCTGATGAAGGGCTGTGTCCGGTTGCTTTTGCCCTCCACGATGTCACCAGTCTGAAGATCCAGGAGCGACAGCGGGTTGAGTTTATTTCGATGGTATCACATGAATTGCGCAATCCCCTCAATACGCTCAATGGCTTCCTCAAGGTGGTGTTGCAAGGCAAAGCCGGAGCTTTGAATACGCTCCAACAAGAGTTTCTGGCGCTTGCTGATGAGCAGGCTGATGCGCTCAAAGGCCGCATTACCGAACTGCTGGAATTTAATCGTCTCGAAGCCGGACGCCTCCAGTTGCACCCCGATTGGTCTGATCTGACTGACCTCTTGCTGATGACGGTGGCGCGGTTTCAACTTCAGGCTGATCAGGCCGGGTTGTCTATTGTTGCACATATCCCATCCTCGATTCCTGAACTGTTGATGGATACAGAACGAGTTGGCCAGGTTGTAACGAATTTGATTGAAAATGCGGTTAAAGCAACACCGAGCGGTGGTACAATTACCGTTGGCGTTGATGTACACGAGCGCGATGTCGAAGTATATGTGCGTGATACCGGCATTGGCATTTCACCTGAAGAGCAGGGGAAGATTTTTGATCGGTTTTATCAGGTCAAGAATCGCTCTGTGACACAGGGAGTGCATCTCGGCCTTGGGCTCTCGATCTGTCAACAGATTATCGAAGGCCACAATGGGCGGCTCTGGGTTGAAAGCGAAGAGGGCAACGGAAGCCGGTTTGCCTTTGTCTTGCCCATGGTGCTCCGCGAACAGACGATTAGCGAGACGGTTCATTGACGCTCATAGGTGATGCTCCTGCTCGGAAACGAGGTTGATGCGTGAACATGGCACTCATTGCACTGGCTAGTACGCCTAACCCGGTCTGTCCTCCCCTCAGTCTCGCTTATCTGGCGGCACTGCTCGAACAGCGACGCCATATTGTGCGTATCTACGATCTTGCCCTTGAACCTGATCTTCCCCTTGCCGAGGCTCTCCAACCCCTCCGTTCCTTTTTGCCCGCGGTGGTCATTGTTGCCGGCGAATACGAGGCTGATCTCGAAGTGGCTCTCCACGCGGTGCAAGCGGTTCATGATGGGCATGTGCTGGCGATGCCGATGAGTCGCAATGGCCTTGATGCGTGGCAGGTGAGTGTCGAAGGGCTGACATGGTTCGATCAGCAGTATGGGCAAATCAAACAGGAGCCTTTACCGGCCAGTTGCAATCAGTTGCCGTTACCTGCTCGTCACTTGCTGTCGCTCGAACGCTATGCCTTGCGTGCCGCCGGTGGTGAGTTGCAGACGAGCGTTGCGATTGCCGGGCTTAATTCTGTCGGTGCCTTTGTGTTGCGGACACCCACCCAGATTGTGGCCGAGTTGCGATCCCTTGCGCACGAGTTTGGTGTCCGTCATTATCTGCTCACCGATGTGCCGGTGACGATTGACCTTGCCTGGTTGGATGCGTTGTTGCACGCTCTGTTACAGGCTCAACTCACGATTAGCTGGGAGGCGCACGCCTCCTTTGCCCACCTCGAGCGTGCGTTGCTGGCGCGGATGGCGCGGGCCGGGTGCGAGTGCCTGGTCTTTGATCTTGATGCCCCAGTGCTTTTCGAGTCACTCGCCGCTCGTCAGCAGTTCCGTCAGATCGTCGCTGGCGCCCGTGATGCGCAGATCTTTGTGCGTGCTAATCTGAAACTTGAACCGCCATATGAGTCATTGAACCGGTTGATTGATGTGGCTGCGAGCTTTGGCCTCGATGGCGTGAGTTTTGATGTCTCGCCCGCAGTGGCGCGGAGCGTCGGGGCTGATGCCCAGGAGGTGCGCCAACTCGCCCATCAATTGTATGTGCAAGGACGCGATCGTCAGCGCTGGGTTGATCGTTTTGGGCCTGCCCTTGGCAATCTGATCTGGCGCTTACGTGGGTTGCATGTCTCAAATCAGCCTGATTGATGAAGCGCACGGTTATGAGATAGTGATACGCATAGGAGCGCGGGCTTCCAGCCCGCGCTCCTATGCGTATCGGAAATTTTATTTCCCAGACTATTTACACGGTAAGCAAATGGCCGAATTTGCCAAAGTTCCGTGGGCCGATACCTGCAATGAGGTTGAGGTCTTCGACTGTGTTGAAGGGGCCACGTTCCTGGCGATAGGCAACGATGCGCTTGGCTAGTGATGGACTGATCCCGGGCAATGCTGCAAGGGTTTTTTCGTCAGCAGTGTTGAGGTTGACAAGCTCGCGTGTTCCTTCGGCTTCGGCTTCGTCTTCCGCGTCTTCCTCGACCGCATCTTGCTCATCAGTAACAGTTTCGGCGACGGTGTCGGCGACGGCGTCGGTGATAGCTTCGGTGGTGTCGGCGACGGCGTCGGCGGCAGTGTCGGTGATAGCTTCGGCGGTGTCGGCGACGGCGTCGGTGGTGTCGGCGACGGTCTCGGTGGTTTCAGCGACGGTGTCAGTGACGGCGTCGGTGGTGTCGGCAACGGCGTCTGCGATGGCGTCGGTGGTGTCGGCGACGGTCTCGGTGGTTTCAGCGACGGTGTCAGCGATGGCGTCGGCGACGGTCTCGGCGACGGTTTCATCTTTCACGGGGGCAGGTGATTGAGAGCTGGGTAAGGGTGCGCTTGGTGGTGCACCACGGTGAACCCGCGTGGGGATGCGGCGCGGACCGCTGCTGGCGGCTGGATTTGCTGATGATGGCCCACTTGTTGCTGGTGCAGCAGCAGGACGAGCAGGTGGTGTATACGGTGCCGGGCTGACCGGTTCGTTTTGCTGGCGTAGCCAGCGCCAGGCCAGATATCCAGCCCCGGCCAGAGTACTCAACCAGAAAAGCCTGCGTAGCATCATGATCTCCTGTGGAACAATGACCTCAAGTACCACTCCTGATGGAGGGGTGGGAGCTACAAGCCCCCGATTAGGATCGTCTTTTTCGTTTACAACGTAACAAGTGACCGCAGCAGGGTCAGATTTTCGATATCTTCAAGCATCGCATCACCTTTGGGCGTCTCGATAATCTTTGGAATGGAACGAAAACGTGGATCATTGACCAGCAGACGAAAGGCCTCAAGGCCAAGGAAGCCTTGCCCGATATGGGCGTGGCGGTCAACGCGACTCCCGAGATCCTTTTGCGAATCATTCAGATGAAAGCACTTGATCCGGTCAAGCCCCACGAGCCGATCAAACTCGGCGAAGGTGGTAGCGTAGGTCGTAGGGGTACGGATATCATAGCCGGCGGCAAAGATATGGCAGGTGTCGACACAAACAGCCATACGATCATGGTGGGGAACCAGTTCAAAGAGCCGTGCCAGGTGTTCAAAACGATGACCAAGCGCTGTGCCCTGACCAGCGGTTGTTTCGAGCAGCACGGTTGTCGTGCCCCCAACCCCCTCGTCAAAGAGACGATTCAGTGCTACTGCTTCACGCTCTAGAGCAGCCTCTTCGCCACTGCCCGTATGCGCCCCGGGATGGGTTACGAGATACGGAATATCAAGCAGTGCGCAACGCTCGAGCTCATCGGCAAAGGCACGCATTGATTTTTCCCAGAGTTCATCCGCAGGGGCGGCCAGATTGATCAGGTACGAATCGTGAACAATCACCGGGCCAATGCCACTGCGCGCCTGCTCTGCCTTGAACGCGGCAATTTCGGCCTCGGGCAGAGGTCGCGCAACCCACTGGCGCTCGTTTTTGCTAAAGATCTGCATGGCCTCACAGCCAACCTGCTCACCACGAGCAAATGCTTTGGAGACCCCGCCCGCGATCGACATATGTGCGCCAAATGGCATACAAACCTTTACAGACGATGCTTTGAATCATGCTTGATTATAGCATGATCTGCGCAACAGGCGTGAAGCTGTAATGGTAAATGCTGATGCGGGCTGGGTGTGACGTCGTCGCCCTCGATGTTTCTGCATCCTGGGTGCGCGGGCGGCTCGCCCGCTTCGGGAGCACCAGCGGGCGAGCCGCCCGCGCACCCAGGGGCGTACCACATCAAGAAACTTCCGTTACAGACTATTAAGTAGGCGTCCCGCCCGCGCTTCCAGGAGAAGGGTGCCCAACTATTACGGCAGGGCTGATGTAACGTCAGTTCTCCAGGGTCGCCGTCGCCGTCAACGGCTCGGCTCCCGTCTGCGAAGCCGGCTTTCGCCGGCTGGATGAGGCAACGCAGGCGGCCTTCGCGACCCGTAGCCGAGGGCTTATGGCTTTTCAGTAAATGATCCGCTATGAACCCGATGCCATGGGGCTAAAGCCCTTCGGCTATGGGAAGCGAAGCCCACCTTTGTGGGCTAGAGCGGATTAATTTCTGGAAGACCATCAGCCCGACGGTGCTCCGGTCAGGTGGACTTTGCATCAGCACACGATGCGCCTGCCGGCGCACCACCACGCAGGAAAACGGGGGCGTGGGGGAACTTGGTTCCCCCTTTTTCAGCGTAGCCCTGGCTATTACGGTTGGGGTGGTGACGGATCAGCCCTGGATCGTGTATTATTAGGGCATGGAGAAATTGTCGAACGTATTTGCTGTTGGCTTAGGTAAAACGACAGGTACGCTGTCGCGCATGTTGCGCTTCGGTGGGGGTACGACGCTGCCCGGAAGGGTTGCCCGTGTGGTTGCGCCTTCGGTGTTACGCGATCTGAGTGCTGCGCTGCCAGGTGGGGTGATCCTCCTCTCGGGTACCAATGGCAAAACAACAACGAGCCGGATGCTGGCTGAAATCTTGTGCGCCAATGGCGAGCGGGTTTTGCACAATCGTGCCGGGGCCAATCTGATCACAGGGTTGACGACAACGGCGCTTGCAGGCACCGATTGGCGGGGGCATCCACAGGCGACCATTGGCCTCTTTGAGACCGATGAAGCGGCGCTTCCGCAGGCGCTTGCCGAGACAGCCCCTCGTCTTGTGCTGATCAATAACCTTTTTCGCGATCAGCTTGATCGCTATGGCGAAGTTGACACCCTAGCCCAGGCCTGGAAGCAGGCCCTCCGAACGCTCTCGCCTGAGACATGCATCGTGTTGAATGCTGATGATCCCGCCGTTGCCTATCTTGGCCAAGATCTGGGATGTCACGTTTTATACTACGGGCTCGAAGATGCACAGCATGCCGTTGGCGCGGGGGCACATATTGCCGATTCGCAGTTTTGTCAGCAGTGTGGTGAGCGTTATCGCTACAGCCTGGCCTTTTATGCCCATATCGGCCACTACCAGTGTCCACGCTGTGGCTATCGGCGTCCCACACCCCAGGTGCAACTGGCCCGGCTTGACCTGAGCGGCATCGAGGCGAGCAGGCTCTATCTACGCTATCCTGGGGGGGGCCTCGAACTCAACCTGCCGCTCCCCGGGCTCTATAACGCAACCAATGCCCTGGCTGCGTTTGCGGCTGCGCTCGCCCTCGGTGTGCCACCAGCGATGGCCCGCCGTGCGCTCGAACGGTTCAGTGCTGCATTTGGGCGGATCGAGCGGGTGACTGCGGGGCAGGGTGGTGCGCCGATGCTGATTGCCTTGATCAAGAATCCCGTTGGCGCAACCGAAACAGTGCGGATGATCGTCCAGACGTCGGCGGTTCCCGCGCACGAACCACGAGGGTTGCACCTCTTGATCGCGATCAACGACCGTTTTGCCGATGGAACTGATGTTTCGTGGCTCTGGGATGCCGAGTTTGAAGCCCTGGCGGGCCAGGTTGCCTCGGTGGTCGTCAGTGGTACACGGGCCGAAGATATGGCGGTACGGCTGAAATATGCCGGCGTTGATCCCGCGATGATGCGCATTGTCCCCGAGGTGCATCCAGCACTTGATGAAGCCCTGGCGAGTTTGCCAGCGGGGGCAACGCTGGCGATCTTGCCTACGTACACGGCGATGCTCGCCTTGCGCGAGGATCTTGCGCGGCGGGGGTGGGTGAAGCCCTTCTGGGAAGGGTGAGTTGGTGCACTAAAAAGAGCCAGCAAAGCTGGCTCTTTTTAGTGCAAAACGCTAGGTTGAAGGGCTAGGCCCGATCCTACGCACGGGCAAAGACGAGGGTGGCCCCGTCATCAATGGTGATCGTCAGGGTCTCGCCCTCGATCACATAACTCGTGGCCCGGCTGAACTGCTCGAGGAAGGCTGTTTCCTGAGCCATAAGCGCATCCTCGCACGCCATCATGGTGCTGCCGGCCTGGGTAATGCTGAGCGCACCATCGGCAACGGTGTAACCGGCAAAGTAGCGGTTGCAGCCAGCCGAACCTGCGACCCGGCCCTCATCGTCAAACTCGGCGGAGATTGGTGTACCCTCGCTCAGTGGCGCTGCGCCGTTGAGCTCAGTCAGCACCCAACTCGTGCCGGCCAGGGCATTGCTTGCCTGCGCAAAGACAAGGGTGGCCCCGTCATCAATGGTGATCGTCAGCGTCGCGCCGTCGATTACATAGCTCGTCGCTCGGCTCAGTTGATCGAGGAAGGCCTGCTCTTGCGCCATGACTGCTTCCTCACATGCCATCCGTGTGCTACCGGCCTGCGAAATGCTGAGTGTGCCATCAGCAACGGTGTAGTCGGCAAAATAGCGGTTGCAACCAGCCGAACCTGTGATGCTGCCCTCGGTATCAAACTCGGCCGAAATTGGCGCACTCTCGCTCAGCGGCGCGGCGCCGTTGATGGCGGTGAGGATCCAGCTCGTGCCGGTCAGGTCATTGCTTGAGGTCATTTCTTCCTCCGCACGCTCAAAGACGAGGGTAGTCCCGTCATCAATGGTGATCGTCAGGGTGTCGCCGTCGATCGCATAGCTCGTAGCGCGGCTGAATTGATCCAGGAAGGCCATTTCCTGCGCCATAAGCGCATCCTCACACGCCATCATGGTGCTGCCGGCCTGGGTAATGCTGAGCGTGCCATCGGCAATGGTGTAACCGGCAAAGTAGCGGTTGCAGCCAGCCGACCCCGCGACGCTTCCCTCGGCATCAAACTCGGCGGAGATGGGCGTGCCCTCGCTCAGCGGCGCGGCACCGTTGAGCGCGGTAAGCACCCAACTCGTTCCGGCCAGGGCATCACTCGTCTCTGGCATCGTGGCTTCTTCGGTGACTGGTGTCTCCTGCTCGGTCGTCGCCGGTGTCGGCTCGGTTGTTGAGCCGGTGCTCGGTGCGGTGCCACAGGCAGCCAGGACAAGCATGCCCATCAGCAGCGCCGAAAGGATCGTCATTCGCAACTTCATTGCTCTCCTCACTTCTACTCAAGGATAATCTGTGTGCGGGGCCACTATTCTGGTGCTGTGTAGCCCTGCCATAGTGAGAACGTTGTCTTGGGTAGGAATGTTCCCACCGGGCGCTCTTTGTCAGCTTTTTCTCAGCCAGTCGCGCAGGGCATAGGGTAGATAGACCAGTACAAACGCAAGGAGGCCGACAAACTGCAGTGGAATGAGATACCAGGGCCACGGTCCCATGAGATCGAGCAGACTTGGGAACGCCGGCTTGCGGGCGATAAACATATAGTTGCCCCCAGTGAGCCAGTTGACCAGGCCAACAACAAGCAAGATGGCATTGGTAAGCAGAAAGACCCGCCCAAGCGCCCCCCAGGTGGGTCGGTAGTGCCAGGCTCTGATCGCAAACAGGGCCGCAAAGAGCGGTACCGCGTGCGAGGTCCAGAAGATCCAGTAGACAAAATGAGGGAAATTGAACCCGTTGCTCTGGAGATCCGGGGTGAGCAGGGCCTGAACCGAACCGGCAAAACCCCAGAAATAGATCAGTTCGAATAGGCGCACATTGCCTGTCGCCAGCATCAAAGCCGACAGTGGCACCGCCAGCGTGCAGAGGTGCAACGGCAGCGAATACTGGATATTCCAGAGTCCGTTGCTCAGTTGCCAGAGATCCCAGGCAAACCAGTTGGCAAGGCTATAGACAATTAAGCCACGTTTGAGCATGGTGCAGCCCCGCGCATCAAGGCGTGGTGTCACCCACACCAGGGCGACACATCCCAGGGCAATTGCCAGCAGCGGCAAGAGATGTTCAGGCGACCAGAGCTCAAACCGAGGTCCGACAAACGACGGGCCAAAGATAGTGGGGAACATGACCGTTTCCTATCTCTCGTTATTCATTGAAGTTGCACCCATCTTCTATTCTTCGTATAATACAGTGATACTGCTCTATCAACCGGAGGATTCCTGCCCATGCCGATGTACGAGGTCGAGACATCACAGCCGCCTGACCTCGTGGCGGCGTTGTGTGAAACCTGGCCGCGCATTGCCGAATTGCTTGCCGATCTGGAGACCGAGGCGATGGCCGAGGCACGGATCGGCGGTTTGCGTCATATCGGGGCTGTCTGGTATGCGCAAGGAGGCGTGGCTGAGGTTCTGACCGAACTCGGGCTGGCGCTCGCGGAACGCCTCAAGCTTTCGCAGGGGTTGGTGGTCAGTGAATTATTGCTGGCGTACGGGGCTGCCCAGGAAGAGCAACGTACCCGCGAATGGGAAGCCCGTCTGCTGGCGCGTGCCTCTGAGCTTGATGGTCTTCATCGCATTATTTCGGCGGCAAACTCGACGCTGGATCTCGATACATCACTTCAGACCGTGGTTGAAACCGTTGCCCAGGTTGTTGGGGTTGAGGCATGTTCTGTCTACCTGTACGACAAGCACCGTGACGAACTGGTCTTGCGGGCGACCCGTGGGCTCAATCGTGCCGCGATCGGGCAGGTTGTTTCGCACCTGGGGCAAGGGGTGACGGGTTGGGCTGCCCAACTTGGGCATCCTGTGGCGGTGCGCGATGTCTGGCAGGATCCTCGTTTCAATGTTGAACCGCAGCTCGGCGAAGAGACGTTTCGCTCGATGCTCGCGGTGCCGATTGTGCTCTTTAGCGCCGAGCGCTATCAGTTCAGTGCCGATAAGCTGCAAGGGGTGATTACCGGGCAGACGATCGGCCCGCGTGACTTCACTCAGGAAGAGATCTCGTTTGTTGAGGTGGTTGCAGGCGAGCTTGCCTTCTTCATTGCTAATGCGCAGCTCTATCAACAGACGGATGAACGTCTCCACCAGAAATTGCGTGAACTGACGACGTTGCAGCAGGTCTCGAAAAGCATTGCCGAGCAGATCGGGTTGCGTGATGTGCTCTCGCTGATTACCGAGAAGGCAGTCGAACTCGCCCAGGCTGACCGGGCTTCGATCTTTCAGATGGGCGACGACGGGCATCTGCAATTGATGGCGACCTACGGTGGCGAGGGTGACGGCGTGCGGGATTTCATCATCCAGACGGTGCGGGATAGTCGCCCGCTGGCCGTGATGAATGCCTATCAAGATGCGCGTTTCCCTGAACTGGCTGCTGTCGCACGGCGCGAGCAGTTTCATTCGCTCTTTTGCATGCCGTTGCGCGCCCGTGAACGCACGATTGGCGGGATTTGTCTCTATAAACGTGAGCCGCACCTCTTTGATTATGAGCAGGTACGCCTGCTCAGCACCTTTGCTGATGAGGCCGCGATTGCGATTGAAAATGCCCGGCTCTATGAAGAGAGTCAGCGTGCGCTCGCGATCAAGTCGGCCTTGCTACAAGAGATGCACCACCGGGTACGCAATAACCTCCAGACTATTTCGGCGCTGCTGGCAATGCAACTGCGACGGGTTGAGCCGCACAGCCAGGGGGCCAAAGCGCTGCGCGAGAGTGCGGCGCGCATCCAGTCGATTGCGGCCATTCACAATCTGCTCTCACGCGAGGATGTGGGCGTTACGACGGTCAACGCCGTGGCCCGACAGGTCGTCGAGAGCGCCCAGTCAACGCTGGTGCATAGCGATGCGCCCGTTCGCTTTGCCATTATGGGCGATGAGGTGCGCGTTGGTTCACGGGATGCAACGGTATTGGCGCTGGTCATCAATGAATTGATTAGCAATGCTCTCTCGCACGGGCTTGCCGCTGAGGGTGGCAGTGTCGAGGTTGAAGCTACGCTGGGTGTAAGCCAGGTGATGGTCGAGATTCGCGATGATGGGCCGCGCCATCCACCGCCCCCGCGCCCTCCCCATAGCAGCGGGTTGGGTTTGCATATCATCGAAACGCTCGTTCACCAGGATCTCGGGGGGGACTTCCGCCTGATCCGTGATGATGAGCACGGTTGGATGCGGGCACAGGTCTGCTTTCCGCAACATATTATTGATGAAGTTGGGGAAACGCTGTGAAATCTGCCTAAGGAGGCGTGATGAGTGATTTTCCGACTGAGGGACGTCCGCCTTTTATCAACCGCCGCCTGTCGCTTGCGGAATGGAAGCAGTATGTCGCCGGGTATGACTTTGGCTCGCTGGCCCCAAGTCGCCTGGTGCTGCACCATACCTATACGCCTACCGAAGCACAGTGGCGCGGTCTGACGACCATGCGCGGTATCCAGCGCTTTTATGCCGGCAAGGGCTGGATGGCAGGGCCACATCTTTTTGCTGGCCCCGATGGGATCTGGCTCGCTACCCCGATGTCGCAGGTCGGCGTTCACGCCGGTGTTGGCAATGGCTCAGTCGCCCAGGGATGGTATTCGCTTGGCCTCGAGATGGTTGGTCGCTTTGATGCGGTGCGCCCCGCTGGGGCCGTCTGGAACTATGCGCTGGCAGTGATGGGTGAGTTGTCGCGCCGCTTGCGTATTCCACCGCGCCGATTGATCTCTTTTCATCGTGATTATACCAATGCGAAGAGTTGTCCGGGCTGGGCCGTGACCAAAGAGTGGGTCTGGGCGAGTGTCGAGGCCTACCTGAATAATACTGCGACTCCCCCGCTCCCGCCGCCTGATCCGCCCGTTATTCAGCCTTCCGATGAGGTCTTGCTTGAGCGGTTGCTTGAAGAGACCTTTCGTCAGCGGGCAGGGAGCCAGGGGTATAATCCGGCCTGGAGTTTCCATCAATATGCGGTTGAGCAGCAACTCGGGGCACCTATCGGGCCAAGTCGTACCCTGATGGAAGGCGGGCGTCAGTACGATATGCAGCCCTTTGCGCGCGAGACGCTTTATACGGAAGTGCCCAACTGGGGCGATGTGCGGACGCTCTCGGATCTGCTTGGGGGGAGTATTCCGCCCGCAGGCCTGGGGCGGCGCTTGCTCGAAGAGACCTTTGCCGCAGGCAATGCGCCCTTCCGTCCCGACTGGGCATTTCACCAATTTGCGCTGCTGCGTCGCATGGGGCCGCCCCTTGCGCCTGGGGCGACAATCACGGTTGATGGCAAACAGTATGCCTATCAGGTCTTTGCGGTTGATACGCTCTATAACCTGATTCCCAACTGGGACGATGTGCGCCTCTTGAGTCATCTCGCTGGGGCAACCAATGCCAGTGATGTCCGCCTGCGTGAGGCGTTGCTCTCTACCACCTACCGGGTTGTTGGGCAAACGTATCGGCCAGATTGGGCGTTTCATCAACGCGCTCGTCGCGACGCGCTTGGGGCACCACTCTCGGCTTCGTACCAGATTCTGGTGGAAGGGCGGAGCTATGCGATCCAGGTTTACGCACTTGACACTCTCTTTAACCTCGTCCCCCGCTGGAGCGAGGTGCGTCGGATGAGCCAACTCTTTCCGGCACCATCGGTGCTCGGTGGCGCATCGCGTTCCGCTGTGGTTGAGCCAGCGATGACGATCCTCGGTGGCAGTGTTGACGCTGAAGCACCAGTTGCCACCCTTGAGACACCGGAACGTGGCGCTTTGCATCCCGACCGGCTTGATCAATCGATTATTCGCTCGACCCTGCCATCCTGGGCACGTAGCCCCCGCGATGGGCGCAAGGTTGAACTGGTGGTGCTGCATGCGCTGCCAGGTTCCCCCGAGGATGTCCTGGCTCGGATGACCGAACCTGGATCTACCTTTGCCACCCATTATTATGTGACCCTCGCTGGCACGATCATCCAGGTGATCGACGAGACCGAGGCAGCCTGGCACGCTGGCTTCGGCTCGGCCGATGGGCTCTGGTGGAATCTCAATACCATCAGTTTGGGCATCGGCCTTGAACGACCGGCTGACTGGCCTGCGGGTTCGCCTAGCGAGACGGCTTTGCAAGTCGCCGCACTCACGAACCTCTTGTGTGAACTGAGCATTCGGTATCAACTGACGCCTGATGCGATCCTGCTGTGGAGTAGCCTCGCTGGTGGTGATCCCGATCTGCTCGACGGTTTGCCGCTCGTGAGCCTGTGTGAGGCGATCAGCGTATGATCCAGGCAACCACACGCCTCTATATTCATGACTCAAGTCGCTTCAATTTTGAGGCCACCGTCGTTGCCGCAGAGATCCGCGATGGCGTGCGCTGGATCGCGCTTGATCAGAGTGCCTTTTATCCTGAGGGGGGCGGTCAACCCGCCGATCGGGGCACCCTCAACGGCTTGCCAGTCACCGATGTGCAGGCGCACGACGAGGTTGTCTGGCATGCGCTTGGGGCAGCAGGCAATGACCAGAGCCTTGATGTAGACGCACATATCCACGGTGCGGTTGATCCGATTCGACGCCTTGATCATATGCAGCAACACTGTGGTCAACACATCCTGAGCGCTGCTTTTCAGGTGATCTGTGGGGCTGCGACGGTCGGCTTTCACCTGGGCGAGCGGATCGTCACCATTGATCTGGACACGCCAGTCTTGCAGCGCAACCAGGTTCAGGCTGCCGAAGACCTGGCGAATCAGATTGTTTGGGGCAACCTGCCGGTAACCGTTCGCATCCTCGCTCGTGATGAACTGAATGGCCTGGCGTTGCGCAAAGCGCCGACGGTTGCTGGCCCGGTGCGTGTGGTCAGCATTGATGATTTTGACCACTCGGCGTGTGGCGGCACTCACCCGGCCCACACCGGCACCGTTGGCATCATTGCGGTACTCCGCTGGACGCGGCAGCGCGGCGGGGTCAGGGTGAGCTTTGCATGTGGTGCGCGTGCGCTGAACGAACTACGGCACCTGAACCAGGTCGCCAGTGAGGCTGCTGAACAGTTGAGTGTTGGCCTTGATGAGTTGCCTGTTGCCACCAAGCGACTGTTGGTGGCTCAACAGACCTTGCAACGCCAACTCGCAACGGCGGAAGAACAACTCCTTGACCATGAAGCCGAGCGCCTCTATGCAGCGGGCGAGCCGGTGGGCACCAATCGGGTTGTTCAGGCCTGTTTTGCTGACCTGTCTGTCGAGCGCTTGCGGACCCTTGCGCAGGCGATTGCCGCCCGCCCAGGGGGCATTGCCTTGTTGGGGAGCAGGGGCGCACGGGCCAACCTTGTCGTGGCCTGCGCCGTCGAGAGCAGCTACGAGGCCAACCAGTTGCTGGCACACGGCCTGACCCGGCTCGCAGGGCGTGGGGGTGGCAACGCCCGCCTTGCCCAAGGTGGCAGTGCGCAGAGTGAAGACCTTGAGGCGGCGCTCGGCACCATACGCCAGCAGATCCAGGCCTGACGCTGCATCCTGATGCGCTCGGCTCTTTCCTATTTGCCATCTTCTTAAATCCTTGCCTTCGCCCCGTAGTTGCAGGCCCATCTGTTGCATGGTATAATCCCCACCGATCTTTGCACATCAAGATACTTACTATTGCAAAGTAGATAGTGCTCATCAAGAGGGGCTGAGGGACTGGCCCAATGACGCCCGGCAACCCCTGGAGAGGGATCTGAACCACTCCAGTACGGTGCCAATTCCAGCGGTACCCATGGATGTACCGGGAGATGAGAGGAGTGATTGAAGAGCCTCTCGCCATGCGGGTGGCTTTTCGTACGTTATGGACAATGAACTACGTACAGTTTGGTGGGAGCCGGGGGCTGTCTGTTTAATTGATCAGTTGCGCCTGCCTCACGAACAGGTGACGGTACACTGTACTGACCTTGCGGCAGTAGGCCACGCGATCAAGACGATGGTGGTACGTGGTGCCCCTGCGATTGGGTGTACCGCAGCGTATGGTCTGGCGCTGGTTGCGATGCAGAGCAAGGCGGTTGATGGCGCGGCCTTGTTGGAAGAACTTGAACAGGCGCGCCAGGTGCTGAATGCGCAGCGGCCAACGGCGATCAATCTGGCCTGGGCCACCGCCCGCATGCTTCGTCAGGCCCAGCTGCTTGGCGCTGGTGGCGTTGAAACCGTCAGGCATGGCCTGCTCGCCGAAGCCCATGCGATTCTCGCTGAAGACCTCGCGATGTGCCATGCGATTGGCGATCACGGGGCAGCGTTGATTCCCGCACGCGGCCAGGTGCTCACTCACTGTAATGCGGGTGGCCTGGCTACCGCAGGGTATGGCACGGCGCTGGCCCCGATTCGCACCGCGTTTCGTCAGGGACGCTCCCTCCACGTTCTGGTTGACGAGACCCGCCCCTTCCTTCAGGGGGCACGCTTGACAGCCTGGGAATTGCAGCAAGCCGGGATTCCTCTCACCTTAATTACCGATAATATGGCTGGCTATATGATGCGTCAGGGCCAGGTTGACTGCATTATCGTTGGGGCTGATCGCATTGTTGCCAATGGTGATGTCGCCAACAAAATTGGCACCTACAGCCTGGCTGTGCTCGCTCAGGCTCATGGAATTCCCTTCTATGTGGCGGCCCCTTCTTCAACCATTGACCTGACTCTAGCGCATGGGGATCTCATCCCGATCGAAGAGCGTTCGCCTGATGAGGTGACGCATCTTGCTGGGCAACCCATTGCCCCGATCGGCGTGCGGGCGGCGCATCCGGCTTTTGATATGACCCCTCATCATCTGATTACTGCGCTCATCACCGAGCATGGGGTTCTCTTTCCCCCTTACGACGACGGCTTACGACGTTGTGTCGAGGCGGGGAACTAGTCACGCATGGTGATGCAAGCCTCAACCACAAGCTCGCCTGCCTTAACCGAACCTGGGTTTCGTGACGATACGCCTGGCTGCTTGCCCGTCCCGCGTGTTGGAGTACCTGTTCATGCCAACGTGACGGTTCAAGGCCGTCTGGCTGCACTGGCTCAGCGCAATGGGGCTGAACAGCCGTTTGCTCTTGCCATGGCCGGGTTCCCCGGCGGAACCCTCGAGCTGAAACAGGCACGGGCAGTCATTGATCATCAAGCAGCCGAAGCGTCGCTGGCGCGCCTTGCGCTGGCTTACCTCAATCATGAGGAAGCAGGGGCAGTTCCCCCTCCTGAGCAGACCCGCGTCATTGCTGAGGCGCTCCGCCAGTTCGAGCAGATCGGGGGGGCCTGTGCACGCCTTGAATTGACTGGCCCGGTGAGTCTCGCACTCCAGGTCGTTGATGATCACGAACGGCCCCTGGCCTACGATCTTCCCTTGCGTGAGGCCCTGTGTCAACACACGATCCTGCGGGCTAATTGGTATTTCAACCAGTTGAAGGGCGTCCCTGGCTTGCCGATGGTCTGCTTTGATGAGCCTTTTCTTGATGCGTTGAGTTCGCCCCTGTGTCCGCTTGACTGGGAAGCGGGTACCGACATGCTGATGCGTACGCTGGGCGAGTTGCCCCCCACCCGTGCGCTGTGTGTGGCGGGGGTTCCCAACTGGGCGGCTGTGCTGGCCTTGCCAGCCGAAGTGGTCTTTTTTGACGCCTATGAACACAGTGCCGGGCTGATCCAGGCGGCAAGTGCGGTAGCCGGCTACCTTGACCGTGGCGGGATGCTCGGATGGGGCATTGTGCCTCACGATGAACACGCGCTTGGTCATGAAAACGCTGCGACCCTGGTGCAGCGTTTCGAGTTGACGGTGGCCTATCTGTCCGCCGCAGGAGGCATCAATGCCAACAAAATCTATGCCTCTGCGCTCATCAGCACGAGTGGACGTCTGTGCCATCTGCCATCCGACCGGGCAGCCTATGCGGCCCAACTCTGTGCCGAAGTGGCAACAAAACTGCGGTCGGTGCATTTTCTAGAAGCAACAACCAGTACCTGAGAGAGGAGCCTGTATCGTGCGAATTGTGGTCACCGGGTCATTGGCCTTTGATTACATCATGAGTTTCCCTGGTTATTTCAAAGACCATATGCTCTTGGAAAAGGCGCATATTCTGTCGGTCAGTTTTCTGGTCGACTCGATGCGCAAGATGCGCGGTGGGGTTGCGGGCAATATTGCCTACAATCTGGCCCTGCTTGGTGAACGTCCGTTGCTGGTTGGTGCCGCTGGCAGCGATTTTCACGATTACCGCACCTGGCTCGAACGCCAGGGTGTTGATACGACAGGTGTGGCGATCATCGAAGATGAGTTTACTGCCTCATGTTTTATCAATACCGATCAGGCGAATAACCAGCTCGTTGCCTTTTATCCGGGCGCGATGGGCTATGACCACACCAATTCGCTCGTTGCCCGCGGGTTGACTGGTGATGACCTAGTCTTGATTTCCCCCACGACGCCCGAGGCGATTGAGCGTTTTGCGATCGAATGCCAGCAGATGGGCGTGCCCTATATCTTCGATCCGGGCAAGCAGGCCCCACGCCTTGCCCCCGAACATCTTGCCCTCGGCCTTAAAGGGGCCAGAGTGCTGGTTGGCAATGACTATGAGTTCGGGATGATGGCGAGGAAACTTGACATAAGTGAAGAGGAGTTGATCGCGAGTACGCCGCTGACGGTGATGACCAAGGGTGAGCAGGGCTCGCTGATCTATACGGATGGACACCTAGCCGCGACCATTCCGACGGCACCGGTGCAGGCTGTTGTTGATCCCACTGGGGCTGGTGATGCCTACCTCGCCGGGCTTGCCCTTGGCATTGCCCGCGATCTGCCGCTCGACGTGACCGGACGAATCGCCGCACTTGCTGCGACGTATGCCATCGAGCACCGTGGCTGCCAGGAACACGGTTATGGGCGAACCGACTTTGCTGCCCGGTATCGGGAAGCTTTTGCTAGTGAGTATCCGCTGGAATTACTTCGTTCCGCAGAAGTTGCGTAGGACGCGATAAGGAGCATACGTTTTATGACCACAAGTTCGTACGACATCAAGGATCTCGGCCTGGCCGAGGAGGGCCGCAAGCGCATGGAATGGGCCGAGCAGGAGATGCCGGTGCTGCGGTTGATCCGTGAGCGGTTTGAAAAGGAACGCCCGCTCGCCGGCATCCGGATCAGCGCCTGCCTCCATGTGACGACTGAAACCGGCAATCTTATGCGTGCGCTGGCCGCTGGTGGTGCCGATGTGGTGCTCGCTGCCTCGAACCCGCTCAGCACTCAGGATGATGTTGCCGCCGCCCTCGTTGCCTATGAAGAGATCCCAGTCTATGCGATCAAGGGTGAAAGCAACGAAGTCTATTACCAGCATATCAAGGCCGCCCTCGACCACAATCCCCAGATTACGATGGACGATGGTGCCGATCTGGTAAGTGGCATCCTCAAGGATCGCAAAGATCTGATCGAAAGCATGATTGGCAGCACGGAAGAGACAACCACTGGTGTGATCCGGCTCAAGGCGATGGCCGCCGAGGGTGTGTTGCCCTTCCCAGTCATCGCGGTCAACGATAGCGATACCAAGCACATGTTTGATAATCGCTATGGTACCGGCCAGAGCACCCTTGATGGCGTGATCCGGGCGACCAATGTGCTGCTCGCTGGCAAGACCTTTGTGGTCGCCGGGTATGGCTGGTGTTCACGTGGGATCGCCGAGCGCGCTCACGGCCTTGGGGCCAATGTGATTGTGACCGAGATCGACCCGATCAAGGCGCTTGAAGCGGTGATGGATGGCTACCGCGTCATGCCGATGGAGCAGGCTGCACCAGTGGCTGATTTCATCGTGACTGCGACCGGCAACAAGCACGTCATTGATAGCAATACCTTTGCCGTGGTCAAAGATGGCTGCGTCATTGCCAATAGCGGCCACTTCAATGTTGAGATCAACATTCCGGCCCTCGAGCAAATTGCCGTAGCGAAGAAGCAGCCGCGGCGCTTCGTTGACCAGTATGTGCTTCCCGATGGTCGTCAGATCAACCTGCTCGGCGAAGGTCGCCTGATCAACCTGGCAAGTGCCGAGGGTCACCCCAGCGCTGTGATGGATATGAGCTTTGCCAACCAGGCGCTCGCCAGCGAGTATCTACTCAAGAATCGTGACAGCCTCGGCGTTGGGGTCCACGCCTTGCCCAAAAATCTTGATCAAGAGATTGCTGCCCTCAAGCTGCGGGCCATGGGCATGACGATTGATGTGCTTACCCCCGAGCAGGAACTCTATCTCAATAGTTGGCAGGAAGGGACGTAAAAGGGATGGCAACAACATTTACCACCTCGCCCCAGTTTTATTTCACCAGTGAGAGCGTCTCGAGCGGGCATCCTGATAAAATGTGTGATCAGATCAGCGATGCGATCCTGGATGCCTTTCTCTCGCACGATCCGCGTGCACGGGTGGCCGTTGAGACAGCCACGACGACGGGCTTGATTGTGGTGCTTGGCGAGGTGACCTTTGCCCGCGGGTATATTCCGATCGAAGAGATTGTCCGCACAACTGTCAAAGAGATTGGCTATACCAGCGCCGAGTTTGGTTTTGATGCCGATACCTGTGGTGTGATGGTCGCGATTCATGGTCAGTCACCTGACATTGCGATGGGCGTTGATAAGGCCCTCGAGGCGAAGACCGGGGCGATGACCGAGGATGAGGTTGAGGCGGTTGGCGCGGGTGATCAGGGCATGATGTTTGGTTTTGCCTGCAACGAGACGCCCGAGTTGATGCCGGCAAGCATCGCACTGGCCCATCGGCTGATCCGCCGCATCGAGAAGGTGCGCAAGGAGGGAACCCTCACCTACCTGCGCCCCGATGCCAAGAGCCAGGTGACGGTCGAGTACAGCTATGGCAAGCCCGTGCGCGTTGACACGGTGCTCATCTCGACCCAGCACGCGCCTGAGGTTACCCAGGAGCAGATCCGCGCCGATGTGATCGAGCATGTGATCAAGGCCGAGATCCCGGCCGAGTGGCTCGACGCCGAGACAAAGTACTTTGTCAATCCGACGGGGCGTTTTGTGGTTGGTGGGCCGATGGGTGATAGTGGCCTGACCGGCCGCAAGATCATTGTGGACACCTACGGCGGCGTCGCCCGTCACGGTGGTGGTGCGTTCAGTGGCAAAGATAGCAGCAAGGTTGACCGCAGCGCTGCCTACGCGGCCCGCTGGGTGGTCAAGAATATTGTTGCCGCTGGGCTCGCTGAGCGTTGTGAACTGCAACTGAGCTATGCTATCGGTGTCGCCAAACCGCTTTCGGTCAGTGTCGAGACCTTTGGCACCGGCGCCGTTGCTGACGAGGTCATCCTCAAGGCCGTCAATGAGGTTTTTGATCTGCGCCCCGGTGCGATCATTCGCGACCTCGGTTTGCGTCGCCCAATCTTCAAGCAGACCGCCGCTGGCGGCCACTTCGGACGTCCCGATATTGAACTGCCCTGGGAAGAGACCAATCGCGTCGAAGCATTGCGTCGCGCAATTGGGTAGTTTCTAAGATCGTTTGTGTGCGCAAAAGGCCAGCTTTGCTGGCCTTTTGCGCACACAAAACAAAAGTCAGCCCTCGACCTGATTGGTCAAGACCCCAATACCCTCAATTTCACACTCCATCACATCCCCTGCTTTGAGCCAGACCTGGGGAGTCATGCCCATGCCGACGCCACTCGGCGTACCAGTGGCAATGATATCACCAGGCTCGAGTGTCATGCCACGGGTCAGGGTCGCCAGGCAGATGGGAATGTCAAAGATCATATCGCTTGTCACTGAATCTTGCATCGTCGTGCCATTGAGCCGCAGTTGCAGGCGCAAGGCGTGCGGATCAGGGATCTCATCAGCAGTCACGATCCAGGGCCCCATTGGGGCTGAACCATCGAGACTCTTGCTAAAGAAGAACTGCTGGTGGTTTGTCTGCAGATCCCGGGCCGACACATCATTGAGGATGGTATAGCCGAAGACATGGCAGAGGGCCTCTTCAGGTTTGACGTTGCGGGCCGGCAGCCACATAATCAAGGCGAGTTCGACCTCCCAATCGCGTTGTGACGAGAGCTCGGGCATCAGGGGAACCGGAGCACCGGGATGGTTGATGGCGGTTGGGGCTTTGGTAAAAAAGACCGGATAGGCGGGCAGTTTTTCAGGCAAACCCTTGGCGCGCAACGACTCGATCGCGTGGGCGGCATAATTCATGCCCAGGCACATGATATTTTTGCGGGGACGCGGGATCGGGGCGAGCAACGTCACCTCACTGAGCGGTATGACCGTGGTTGCCGTTGCAACATAATCACGGGCCTGCTTTAGCAAGGCCGGGCCACCCTCGATCAACGCCAGCATTGAGGCGGCCAGGCTGCTCAGATCGACCACACCATCGTCACGCACCGCACCGACCGCTTCGACCGCACCGTTCCGATACGTCACCAGTTTCATAGACCGTCCTCATGCTAGACTAGGGCATTATCACATCGGTAATTGGCATAGGGGTAAAGACCAGGGCAAAGACCACGAGGCCAAGCAGGGCCAAGAGCCGCCAGGATCCCCGCAGGGGCGTCACCTCATTGAGTAGCGGGCTACGATTCTGCCCAAGCAGAGCCACAATCACCGCCCAGAGAAACCAGCCACTCCAGAGAAACCCGAGTGCGAGCAAAACCACGGCAACCAGCATACTCATGATCTGGGCTGCCTTGGGGCCAAAGAGCGCAAAAAAGATATGCCCGCCATCGAGTTGACCAGCCGGCAAGAGATTGAGCCCGGTGACCAGAAGACCGGCCCAGCCAGCCAGGGCTACCGGATGCATAAAGACATCATACGCGCCATCGGGGAGGAAGCGTCCGAAGACCAGTAGTTTCAGCCCGGCATAGAGCACCGAATTGCCTTCGGTAAAAAAGATCATGTCAGGCAACTGGGCCTGCATCTCGGCAAGATTGCGTACCTCAGAGAGCGCAAGCCCAATCAGCAACACAGGAATGGCCACCACAAGCCCGGCCAGGGGACCAGCAATGGCAATGCCCAGGAGGGCACGTCGGTTGGGGACGGGTTCTTTGATCGAAATAAACGCGCCCATTGTTCCGAGCAAAAAGAGTGGCATCGGGATAAAGAAGGGATAGCTCACAGCCACACCTTCGCGGCGAGCCATCAGATAATGGCCAAGCTCGTGGGCCAGCAGAATCGCGAGCAGTGAGACACTGAACGCGAGCCCGTGGCCCACGTTAAACGAAATCGCTCCGGTTGCCCAATCGACATCTTGCCCGCCCACATAAAATGTTGAAGCAATCGTCAAGGCAAAGAGCAACAACGCCAGCCAGAGGCGTGACGGGCGGGGAGGGGCGAGCGCAGGCAAAACCAGCAAGGCCACGCGATCACCCTCTTGCTGCAACAGACCAAGCAGCCCCATCGCTCGCAGACGAGGACTAATCTGATCGTAGGCCGTTTGCGCTTCAACCTTCAGGCGGCCCAGAAAACGGGGTGACTCAAAATCACCGCGTCGCACCATTTCAATATCATCAATGAGCATCACCTCGGCCACTGTTGCACGTAGTGCTTCAGGAACCGGGCTTGACGTGTAGAGATCCATACTTCCTCGTGTGCAGATGTTTAACGGTTACTATACCACGATCAGGTTCAAGGCTGTCGCCCTAAAACCAATAACTGGAGCAAACAACCGGCGAAGCCGATCGTTTGTCTCAGTCCAAGCGAGCTTCCTGGGGGCTGTAGACCTCCGCAACCCCGCAGCTGGCGCGTACCTTGCAGGGGCCAGGTGCGACCTTGCATTCTTGTGCAGATATGGCCGAGATCTTCGTGCAGGCGATCTATGATGTGGTATAATTCCAGGTAAAAGAACACTAATAATAGACTTGTATACTTCTCCTCCCTTAGGTTTTATCATGGAAACCGTAAAAATCTCCAGAAAAAATCTGGCTGAGCCAGCACATATTTTCGTCATTGATGATGATGTGCCAGTTCGTCGTATTTATGCTGACATGCTGATCAATGATGGCTATCGTGTTTCGACCGCAGGTAGTGGCGAAGAAGCGCTGGCCTATTTGCAGTTGATCACGCCTGATCTGATCTTGCTGGAACTTGGCCTCACCGGTTTGGATAGTCTTGGTTTTACGCGCCGGATGAAGGCCGATCAAACAAAACCCTTTATTCCCATCATGATCATGTCGTCGCATGACGACGTTACCTACAGTGTGGCGAGCCTTGATGCAGGTGCGGACGATTTTCTAGTCAAGCCGATCCTGATGGATAGCTTGCTGGCACGGGTACGGGCAATGCTGCGCTTGCAACGGGCACAGCGCCAGTTGCAACATGCCCAGCGCAAGACCGAGTTGCTGCTGCATCTGACCCGTGATCTTGGTGCCAGCATTGATCTTGATGTGTTGATGACTGGCTTTCTCGATCATCTGGCCGATTCGCTCGGGGCGATCAGGGCTTCGATCATTCTGGCTGAATTTGAGGATCATCAGCCCGTCTGTTACTCGAGTAGTCGCAACCCCTCGACGCTCGTCTTGAATGATCTCTTGCGTCAGGGCCTGGCTGGCTGGGTTTTGCGCGAGCGCAGGCCCGCGATTATTCAAGATGCGCGTCATGATAGCCGCTGGGTAACAACAAATACCTATCACTCGAAAGTACGTTCGGTGGCCGCGATTCCGCTGATCCGTGAGGGCCAAGCCCTTGGGGTGATTACACTGGTGCATCATACGCCCGGTTTTTTCACCGAAGAGCATGTCGAGTTACTCACGTCACTTGCCGCGCAGAGTGCGGTGGCCCTCGAGAGTGCCCGCCTGTTTCGTCTGACCCAACGCCAGAAAGAACTGCTTACGCGCCGTGCCGAAGAGTTGCGTAAGGTCAATGAGATCAATGCGTACCTGTCGGAACTGATGGCACCTGAGCAGATTACCCGGCTGCTGGTGCATATGATTCAACAACAGTTTGGCTACCCGCTGGTCTGTCTGATGATGCGCGAGGGTGACGAACTGGTGGTTCAAGCGGTGGCAGGCCCCATGGTCGAACATAGCCATCGCGACATTCGCTTTGCGTTGCATCGTGGTCTCTATGCAGAGGTCTTTCGTACCCATCAACCTGTGACCGTGACCGATGTGACGCGGGAAGATCGCTTTGAGGTGCTACTGCCCGATGATGCACAGGTGCGCTCACAGCTGATTGTGCCTATTATTCTGCGCCGTGAAGTCCTTGGGGTGCTTGATGTCAGCAGTTCTGAGGCTGACGCTTTTGGCAGCAATGACGAGGCTGTGCTGAGTGCGATTATGTATCAGTATAGCATTGCCCTTGGCAATGCACACCTCTATCGGGCGGTCGAAGATGAACGCTCAACCCTGAATGCCGTGCTGCGGAGTGCGACCGATCCGATTTTGTTGCTTGGGCCTGACGAGGATCTCTTGCTGGCGAATCGTGCGGCCGAAGAGCACTTTGGCTTACCGCTTCAGGAGCATTATGGCAAGCCGATGCATGCGCTGGTTGAGCAGGGCAATGGGGTGCTGGCCCATCTGCTGTCGCTCGTTGAGGCGTCTATGGATCACGCCTCGAGCGTGACTGAGATGACCCTGCCTGGCGATGTCAGTTACAGTGTGAGCATTGCCCCGGTGGCAAGTGGTGAGCATGTGAGCCTTGGTAAGGTGCTGGTCTTGCGTGATATTACGCCGATCAAGCGCCTCGAACGCCAGGAGCGGGATCGGGTGCGTGACGTTTTTCGGCGTTATGTGTCACCGCAGGTAGCCGAGCAATTGCTTACAGCCGGAGGGAGCTTTGGTCAGCCGACTGAGTGTCAGGTGGCGGTCATTTTTGCCGATATCCGCGGCTTTACGACGATTACCGAACGCACCGAGCCTAAGGTCTTGATCGAGAAGATCCTCAATCGCTATTTTACCGCGATGACGGAAGTGCTGTATGCCTACGATGGGACGATTGATAAGTTTCTCGGCGATGGCATCATCGGGGTCTTTGGTTCACCGATTGCGCATCCCGATGATCCGCAACGGGCGCTC
This sequence comes from Candidatus Chloroploca sp. Khr17, assembly GCF_004138165.1. Taxonomy (GTDB): domain Bacteria; phylum Chloroflexota; class Chloroflexia; order Chloroflexales; family Chloroflexaceae; genus Chloroploca. Next base: position 50,068 of record NZ_RYFF01000035.1, read on the forward strand.
TCGGCTGCTGTTGCGATGCAGCATGCGTTTACGATGCTGGCCGCCGAGTGGAAGGCTGAGCTTGATTATACGATCGGGATGGGCATTGGGGTTAGTTTTGGCCGGGCCATTGTTGGCAATATTGGTTCGGAACAACGCCAGGATTATACGCTTATTGGTGATGTGGTCAATACCGCTTCACGTCTTTCGGGCATCGCTCATCCCGGTCAGGTGATTGTTTCGCATCACCTCGCCGATGTGCTCGCTGAAAACTGGCTCTCGCCCTGGAAACTCATCCCCCGTGGCCCGATTCACCTCAAGGGCAAAGAGCAACCTCATCAAGTCTTTGAAGTCGGTCTGTTGTAGTGACACAAGCGCCTGGTTGCCCTGCATTCCCGAGAAAATGGTGTACAATGTCCTCGTGTTGATCATATCTGGTATCGCTGCGTCTATTTGAGGAGTTATGCGCGAATGATCCGTCGAGGACGTGTGTATGCTGTGCAGCGTGGGTTCACAACCCTGCTTTTCCTTTTGCTTATCCTTGTCGTCGTTGGTTGTAGCACAACTCCAGCCACTTTAACCGGTGTCATTACCGATGCTTATACGGGTGAACCAGTTGCAGGTGCGCTGGTTGAGGTTGGTGCGAGTACGAGTACGACGAGTGATGAGGGTGTCTTCAGCGTTGCCGGATGGAGTAATCGTGATACGCTTGAGGTACGTGCTCCGCAGTATGAGGCGCTGGCTTTGCCTCTTGCAGGACGCCCCGAATTGGCTGGGACAAATGCGTTGACGGTGACGCTCAATACGTCGTTGCGTCCCAATGGTCTGACGGGCGTTGTGTTCGACGAATTTACCGGCATGCCTGTCGACGATGCTCAGGTGGTGGCGACGTTTGATGTGACGCAGACGCTTACGACGACAACCGATCTCGAAGGGCGGTATACGCTGAGCGGGTTGCCCGAGCAGTTTACCCTTGCTGTTGAAGCCGAGGATTTTGCCGCCGCATCCGAAGAACTCGTTCGCACAACAGCCTTCGATCTGAACCTGAGGCCGAATGTGCTTGCCGGTACGATTACGGATCGGTATACCGCTGAAGGTATTGCCGGGGCAACGGTGCAAGTCGGCGATGTGCGTGCCCAGACGGATGCCTCGGGTACCTATCGGGTTACGGGGATTCCCGTTGATGCGGTCACGGTCGAGATTAGTGCTGATGGTTATGCCACCCTCTCGCAGGAACTCGGCCAGGTGACGGCGCTTGATGCGGTGTTGCGCCCTGATACCTTGAGTGGACGTTTGATTGACAAAGATAGTGGTCAACCAATCGTCAATGCCGCCATCCTGGCGACGACAACGTTCCCTGGCACAGATGTGGCCTTTGAGCGCATTGTCGATAGTGAAGATGGCAGTTTTACCCTCCCCGGTCTCCCCGAACAGGGCTATCTGCAGGTGCTCTCGCCTGGGTATCGGACGGAAATTATCCCGATTGAACCTGGTAACGTGCCGACCGAAATTGCCCTGGAACGCTTCCGTGTTAAGGCGCTCTATGTGACGTCTGCGGTTGCCAGTGTGCCCAATCTGCTCGAAGAATATATCGAGTTGATTGAGCGGACTGAATTGAATGCGATCGTGATTGACATCAAGAGTGACTTGCGTGACGATCTCGGTATGGTCTATTATGACTCACAAGTGCCGCTGGCCCGTGAATTGAACCTCTCGCGGCCCTATATTGATATGCCGGCGCTGGTGCAAGGCCTCAAAGATCGTGGCATTTATACGATTGCACGCATTCAACTCTTCTCGCATGATAATGTGCTTTCCGATGCCCGTCCCGAGTGGTCGATTCGCGTGCGGGAGACCGGTGAAGTTTACGCAGATTATCCTGGCCCTGGCATTCGGTATGCCTACCTCGATCCGACGAATCGCAATGTCTGGGACTATAATATTCAGCTTGGCGTGGAAGCGGCCTTGATGGGCTTTGATGAAGTCAATTATGACTATATTCGCTTCCCCGATTGGTTTGGCCCAAAGGCTGAGTTTGGCGAGAAGTTGCTCTTCTCTGAGCCAATTGATGCGGTGAATAATCCAGATCGAATGTTCGAGGTTATTACTGAGTTTATGGACGAGGCGCATCGTGCAGTTAATGGGGCCGGGGCCAAGATGTCGATCTGTGTCTTTGGCCGGGTTGTGCTGGGTGGATCACTCACGATTGCCCAGGATATGCAGTTGATGGGCAATTATACTGACTACATTGCCCCGATGCCCTATCCTTCGCTCTGGTGGCCTGGCGCGTTTGATCTGCCTTCACCGGTCGAAGAGCCATACAAGGTGCTTGAGGCCGCGAATGCGGCTGGCCTCGAAACGATTGAGGGCGAGTATGCTCGTCTGCGCCCATGGTTGCAGGATCATACCGATCCGTGGGCTTACAAGGTCGTGCGGTATGGCCCTGAAGAGGTGCGGGCCCAAATTGATGCGACCGAGAAGTTTCCCGAAATTGATGGCTGGATGCTCTACGACTCGGCGAATGCCTATCGCGGTGCCTTTGGCGGCGCTGCGCGAGTTGCTCCATAGGCGGTACCCATGAGCCAGCGCTCTCCTGCTCTGTTTGTTTCGTTCATCGTGCTCGCTGTCGTCTGTGCTTCGTTTGCCCTGCTGCCTGCCGCTGCGCAGCAGCAGGGTCCTCAGACAAACCTCGCGGCGCTTAGCCTCACGACCGTCACTGATTGGGAGGCTGGTGTTGCTGAGGGGGCGTTGGTGACGAATAATGCTGGCGGTGAGGTGCGCCTTGCCGATGAGCAGCGCGAGGGTTCCTTTGTCTCGCCGTCTTTTGTCACCGACTTTGCCTTCAATGCTGTCGGGGCAAGCTGGCAGGCTGATGTGCCCGAGGGTACCCGCCTGGCCCTTGAAGTGCGTGTGCGTGATAGTGAGGGTGACGATAATGTTGAGGCAGGGTGGGGCGCATGGCAGCCCCTCAGCGCGATTGATGCCGCGACAGCTGCGTCTGATGATGAGGGTACGTTTGTGACCCCTGCGGTGCTCGCTGTGCCAGCTACCAGCCAGGCGCTTCAGGTGCGGGCGAGCTTTACAAGCGAAGTGGAACGTGCTTCAGCGGTGCTCGAAGCCATCACGCTTACCTACTTGAGTACGGCTCCACCTGAGCCTATTTTTGCCACGGGGTTGCCCCGCCGTCCGCTGCTCGCAGGAGGCAAGACCCTGACCCCACGGCCTGCGGTTATTCCACGCGCCGATTGGCGTGGCCGAGCGGAAGCAGCGCAGCCCCTGCGACGTACACCACGTGGCCTGGTATTGCATCAGATCGATGCCGAAGTGAGGGCCGGGACAAGCCTTGACATGGTGCGTGCGCTGGCAAGCTATCAACTGGATGTGCTCGGGTGGGAAGACCTGAGCTACCACTACCTGCTTGATCCCGAAGGCAATCTCTTTGAGGGGCGCCTCGGTGGGCCAACGTCATTTGTGCCCCGGATGGCCGCCGGGGGTGACGCTGTCCATATTGGTGTGCTTGTTCCGCGAGGGGGGGCACTCTCTCCGACGGCACAGGGTGTGTTGATCAACCTGATGGCCTGGCTTGGTGAAGCCTATGGCATCGATCCGATGGGGACACATCGCGTGGCCGGTGATGCTGCGGCGACTGATCGTCCTAATATCGTTGGGTTCGATACACTCATTAATGCTGCGTCCGAGCGTACGCCTGAGCTCGATGCGTTGGTGCCGCAACTGCGCCTCTTGACTGACCAATCTACTGTGCGAGCACGCTGGTATTTTGCCGAGGGCAATGTAGCCGAGTATAGTCAACGCTTGGCCCTCTTTAACCCGACTGAGGCCGAAACTGAAGCGACAGTGACGCTTGTGCGCCCTGGCGATACGCCGGTGACCAGCATTGTGCGTATTCCAGCCAATGCCCGGGCCGACCTGACCGTGAACACCTTGCTGGATAATGCGCTGGCGTTGCCGGCGATTGTCGAGTCGAGTGCGCCCATTCTGGTTGAACGGTCGATGAGCCTGACGACCGATATTGATGGAGGGCCGGGTATTACCGAACTCTCACGGGTCTGGTATTTTGCGGAAGGTTCAACTGAAGGCACCCAGCGCACCTTTTTGTTGCTCTTCAACCCCAATCCGGTCAATGTGCAGGCAACCCTGATCTATATGCAGCGTGATGGGGCCACCTTTGCGCAGGATGTGCAGATTGCGGCCCAATCGCGTCTGGTTATTGCTGTCAACGACATTACCCTGCCTGATGGCAGTCTCCCGCTCGTTGGGAAGAATTTCGGTGTACAGATTGTTGCCAGTCAGCCGCTGGCCGCCGAACGTACGATGCGGTTTGGCGAGAATGGCTCGGGATTGCATACGGGGCGTGGGATCGCGACGCTGGCACGGCGCTGGTATTTTGCCGAAGGCACAACCCAGAGCGATTTCCAGATGCACCTGCTCGTGCTCAACCCCAACCTCCAACCAGCCAATGTCACGGCAACCTTTATGGGGCCTGAAGGCGAGGCTGCGGTACGCCAGTTTGCGGTGCCACCACGCACGCAACTTGCCATCAATGCCAATGCGATCATCCCAGATCTTGGCGTCAGTTCCATGGTTACCGCAGACCGCCCTGTCGCTGTAGAACGCTCGCTGCGCTTCAATAACGATGCGGCTGGTACGATTGGTACCGGGGCCACGGCTCCAGCCCTGCGCTGGGCGTTTGTTGATGGGCGCACCAGCGACGTCACCTACTATCTCTGCGTCAGCAACCCCGACCGTTTGCCGACCACAGTGACGGTTGATTTCAGCTTTGGTGATGGGGCCATTGGTTCACAGAGCATTGTGGTGCCGGCTGGCGCACGTTACACGATGGCTGTCCACGAAATCTACCCCGACGAAAACATTGTCTCGGCCATCGTGCAGAGCACGCGCCCGATCATTGCTGAGCGTTCGCTCTTCCCCGGTGGTGGCCTCCGTGGTGGGTCAACGAATTTGGGCATTCCGATGCCGTGAAAAGAAGAATTCCTGTGACGAACAAAGCCAGTTTCGCTGGCTTTGTTCGTCACAGGAATTCTTCGTCAATGCCGTGCTCCTACCGGGTGATGGCTGGCAGATAGACTCGCGATAAGAGGGTTCCGCTCTTGACGATCTGGATGGTCAGGGTCTCTTCGCTCAGGCAATACTGGGGTGACGTACTAAAGATGCGCACGGTGGCGGTATGTATGCCGACTGGGAGAGCGTGTGGATCAACCAGGAGGGTCAGCGCTTGTCCCGTTGTACCAGTCGCGGGGGTCACCTGCAACCAGGGTGTTTCGGCAAGATTGGTCACCTGAGCCTGCCATGAGAGGCTGGTTTCCGTTGAACTTTCGACGATAACCTGATACGTAGTGGTGGGCGACTGATCATCGGCGAGCATTGCCACGCTCGTTTCTGATAGCTCAACTGTGGGAACCTGGAAGAGATCGGCGAGGGTCTGGTTGGCTTGGCCAACAAAGGCATTATTGTAGCGTACCACCCCACTCCAGACATCTTTATCAAGCCACATCGCCATCGCGGTATGCTCGGGATGCGCCAAGCGCTCGACACTTACCGGGTTGAAATCGAAGTAAGCCTCATACGCTTCGCCAAGGGTCTTGCCGGCAAAGAGTGAGCGTAGGTACTGTTGGAAGGCATCACCAAACCAGTTGGCATAGTAGCCAGCGGCCCCGATGTCAAAGAAAGGATCGGCGTACTGGGCCACCCGTCGTTGGGCCTCTTCGCTGCTGATCGAGCCGTCGAGACTCGAACTGCCTGCGGTGAAGCAGCCATAGAGCATCACAATGGCATTGGGGGCGAGTTGAAGCTGTTGCCGAAGATCGTCGGGTAGCACAAACTGATCCTTCAGCGCCAGGCCACCCACATCCGGTGAAGGCATATCACTCAAAAAGACCCCGTGGCCCCGGTAGAGCAGAAAATGGGCACCTTGCGCAGCCGCCTTGATCGCGTCCCAATTGGTATCAGGGGTATAAAACCGCATCACCGTCACGCCATTTGCTTCGAGCTCCTGAGCGGCCAGTTCCATATTGCCGCGTTCTTTGTTTGTCCAGCTACCTTCGTCGCCATCAATGGGCCCGACGATCAAGACGGCCTTGAGGGGGGGCAAAGCCTGGGCCGGGTTTGATGTTGGGGCAACCCTGGGTTCAACGTGGACCGCTAACGGGGCGACTGGCGGATGCAAAGGATGTGCAGGTGTTGTGATTTGAGCATAGGTCGGCACGGGCGCGCGGGCCAACAAAAGGAAACACAGGAGCGAACAGCATAGATATGATGCAAGATAACGGGTTTTCATAATGATGGTTCCTCGCGCCCCAACTCACAAGCACAAGTCATGCCAATGATGGTGGAATGGTATCACAGGTTACACTGGCTTCATGATCTATTGTAGTAGCCTTCATATGGCACAACAATAGGAGCGAAGTCCTTAGACTTCGCTCCTAGGGTACCAGTTGTTTCTAAGACAAAAGGTTAAGCAGCCCGTGCGCGCGACTTCTTCTTCATCGCAAGCAAGAGGGTCGCCAGGCCACCGGCCATTGCGGCGCCCTGGATCAAAGGCGATGGCAACAAAACTGACACCATTGAGGGCGGGTCATAGGCGGCCGTCAATTGCGTTGGCGCGGCCACACCGAGGAGTTGCGAAATATTCGAGATGGTCGGATACATGACAGCAATCAGGCGGCGTGCAATCTGCTTGCGGATCATACTGAAAGGGAAGACCGAGGGCACCACAAAAGGCAGAACGACCCCATTCTCGACCAGAGTTCCGCCGAAAGCCGGGGTAAGAGTGAACATCCAGATCTGGGCGACGCCAGGGGCAAAGGGGAAGCCGATGCGCCAAGCAATATTATAGGGTGGTTGCCAGATCACGACACGATTGGCCGTCGTATATTCTATGCCGCGCATATTTTGCCGCGACTGAAAGATCGCATCAAGGCCCATCGGCCCACTGACGACCTCAACCGACTGCACTTCCCCACTACCAGCCAGTTCGGGGTGGCGGACTGGATTGCTAATCAGATCCCAGATCGCCTGCATAGGTGCATCAATCACACCACCAACCGATGCTCCAACGTATTGCATACTGAATCCTCTCTCTCACGCATCGCGACGCAGCCGTTCTACCAGCCGCGTATAAAACTGACTACTCGGACGTAACCTGACAAACGTACAGACCTTGGGACTACGCCGAACAACGACCTCATCGCCATAATGGAGCGGGAGATTCTCGCGCCCATCAACCGCTAGGATAGCATGATAATGGCTTTCGACGCGAATCGAGACCACAGCATCCTCGTGCAGCACCATCGAGGGCACATTGGTGAGATGGGGGGCAATGCCAACCAGCACAAGCGAACGCGAGCGCGGGTCAACAATGGGGCCTCCGGCAGCCAGTGCATAGGCTGTCGAGCCTGTTGCGGTTGCTACAAGGACTCCATCAGCGAGATAGGTGGTCAAGGGTGAGTCATCAATCGTCACGTGGGCCTTGATCACACGGCTAATATCGCTGCGTGAAAGCACCACATCGTTGAGCGCCGTAAAGGCGGCGATTGGTTGCCCTTCGCGATAGAGCGCCGCTCGGATCAACGAACGTTCATCGTGCCATCCCCCACCTTGGATCACCCGCTCGAGGCCCTCGTAAATCTCTTCGGGCTGGACTTCAGACATAAAACTCAGGTGTCCAAGGGCTACGGCGAGCAATGGAATATCCAGAGGAAAACAGAGACGAGCCGCCCGCAAGACAGTGCCATCACCCCCCATTGCAACCATCAAATCAGTGTCGTGCAGTACTCCCGGCGTGTCACGTGCCTCTTGCGAGATGCCACGCCAGGTCATGACGCCTCGCTCGCGGAGCCAGGTTGCGACTTCGATCGACAGTGCCGAGGCTGGCTCGGCAAATGGATTGTACATTATTGCGACACGCCTGAGCATAACTTTTCTACCTTAAGGCAAGGCAAAGCCTTGCACTGTTCACTGTACCTTTTGACAATACCCTATCCTGTCTATCATGCCAAGGATACCACGGAATATAATTTGCAACATTGTACTGCAATAGTACTTTATGGTGATACGACAACAGTACCAGGGGTGTGACTAGACCATACCGTTGTGTGATTGCAGAAGTCCTTGCAAGATGTTACGCTTGGGATGTGAGTGTTTTTGTTCTCTGGCATCTTTGTTCCAGCACTCACGACGGTTTATCTTGATGGTTAGACTGATTTTCTGGAAGTCGCAACTGTATTTTACTACAATTCTTGCACGACATCACAGCACCGCTCTTGCACGACATCACAGCACCGCTCTTGCACGACATTACAGCACCGCTCTTGCACGACATCACAGCACCGCTCTTGCACGACATTACAGCACCGCTCTTGCACGACATTACAGCACCGCTCTTGCACGACATTACAGCACCGCTCTTGCACGACATCACAGCACCGCTCTTGCACGACATCACAGTACCGCTCTTGCACGACATTACAGCACCGCTCTTGCACGACATCACAGTACCGCTCTTGCACGACATTACAGCACCGCTCTTGCACGACATTACAGCACCGCTCTTGCACGACATTACAGTACCGCTCTTGTCTGCGCAGTTGCGTCAGGATATTAGCTGCATTACTCAGACACAAAACCAGTACGTTGCTACGCAAGTGCTCTAACCCTCTGATAAACAGTCAACAGCGCCCCGGCATTGCCGGGGCGCTGTTGTGAAGTTCGCTGTTGTGAGGAGTTGAAACATATGGCCGAGATCAAAGGCATTATCAGCGCGATGTTGACCCCATTCATCAGTGAAGTGGGACCAGTGGATTACGAATGGCTACCTGGCTATATGCGGTTTCTTGAAACAGGCGGTTTGCACGGGGTCTTAGCGCTGGGAACCACCGGTGAAGGTCCCTCGATGAGTGTGGCGGAACGCGAGCGTGTGCTCGATCTGATTCTTGAGCATCGTGGTGCACTTGCGGTGATTGCAGGTACGGGTTGTGCGGCCTTGACCGAAACGATTGCGCTGAGCAACTATGCGCTTGCTCGAGGGGCAGATGCGGTACTGGTGATGCCACCGTTTTATATCAAAGGCCCGCCTGAAGCCGGGATTGTTGAATATTATCGTGCGCTCTGTGATGCCTTGCCAGCGGATGCTCGGCTGATGCTCTACAACATCCCGCAGGTGACAGGTGTGCCGATCACGCCGCCCATCATTGATCAATTGCTTGAGAGTCACGGGAACAAGATCTACGGGTTGAAGGATAGCAGTGGGAACTGGGACAACTCCAAACTGTTAATCGACCGGTACCCAGACCTGAACGTCTTTACAGGCAGTGACAAACTCATTGCGCTGGCCCTTTCGGGCGGGGCGGCAGGTGCAATTACCGCGCTGTCGAGTGCCTTCCCACGGATGGCGCGGGCGGTCTATGATGCCCACATCTCAGGCGGCGATGTGCAGGGTGCCCAGGCACGCCTGACGGCGTTGCGCAATCTGCTTGATCCAGTAAATACACCACCGGCGCTCAAAGCGGCGTTGACCTGGACAAGTGATCTGCCCAGAACCAGTGTCCGCTTGCCGCTGATGCCGCTCTCGGGTGAAGAGGAGGCTGCGTTGCAGGTAGCCTACGCAGACGTGATGCGTTGAGCAGGTCGGTAGACAAGCCCTCACAGGTCGAGCAGACCTGTGAGGGCTTTTTTCATCGTCTTAGGCAGCATATTCGCTGCGGATGATGCCGTAATTGACACAATCCTCAAACTGGCCGTTTTTGACGAGGTGTCTACGCTGGCATCCTTCGAAGTGCATCCCGATCTTTTGCATCACCCGACCAGAGGCGGGATTGCGGGCGAGATGACGAGCAAAGATTCGTTCAAGGCCAAGCTGGTTGAAGCCGTAGGCCAGGACGGCCCGTGCAGCTTCGGTCGTGTACCCTTGGCCCCAATACGGCAAGCCCATCCAGTAGCCAACTTCGGCGTGATGATAGGATGGACGCACAATCAGACTAATGGCGCCATAGACCTCATCTGTTGTCAGATCACAAATGGCCCAGGTCAGTTCATTGGAAGCAGTGGCTTTATCGGCGTGCGTACTGATCCATTGTTTTGCGCCATCTTCGGGATAGGGATGGGGTAGATTGAGGGTCGTATCGGCAATTTCGGCAGCACTGGCGAGCACCTGCACGGTCGGGGCATCGTCGAGGGTAAAAGGCCGTAGACGCAGGCGTTCGGTGAGCAGGAGTGGGATTGGTGGTGTTTCTTCCATTGGGCCTTACCTTTAGGGCTAACGCCCCTCACCAGGTGTCACTTTTTTGAGCGGGCCGTTCCAACACGGTAACCGGCCCCTGGGTGCGTGCCAGCACCTTTCC
>NZ_RYFF01000166.1 GCF_004138165.1 Candidatus Chloroploca sp. Khr17
AAGGGGCGAGGCCCCTTCGCGGGGGTCCAGGGGGCAGCGCCCCCTCGGGCGGGGTGCGGGGCGCAGCGCCCGCAAGCCGTCTGTTTGCAAGACCCCCTGCGGAGCATAGTCCCCTCGGGCTGGGTGCGGGGCGCAGCGCCCGCAAGCAGTCTGTTGCCCCCCAACAAACCCTGCGGAGCATCAACCCCCCTGGGCAGGGCGCAGCGCCCGCGCCTCGCCCGCGGGCGTGAAGCAAACAATCATGGGTAGCAACGACACTAGTCAGCAAACAAACAGAGGCTCCTGATATGCAGGCCTTGACCTACTGGAAAACAGTAACTATGGATCATACTGATTTGCTTGAGCGCTTCATTGCGTTACTGAACGAGCAACAGATCCGCTACTGTGTCATTGGCGGTCAGGCCGTCAACGCATATGTTGACCCAGTCGTGAGTCTCGATCTCGATGTCGTGATCGCCGTTGAGCAATTGGAGTTGCTGGAGCAATTGCTCGCAGCGCAGTTCTCACTCAAACGGTTTCCCCACAGCCTGAACATCGGACTCCCTGGGTCAGATCTGCGCATTCAGATCCAACTCGATCAGCGATACGCCGATTTCCCACAGCGAGCCGACATTCAAAATGTGCTAGGCCTTGGCTTACCGGTTGCCAGCCTGCAAGACACACTGCAAGGCAAAATCTGGGCCGCACTTGACCCTGAGCGACGTGCCAGCAAGCGCCAGAAAGACCTCGCCGATCTTGCCCGTCTCATCGAAGACTATCCCGATTTACGCGCCCAAGTACCAACAGAACTGCTAGACCGCTTGTTTTAGGCAGAATACCTTGCAAATAAGGCGGGTTATTTGACGCAAAGGCGCAGAGGCGCAAAGGTTTGAGGGAAGCGCGTGCGCGTCTTGGTGGCAAGACGGGTCAACCCTGCACATACAGTGGGTTATTTGACGCAAAGGCGCAGAGGCGCAAAGGTTTGATGGTAGAGTATGCGCGTCTTGGTGGCAAGACGGGTCAACCCTGCCAATACGGTGGGTTATTTGACGCAAAGGCGCAGAGGCGCAAAG
>NZ_RYFF01000167.1 GCF_004138165.1 Candidatus Chloroploca sp. Khr17
GATCTTAGCGCCACACGAGCGGCAGATACGCGGTCGGGATATGCACGACGATCGCGGCCGACTCGCCGCCGCCCGGCTCTGGATTGATCACACGAACCAGGGCGAAGCTCCGCGCGTCTTCGGGTTGCAGAGCTACCTGTAATGTGGTTGGTGTGACGTTGGTGGCAGCGCGGCTGACCCCGTTCCAGCGTACGATCGCCCCCGGTACAAAGTCCCTGCCCGCCAAGGTTACGATGAGGATCGTCCCATTGCGCCCCAGACCAAGCAGGCCCTGCACACTCGGGCGTGGGTTGCTGCCCGGGGCCACGATACTGAAACCTAGTCCGTTGGAGAGCTGGCCGTCGGGGTTGCGCACCCGTAGTTCACCGGCCCCCGGCGTCAGCAGATCCGCCGCCGAGAGGCTGATCACGACTTCATCTGCACTGATCAATTGGGTTGGCCGCGTGCTCCCGTTCCACTGACCTTGGGTGCCCTCGACAAACCCGCTGCCACGAAGGTTCAGCTCAAGACCGGTGCCCGCTCCGGCGACCACACTGGCCGGACTCAGGCTGATCAGGCCTGGTGGCGGTGGCGCGCTCGGACTACCCACGTTCAGGGTCAGCACCTCGGAGGCGCCGCCGCCCGGTGCGGGGTTGACGACCCGCAGGCCACGCGCGCCCGGTTGCGCCAGATCAGCTGCACTCAGGTCAACGTCGAGCAATTCTGGCCCACGGTAGCTCGTTGGGCGGTGCTCACCATTCAGTTCGACGTGCGAACTGGCGATAAAGCCGCTGCCTTGCAGGCTGATCCGCACGGGCCCGCTGCCCGCGAGCAGGCTCGCGGGCGTAAGACTCGCCAACGCGGGCAACGGATTGTCCTGGACGGCACTCACGACAAAACTGCGTGCGCTACTTTCGCCGCCGCCCGGGCTGGGATTGCGTACCGTCACGGCCACGCTGCCGGCGCTGCTCAGCAAATTGGCCGCCACGGTGGCCCGCAACTCGCCCGCTCCAACCCGCTCGGTGGGCAGATCGCTCCCGGCCCAACGCACCACTGCCCCCGCCGCAAAA
>NZ_RYFF01000168.1 GCF_004138165.1 Candidatus Chloroploca sp. Khr17
TCCGATCAACCCGATCCCAACAGCACCCCCGGCAACGACGACCCCAACGAAGATGACCAGTCCAGCCAGGTGGTGCGACCACTGGTGATTGACCTGGAACTGGCCCATTCCGTTGCCATCCTCAACGGTGAAAATCGAACCGCGCGCCTCGTCATTGATCTGCTCAACCGTCAGCAGTGCAACGCAGAACCGTGTACCACTGCGACGCAGGTGCAGGTGCAACATCGCATCCCCCAGAATCTGCTGCGCTATGTCACCTACAGCACCGGCCAGGGAACCTATAGCTACGAACCAACAACCGGCATTGGTACCTGGGATGTCGGAACCCTGCCCGCCGGTGGTGCCGTGCAGATCTTTGTGGATGTAGAGATCACCGCCGGTGATGCCGAAGAGATCGTCAGCGTCGCCGAGGTCTGGCGTGCGATCGAGTTCGATATTGATAGCACACCTGCCAATAACATCCTCGCCGAAGATGACCAGGAAGAGGTACGCTTCAGCTTCCTAACCCCGATCACCCTGAAGAGCTTTACGGCAGCACGTACCAACGCTGGCGTGGAAGTCGCCTGGGAAACCGGTATGGAACTGGACACACGAGGGTTCAATCTGTGGCGCAGCAGCGATGGTACCCGCGCCGGGGCCGTCTTGATCACCCCACAGATGATCGCGTCACGAGGCAGCAGCACAGGCGGGGCAGCGTACCAGTTTGTTGACACCACCGCGACACCTGACAATGCCTACGCCTACTGGCTCGTCGAGGTTGCCAACAATGGCCTTACCAGTGAATACGGCCCGGTACGCGTCGCTCGCGACCCGTCAAACTTGACCCGCGAGCACACCGTCTTCTTGCCGCTCATCGTCAGACGCTAAAGCGGGGTTTGGGGCCTGCGGCTCCCCCCAGATCGTCTGTGCGCTGCAAAAAGCCAGCAATGCTGGCTTTTTGCAGCGCATAGACGGGTTTGCAGGGCGTTAGCCTCACCAGGTGTCACTTTTTTATGGTGTCAAACGTACACAAACCAGAATACCGGCAGCGGACGATCGAAGGTGCGC
>NZ_RYFF01000124.1 GCF_004138165.1 Candidatus Chloroploca sp. Khr17
CCAGCTCTGTCGGGGGCAGTTGCTCGGCTGGCCCCCAGAGGGGCTGGCAGAAGTAGTCCCCAAGTCGTAACGGTCGCGCGCGAGAAGCTCTACCAGATCGTCAATCACCGCTATAACCTGGCATTGCCGACGATCATCACGAGCAATCGGGCGCTGGAACACCTTGATCAACGCATCGTCTCGCGGATGCATCAGCACGCCTTCGCCGGCGAGATCCTGCGCATCGCGGCGACAGATTATCGCCGTGCCGGGCGCGACGAGCGCCCGGCATGAACCGCTGCGCCGCAGCCAGCATGGCTCGTTGCGGCGCACATCCACGGAGCATGTCGGCCTACGGCTGAGCGTCCAACAGCGCACGCACCGCCTGTTTCAGGGGAGGAATATCGTGATGAATCACGATCCAGATTTGTTCGAGGTCAATGCTCAAGTAGACATGCACCAGGACGTTGCGAAAGGCCGCAATCTGCGCCCAGGGGATCTGGGGCTGCGTTGCCTTGTCCGCTGCGGACAGGCGCTGCGTTGCTTCGGACAAGGTTTGCAGGTTGCGGAGCGTTGCATCCTGCAGCAGATCCGAGGCAAGAAAGGCCTCACGGCCACCAGCCACGTGGCGCTCAATCCGGCTGATGCACGCCAGGATAGGCTGCAGGTAGATCGTATCGTCGCTCATAACGGACGCGCTTCCTGGAGCACGCGCTCGCGGATGGCCGGGTGCAGTGCCCGCTCGGTCACCACATCGACCCGTCGCCCGAGGAGGTGCTCAAGATCGAGGATCAGTCCGGCGGGAAACCAGGCACTCGTGGCCGGGCCGGTCTCAACCAGCAAATCGATGTCGCTCTCAGGGGTTGCTTCGCCACGCGCCATCGAACCAAAGATGCGCACACGGGTCACGCCGTGGCGCTCGGCAATCTGGCTCATTGCGTCACGCTGCACGTGCAGCAGATCCTGTTCGCCCATGGGAATGACCTCCCGTTCAATACGACTGTCGTTCAATTATAGCGCAGTTGGGCACGCATGGGGCCAACGCGCACAAGGAGCCCACCAGATGACCACCACCCCCATCCTGATCGCCGCCGATATCGGCAATGTCACGACGAAGTACCGCCACCAGGGCGGGGCCTGGGCGATCGCGCCATCGTTGGTGCGGATGCTCAGCAGTCGCCCGGGCTATTGTTTCATCACCGAGACCCCGGTGCAGCCCTGGGTCTATCTCAGCGGGCCGGCGGGCATCGAGCCGAACACGCCCTACCTGGTCGGCCACGATGCGCAGCGGGCGGGCGTCACCGATGTTGCCCTCATTGGCAGCGCCGAACTCCGCGCCCAGGCCCCCGCCTACCTGCTGCTGCATCTCGCCGCCATCGTCGCCAGCCTGCCCGCCGGGGTTACGCGGGCGCAGGTCATCTTCGCCGGGGGGCTGCCAGTCGCGGATGATCCGCACCCGCAGGTGCGAACCACGTTGCATCAGCGGCTGACCGGCAAGACGGAGCCAGGCAGTCCACCGATCCCGCATGTGCTCCAGTGGGGTGCGACGACCTACACCGTTACCATCATGCGGACGTCGTTCATCCCGCAGCCGATTGGCGCGCTCGCCACCCTGCTCTTCACCCCGGATGGGCGCATCGCCGCCAACGGGGCGCTGCTGCGCCAGCGCTATGTCCTCGATATCGGTGGCGGGACCACCGATTTCACGGGACGACAGGGCCTTGACCTGATCCCAGGAAGCGAGGGTGGCCTCCGGCTGGGGGTGCAGCACGCAGCCGAGACGGCGCGGGTGCTCATCCAGCGCCGCTTCCCGCGCTTGCGGCACTTGGAGGCGGGCCAGGTGCTGACGCTGCTGCGCCAGGGGGAGGCCACGATCACGGTCGCGGGGGCTCCCTGCGACGTGCGGGCCGAGCTGCAGACGGCTCTGCACGACACGGCCAGCGCGATCCTTGCGCAGGTGCTGCCGCGCTGGGAGCGCACCCTGGCCCAGGGCGAGGTGCTGCTCTGCGGCGGGGGCGGCCAGGTGATGGCCCCAACCATCAGCGCCCTGCTCGCGCCGCTCACGTCCGTGACCCTGCTGTCCGACGCCCTCATCCGGGTGGCCGATGGCATCGAACGGCTGGCGACCTATCGCGTGCAGGGGCAATGACCCGTTGGTGCGCCGTTGGGCCGATCCCCGCTCAACGGCGTGTTTCCGCAATGGGACGCTGAATCAGCCGGGTGCGAGCGGCGGGTGCGCCCGTGGCCTCCCCGCTCGCACCCACCGTATGGCGCATGCGTGCGCCATTGGAGGAGACCCCGATGAAGACGACCTTTCCGGATCGATACTATGCGAGTGTGCCGGCGGACGACCCGCGCTTTGGCGCGTTACGCGAGGTGCTGGCGGCCGTGAAACAGACCGGGCGGCACAGTCCAGCCGCCCGGATGCTCGGCGAGTGGGCGCTGCTCGGCTTTTTGGTGACCACGGGCCACATCAGCCTCCCGGCCCACCCAGACGCGGCCCCCCCGCTCTCTGGCGACCTGCCTGACCCGCGTGCGATCCTGGCCGCGAAACGCCACGTGGAGGCGGCGGTGGCCCACTTCGGTGCCTTTGACGGCTAGTGCAAGGAGACGATCATGCCGTTGACCCTCCGCCGCCGTCCACGGATCCCACCCGCCACGCCGCTCGTCGTGTCCCCACCGCCGGCCCCCGCTGATGCGGGGCCGGTGGAGCCCGCGCCCCCGGAGCCGCTGCGTCCGGCATCGGCCGCTCGTGGAAGCCCCGCACCCCGTGCGTCCGCACGGTCGCGCCGCCGGGCCCCGCAGACCTGGCGCGACCGGATGCTCGGCGAGGTGTTCTTCTTCCTGCTCGGCCTGGGCGTCTGGCTGAGCAACGCCAGCTTCACGGTGCTCGGCATCACCGCGCCGGTGGGGCTGACCCCGCTGACCGGCCTGCTCGGCTTCCTCTTCCACGTCCTGCTCTCCCGCGCCGAGCTGTCTCTCTGGTACCGCTGGCGCGACCCGTGGTACCTGCTGCTGCTCGTGAGTTGTGTGCTCGTTGACGTGGGAACCACGCTGGTCGGCCTGCTCCCGCTTGCCGCCCAGTGGTTCCCCTGGCTGGTTGGCACGACCCCCCAGAACGTGCTAGACTGGGGGCATCTCGTCACTGCCCTGGGTGGCACCACCAGTGTCCCGGCCTGGTGGCCCAACGCGCTGCTGTTGGTAGCCATGAGCTTTGCCTTTGCGCTCGGCTCCGAGCGGCTGCTGCGCCGCTTCTCTCGGGGGATGGTTGAGACCTGGCAGATATTACGTTGACGTGTCCATTGGGCGAGCCAGACGACATACATATGTTCGTTTTTATAGAGGTTTAG